>JAHZAU010000022.1 GCA_019423755.1 Oscillospiraceae bacterium
AGAAGCGCATGAGCAGCTTTACCATGGTGGTCTTGCCGGCGCCGGTGGGGCCGACAATGGCCACCTTGGTACCCGGCTGGATGATGGCGGAAAAGTCGTGGATGATGGTCTTTTCCGGGACGTAGCCGAAGTGGGCGTGGGCGAAGTACACCGAGCCCTGGATCAGGTCCGGGGACAGGGGCGACTGCGGGTCGGCCGGTTCCTCCGCTTCCTCCAGGAAGGCAAAGACACGCTCTGCCGAAGCGGCGGCCTGCTGGAGGACGTTGGAGATGTTGGCGATCTGGGTGATGGGGTTGGTGAAGTTGCGGACGTACTGGGTGAAGGCCTGGATATCGCCGACGGTGATGGTGCCGTTGAGGGTCAGGAAACCGCCGAGGATACAGATACCCACATAGCCCAGGTTACTGACGAAGTTCATCAGCGGCATCATCAGGCCGGAGAGGAACTGGCTCTTCCAGGCAGCGTGATAGAGGCTGTCGTTGAGGCGGTCAAACTCCTCGATGCTGTCGTCCTGGCCGTTGAAGGCGGTGACCACCACGTGGCCGCCGTACATCTCCTCCACATGGCCGTTGACGTGGCCCAAAAATTCCTGCTGGCGGGCAAAGAGCGGCTGGCTGCGCTGGATGACGTTTTTGACAATGATGGCGCTCAGCGGCAGGATGAGCAGCACCACCAAGGTCATGGCAGGGCTGATGGAAAGCATCATCACCAGCACGCCCAGCATCATGGTGACGTTGGTGACGATGGAAGAAAGGCTCTGGTTCAGCGTCTGGGTGACGGTGTCCACATCGTTGGTGATGCGGCTGAGGACCTCGCCGTTGGGTACCCGGTCAAAGTAGGACAGGGGCATGCGGTCGATCTTCTGGCTGATATCGGAGCGCATGTTGTAGCTGACCTTGGTAGCGATGCCGGACATGATCCAGCCTTGCAGGTAGCTAAGCAGGGCGCTGACTACATAGATGCAGGCCAGGAAGGTAAGGATCTGGCCGATGGCGCCGAAGTCGATGCCGCCGGTGCCGGTGAGCATGGCGATGACGCCTTCAAAAAGCTTGGTGGTAGCCTGGCCTAAGATCTTGGGGCCAAAGATGGAGAATACGGTGGAAGCCACCGCGCAGCAGAGGGCCAGCACGATGCTGGGCAGATAGCGGTTGAGGTAGGTCATCAGGCGGCGCATGGTGCCTTTGAAGTCCTTGGCCTTCTCCCCTGCCATCATGGCGCCGGGGCCGCGGCCGGGACCGGGCCCACCCATGCGGGGTCCGCCCATGTGAGGTGCGGTTTTGTTGTGTTGTGCCATTATGCCAATTCCTCCTTCGACAGCTGACTTTCGGCGATCTCACGGTAGGTGGGGCAGGTTTCCAGCAGCTGCTGGTGGGTGCCGATGCCGACCACGCGGCCTTCATCCAGCACCACGATCTGCTCGGCGTGCATGATGGTGGAAACACGCTGGGCCACGATGAGCACCGTTGCGTCCTGGGTGTAGGTCTTGAGCGCCCGGCGCAGCTTGGCGTCGGTCTTGAAGTCCAGGGCGCTGAAGGTATCGTCGAAGATATAGATGGGGGCCTTTTTCACCAGGGCGCGGGCGATGGAAAGGCGCTGGCGCTGGCCGCCGGAAACGTTGGTACCGCCCTGGCTGGTGGCGGTGTCAAAGCCGTCGGGCAGCAGGTCGATAAATTCCGTAGCCTGGGCGACCTCTGCGGCCTGGCGCAGCTGCTCGTCGGAGGCTTCCTCGTCGCCGTAGCGCAGGTTGGAGGCGATGGTGCCGGAGAAGAGCAGGCCCTTCTGGGGCACATATCCGATGTTCTCGCGCAGCTGGGCCTGGGTCAGGTCCCGGACGTCCACCCCGTCGATGGTGACGGTGCCTTCGCTGGCATCATAGAACCGGGGGATCAGGTTGATGAGGGTGGATTTACCGGAACCGGTAGAACCGATAAAGGCCGTGGTCTGGCCGGGACGGGCGGTGAAGGAGATGTGCTCCAGCACGTCGGCGTCGGCGCCGCCGTAACGGAAGGAAACGTCCTTAAACTCTACCACGCCCTGGACCTTCTCCGGCAGGCTCTTGGGCTGGGCGGGGTCGGAAACGGCGTTTTTGGTTTCCAGCACCTGGCTGATGCGGTCGGCGGAGACGCTGGCGCGGGGCACCATGATGAACATCATGCTGATAAACAGGAAGCTCATGATGACGTGCATAGCGTACTGGATGAAGGCCATCATGTCGCCCACCTGAAGGGTGCTCTGGGCGATCTGGTGACCGCCGACCCAGACGATGAGCAGGCTGATGCCGTTCATGACCAGCATCATCACCGGCATCATAATGGCCATGGCGCGGTTGACGAACAGGGTGTTGGAGGTCAGGTCGCGGCTGGCCTTGTCAAAGCGCTTCTGCATGAAGTCCTGGTTGGCAAAGGCGCGGATGACCATCATACCGGAAAGCTCCTCGCGGCTGACCAGGTTGAGGCGGTCCACAAACTCCTGCATCCGCTTGAAGCGAGGCAGCGCCACGCTGAACAGCACCGAGATGACGCCCAGCATGATGATCAGCGCCAGGGCCAAGATCCACGCCATGCTGACGCATTTGGACAGACCCATGATGATGCCGCCGAGACCCATAATAGGCGCGAAGCACAGCATCCGCAGGCCCATGCTCAGGAAGTTCTGGATCTGGGTGATGTCGTTGGTGGAGCGGGTGATCAGCGACGCGGTGGAGAACTGGTCCATCTCGTCGTTGTTAAAGTAGGTGACCCGGCGGAACACATCGTGGCGCAGGTCGCGGCCCACACCGGCACCCAGACGGGCCAGGCAGAAGCCCGCCCCCACCGAGCAGCAGGTCAGCAGCACCGCCAGACCCAGCATCCGCAGGCCCACCTTGAGGATGTAGGAGGTCTGCATATGGTCGGTGTCGGCGCCCAGCTGGATGTAAAAGCTTTTGGTAAAGACGGTGGCCGTCTGGCTGAGGATGGCTTCCGGGGCGGCCTGGGCCTCAGCGGCAGCCTGCTGCACCGCCTCGGTGCTCAGCGACTGCATCATCTGGGGCAGGATGGCTTCCATCTGGTCCAGGTCCATGGCAGCCGATTCGGTATCCGCCGCGGCGTGCTCCTCCCCAGAGAAGGCCTGCTGCATCAGGTTCACCAGCAGGTAGGACGCACGGGAGAAGGCCAGGTCGGCTGCGGCTGGGTCTTTGTCCTCCCGCAGCACCCAGTCCTCCTCGGTCAGGCCGGGGAATTCCTTTTGCAGTTTGGGGAGGCTTTCGGCGTCGGGGTGGGTGTAGCTGTCCGCTACCGCCTGACGGTCCTCCTCCGAGACGAAGGGCATCATCTCCATGGCGGAAGCCGAAAGGGCCCGGGGGGCCACCTCGGTGATACCGCCTTGCTGGATGCCCACGTTGACGATGTCGCTCATGTAGTTGGGAAGGGTCAGCTCCAGCATAGCCTGCCCAAACAGCAGCATCACCGCCAGAAGCAGAAACCCGATATAGGGTTTGAGGTATCGCTTTAGTTTCAGCATAGTGGGTCGTTCTCCTTATTTCTGTTGGTTTGCGGATTCGGCGGCGCCGGTGTCGGGAGGGATCTCCTCCAGCGTCCGGGCCAGCTGTTCCAGGGTGCGAAGCAGGTCGGCCGCGCCCTGGGGCCCCAGCCGTTCCATAACAAAGTCCAGCTTCCGCACAAAATCATCCCGGGCGGATTCCAGCAGCTGCAGCCCCTCGGGGGTAAGGCGCAGGCCGGTGACCCGGCGGTCCGAGGGGTTGGGGACGCGCTCCACATAGCCCATCCCTTCCAGCAGGGTGATCCGCTGGGAAAGGGCCGGCAGGCTGTGCCCCATGATGCCCGCCAGCTCCGACAGAGTCATGGGGGTAAAGGGGTCGCGGCCGGGGACGGCGCCCGGCTCCTTGCTGCCGCTGGCCAGGACCATCAGCGTCCCGAACTGGGATTTGCTCAGCCGGCTGCAGGGGACCACCCCTTTCCAGGCCTTTCGCACCCGGTCCATGGCTTCAAAAAGCAGAAAGGCCGGGGATTCCTTGTTCTTCATGATACGCTCCTTTCTTTCGGTGGAGGTTAATTATTAACTATATTAATTACCATGCTTAATCATTTTAGCCTCTGGGCGATTCTTTGTCAATGCGGCGGGTCAGAATTCATGGTTCCTTAACATTTTGCACAGGTTTTGGGAGTTTCTTTCGGCAATTCGCCCAGCAATTCGCAAGAAAATTTGCGCTTTGAATTTACGGGGCAGCGTTTGCGTGGTATAATAATGATAATTGCGGTCCGGTCCGGCCTTTTGGGGCGGTCCGGCGCGCCATCTTGCCAGAAAAGAAGGATTTGTTTGGAGATTCATCGAATATTTCGCTGCGGCGCGGCCCTTTTGTCCGCCGCTGCCCTGCTGCTGACCGCCTGCGGCAGCGACCCGCAGAACCGCACCTTGGAGGAAGCCTACCAGGTGAACATCCCCGGCCAGGACACGGTGGTCCAGGAAAACCACACCCCGGAATACGACACCGAGTTCTACCTGGGCGAGACGGTGTTTGTGGGCGACTCCCGCACCAACGGTATGATCGGCTACGGCTATCTGCCGCCGGAGCAGGTCTACGCCATCGACGGCTGCTCCCAAAAAAGCATCCAGGACCGGGAATTTGTGGACCTGGGGGACGGCAAGCTTTACACCGTGGAGGAAGCGGTGGCCATCCGCCAGCCGGAACGCATTATGATCTCGCTGGGCATCAACGGCCTGACCACCATGGGCGAGGAGGAATTTATGGAGGAATACCGGGCGCTCACCGAGTCGCTGCACGAGGCGTCCCCGGAAAGCACCATCATCCTTCAGTCCATCCTGCCGACGGCCTGGTGGAAGTACCAGGAGATCCCCGCCTTTGACAACGACAACATCGACTACTACAACGAGCTGCTTTGCGACTACGCCCAGGAGGCCGGGTACTTCTACCTGAACTCCGCCGAGATCATGAAGGATTCCCGCAACTCCCTGCGGGCGGAGTACGACGCCGGCGACGGCCTGCACTTTAACTCCACCGCCTACGAGGCGCTGATGGAATACTACACCACCCACATGGTGCTGGCCAAGGCCCCCGCTTCCGAGGATGAGGTCATTATCGGCAGCCAGCAGATCTCCGGCCCCGGCGAGGACGCGCCGGAATCCAGCTGGGGCAGCTCCTGGGGTTGGGGCAGCGACGAGGACAACGCCTCTGATGGAAATTCCTCCGAGGAAGGCTCCTCTTGGAACACCAAACAGCAAGAGGACTCCTCCGACTCCTGGAACAACGACAGCGCCGACCGCAACGACAGCCAAAACCAGGGGGAAACCACCTCCGACCCGGCGGACAACAGCGAGGAAAGCTCCTCCCATAAGCCCGAGACCGCCAGCCCGGAGGACACCCTTTTCGGCTCCGGCTCCGACGGCCAAAGCTCCTCCGACGAGGAAGAAACGCCCCGGGTCATCCGCCCCCGCAGCCAGCAGGAGGAATAGCCCTCCCCTCCCCTTGTATCCCAAAAAGCCAGCGCCGTCCCGACGCTGGCTTTCTTTTCTTTTTCATCCATCCCCTTCCCGCCCCGGAAATCGCCTTGCCCCGGGGTGAAAATCGTGCTACACTAAGGCAAACGATTCCCCCAACAAAGGAGGCCGCATCCTATGTCTATGGAAGATTATCAAAAAGCGCTGCGCCTGGGGCAGAAGCAGTACCGGGCTTGTGTGGCCCGCGGCGATTACCCCTACCTTCAGGTGCTGGATGATATTTTGGAAAACGTACAGGTCCAGTCGGAGTACAGCCTGGGCCTGGTGAACATCCCCACCGAGAAGATCGTGGGTACCTGCACCGCCGGCCGGACCGCCGCCTTTGCCAGCAACTTCATGCCCCTGCTGGCCGACAACACCGAGTTTGCCAGCAAGTGGTCCACCCTTTGCAGCATCCATCTCAACGAAGGCATCCGTGACCCCATCGTGGTCAGCGAGTTCATGAACTACTTCTACGTCCAGGAGGGCAACAAGCGGGTCAGCGTGCTCAAGTACTTTGGCGCCGAGTCCATCCCCGCCATCGTCACCCGCATCCTCCCCCGCCCCAACGGCACCCTGGAAAGTCAGATCTACTACGAGTTCCTTTCCTTCTATCAGGACTCCAAGGTCAACTACCTGTGGTTCAGCCAGAAGGGCTCCTTTGCCAAGCTGCAAAGCTACCTGGGCACCTGCCCCGGCCGCGCCTGGACCGACGAGGAGCGAAAGGAGCTTTCCTCGGCTTACTACCGCTTCTCCGACTCCTTTGAGGAGCTGGGCGGCCGCAGCCTGCCCATCACCACCGGGGACGCCATGCTGGTCTACCTGGGGGTCTACGGCTACCCGCACCTGTGCCAGGCGCTGCGGGAGGAGATCACCAACGACCTGGAACGCATCTGGAAGGAGGTACTGGCCCTGACCCGGGACGAGGCCGTCGACCTGGTCATGGAGCCTACCGAGCCCGCCCCCTCCCTGAGCCTGCGCAGCCTTTTCCTGCCCTCCGCCAGCCGCCGGCAGAAGATCGCCTTCCTGCACGACAAATCCGCCCAGACCTCCGGCTGGACCTACAACCACGAAATGGGCCGCAAGCACCTGGAAAGCGTCTTCCCCGGCCAGATCGACACCTTCATGGCCGACCAGCTGGAAACCCCCGAGCAGGTGCAGGAAGCGCTGGACCGGGCGGTCGCCCAGGGCTGCCAGATGATCTTCACCACCTCGCCGGTGCTGCTCCCCCAAAGCCTCAAGACCGCGGTGGAACACCCGGAGGTCAAGGTGCTCAACTGCTCGCTCAACACCCCGCACCCCTCCATCCGCACCTACTACGGCCGGATGTATGAGGCCAAGTTCCTGCTGGGGGCCATCGCCGGGGCGCTGGCGGAAAACGACCGGGTGGGCTACCTGGCCGACTACCCCATCTACGGCATGGCCGCCAGCATCAACGCCTTCGCCCGGGGCGCCCAGATGACCAATCCCCGGGCCAAGGTCTATTTGGAATGGTCCACCGTCCCGGGGCACGACGTGGAGGAAGCCTTCCGCCAAAACCAGGTGCGGGTCATCTCCAACCAGGACCGCATCCGGCCCATCCAGCCCTCCCGCCAGTTCGGCCTTTACCGGCTGCTGGAGGACGGCACCCTGGAAAACCTGGCTATGCCTGTGTGGAACTGGGGCATCTTCTACGAGCGCATCGTCCGCAACGTGCTGCACGGCGGCTGGAAGTCCGACCTGCCGGACGACCCCTCCCGCGCCGTCAACTACTGGTGGGGCATGGACGCCAAGGTTATCGACCTGTTCTATTCCCGCAGCCTGCCCGCTCCCACCCTGCGGCTGGTGGAACTGCTCAAGGAAAGCATCTGCCGCCACCAGTTCCACCCCTTCTCCGGCCGTCTGGTCAGCCAGCAGGGGGTGGTGCAGGAGGACGACGCCCCCACCCTCTCCCCCTCCTCCATCATCACCATGGACTGGCTGGCGGAAAACGTGGTGGGCAGCTTCCCGGCGCTGGAGACCTTAAACGAAGAAGCCCGCACCCTGGCCGGGTTCCAGGGCATCCTTCGGGAAGGAGGCAGCGTATGAAGATCCTAGCCCTCGCCGACGAGGAATCCAAGTTCCTGTGGGATTACTTTGAAAAAAGCAAGCTGGAAGGGGTGGACCTGATCCTCTCCTGCGGCGACCTGAAGCCGGAGTACCTTTCCTTCCTGGCTACCTTCACCGCCGCGCCGGTGCTTTACGTCCACGGCAACCACGACGACAACTACGCCAAGTTTCCGCCCAACAACTGCATCTGCATCGACGGCAAGATCTACAACCACAAGGGTGTGCGCATCCTGGGGCTGGGCGGCTCCATCCGCTATAAGGAGGAAGGCAGCCACCAGTACACCCAGGGCCAGATGCAGCGGCGCATCTGGAAGCTTTGGCCCCGGCTGCAGGTGAACCACGGGTTTGACATCCTGCTGGCCCATGCCCCGGCCTACGGCATCAACGACGGGCGGGACATCGCCCACACTGGCTTTACCTCCTTCCTTCCCTTGATGGACAAGTACCAGCCGAAGTATTTTGTCCACGGGCACGTCCACATGACCTACGGCAGCATCCCCCGCCTTTCGGAGTACGGCAGCACCCAGATCATCAATGCCTACGAGCGGTACTTATTTGAATATTAATCCCCCGAACAGCAAAAAACACCGCCTCTTCCCGTTTTGGGAAGGGGCGGTGTTTGGTTTTTCGGGTTAGATCTGCGGCCAGTCGCAGCCCTGGACCAGCAGGCTTGCCACCTGTTCCAGCGCGGCGGCGTCCTCCGGGGAGAAAGCGTCGGGCTGGTAGCTGTCCAGGTCGATGACCCCCAGCACCCGGCCATCCTCGGTCAGGATGGGGACCACCACCTCCGAGCGGGAGCCGCTGTCGCAGGCGATGTGTCCCGGGAAGGCGTGCACGTCCGGCACCAGCTGGGTGGCCTTTTGGGCCGCGGCGGTCCCGCAGACACCCTTGCCCCAGGCAATGCGGCGGCAGGCCGGCAGCCCCTGGAAGGGGCCCAGCACCAGTTCCGGACCCTGGGTCAGGTAGAACCCGGCCCAGCTGGTCTGCGGCATCCATTGGTGGATGGCTGCGGCGGCGTTGGCCAGGTTGGCCACAAGATCCCGCTCGCCGTGGATCAGCGCCTGCACCCGCATGACCATGCGGGCAAGGCGCTCCTGGGGCGGGCAGTCGAGAACCATGTTTTGCTGTTCCATAATCGGCTCCTAGCGGGCCAGCAGGGCCTTGGCTTCCTCGACGATGTTGGCGGCACGCAGGCCGAAAGCGGTGATCAGGTCGCCGCCGGGGCCGGAGTAACCGAAGGTGTCCTGGACACCCATCTTCACCACCGGGACCGGATCGGCAGCGATGGCGCCGAGAACGGCATCGCCCAGACCGCCGATGACCGAGTGCTCCTCCACGGTGAGGATGCGGCCGGTTTCCTTGGCAGCCTTCTGCAGCAGTTCCTGGTCGATGGGTTTGATGGTGTGGATGTTGATGACGCGAGCGTCGATGCCCTCGGCAGCCAGTTTCTCGGCAGCTTCTACCGCTTCGGCTACCATCAGGCCGGTGGCGACGATGGTCAGGTCTTTACCGTCGCGCAGGGTCACGCCCTTGCCCAGCTCGAAGTGATAGGTCTCGGGATCATTGAAAACGGGAGCAGCCAGACGGCCGAAGCGCAGGTAAACGGGGCCGACGTGCTCGATGGCGGCTTTGACGGCGGCGCGGGCTTCCACGTCGTCGCAGGGGTTGATGACCACCATGCCGGGGATGGTGCGCATCAGGGCGATATCCTCGTTGCACTGGTGGGTCGCGCCGTCCTCACCAACGGAAACACCGGCGTGGGTGGCGCCGATCTTCACGTTCAGGTGGGGGTAACCGATGGAGTTGCGGATCTGCTCAAAGGCACGGCCGGCGGCGAACATAGCAAAGGAGCTGGCAAAGGGGATCATGCCGCTGGCGGCCAGACCGGCAGCCACGCCCATCATGTTGCACTCGGCGATGCCGCAGTCGATGAAGCGCTCGGGGCAGGCTTTCTTGAAAACGCCGGTTTTGGTGGCGGCAGCCAGGTCGGCGTCCAGCACCACCAGGTTGGGGTATTGGGTGGAAAGCTCCGCCAGAGCGTTGCCGTAGCTTTCGCGGGTTGCAATCTTTTTCATATCTGCCATTGTGAAATTCCTTCCTTTCTCGCGGTCAGCTTACTTGGAAAGCTCCTGGTACTGGGCGTTGAGCTCCTCCAGGGCGGTGTGATACTGCTCATCGTTGGGGGCGGTGCCGTGCCAGGAGACCTGGTTTTCCATGAAGGAAACGCCTTTGCCCTTGGTGGTCTTGGCGATGATGGCGGTGGGCATACCCTTGGTAGCAGCGGCTTCCTGGAAAGCAGCTTCGATCTGGTCCAGGTCGTGGCCGTCGATGTTGATCACATGGAAGTGGAAGGCTTCGAATTTTTTGTCGATGGGATAGGGGGAGCAGACCTGATCGATGGGGCCGTCGATCTGCAGGCCGTTGTTGTCCACCACGACGCAGAGGTTGTCCAGCTTCTGGAAGCCAGCGAACATAGCAGCCTCCCAAACCTGGCCCTCCTGGATCTCACCGTCGCCCAAAACGGCGTAAACACGGTAGTCCTTGTTCATCAGCTTGGCAGCCTTGGCCATGCCGCAGGCGGCAGAGATGCCCTGGCCCAGAGAACCGGAGGACATATCGACGCCGGGGATGTGCTTCATATCCGGATGGCCCTGCAGGCGGGAACCGATGTGACGCAGGGTCTTCAGCTCCTCCACCGGGAAGTAGCCGCGGTTGGCCAGGCAGGAGTACAGGGCGGGGGCAACGTGGCCCTTGGAGAGCACCAGACGGTCGCGGTCCTCCCAGCGGGGATTTTCCGGGTCGATCTTCATCTGGGCGAAGTACAGGTAGGTGAGGATATCTGCCACCGACAGGGAGCCGCCGGGATGGCCGGATTTGGCGCTGTGGGTCCCCTCGATGACGCCCATCCGCACCTTGCAGGCGGTCAGGGACAATTCTTTTTTCAGGTTGCTGTTCATACTGATGGATCATCCTTTCCGAATCTGAAGTTGACGCTTCGGCGTTTTTCAACTATTCTGCTTTGATTCTACCACAAATCCCACGAAAAACAAAGAGGAAAAGCGCAATTTTCCCCAAAAACGGCTCCCCTTCCCCGTAGCGGCGGCACCATGCCCCTTCCCTGCCCTTTTTGGGGAAAAACCGGAAGAAAACGCTGGATATCCTCCCCCTTTTGCGCATAAAAAACCAGCAAACCGCCGGGAAGGCAGCTTGCTGGGATAAAACGGTTTAAACACGGCGGGCCAGTTCTTCGATGACATCGGCCACCGCGCCCTGGTCGCAGGGTCCGGCGACAAAATCCGCCAGCTCCAGGATACAGGGCGCCGCGCCCGACGGGGCCGCGGCCAGACCGGCTGCTTCCAGCAGTTCCCGGTCGTTTTCCTGGTCGCCCACCGCGACGGTGCGCTCCAGCGGGATGCCCAGCATCTGGGCCACCCGGGTGAGGGCGGTGCCTTTGTTGATGCCGGTGGGGACCAGCTCCAGGTAGGAGACGTCTGTCCGGACGATGTACATCTCCGGCGGACAAAGCTCCCGGATCTCCTGCTGCAGCTCCGCCAGCTTTTCCGGCGGGTGGACGAAGATCACCTTGTGCCACGGGCGGGGGATCATGGGCAGCGGGTACATGACGTAGGTGCCGTCGGCCTCAAAGGTGCGCAGGCGGTCCTCCACCAGCGGGTCGGGGAAATCCGGACGGCGGGCGATGTAGTAACGGCTGTCGTCCACCACAAAGACGCCGGTCTCCGGGTGGCGGGCCATGATGGTGCGGGTCAGCGGGATGGCCGCCGGGGAAAGGGGCACCGTGTCCAGCGCCTCCCCGGTTTCCGGCTGCACCAGCGTCACCCCGTTGAGGGTGATAACCGGCGCGTTGACCGGCAGGTCCTCCATAAGGGCGCGCAGGGCGCAGAAGCCCCGGCCGGTAGCCAGGGTAAAGCGGCCGCCCTCCTCCACAAACTGCCGCAGCGCCTGGCGGTTACGCTCCGGGATCTGCTGGCCCCAGGCAAGGGTGCCGTCCACGTCCGACACCAGCAGCCAATTTTCAAAACGATGTTCCACCTTAATCCGACCTTTCCTTATTATATGGCGTTTGGGTTATGCTTCCTCCCCGCCCCGGCGCGCCAGCTGCGCCAGAAAGGCGGTGAAATATTGGGGAAGCGGACTTTCAAATTGCAGCCGTTCTCCGGTGATGGGATGGGTGAAGCCCAGCATACGGGCGTGCAGGCACTGTCCGCCCAGGGAAGTGATGCACTTCTTCGGCCCGTAGACCGGGTCGCCGGCCACCGGGTGCCCCAGATGGGCCATGTGTACCCGGATCTGGTGGGTGCGGCCGGTCTCCAGCTGCAGGCGCAGATGGGTGAAGGCGCTCTGCCCCGCCTGCCCGGGGAAGCGGCGCAGCACGGTGTAGTGGGTGACGGCTTCCCGGCCGCCCTCCACCACCGCCATCTTTTTGCGGTCCCGGGGGCTGCGGCCGATGGGCAGGTTTACCGTGCCCTGGTCGTCCCGCAGGCCGCCGTAGACCACCGCCTCGTAGAAGCGGTCCATGCTGTGGGCCTTGACCTGGGCGGCCAGGCTTTCGTAGGCTTGGTCGGTCTTGGCCACCACCAGCAGGCCGCTGGTGTCCTTGTCGATGCGGTGGACGATGCCCGCCCGGTCCTCGCCGTTGCAGCAGGCAAGCTGCCCGCCGCAGTGCCAGGCCAGGGCGTTAACCAGGGTACCGTCGGGGTTGCCCGCGGCGGGATGGACCACCATCCCCTTGGGTTTGTTCACCACAAGAAGACAGTCATCCTCGTAAACAATGTCCAGCGGGATATTTTGCGGCTGGGGCGCGGTGCATTCTTCCTGGGGTTCTTCCTGCAAAAGTTCCACCACGTCCCCGGCTTTCAGCTTGGTGTTTTTGGCAAGCGGCACCCCGTTTGCGAGAGCTTTGCCCTCCTCCAGCAGCCGCTGCACCGCCGAGCGGGAAAGCCCCCACTGGTCGGCCACCCAACGGTCGGCGCGCTGGCCGCTGTCCCCTTCCGGGACGGTGATGCGGTTAGTCTCTTGGCTCATGGTGCCGCCCCTCCGACAGGAACACATACAGGACCAGCAGCGCGGTCCCGACGCAGACGCAGATATCCGCCAGGTTAAACACCGGGAAGTGGATCAGGCGGAAGTCGATGTAGTCCACCACGAAGCCGCCTTCCCGGAACAGGCGGTCCAGCAGGTTGCCCACGCCGCCCGACAAAATCAGGCTCAGGCTGGCGGTGAGCATCCGGTTTTGGATGCGGCGGCTCAGCAGCAGCACCAAAATCGCCAGCAGCATCACGCCGGTAAAGGCCAGCAGGAAAACGCGCTTGCCCTGCAGGATGCTGAAAGCGGCGCCGAAGTTCTGGTGATAGGTCAGGTGGAGCACCCCGTCGATAATCGGCAAGGTGTCCATCTGGGAAAGACTGGTGTTGGCCCAGAATTTAATCAGCTGGTCGGCGGCCACCAGCAGCGCGGCCCCCGCCAGACAGATCCAGGTAAAGATCAAACAGATACCTCCTATGGGGCAGCGGCCCCGGCAGAAAAAAGCGGTGCTTTCGCACCGCTTTTTGGGAATGTGAAAACGTTTAGCCGATGATGCCGGCGCAGCGGGCACAGAGGGTCGGGTGCTTTTCGTCGGTGCCGACGGTCTCGCTGACCATCCAGCAGCGCTCGCACTTCTGGCCGGAGGCTTTGACCACGCTGACGGTCAGGCCGTCCACCTCGCCGCGGCAGTCGCCTTCCCCTTCCGAGGTCAGCTCCACCTGGGAAACGATGAACACCGGCTCCAGGATGCTGCGGTTTTCTTCCAGGAAGCTGGCCAGCTCGCTCTGGCAGTGCAGGACAACGCGGGCTTCCAGAGATTTACCGATGGTTTTGGAGGCACGGGCATTTTCCAGCGCCTTGTTGACGTCGTCGCGGATGGCGCGGATGCGCTCCCATTTGGCCATGAACTCGGCGGTTTCCTGGCTGGCGCCGCCCTTGGGCATCTCGTTGAAGACAGCGGCCTCGGGGTCGTGGTCCTTAGCTTTGGGCAGGTACTGCCAGATCTCCTCGGCGGTGAAGGCCAGGATCGGGGCAAACAGCAGGGTCAGATCCCGCAGGATGCGGTAGATGGTGGTCTGTGCCGCGCGGCGGGAGACGGAATCCGGCTTCTCGGTGTAGAGGCGGTCCTTGATGATATCCAGGTAGAAGTTGGACATATCAACGGTGCAGAAGTTGCGGACTGCGTAGTACACCAGGTGGAAGTCGAAATCGTTGTAAGCCTGGTTGGCTTCGGCAGCCAGCTGGTCCATCTTGGCCAGAGCCCAGCGGTCCAGCTCGTGCAGCTCGCTGTCGGAAACCGAGTTGGTATCCGGGTCGAAGTCATACAGGTTGCCCAGGATGTAACGGGCGGTGTTGCGGATCTTGCGGTAAACTTCGGAAAGCTGTTTGAGGATTTCCGGAGATACGCGGATATCGGCATGGTAGTCGGAGGAGGCAACCCACAGACGCAGGATGTCGGCGCCGAACTGTTTGGTGATATCGGTGGGGTCTACGCCGTTGCCCAGGGACTTGGACATCTTGCGGCCCTCGCCGTCCACGACCCAACCGTGGGTGCAGACGTTCTTGTAGGGGGCCACGCCTCTCCAGGCAACAGCGGTCAGCAGAGAAGACTGGAACCAGCCGCGGTACTGGTCTGCGCCCTCCAGGTACAGGTCGCAGGGCCATTTGAGCTTGGGATTCTGGCTGAGGACAGCCGCATGGGAGGAACCGGAATCGAACCAAACATCCATGATGTCGGTCTCTTTGCGGAACTTGGTGCCGCCGCATTTGGCGCAGCGGGTACCCTCCGGCAGGATCTCGGAAGCTTCGTGGGTCCACCAAGCGTCGGAGCCTTCCTTGGCGAACAGCTCGGAAACAGCTTTGGTGGAAGCCTCGTCAATGTGGTAAGCGCCGCAGTCTTCGCAGTAGAAGATCGGGATGGGCATACCCCACAGACGCTGACGGGAGATGCACCAGTCGGAACGGTCGTTGACCATGTTTTTGATGCGGGTCTCGCCCCAGCCGGGGATCCAGTTGATGTTTTCGATGGCTTTGACGGCGTCGGCCTTGAAGTCCTCCACCGAGCAGAACCACTGTTCGGTGGCGCGGTAGATGATGGGGTTCTTGCAGCGCCAGCAGTGCGGGTACTGGTGGATGATCTTTTCCACAGCGAACATATGGCCGCTCTGGGTCAGGCACTCAGCGATGGCTTTGTTGGCTTCGTCGGTGCTCAGGCCGGCAAACTGTCCCGCTTCAGCGGTCAGATGGCCCTTGCTGTCCACCGGGACCACGATCTGGATCTCGGGATAGTGGTTGACGCAGACCTCAAAGTCCTCGACACCGTGGCCGGGAGCGGTATGAACGCAGCCGGTACCGGAATCCAGGGTAACGTGGTCGCCGACGATGACCAGGGACTCGCGGTCCAGGAAGGGATGCTGGCAGACGATGTACTCCAGGTCCTTACCGGTGACCGAGCCGATGAGCTCGTAGTCTTCGATCTTGGCGGCTTTCATGGCAGCGGGAGCCAGCTCCTTGGCCATGATGTAGTATTCGCCGTTGGCTTTGACGGCGCAGTATTCGTACTCGGGGCCCAGGCAGATGGCCAGGTTGCCCGGCAGGGTCCAGGTGGTGGTGGTCCAGATGACGAAGTAGGTCTTGGACAGGTCCACGCCCATCTCGGCCAGTTTGCCGTTGGTGTCCTTCTTCACGGCAAATTTTACATAGATGGAGAAGCAGGGGTCCTCCTCGTACTCGATCTCCGCCTCAGCCAGAGCGGTCTGGCACTCGGGGCACCAATATACCGGCTTCAGGCCTTTGTAGATGTAGCCTTTCTGGGCCATGGTGCCGAAGATCTCGATCTGTTTTGCCTCAAACTCCGGTTTCAGGGTCAGGTAGGGGTTCTCCCAGTCGCCCAGGACGCCCAGGCGTTTGAACTCCTCGCGCTGAACATCCACATAATGCAGGGCGAACTCGCGGCAGAGCTGACGCAGTTCTACCGGGCCAATGTTGCTGGAAACGCCGGCTTTTTTGCGGGCTTTCAGCTCGATGGGCAGGCCGTGGGTGTCCCAGCCGGGGATATAGGGGGCCTGGTAACCGGACATATTCTTCTGACGGACGATGAAGTCCTTGAGGACTTTATTGAGGGCGGTGCCCATATGGATATCGCCGTTGGCGTAGGGGGGGCCGTCGTGAAGAACGTAGAGGGGTTTGCCCTCGTTGTGCTGGATCATGCGGCCATAAAGGTCGTTGTCGTTCCAGTCCTTGAGCCATTCGGGCTCCCGCTGAGGCAGTGCCGCGCGCATATTGAAGTCGGTCTGCGGCAGGTTCAGGGTCTTGTTATAATCCTGAGGCATGGTATTGCTTCTCTCCCTTTTCTGATACTTTTTCTATGGTTTAACCCGGAGGCTGGGCCGGGGGGTTATCGGGTTTAGCGGTGTTTTTTGCGGAACAGTCCTTTGCCCTGGTTTTCCGAGCGCTGGACGTCGTAGTGGTCGCCGAACTTCAGCGGGCCGAACTTGGACTCCGCGGAGGAGGTGCCTCCCATGGGGAAGGCGGGCTCGGCGTCGGGGTCAAAGTGGGCGAAGGCCGGGCGCAGGTTCTCCCCTGCCGGTTCGGCAGCGGGGGCGGGTTCGTGCTCCAGGGGGTCGGCTTCAAAGAGGCCCTCCTGGGGGGCAAAGACCGGCTCATCGGCCGGGGCGGTGAAGGTCTCTTCCGCCGGGCGGGCCGGGGCCTCCTCAAAGGACGGCGCGGCGGGCTGGGCGGCGGGAGCGGCAGGCTCCTCCAGATAGCCCTGGGGCTCTTCTTTGTATTCCGGCAGGGTGGTGATCAGCTCCAGGTGCTGCTGATAGATAGAAAGCATCTGGTTTTTAAACTTGGTGACCTCTTTCTGCATCTGGATCAAGGTGGCGTGTTCTTTTTCGATATTTTTCTGAGCGTTGCCCAAAATATCGTCGGCCTTCATGCGGGCTTCCCGCAGGATGTACTCGGCCTTGTTTTTGGAATCGCGGATGACGCTGTCGCCCAGCTTCTGGGCGCCCAGCAGGGCGTTGCGCAGGCTGTCCTCATCGGCGCGGTACTGCTCGATCTTTTCAGCCAGCAGCTCCAGCTTCTGCTCCAGCTCCTCTTTTTCGGCCTGGAGGGCAGACATCTGCTGGGCCACCTGCTGGAGGTACTCCTCGACCTCCTCCTGGTTGTAGCCACCCATCTGTTTATTGAAACGCATGGACGCAATGCTTTCTGGCGTTAACATACCTTCGACCTCCTGTTACAACGTTCTATTGATACTGCGCACAGACCAGATGGATGCGGCCGGAGCGGCTTTGGGAGCCGATCTGCTGCACCAGGTAACGGCCGTGGCCGTGTACCGAAAGGATGTCCCCCTCCTGGAGGGGCTGGTCGGTGCGGGTGTTTTCCAGGTGATTGAGCCGGACGGCGCCGCTGCGCACCAAGGCGGCGGCTTTTTCCCGGCTCAGCCCCAGGCAGAGGGCACAGACGCTGTCCAGCCGAAGGGAGGACACGGTGCCCGGGATGGGGCGCAGGGTATAGGCGGCGGGGAGGGTCTCGGGGATCCCCAGCTGGGGCCGTACCCCTACCCTGCCCACCTTTTCCAGCTGGCAGGCAAGGGAGGCGGCCACCCCGGTGCAGAACACCACAGCCCGCCCGGGTTCCACCAGAATATCCCCCAAAAGCTCCCGCTTGATCTCCAGCCCCAGGATGCAGCCCAAAAAGTCCCGGTGGGACAGGCTGTCCTCCCGGCGGAAGGTGAAGGTCACCCCTTGGATGGGGGGCTGGGCCTCCTGCGGGTCCGAATACTGGCAAAAGACGCCCAGCATCCTGCGCTGCGCGTCTGGGAAACCGCCAAAGAATGTAAAGGAAAGCTCCTGACCTTCCCGCTGGGCCTGCTGGCAGGCAAGCCGGCAGACCGCCTGCTGATGCGGGTCCAAAAAGGTGGTATAGCGGTCGGTATACTGGCTGACGGCCTGGTCACACAGGTCCAGCGCCCGCCGGTAAAGGAGCTTGTCCGCTGGGTCGGTCAGGGAAAGGTTGGGCTCCATCGTCGGTTAGAAGATGACGCCGTTGTTTTCCAGCTCGTCCAGCAGGTCCCCCATAATGTCTACATTATAAGGGGTGATGATGTAGGTATTGTTGGCCACCCGCTTCATCTGGCCGTGGTTGGCGTAGGCAACGCCGCACAAAAAGTCGATCAGCCGGCGGGAAACGTCCTTGCTGGTCTGTTCCAGGTTGAGGACCACCGTCTTTTTGGCGTTCAGGTGGTCGGCGATGGAAGCCGCATCCTCATAGTGCTCCGGTTTTACCAGCACCACAGCCAGCTGGGTGGTAGCGTGGATATTGACCACCTTGTTGCTTTTGCGCTGGTCGGCGGCGCCGTAAGAGCTGCCGGAAGACTCCATGGTCATCGGGTCCTGGAAGGAGCCCTGCTCCTCCTCTTCCGCGACGAAATCTTCCTCATATTCATTCTCGGGGATCCCGATGAAGTTCTTCAGTTTATCCTTAAAGGCCATGACAAGAAACTCCTTTGTGTTCGTTTTGGTCAGGTGCGGCCTGTGGCTGCGCCGCGGGACGCCGTCCGAACAGCGCCGTCCCGATACGCAGGATATTGGAGCCAAACCGAACCGCCCGCAAATAATCGCCGGACATACCCATAGAAAGGCAGTCCATATTGATATTATCTAATTTTTTTGCCTTTATGTCAATAAAGAGTTGCTGCATTTGGGAAAAATATTGGTCGATTTCCTCGGGTTTTTCGCAAACGGGAGGGATGGCCATCAGCCCGCGCACCTGGATGTGGGAAAGGGGGGCCAGCTGGCCGAGAAGCTCTTCCAGCTGCTCCGGCAGCACGCCGCCTTTGCTTTCCTCCCGGCCGATGTTCACCTCCAGCAGCACCGGCATCACCTTATCAAGCTTCTGGCACTGGCGGTCGATCTCCTGGGCCAGCCGCAGCGAGTCCACCGAGTGGATCATGCTCACCTTGTCCACGATCTGCCGGACCTTGTTGGTCTGCAGGTGGCCGATAAAGTGGATCTCGGTGCCCTCCTTCTGGTAGGCGTCATATTTGGCGCAAAGCTCCTGGGCTTTGTTCTCCCCCAGCAGATGGATGCCGGCGGCGATGGCCTCGTTGACCAGCTGCGGGTCCACCGTTTTGGTCACCGCCATGACCCGGATCTCCGCCGGGTCCCGGCCGGCCCGGGCTGCTTCCCGGGCCACCTCTTCCAGGATGCGGGCCGCGTTTTGCCGCACCTGCTGTGCGTCAAGATGTTGCATTGTCTGACTCCACTCCTTCTATCTTTTCTTCGCTGAGCTGCGCGCCGTCCTTAAGCTGGACGCCGCCGCTCTGTACGATCACCGAATCCAATACCCGCAGGGTGTGGTCCGAATCGGTAGACGGGTCGGGCTCACAAAGCAGGAAGGAACCGCTCTCCTTGATGATATCCACCGGCTTGAAGCGGATGGTGGTGCGGTCCAGGACGTAGACGCCGGGGACGTTCTGCTCGTAGCGCAGCGCCTGGGAGCTGACCCGCAGGCCGGAGTAGTTGTTGAAGATGATCTCCACCTGCTGATGCCGCAGCCCCAGCAGCTGGTCGGTCACGTCCTTGCACTCCAGCACCAGGACGTAGTTTTCGTGCAGGGTGTCGGGGATCAGGTCCATCACCTTGGCTTGGATGGTTTGTCCGCCGGCCAGGCCGAAGTCCAGCTTGACGTACTCGCCCAGCACGAACTTTTCGCTTTCTTTGGCGGTCAGGTCGGCGGCAAAGTACCACCGGTGATCCTGGACCACCTTGCCCAGGTAGTTTTTGGAGATCTGGGCGCTTTCCTCCTCCGAGGCCACCTGGGTCTCCATCAGCTGGGCGAAGCTGTCGTAGGTGAGGGTTTCCAGGGCTTCGGTGGTGCAGACCGTCTCGGCGCCGTCGATCTTGCGGTAGAAGTACCCGGCGCAGGGGCTTTTGATGGAGGCTCCCTGCTGGGCCTGGGAGGCTTCTTCCAGGTAGGCAAGCTCCTGCCGCAGCTCGGTAAGGCGGCCGCTGACGGTATCCTCCTGGCGCAGGGCGATCTTCTTTTTGGTCATGAGCACCGTCAGGTCGTTTTTCTGGGTCTGGATGGTGGGGATGATGCCGCTGTGGGCGGTGTCCACCATCATACCCATGGCTTCGTTGATCTGGTCGGTGATGGAGGACACGCCGGTGACCCCCACGGCCCCGCCTTCGGCCACCCGCTCCAGGCTGGAGATCTCCTCCCGCAGGGACTCGATCTCGCTTTGCTGCCGGGCCTGCTCCTCCGACTGGTACACCTGGGCCAGGGAGGTGCCCTTGGCTACCTCCGCGCCGTCGGAATAGTTATAGACCACGATGCCGGTGGCGGTACTGGGCACCAACTGTTCCTCCCGGAAGACGATGCCCTCGGTGCGCACAAAGTCGTAGATGGTGTCCTCGATGACCTGCTCGCACTTCATGTTGCGGTTAAAGACGCTGATCACCTGCACGCCGATATACACCAGCGCCGACGCGGCGAACACCCATACCATGATCCGCGGGACCAGCTTCTTTTTGGCTGCCATAATCGGTTACTCCTTTTCCCAACCGGCGGGCTGGGAGCCTTTGGCGGCCGGCTGCTCCGAAGCGCCCGGGACCGGAGGTTCCAGCAGGCGCACCGGCCGCAGGGGGCAGATGGTGGAGACCGCGTTTTTATAGACCATATTCTGCCGGCCTTCGCTTTCCAGGAAGATGGTAAAGTTGTCAAAGCCTTTGACCATGCCGCGGAACTGGAAGCCGTTGGTCAGATAGATGGTGACGGGGATCTGTTCCTTGCGCACCTGGTTGAGAAAAAGATCTTGGAGATTGAGCATGGATGCGTTCCTTTCCTCGAGCGGGCAGCCCGCCGCGCTCGATTTTACAGTTTCTTATCCATTATAGCACAATAACGCCGGCTTGTCCGCAGAATTTGGCGGAAAAGCCGGCGTTTTTTCTCATGGAAAATCTTTCTTATCTTTTTTCTTCCAAAAACTCCGCTACCAGGGGGAAGATCGCCTCGTAAAGCTGCTGGGGGTCGGCGTAGTCGTCGGGGTAGTACCAGTGGTAGCGCTCGTCCCGCCGGAACCACGTCAGCTGGCGCTTGGCGTAGCGGCGGCTGTTCTGGCGCACCCGGTCCAGGGCGGCGGGCAGCTCCTCCTCCCCTTTTATCCAGTCCCAAAGCTCCTTGTAGGCGATGGCCTGGCCGCTGGTGGAAGCAAGCCCCTGCTCCCACAGCCAGCGGGCCTCCTCCAACAGGCCGTTTTGGGCCATGATATCCACCCGCAGGTCGATGCGGCGGTAGAGGGCCTGGCGGTCCCGGTAGGTCAGCGCCAGCATCAGCGGCTCGTAGGGCGAAGGGGTGCTGCGGGCCTGCTGCTGGCAGACGCTCATGGGCACGCCGGTACGCTCCCACACTTCCAGCGCCCGGATAACCCGGCCCTGGTTGTTGGGGTGGATGGCGGCGGCGGAAGCCGGGTCCACCTGGCGCAGGCGCTCCCAGACAGCCTGGGCGCCCTGTTGGCGGGCCTCCTCCCACAGCCGCTGGCGGATGGCGTCGTCCTGGGGCTCATCGGCAAACTGCAGGTTGTCCACCAGGGAGCTGATGTAAAGCCCCGTTCCGCCGACGATGACCGGCAGCTTCCCCCGGGAGGCGATGTCCGCGATGGCGCGGCGGGCGTCCTCCAGGTACTGGGCCACCGAGTAGTTTTCCGAAGGTTCCAGAAAGTCGATAAGATGGTGCGGCACCCCCTGCTGTTCCTCGGGGGTAGGCTTGGCGGTGCCGACCGTCAGGTGCTTGTAGATCTGCATGGAGTCGGCGGAGACCACCTCCCCGCCAAAGCGCTGGCACAAAGCGATGCCGGCGGCGGTTTTTCCCGAGGCGGTGGGTCCGGCTACCACCAAAATCTTCTGTTTTGGCTGCATGGGGATTCCTCCTTGGGGCGCGGGGCTAGGACTGCACCCGGCCAAACATCTTTTCCAGCTCCCGGCGGCTCAGCTTCCGGGCCACCGGACGTCCGTGGGGACAGTAGCGCACCGAGCCGTCGTCCCGCAGCAGGGCCACCAGCTGCCAAAGCTCCGGCAGGGTGGAACGGTCCCCGGCCCGGATGGCGCTTTTGCAGGCCACCGAGTGCAGCAGGTCGTCCACCGCCTGGGGGGTCAGGTCGGCGCGCAGGCGGGCCATGTTGTGGGCGGCCTGTTCCACCAGCTCCTGGATATCCTGGCGGTCCAGGTCGGCGGGCACCTCCCGGACCAGCAGGTCCCCTTCCCCGAAGTCCTCCACTAAAAAGCCCAGGCGGGCAAATTCCTCCAAACGGGGCTGGGCGGCGGCGTAGTCCTCCCGGCTCAGGGTGACCACCAGCGGCTCCAGAAGCAGCTGGCGGCTGCCGGAAAGCCCCTGCTCCCGCAGCTGCTGGAAGATGAGCCGCTCGTGGGCGGCGTGCTTGTCGATGAGCACCAGCTCCTGGGGGCCTTCCAGCAGAATGTAGGTGCCAAACAGCTCCCCGATGAGCCGGTACTGGGGCGCTTCCTCGGTGAGGATGCTTTCCTCCGGCGGGGCGGGCTCCCCTTCCGGGGCGGGCTGGGCTTTCGGCGGGGTGGGGATGGTTTCTTCCTGCGGCAAAGGCTCCTCCCGGGCGGGGGCGGCTTCCTTTTGGAAGGCGGAGCGCACCGCTTCCGGCACCGGGATGGCGCCCCAGGACGCGCCTTCGTCCCGCAGCGTGGCAGGCTGGGCGGGAGCGGGCTCCTTTTGCTGCGGGGCGGGCGGAGTTTCCCGGAGCGTCTGCTGCATCGGCTGCTGCCAAGCGCGCTTTACCGACGGGTCCCGAGCGGGCAGGTCCCGGACGCTGGTGCGCAGCTTTCCGGCCTGCGGCTGCGGGGTGGTTTGCTGGGCTGCTTGTGGGGCAGCGGTGTTCCGCTCCGCCTTGGGGGCAGGCTCCACCGGCGGCAGGCCCACCATCTTGCGGTACTGGCTGGCGTCCACCCTCTGGGGCGGCTGCTGCTTTTTGGGGGGATCGGAGAGGCTAAGCTGGGCGGCGGTCTCCTCCCGGCGGGAAAGTTCCAGCAGGTTCATCCCCGCAGAGGCCGGGGCCACCGGCTGGTCGTCCAGCTGGGCCAGGGCGCTTTTCACCCCGTAGTACACCGCGTCGAACACCGGTTTTTCACTCGTGAACCGCACCTCGATCTTGGCCGGGTGGACGTTGACGTCGGTTTGGGCCGCCGGGAGGGAGAGGTTGAGCACGCAGGCCGGGAACTTGCCCACCATGATGCTGTGGCGGAAGGCCTCTTCCAGCGCGGCGGCGGCCGTCCGGCTGCGGACGAAGCGCCCGTTGACAAAGAAGTTCTGCAAGGTGCGGTTGGAGCGGGCGGCGGTGGGCTTGGTGACATAGCCGGTCACCTGCACCGGGCCCTCCTGGTACTGCACCGGGATCATCTGCCGGGCCAGCTCCCGGCCCAGCACCGCGTGGATAGCCGAAAGCAGCTGGCCGTCGCCGGGGGTATGCAGCCGCAGCTGACCGTCGCGGATAAATTTAAAGGAGACCTCCGGATGGGAAAGGGCCATCTTCTCCACCACCCCAGCCACCGAGTTGCCCTCGGAGACGTCCTTTTTCAGGAACTTCATGCGGGCGGGGGTATTAAAGAAGATGTCCCGGACGATGATGGTGGTACCCACCGGGCAGCCGGCCGGCTCCAGCAGGGTGTTTTCCCCGCCGTCGCTTTGGTAGCGGGTGCCCTCGGGGGAGTCGGGGGTGCGGGTGAGCATCTGCACCCGGCAGACGGCGTGGATGGAGGCCATCGCCTCCCCGCGGAAGCCCAGGGTGCCGATGCAGCCCAGGTCCTCCTGGGTACGGATCTTGCTGGTGGCGTGGCGCAGGAACACCCGGGGCACATCCTCCGGGGCGATGCCGCAGCCGTTGTCGCTGACCCGCAGATAGGTGACGCCGCCGTGCTGAATCTCCACGGTCACTAAGGTCGCCCCGGCATCCAGGGCGTTTTCGATCAGCTCCTTGGCCACCGAGGAGGGGCGCTCCACCACCTCTCCGGCGGCGATGAGCTGGGACACCTGCTTGTCCAGAAGATGGATGACTCCCATGGTCCTGCCTGCCTTTCTGTCGGATAAAAGTCGGGACACGGGCCGCTAGCGGTTGACCTCCCGCCGGTCGGTGCGGCCCATAAGATAGTCGATGGATACGTTAAAATAGTCGGCGATGTCGCAAAGGTTCATAGCGTGGGGGTAAAGACGGCCGTTTTCGTAGTCCTGGTAGGTGCGGGGGGTGCAGTTGAGCAGCTGGGCCATCTGGCCTTCGTTCATCTCCCGCTCCAGACGCAGCTGGCGCAGACGGTCGGCAAAAAAGATCATTGGCATAGAAGATCGCTCCTTTCTGTGGAAAACGGGGAGCCGCTACAGCAGGGCCTGCAGCTCTCCCAGGGCCACCAGCGCTTGGATGGGGGTCAGCTTGTTGATGTCCAGCTGGCGCAGGCGGCGCAGGGCTTCCGGCTCCGGCTGGGCCACCAGTACCATCTGCTGCTCCTCCTGGGGCTTCTTTTTCTTGCGGCTGGCGGCGGACACCGGGGCCCCGGCTTCCAGCTGGCGCAGGATCTGCCCGGCGCGGGTGACGATCTCCTCCGGGATGCCCGCCAGGCGGGAGACGTAGATGCCGTAGCTGTCGTCGGTGCCGCCGGGGAGGATGCGCCGCAGGAAGATAATGTCCTCGCCGTTCTTCTTCACGGCGATGTTGTAGTTTTTCACCCCGGGAAGCTCCGCTTCCAGGCAGGTCAGCTCGTGGTAGTGGGTGGCAAAGAGGGTCTTGGCCCCCAGCTTGCGGCGGTTGGCGATGTGCTCCACCACCGCCCGGGCGATGCTCATGCCGTCGAAGGTGGAGGTGCCGCGGCCGATCTCGTCGAGAATCAGCAGGCTGCGGGAGGTGGCGTTCTGCAAGATCTCCGCCACCTCGTTCATCTCCACCATGAAGGTGGACTGGCCGGAAGCCAGGTCGTCCGAGGCGCCGACGCGGGTGTAGATGCCGTCCACCACCCCGATGCTGGCGGCCCGGGCCGGGACGAAGCTGCCCATCTGGGCCATGAGCACGATGAGGGCGGTTTGGCGCATATAGGTGGATTTACCCGCCATGTTGGGGCCGGTGATGATGGCGATCTGGTTCTGGTTGCCGTCCAGCAGGGTGTCGTTGGAGACGAAAAGCCCGTCGGTGAGCATGGCTTCCACCACCGGGTGGCGGCCTTCGGTGATCTGGATGGTGTCGGACAGGTCCACCTGGGGGCGGCAGTAGCGGTTCTGCACCGCTACATAGGCAAAGGAGGTGAGCACATCCAGCCGGGCCACCGCCGCTGCGGTGCGCTGCACCCGGGCGATCTCGGCCGCCACCTGGGCGCGCACCTGGTCAAACAGCTCCGCTTCCAGCGAAAGGATGCGGTCCCGGCCGCCGAGGATGGTCTGTTCCAGTTCCTTGAGCTCCTGGGTGATGTAGCGCTCGGAGTTGGTCAGCGTCTGGCGGCGGACATAGTCCTCCGGCACCTGATCGGAATAGCTTTTGCTCACTTCCAGATAGTAGCCGAAGACGTTGTTGAAGCCCACCTTCAGGTTTTTGATGCCGCTGCGCTCCCGCTCCCGGGCCTCCACCTCGGCCAGCACCCCTTTGGTGTCCTTGACCAGGTGGCGCAGGCGGTCCAGCTCCTCGTGGTAGCCCGGGCGGATCACCCCGCCGTCCCGCAGCAGAGCCGGGGGCTCCGGGTCGATGGCTTCGTCCAGCAGGCGGCACAGGTCTTCCAGCGGGTCCAGCTGGCGGTAGGTCTCCTGCAGCAGCTGGCTGCGGCTGCCTTCCAGAAGCTGGCGCAGGCGGGGCAGGTTGCCGGCGGTATATTGCAGCGAGCGCAGCTCCCGGGGGGTGACGCTGCCGAAGACGATGCGGGTGATGATGCGTTCCAGGTCAAAGATCTGGCCCAGCGTCTCCCGCAGGTCCTCCTGCAGCATCGGCTCCTCCACCAGCTCCTGGACGGCGTTGAGGCGCCGGTTGATGGCAGTGGGGTTGAGCAGCGGCTTTTCCACCCAGCTTTTGAGCAGGCGCTTGCCCATGGCGGTGCAGGTGCGGTCCAGCACCCAAAGCAGGCTCCCCCGCTTTTCCCCGCCGCGCATGGTCTGGCACAGTTCTAGGTTGCGCCGGGCGCTGATGGGCAGGGCCATAAACTGGTCGTCCTCGTAGATATCTAAGAGGCGCAGGCTTTCCAGCCCGTGGCGCTGGGTCTCGGCCAGGTAGGAAAGCAGCCCGCCCAGGGCGCCCACCATCAGCGGGCGGTCTTCCAGTTCCAGCTGGGAAAGTTTTTTCGCCCCAAACTGCTCCAGCACCCGCCTCTGGCAGGCAGCCGGGTCGTAGCGGTCCTCTTCCAGGCAGTCGGCGGCGCAGCAGAGCTTTTCCTTTAAAAACCGCCCCAGCTCCCCGTCGTCCAGCAGCGCCGGGTTGAAGATCACCTCCGAGGGGGAAAACTTCACCAGCTCGTTTTGCAGCCGGGTGCGGCTGTTTTCGGTGATCTGGGTCAGGTGGATCTGCCCGGTGGAGATGTCGCAGAAGGCAAGGCCGAGCCAGGCCCCCTCCCCTACCGGACTGTCCGGGTCCTGGAAGATGGAGCAGATGTAGTTGTTGGAGCCTTCTTCCAGCATGTTGCTTTCCAGCACCGTCCCCGGGGTGATGACCCGCACCACGTCCCGCTTCACCAGGCCTTTGGCGGTAGCCGGGTCCTCCATCTGCTCGCAGATGGCCACCTTGTAGCCTTTTTTGATCAGCCGGGCGATGTAGGCCTCGCAGCTGTGGTAGGGCACGCCGCACATGGGGGCGCGCTCTTCCAGACCGCACTCCTTGCCGGTGAGGGTCAGTTCCAGCTCCCGGCTCACCAGCTTGGCGTCGTCAAAGAACATCTCATAAAAATCCCCCAAGCGGTAAAACAGGATCTGGTCCTTGTGCTGTTCCTTTACGCTGAGGTAATGCTGCATCATCGGGGAAAGGCCCCGGGGCTTTTTCTCTTCCATGGTGGGCTCCTTTGGGTGTGGTGTTGAGGGGCGGAAAATGCAAATCAGCCAGCATACCCGATGCTGGCGCATACCTGATGCTGGCTGACCGAAAGCTTAATTAGTGGCAGCCGCCGCAGGCGCTGCAGTTGCCGGAGCATCCGCCGACGTTTTCCTCGATCAGGTCGGGGTTTTCGCCGTTGACGGAGCCGTAAAGGATGTCGGAGATGAAGCTCATCATGCGGTCCACCTCCGCTTTGGCGGCGTTGAACTCCACCATGTGGGGGTTGGCCATGCACTCCTGGTAAGCGGCTTTGAGCTCTTTGTCCACTGCCATGAGCTTATCCTTGTCCTGGGGCTCTTTGGACAGTTCCATGTTGAGCTCGACGCGTTTCATGTTGAAGCGCTCGATGAGCTCCTGCAGCTCTTTGTCCTCGTCGTTTGCTTTTTTAGCGGCGTCGATGCGCAGGTAGCGCTCGTCCTGCTGGATGGCTTTGCCCAGCTCTCTTGCCATGGTGATGATATCCATTGTCATTTCCTCCTAATATATTGGGATGGGGTCTATGCTCGAAAATTTATGCCAGCGCAGCCCGGTCGGGCGCGGATGGTTCGGTTGGGTCTGCCGGGACAGCCTCGCCCTCCAACATGGAGCGCAAAGCCCGGGTGACGCGCACCGGGCAGAAGCGGTGCAGCAGCTCCCGGCCGCCCGAAAAGCGCACCAGAAGCCCGTGGTCGGAGCGGCCCAGCAGCATACCGGGGGCCTGGGGGTCCTCCTCCTGTACCAGCACCCGCACCGTCTGCCCCACAAAGGAGGCGTTGCCCTGGTCGGCCAGCTGGTGGCAAAGGTCCAGAAGTTCCTTCATCCAGCGGGTCTTTTCCTGGTAGGGCACCGGGTCCGGCATCTGGGCCGCCCGGGTACCGGGGCGGGGCGAATAGATAAAGGTGAAGAGGCTCAGGTACCCTACCTCCTGGATGAGGGAGAGGGTCTGCTGGAACTCCTCATACTGCTCGCCGGGGAAGCCGACGATGATGTCCGAAGTAAAGCGCACACCGGGGATCTTTTCCTTGGCGTAGCGCACCAGGGAAAGGTACTGCTCCCGGGTGTAGCGGCGGTTCATCTCCCGCAGCACGCGGTCGCAGCCGCTTTGGGCCGGCAGGTGCAGCAGGCGGCTGACCTTCTCACAGCGGGCGATGGTGTCGATGAGGGCCGGGGTCATGTCCTTGGGATGGGGGGTCATGAAGCGGACGCGAAACTCCCCGGGCAGGGCGTTGATCCGCTCCAGCAGCTCCCCGAAGGAGATGCGCTCCTCGTCGGGCAGGCCCTTGCCGTAGGAGTTGACGTTCTGCCCCAGCAGGAGGATCTCCTTGTAGCCTTCGTCCAGCGCCTGGCGCACCTCCTGCAGGATGGCGCCGGGGGTGCGGCTGATCTCCCGCCCCCGGACGTAGGGCACGATGCAGTAGGAGCAGAAGTTGTCGCAGCCGTACATGATCTGCACCGAAGCGCAGTCCGGGTCCGACCGGTGGGTGGGCAGCCCTTCGGCAAAGGCGGTCAGCTCTTCGCTGGTGTCCACCACCCGTTTTTTGCCGGTGAGCGCCTGCCACAGCAGCTGCGGGAAGGTGTGCATCACGTGGGTGCCGAAGATCAGGTCCACCTGGGGGAAGCTTTCGGTGATGACCCCGGTGACCTGGGGCTGCTGCATCATGCAGCCGCACAGCCCGATGATAAAGTCGCGGTCCTGGCGTTTGCGGCGGCGCAGCGCCCCCACGGCGGAGTAAAGCTTTTCCTCGGCGTTTTCCCGCACGGCGCAGGTGTTGAAGAGGATCAGGTCCGCCTCCTTGAGCTGGGGGTTATTAAGCGGCGCGGTATTGGAACAGAGGGTATATCCCATCTGCAGCAGCATGCCCGACAGCTTTTCCCCGTCGGCCACATTGCCCTGGCAGCCGAAGGAATGCACCAGCGCCAGCATGGGACGCCCCCGCCGGCGGGCTTTTTCCTCCACCAGGGCGCGCACCCGGTCCATGTACTCCCACTGGAGCTGCAGGTCCCGGTCCGGCACCTGGGAAAGAAGGTTGGATTGTTGCTGCATAGGGGCACCTCCGCTAGATGATCTGGGCTTGTTCGAGTTTATATTATACTATTTTTGTGCGCATACGTCAATGACTGCCGCGGCGGCTTTTGGGGGAAAATCCGCCGTCCGGCGAGTAGCGCGCCGCGGACGGGGCACACTAGCCGGGAGGTGATATCATGTACCATCTGTACGACCTGCTGGCCCGGGACTCCGGCGCACGGCAGTTTTTCTTAACTTTGCCCGAAGGGGTGCAGGGCGCGCTGATCCTCAGCGCCGGGAGCATCCGCACCGAAGCGGATATGCGTCTGCTGGCGGACAGGGCGTCCATGCAGCAGGGACAGGCTTCCAACGAATCGGAACAAACATTCCGTTGACCTTCCCGCCCCGGCGTGCTAAAATGAAGCAGAAATGAAGGCGTTCCTGCAAGACGGCAAAATTTCAGCGTTTTGCACCGGAAAGCCCGCGCAAACTGCCAAATCTGACAACAGGAGGGGCAACATCATGGCTCTTGATTCCATCCAACTCATCCAATCTCTTTCCAACGCCAACGGCTGCTGCGGCTTCGAGGACGAGGTCGCAGAGCTTGGCCGCCAGGCCGCCGCGCCCTTTTGCAGCCGGGTCCAGGAGGACCACCTGCGCAACCTGTACCTGCACCGCGCCCAAAACAACGGCCGGCGCCCGGTGGTGATGCTGGACGCCCACAGCGACGAGGTGGGCTTCCTGGTGCAGGCCATCCACGAAAACGGCACCATCCAGTTCCTGCCTTTGGGCGGCTGGGCCGCCAGCACCCTTTCGGCCCAGAAGGTGCGGGTCCGCAACGCCGACGGCGTTTACCTGCCGGGCATCGTGGCGGCTATGCCGGTCCACTTTATGACCCCCGCCCAGCGTCAAGCCGGCGTGACCGATATCTCTTCCCTGGTCATCGACGTGGGCGCCACCTCCCGCCAGGAGGCGGTGGAGGTCTACCACATCCGCATCGGCGAGCCTATCGTCCCGGACGTGGCCTTCTCCTACGACCCCCGCTCCCAGGTGATGCTGGGCAAGGCGCTGGACAACCGTCTGGGCTGCGCCTGCGTGGTGGAGACCCTGGCGGCGCTGTCCGGCGAGGAGCTGGCGGTGGACGTGGTGGGTACCTTTACCTCCCAGGAGGAGATCGGCGAGCGCGGCGCTTTTGTCGCCCGGGAGACGGTACGCCCCCAGGTGGCCATCTGCTTTGAAGGCTGCCCGGCGGACGACACCTTCGCCCCGGATTACCTCATCCAGACCGCCATGAAGAAAGGCCCCATGCTGCGGCACTTTGACTGCTCTATGATCACCAACCCCCGCTTCCAGCGCTTCGCCCTGGACCTGGCCGCCCAGAAAGGCATCCCGGTGCAGGAGTCGGTGCGCAGCGGCGGCGGCACCAACGGCGGACCCATCCACCTTTCCGGCCAGGGCGTACCGGTCATCGTCATCGGCGTGCCGGTGCGCTATATCCACAGCCACCACGGCTTTGCCGCCCTGCCGGACTACCAGCACGCCGTCCAGCTGGCCGCCGAGGTGGTCCGCGCCCTGAACGAAGGCGTCATCGAAGGCTTTTAAGCCTCTCCCCTCCCCTGCCCATTGGGCGGGGGATTTTTTGTGCTCGCTGCTCCCCGGACGCCAAAAAACGGCCCCTCCCCACGGGAAGAGCCGTCCGGCGCCGCACCGGCGCATTACGGGGTAAAGTAGGTTTTCTTCAGCCGGGCCAGCGCCTCCAGCGCCTGCACGCCCCGGCTGCCCAGCTGTTGGGTCAGCACCACCACCAGCGCATCCACCAAGGCAGTGGGCGCCGCCATGGAGTGGTACTCTTTTTCCTCCCCGCGGTAGACAAACAGGTTTTGGTCCGCCGCTTCCTCGGGCGGCAGGTAGGTGCGTCCCACAAAGGCCAACGTGTGGTAGCCTGCCGCCTTGCTCTGCTGCAGGATCACCCGCCCCTCCTGGGAAAGCTTGGAGAAACTGAACATGACCACCCAGTCTCCCGGTCCGGCCTGGCTCAGGCCCTCCAACAGCTCCGAGCCGCCGGAAGGCAGCAGCGACACCGAAAGCCCCAGCCGCCGCAGCCGGAAAAACAGCATCTGCGCCAGGGAAGCCGAGGCGTTTTTGCCGTGGAGATACACCCGCCGCGCCTGGGCCAGCGCCTGGGCCGCCTGCTCCAACTGCCCCTGGTCCAGCTGTTCCAAGGTCTTTTGCAGGCAATACTGCTGGCGCTGCATCCAGCCTTCCAGGGAGAAGGTATCCTCCTGCTGGAGGGTCGCCGCCAGCTTCACCGCCGGGCCGGACGCAGCTTGCTCCAACACCAGCGCCTTGAGCGCCTTGAAGTCCCGGCAGCCCACATGGCGGGCAAAGCGGGAAAGGGTGGCGTCGGAAAGCTCCAGCTGCTGGGCCAGCTGGCCGATGGTCAAAAACAAAAACGAATCGGTGTGGGTGTTGATGTATTCGAGAATCCGCTGTTCCGCCCGGGTCAGCTGGGCGGGCTGGTGCGGAAGCTGCAGCTCCATGGACGGTATCTCCTTTCCGGGTGTCTGGGCGGCTTTGGCGGGCCGGCCGATCCTATTTGTTATACCACAAACACCGCTCCCTTGTCCAGCGGGATCATCCCAGGGTCGGATTGGTGAGGACCGATACGTAATCCCCGCCCAGGGCGTGGATCTCCTTGAGGGAGCGCTTGAGCAGGCAGGCCGTCCGCACCTGGAAAGCCGCCGTCGGGGCCAGCTGGATGTGGTAGCGCCCTGCCTTCATCTCCTGGGCCAGCTGCTCCAGGGTGCGGCATTCCTGGTCAAAGTCGGTAGCGATGCAGCCGTATTGCACCGCCTGATGGGTGTCACTGCCGGACACCACCGGTACCCCCAGCCGCTGCCCCAGCTCCCGGGTCAGGCGTTGGGTCCGCTCCGGGTCCAGCGCCATGTCCTTGCCGTTCAGGTCCAAAAAGTCCACCCGAGCCAGCTGCTCCTCCGGCTGTTCCGGCAGGTGCCCCGGCGCCCGGAAGGGATGGCCGCAGCCCACCAGCACCGGGTATTGGGAAAACAGGTCCAGCAGCTGCCGAAAAGGCAGGAACCGCCCCTTCTCCTTGTGGGGCTCCAACCGGCGGTTGAGCTCCAGCACCGCCTCCAACGGTCCCAGGCAGAGTACATGCCCCACCTCGGCCACGTCGGTCTCCATGCCCGGGAATACCCGCAGGCCGTTTTCCAGCGCCAGGGTATCCCCTTCCCGCCGGCTGACGCTTTGCAGATAGCGGTACAGCTCCGCAAATTGCAGAGTGTTGAAGTGCTCCGTCAGGCACAAGGCGTCCAGGCCGGCCCGCCGGGCCTCCCCAAACAGCCAGTCGGTGTACAAGGTGGAAAAGGGCAGCTTTTTGGCAAGCTTGCCGTGGGTGTGAAAATCCATTCGCAACGATATTACCTTCTTTCCAGGATGGTGGCGCCGCAGCGTTACAGCAAGGTGGATACCAGCACGCTGCCTGCTACCCAAAGGGCGGAAACCGCCAGAAACAGCAGGTCGTTGCAGGTGACCTTCAGCGAGGCAAGCTTCATGCGGCGCACCGCCGGGTCAGCGGCGGCATAGCGGTACCCCCGCAGCTCCAGGGCTTCCACCGTGGTACGGGCACGCTTGGCGGTGTTGAGCATCAGGGGGTAAAACGATTCCATAATTATACGCACCTGGTATGCCAGGTACTTTACCTTTCCCCAAAAGCTGCCGCGGGCCGGCGGGCAGCCCCGCAGCCGGTGGGAAAGCAGCACGTTTTGGAACTCCTCCATGAGCATGGGGAGCATACGGTAGGCGTAAGAGATGGAGAAGCTCAGCTGCTCCGGGCAGCCGAACCACAAAAGCCCATTGGCCAGACGGTCCGGGTCCAAGCCGGAAAATACCGTCACCGAGGCCAGCGAGATGGTAGCCACCTTAACGGTGAGTACCAGCAGCGGCAGGATGGCACTGGCGTCGCCGCCAAACAGCAGCGTAGCCAAAAACAGGTAGCCCGTCTGGGAAAAGACCCCTACCGCAAACAGGAACAGCACCAGCCCCGCCACCCGGGCCAGCAGGGTGGTGAGCATCACCAGCAGAAAGCTGCCCAGCAGGAACGGGAGGTCGTTCACAAACCACGGCACCACCCCGAAGAACAGATACCATCCCATGAGGATGCGGGGGTCCAGCGCCGCAATGACGGTATCACTGTTCCCGTAAGCGTTTTGCAGCACCTGGCTGCGCAGAAAATCCATGGAAAATTTGTCCAGCAGTTCCTCCTGCCAGCCGTTTTTTTGCGAGTCCATGACTGTCTCCTTTCGTTCCTTGCAAAAGGCCCCGCCCTTGGGATACGGCGGGCCGGGCCTGGAGATTTTTTGTTAGCGGGTGAAGCAGCGCACAAACTCCTCCACCGTAAAGCAGCGGGCCTGCGGGTCCAGCTGCTGGGCCAGGGTGTAAATTTCCGGCGGGCGGATGCCCACCAGGCGGGCCACCTGCTCGTTTTGGAAGATCTGCTCCCGGGTGCCGTCGGCCACCACGCGCCCCTGGTTCAGCACGATGATCCGCTGGGCCCACTGGCACACCAGCTGCATGTCGTGGGTGGCAATGACGGCGGTCTGTACCACCTGTTTCATCTCCTCCAGCACCGAAAGGATCTCCCGGCGGGTGGCGATGTCCAGGTTGGCGGTGGGTTCGTCCAGCAGAAGGATGCCAGGCTCCAGCGCAACGCCGATGGCCAGACTGGCCCGGCGCATCTGGCCGCCGGAAAGCAGCCGCCCGTCCCGCTGGGCAAGTTCCGTCAGCGAAAAGCGCTCCAACAGCTCCTGGGTACGCTCCTGCCAGTGGAGCAGCTTGCGGGCGCGCATGGCATAGGCAATGTCAGCGCCGATGGAATCCTGTATGAACATCTCCTCGGGGTTTTGGTACACCAGGGAGATCCAGCGGGAAAGGTCCTCCGCCTTGCGGTCCCCGATGGCTTTTCCAAACAGAGAGACCTCCCCTGCCTGGGGGCGCAGCAGGCCCACCATCAGCTTCATGAGGGTGGATTTTCCGGCGCCGTTGGAACCGATGAGCGCCACCTTTTCCCCGGTGCGGATGCACAGGTCCAGGTCCTGGAGCACCGGACGCTTCTCACCGGTGACGGAACGGTATCCCAACCGCACATGGGAAAACCGCACCGCCTCGGGGGCTGGGTCCGCTGCCGGCGGCTCCGGCTCCCGGCCGGTTTGCCCCAGGGTATGGGGCAGGCGGGAAAAGCGCGCTCTCCCCTGCTCCAGCGTGGTGGGCAGCGGCTGGTCGGCGGGCAGGATGCCGTCCTGCCGCAGACAGTGGGCCGCCTGGGTCACCTGCGGCGGGAAGATGTTGCACTCCTGCAGCTCCTCCACCCGCTGCAGTGCCTCCCCGGTGGGGAGCTGCCAGCGCACCTGGCCGTCCCGCAGCAGCAGCACCTGGTCGCAGTATTCCGCGATGTATTCGGTGTGGTGCTCGATGACGATGATGGTCTTGCCGCCTTCCCGGTTCAGGCGGCGCAGCACCTGGTAGATGCGGTCGGCGTGGGCCGGGTCCAGCTGGGCGATGGGTTCGTCCAGAATCAGGATATCCGGCTGCAGGGACACCGCCCCGGCCAGCGCCAGCAGGTGGGTCTGTCCGCCGGAAAGCTGCCAGATGTATTCCTCCTCCCGGCCTTCCAGCCCGCAGCTGGCCAAAGCCTGGCGGCCGCGCTCCTGGTAATCGGGGAAGGCGTAGTTCAGGCAGGCGTAGGACGCATCGTCCAGCACGGTGGGGCGGACGATCTGGTTTTCAAAGTCCTGGTACACATAGCCCACCTTGCGGGCCAGGGTACCAATGTCCTGCTGGCGGGTGCTCTCCCCCAGGATGCGCACCTCGCCCTCCATCTGTCCGGCGATAAAGTGCGGGATCAGGCCGTTGATGGCCTTGCAAAGGGTGGATTTCCCGCAGCCGTTGTTGCCCACAATGGCCACGAAGGCCCCTTTCGGGACCTCCAGGGAGATGTGGCGCAAGGTCGGCTGAGAACTGCCCGGATAGGAAAAGCTCAGGTCTTGGATCTCGATGGCGTTCATCTAGCGTGTTACAGTCCTTTCGCGCAGTTTTGCGGAGTGTTTGATCCACAGCAGGGCCAGTACCGCCAGTGCGGCAGCAACGACCATACCGCTGGCCAGGGCGGTGCCGCTTTCGGCCCAGCTGGCTTCCCAGTCAATGAGCGACATACCAGCCGTGGCAGCCAGCTCCGCCACAACGGCACAGCCGAAGCCAACGGCACACAGGGCCAGCGCCTTGGGCTGGATGCCTGCGGTCACCGACTGCTCGGTGCGGGGCGCCATACCCAGCAGGGGCTCGATTTTGCCATAGAGGCGGGGTACCAGGTACATGGTGGGCAGCATACAGAAAAGGATACCGGAGAACAGCAGGTCGTTGCAGAAAGCAAAGCCCTCGGTGGCAAAGACGCTTTCCGGCAGGCCGGCAACCGATTCAAATTCTTCCACCGCAAGCTGCACCTTGAGGATGTCCACCACGGTGCCCATGAACAGCTGGGCGGCTGTGCCGGTGATGGCCGCAACGCCCACCATAACGCGGTTTTTCGGGTTCTTGACCATCCGTCCGGCCAGGTAAACGCCGATCGTGACGGTGAGGAACTTTTCCAGTTCGCCCAGGCCGCCAAACTGGCCCAGCATGATTTCGCTGAACACCAGCTCGCCGGTGGCGGCGCCCAAGGCGGCCCAAAGCGGGTCAAACAGGATAGCCAAAGTCAGCGGGATAAACAGGAAGTATTCCACCGAAAGTTCCACCAGGCCAAGCTGGACCTTGGGGATCAGTTCGGTAAACAGGGTAGCAAGCCCGTAAAGGGACATGCTCAGCACAAAGATCATCATCTTCTGCGACTGGGTCGCGGTTTGGTTGCTTGTGGGATTCATGATGTTTCCTCCTCAATTTCATCAGCAAAGAGCTTTCTGTTTTTTGGAACAACATCAGTTTACCAAAGTTCTGTTAACCTATCCCGCCGGAAAAGGTAAAATGTAATTTATTTTTCTCTAAATTCGGTAAATGAAAATTTAATTTCTTTCCTTGCAGCCGTGTCCCAAAGTTTTAACCAAACTTAACCCCAAAGCGCTGGAAGCCGCCGGGGCGCGGGACTATACTGGAGACAGAACGAAAAAGGAGGGAGCGCCATGAAAGCAAAGCAAACCATCGGCCTGGCGGCGGTATGCCGCTGCCCCTCCCTCTTTGCCGGCTCGAGCCGCTCCTGCGCCTGCGCGCGGGGGACGTTGGCTCGGGCCGCTTTTTTTGCCTAAAATGCACCGGCCCAGCCGAAAGGAGTCTTGCACCATGCTGCCCTGTCAAACCAACTGTTCCGGATATTGCCCCGGCTGCCACAAGCACTGCGCCCAGTGGCAGCGCTTCCAGGAGGACCAGCGCCAGCAGCGCCTGGCCAAAAAGCAGTACCTGCGCTTTTACGGGCAGCTTTGCTCCCAGCTCACCTACCAGCTGACCTCCATGCAGGCGCGGTACTCGGTGCGCTAGCTCTCCCCTTCCCTGCCATCCCCTTTTCATCCCATACAAAAAGCCACCCCGCGGCCGGTGCTGCGGGGTGGCTTTTTTGCAAGCCTTGGGGGCTTAGTTTTTGAAGCTGTGGATGGGAGCCGGGATGCGGCCGCCGCGGGCGATGAAGTCGCCGCAGCCGAACTGGTTCACCGGCATAATGGGCGCGTAGCCCAGCAGGCCGCCGAAGTTGACCGTCTCGCCCACGCCTTTGCCGATAACGGGGATCAGGCGGACCGCGGTGGTCTTGGCGTTGATCATACCGATGGCGGCTTCGTCGGCGATGATGCCGGAGATGGTGGAAGCCGGGGTATCGCCGGGGATGGCGATCATATCCAGGCCCACCGAGCAGACGCAGGTCATGGCCTCGAGTTTTTCCAGGGTCAGGGCGCCTTTTTCGGCAGCGGTGATCATACCGTGGTCCTCGCTGACCGGGATGAACGCGCCGCTCAGGCCGCCGACGTAAGCGGAAGCCATAACGCCGCCCTTCTTCACGTTGTCGTTGAGCAGAGCCAGGGCGCAGGTGGTACCGGGAGCGCCGGCAGCTTCCAGGCCCATCTCCTCAAAGATCTCGGCGATGCTGTCGCCGATGAGGGGGGTGGGAGCCAGGGACAGGTCGATGATGCCGAAGGGGGTATTCAGCCGTTTGGCGGCTTCCCAGGCGACCTGCTGGCCCACGCGGGTGATCTTGAAGGCGGTGCGCTTCACCACGTCGCAGAGGGTCTCGAAGTCGGCGCCGCGGCACTCTTCCAGGGCTTTTTTCACCACGCCGGGGCCGCTGACGCCCACGTTGATGACGCTGTCGGCTTCACCCACACCGTGGAAGGCGCCGGCCATGAAGGGGTTGTCCTCCACGGCGTTGCAGAACACCA
>JAHZAU010000023.1 GCA_019423755.1 Oscillospiraceae bacterium
CGTCCAGCTTGGGGGCGCCCCGCCGCAGCATGGTCCCCACCTCGGACAAAAGCTGCCCTTTGGGATCGGTGACCACATAGGAACTGTGCATCTGCATGAGGGAGGGTTTGACGAAGAAACGGGTCTTGCCGCTGCCGCTGCCGCCGATGACCAGGATGTTCTTGTTCCGGGCGTACTTGGGATTTTTCGGGCGGCTGGACATGGTAAGCTTTTCCGTCTGAGTCAGAGGGATGTTCCAGTCGGGGACCGGATCGACATAGGGGGCAATATCCGCCGCCGTGCCCCATCGGGCGCTGCCGTACTCAATGCCCTTGCGGTATTTGCGGGCGTTTTTCCCTTTGGCGTACACCGCCAGCCGGACGATGACCGCCCCGGCGATGCCCACCAGCAGGTCCAGGGGATGCAGGCTGGGCAGCCCAGAAGAAAACGCCTCCGTAAAGCCCTGGCTCAAATGCAGGAACTTTTCAGAGGCGTCAAGGCCGGGCGCAAGGCGCACCGCCTGGCAGAGCTTATCAAAGAGATACACGAACAGCAGATACGGGAGGTTGGGGAGCAGCTTTTTCTTCCAGTCAACCGTCATAATTCCACACCCCGGTCTTTGGTCTTGACCTTCTCCCGCTGGCGGTGCTGGGCTTTGGCCTGCTGCTTCGCCTGGTCCAGCTCCTTGCGGATGGAGGGCTTTTTCTCTTTCTCCAGGTTCTTTGCGGAGAACTCCCGAAAGGCCGCCGTGATAACATCGGCATCCCGGCCCTTGAAGAACACCAGATAGCGGGGTATCTCGCCGCTGGTATCCTTTTTCAGCGCGAAGTCAATGCCGTACTTCTTGGCGGTGGCGGAAAAGGCCCGGATGTTCTGGTCGGTGATCTCGATGTTGGAAACGCCGGTGTTGTGCTTCATCAGCTGCCGGAGGGTCTGCTTGCCGTGGTGCAGCTTGGTCTTGTGGCCGGTCACGCCTTTCTGCATCTCGTCCAGCACTTTTTTCATGGCCTGTTGCAGCATCCCGGCGGAGAGCTTGGTGGCCTCCACACAGAGGGCAACGGTGCGCTGGGTGACTTCTTCCTGCATGAGTGATTACCTCCTTTCTCCGCTGCCGTACAGGTCGTGGTTCACCAGGGACGCATAGTAGCTGTCGATGGTGGCCGGGGCGTTATACAGGGCAGCCAGCAGATATTTCTTGATGTTGCGGACATAGGTGGTGTTCTCCCGCATACGGTCCAGCACATACTCGATGTGGGAACTGTTCAGCTTCAGGAACCGGGATTTGACCACCTCCGCCGGATAGTCGTCCCCGGCAATGCGGATCGTCTCCCTGCGGGAACAGACGGTATCCACCATGAGCTCCACCAGCTCGTTCAGACGGTCACGGTCCATGCGCTCGTTCTGTACGAGGATGTCATACTCGATATTCTCCAAAATCAGTTCCCGATAGCTCTCTCGCTCCCGCATCCAGTCCCGTCCGGTCCGTTTGGCCCCTGCGGGGGTTTGGGGGCTTGATTGGATAGGATTTGATCCTTCCGTACTTGATGAATCAGTATTTTGTTCTTCAGGATTTCTTTTCTCTTTATTTAATTGCGGCCGGTTTTCCAGACATGGGTTATCCATATCCGGGTTTTCCGTATCTGGACAAGCCGTATCCGGCTCGTCCTCACACGGCTGGCCCGTGTCCGGGGGATGGGGTGTCTCGTAGATGACATACTCCACGTCCACGATCTTGCCCTTGCTGTCCCGCAGACGGTTGCGGACTATGTACCCGGCCCGCTCCAGCTCTTTCAGAGCTGATCCGATGCTGTCCGTTCCTTCCTTGCAGATTTTAGCCAAGCCCCTGGTGGTGTAGTTCCAGTCCTCCGGCAAAGACAGCATCATGGAGAGTAGCCCTTTTGACTTCAGCGACAGCCCAGCGTTGCGCAGGTGATGGTTGGACATCACCGTATAATCGCGGGTTTTCTCAATACGAAATACCGCCATAATCTCACCTCCCTTCGGCGGTCTGAAAAAGTGTTTGTTTTTGAGGAAAAGACAGCCTCTACGCCGCCCGGATACCCCGGAGGGGAAAACCTATGGACGGCTATTTTTCGGACAATTGTAGAGTGGAAAATATGAGATTCTTGGCTCCTTTCGGTGCAGTTTTGTAGTAAAGGTAGAGTATCATTCTTATTAATTGCTCAAAGAGTAATAGAGTGTGAAATGTAAATGGGCACAAAAAATGCCATGGGAGCTAAACCCATGACATGATTTAATACTATGAGGGCATATTGCCGCAAAGAGAAAACAATGTTATAATAAACAAAATGGTTAATATACACAAAATAGTGCTATTTCAGTTTAAGAACCCCGTTCAAAGCGTAAGGATGACGATTGATTCCAGTGAAAGATTGCGTTTTTCAATTTAATTAAAACTGGTCGTGTATTAGATTGATTGTGAGAATTGTATAGGTTAAAAAGAGTACTAGCAACTGGGTGGGGATGAATTATGAGGACTGATTCTTGTTTCATAGTAGTGTTGGGCTTCTTTTGCAGCAGATAATATGCTATCTGCCCATCCGTGTCCACAGTTAACTTCAAAATTTGCGTGTTGACCTAGTATACACCAAAAATACATTGGGACATTGTTGATAAGCTCAGGAACAAGATTAATACTAATGCGATAAATCATATATACGGTTCCCTCGTTTTTTAATATTTTAAGGAGTATTGATGCATGAACATTTTAAGCAATAAGGTGAAGGCTGAACTTGATAAAGTTATATCAATAGCCATAAACTACGGAGACGGCTCAATTAGCGAATCTCTGTTCAGAGATGTATTACAATCATTGAAGCAAAATGTTGATGCTGTTCATCAAGCGGAAGAGTATTTGCTAGCATCTAATGTATCTATAATTCCAGATAGTGTTGCGGTTGAGGAAACGGATAATGATGCAACCGATGTTGATGTCGTATCGTCGAAAATCAAACCATATGATCCGTCTAAGATTGATATATTGCCAAAGAATCTTGCGCTCACCAATCTTTTGAGTCGAATTGAGAATGAGGAAATTGATTTGATGCCGGACTTCCAAAGAAAGTCTGGCCTGTGGACACCGACCCAGAAAAGTCAACTCATTGAATCACTCATTTTGCGCATCCCATTACCCGCTTTTTACTTTGATGGTAGCGATAACGATAATTGGATTGTCATCGACGGACTGCAGCGGCTTACTACCTTAAAAGAATTTTTTGTTGATAAGACACTTCATCTAAGTGGCATGGAGTTTTTGCGAGATTTAGAAGGTGCAGACTATAATAGTATGCCCAAAGTTTATCTTCGCAGGATGGCCGAAACACAAGTTATATGTTACATTATTAGTCCAGGTGCACCAGTAAACTTAAAATATAATATATTTAAGCGAATTAACACGGGCGGTTTGGAACTTGAACCACAAGAAATTCGACATGCATTATTCCAAGGGTTTGCAACAAAATATTTGAAGCAACTTGCTGAAACCAAGATATTTTTAGAGGCTACAGGATATTCCGTACCTACTGATAGAATGCTTGATCGAGAATTTGTTTTACGCTTCATTGCCTTTTACGAGTTTGATTTAGAATCTTATAATGGTAGCATTGATGACTATCTCAATAGGGCAATGGAATGTATTAATATAAAATATGCAAAAGATCCTCAATACGCTGAGCAAATTCAAGACAGATTTATAAAGGCACTGGACACTTGTTATGCTATTTTTGGAAAATTTGCTTTCCGTCGTATGCCTGATCAAGAAAGGAGAAGGTCGATTAGTAAAGCATTATTTGAGACATGGACATCGTTAGTTGCGAAATTGCCCGCAGACCAGATGGTGCTTTTAAAAGAAAACAAGCATCAATTAATTAAGAAATATATGTCAATGTTTATTGATGATGAAGAATTTTACAAATCTATTGGAAGCGGAAAAGTGGCAGCTGTTAAGAAGAGATTTGAAAAAATCTCTAACCTAATAGAGAAGGTACTAGAAAATGATTGATAATATTTCTATACATAATTTTAAGTGTTTTGAGTCCATTGACTTATCTCTAGGCACGCTAAATGTTTTCTCAGGAATAAATGGCATGGGTAAATCGACAGCTATTCAATCGTTATTATTAGTAAAACAATCACAAGAACAATATCCATCCCTCCAATATCTGATTTTAAATGGTGATTATACTACTTTAGGGGTTGGAAAAGACATTCTTTATGAGAATGCTGATAAAGATGAAATTACATTTACATTTAAAGACAAATCTGGAGAATTAATTATAAGAACCTCGTATGAAGCTGAATCAGATGTTTTAAATGCAGACTTATTAAATAGCCAAATAATTGAAAGCCTCAAGTCGGACTTTGAGTATATTAATGCAGGAAGACTTTCACCCCAAACTGTATATGAAAAATCTAGTCTTTATGTAAACAATAAATCTCAGCTTGGAATTTTTGGCCAATATACTGCACATTATTTAGCAATACATCAGGATGATCCTATTGAAGAAGATGGAAAATCCTATACGCTTAAAGATCTAATACAGCAGTGGCTCGATAAAATATCTCCAAATGTAAAGCTCAATATTAAAACTATTCCTAATACGGATTTAGCTCAGATAAATTACTACTATACTCAGGCCCCAACAGCAATAAAAACGGGTGAATATCGACCCACCAATGTTGGATTTGGGATTTCGTATGTATTACCAGTAATAACTGCACTTTTAAAGGCAAAACCGGGTGACATATTGATCATAGAAAATCCCGAAGCTCATCTTCATCCTCATGGTCAACTGGAAATGGGAGAATTAATAGCACGAAGTGCTGCTCGTGGTGTCCAAATCTTTATTGAAACACACAGTGACCATGTATTGAATGGGCTTCGCATTGGAGTTAAAAATGATTTAATTGATGCAGAAGCGACCAGACTGTTTTTCTTTGAAGCGATTAACGAAGATGGGAAGGTACAGCATATCGCCCAAACACCCCAAATTCTACCTGATGGGCGGTTAGATTTTTGGCCAGATGGCTTTTTTGACGAATGGGAAAAGGCACTTGATCAGATAGTTTAATGGTGATAACATGCAACTAGTATTAAACGAGATGTCTGTTTCTGAAGGCCCACAAAAGGATCAAACGGCGGAGGAAACATTTAATACATTCCTTTTGACATACTCAAAATTAATAAATAAATATCACAATATTTCAAGGAGTATTTTGTCCTCTGTCGATATTAATTCCCTATATATTGCACCAAACTATTGTGTTGCTCAGTGGAGAAACTCAAAAATTGACAGGGAGTTAAAAAGACGATTCCTAGGGATGTGCCAACATATTCAACGGGTTGAGCCATCTGAAGATGAACTAATCTGTGAGACAGAATTTGGAAAATCTGGAGGCGGCATACAACTAGCAGCAGAAAATGTCGCCCCACTAATAAGTTTTTCATTTTCGGATGAATGGAAAGAACCAAAAATACCATGCCGTATATATCGCATGGCGTATGATGATTTTTTAAACGGAGATTTTCTCTATAATTTTTCAACCGAAGGAACTATTTCTGATAATAGTGAGTGGCTACGATCTGAATTTGAAAAATATATAGAGGATATTAAAACCCCATCACAACTTATGGAAAAATTGCCCGAGGCATTTCCTTCGCTACACTTTATTGAGAACGCCACAAATCAAATTGCTTGTGACGTTACAACTGTGACTGTTCCAATTATAGCGGAAAGATTGTTCCAACTTGAAAAATACTTTTCAGCTTGGGATGGGGAGATTTTCCAACCAGAAACATTTCCACCCAGAACTATTTCTCCTGAGTCGAAGAAAACCTTAAAGGACTACAAGAAGGAACATACTTTTTTATATGATGGGCAGGAGATTCTTGTCAGTTATCATATGCGCTACACAGGCGGGAATATCCCTGGTAGGATATATTTTTATCCGGACCATGTCACCAAAAAATGCGTTATCTGCAGCTTAACAACAAAGTTACCAACTGTGACAGAACCAAAGTCAAAGGTTAGATAATACACTCATCTCGATTGAACCTCTTTTGTAATATTGCTATACCGCCGCAGGTTTAATAAACCTGCGGCGGCCCTATATTTTCTTATTTTTCCTCTATCTTCAGCCAATCCTCAAAGGACTTCCTGGAGATGCGGATCATGTTGCCGATGCGGATCGTCTTGAACAATCCGGAGTTGGCGAGTTTATAGGCCGTAGCGCGGCCGATACCGAGAATGGCTGCGATGTCATTCACGGTGTATGTTCTGCTTTGGGGCGTTCCTTTTTCGTTGGGTGTGTTGGTGCTCATAAGATTATCCTCCATCTGTGCTAATAGCATTTTGAAATGGCCCCTGGAAGCCCTCTGTCACAAGGGGTTCCTGCTAATACCTTGCTAATACGACATTTGAAAAGCCGTTGTAAGGCAGCATATTTCAGGGGAATTTGTGCAAATTGACCTGCCTCCAGGCAGCACAATTTGCGAAGAAATAACACGGGAAGATATGATATGAACAATTTACGAAATGGTACGCCGTACTCCTAAGGGCTAGTTGAGGGTTCGATTCCCCCAGGGGGTGCCAACAAGAAAAGACCGCTGCAAGCCATGTTTCGTGGTTTACAGCGGTCTTTTGTTTTGGGTTTGAGTCAGATGATGCCGTTATGAAATTCCTTTGGAAGAAGCCGGATTTTTCGGCTTCATGCTCCAAAATACCACATTCATCAGGACGACAGTCAGCAAAACAACTGCCATTCCAACCCAAAAGCCCATATTGATCCCGAAAAGGGATGTGGTACCAAACAGATTCATGTAAATCGTTGCCCAATTCATCGTAAGTACCTCCAATCGTTAAAGCAGTTCACCGTAGCGCCGCACATAGGCTTTTTTCAGGCTGGTCGCCAGCACCATATACAGCAGGATGCAGGGGATCAGGTAGGCAAAATAGGCGGCGGGCAGGGCGACAAATCCCAGCATAGCGCCAAAGGGGGTAAACGGGATGATCGTAAGGATGGCGATCCCGGTCATGGTCAGCAGGGTCAGCGGTGCGGAAGCCCGGCTCTGGATAAAGGGAAGCTTGGGGGTACGGATCATGTGGATGACCAGGGTCTGGCTCCACATGGATTCCACAAACCAGCCGGCCTGGAACAAGCCGATGTACCTGGCCTGCATCATAGCAAGCTCTGTTCCGCTGAAATGGGCGGGCAGGTCGTTGAACAACACGCCGCCGGAAACAAACAGCGGACAGAACACAAAATACATGAACAGGTAGGTGGTAAAGTCAAAGATGGAGCTGGTGGGCCCGATCCAGATCATGAAGTTGCCTACGCTGGAGGCGTCCCACTTCCGGGGTTTGGAGATAAACTCCTCGTCCACATTGTCCCAGGGAATGGCGGTGCAGGACAGGTCGTAGATCAGGTTGAGGAAAATCAGATGCACGCTCATCATGGGCAGGAAGGGCAGCAGCGCCGAGGCAGCCAGCACCGAGAACATGTTGCCGAAGTTGGAGGAAGCGGTCATCTTGATGTACTTGATCATATTGGCGTAGGTCTTGCGGCCTTCGATGATGCCCTGCTCCAGGACCATCAGATCCTTTTCCAGCAGGATAATGTCCGCAGACTCTTTGGCTACATCCACGGCGGTATCCACCGAGATGCCGATATCAGCCGCTTTCATGGCAGCAGCGTCGTTGATGCCGTCCCCCATAAAGCCCACGATGTGGCCGTTTTCCCGCAGGACCGAGACCACCCGCGCTTTCTGGTCCGGGGTCAGCTTGGCAAAAACATCGGTAGACTCTGCGGCCCGGGCCAGTTCTTCGTCGCTCATCTCTTCCAGGTCGGACCCCAGCAGCATGTTGCGCACCTTCAGACCCACCTGTTTGCAGATGGTGCGGGTAACCTTGTCGTTGTCGCCAGTGAGGATCTTGGTGGTGACGCCGTGGGCCTTCAGCGCCTTGATGGCGTCCGCCGTGGATTCCTTGGGCGGGTCCAGGAAGGCCAGATAGCCGATCAAGACCATGTCGCACTCATCTTTGGCGCCGAAGGTCCCCACCGGAGAGGGGTTGCTCTTCTGCGCAATGGCAAGGACGCGAAATCCTTTGTCATTGAGCTCGTCCACCGTCTGAAGGATACGCTGGCGCACCTCGTCGGTCAGGGGCTGAACGCTGCCGTCGCACTCGGCAAAAGAGCAGATCGACAGCATCTCTTCCACCGCGCCTTTGGTCACCATCTGGGTTTTGCCGCTCTTGTCCTGGACGACCGTGGTCAAGCGGCGGCGGGTGAAATCAAAGGGGATCTCGTCCACCTTGGTATAGTGCTCCGACAGGTCCACCAGGCGGGGATCTTCTGCCTCGCTTTCCTCGGTCTTGCGGATGATGGCCAGATCCATGAGGTTTTTGTACCCGGTCTGGAAGTAGCTATTGAGATAGGCGTGGCGCAGGACCCGGGTGTCGTCCTCGCCGTTGACGTTCAGGTGGTATTCCAGGACCACCTGATCCTGGGTCAGGGTACCGGTCTTATCGGTGCAGAGGATGTCGATGGCCCCGAAGTTCTGGATGGAATTGAGGTTTTTGACGATGGTCTGCTTCTTGCTCATGGACACCGCGCCCTTGGCAAGGCAGGTGGTCACGATCATGGGGAGCATCTCCGGGGTCAGACCAACCGCAATGGAGATGCCAAACAGGAAGGCGTCCAGCCAGTCTCCCTTGGTGATGCCGTTGATGAAGAACACCAGGGGGACCATGACGGTCATAAAGCGGATGAGGACCCAGGACACGGCATTGACGCCCTTGGTGAAGCTGGTTTCTACCGCTTCCCCGGCAATAGCGGATGCCATAGAACCAAACAGGGTGTTGTCTCCCACGCACACCGCCACAGCGGTCGCGCTGCCGGAAACCACGTTGCTCCCCATAAATGCAATATTGGGATAATCGGTTACGCTTTCGGTTTGTTCGCTTACCTGGGGCGTTTTCTCCACCGGCTCGCTCTCGCCGGTCAGGCTGGCTTGACTGACAAACAGATCCTTTGCTTCCAGAATGCGTACATCCGCGGGGATCATATCGCCGGCGGACAGATGCACAATATCGCCCACGACCAGTTCGTCCATGGGGATCTCCATCTTCTCCTGTCCCTTGCGGGTAACCGTACAGGTGGTGGTGATCATCGCCAGGAGCCGTTCAGCCGCATGGCCGCTTCGGGATTCCTGTACAAACCGGAGGGTTCCCGAAATGATCACCATCGTCAGGATAATGACTACGGTCAGGCAGTCAAAATCCTCCGGTACGCTTCCAAACAGAGAAAAGTATGGGAAAACCATATCCGTCGTTGTGGATACAAGGGCCAAAAAGAACAGGATGGCGGTAAAGGGGTTAATAAAGGCGTCGGCCAGCCGTCTTGCCAAGGATTTTTTCTTCTCACGGGTCACCTTGTTGCTGCCGTGTCTGGCTCGGCTGGCGGATACTGCTTCCGCGTCCAGGCCGCAAAGGGTGGTGTGCAGCTCCTTCAAAACAGCGGGGGTGGGGTTGGCTGCCGCATATTCCAGGCGGCGGTTCTGCTCGTCGCCGCGGATCTCCTTTTCCGCGGCCTGACGAGCCAGCATGCGATTTTCTTTCTTGTTCATGGTTCGTTACCTCCTTGCATAAAATCAAGGCTGTACCGTTTGGGGACATAGGACTCCCTCGTCCCGATGCGGTACCGGCCTTCGTGGACTGCCGTCAGAGTCCATGTCGTTCACCTCTTTTTCTCGAAAATATTTATGATAAACCGCGTTGCGGATCATTAGCTGGAAGGGTGGCGGCTTTGGTGCGGCGTTTTCCTTTCGCCGAAAAACAGTATAAAAAAATCGCAAGAAAGATCACATGGTCAAAACCTTGCGATTTTCTTGCGATTTGGTAAGAATTTCGGATCAAAGCTTGTCGCTGAATTTGTAGCCGATGCCCCAGATGGTCAGGATGTACTCCGGGGAATCGGGGTTTGGCTCGATCTTCTTGCGCAGCTTGCGGATAAACGCCATGATGTTGCTGTCGTCCAGCAGATAGTCGTTTTCCCACACTGCCTGGTAGATCTGCTCCTTGGTGAACACCTCGCCGCGGTTGCGCGCCAGGAAGGATAAAATATCAAACTCCTTGGGCGTCAGGGAGATCTCCACCCCGTCCCGTGTGACCCGGCGCTGCCGCCAATCGATGGAAAGGGCGCCGCAGCGGATGGTGTCGCCCGCCGCAGCCGGCTGCTCGCCCTCGCCCAGTTCCAGCATGAGGGATTCGGCGCTGCCGTCCAGCAGGTCCCGGAGACCTTCCGCCAGCTCCTGGGCGGAGGCGGTCTGCGGGGCAGAGGAGCGCAGCGCTTCCCAAAGCCACCCGGCCAAAGAGGAATCCAAAGAGATAAAACCAATGTGCTTTTTCATGCAGATTCCTCCTTCCTTAAAGCAGTTCCCGATACCGCCGCAGATACCACCGCTTAGCCAAGGTGACCCACAGCAGATACAGCAAAACGACGGCCGCCAAAAAGGCGAAATACACCGGCGGCAAGGCGGTCAGCCCGATGAGGCTGCCTGCCGAGGTAAAGGTGAGCAGGGTAAAAAGCACAGTACCCAGCAAGGTGACCAGCATGACCGGGCGGGAGGGCCGGCTTTGCAGCAGGGGGACCTTTTGGGTGCGCAGAAGATGCAGGATCAGGATCTGGGTCCACATGGACTCCAAAAACCATCCTGTTTGAAAGACGACGATAAACTGAGCCTGCGCTGCGCTCCCGGCGAGGGAAACAAAGCTGCCGCCGCAGACCGAAGGACACAGCACAAAAAACAGGTAAGCAAAGGTGATGATGTCAAAAAAGGAGCTGATCGGCCCGAAAAAGCGCATAAAGCGCCCCAGTGTTTTGCCCGACCATTCCAGCGGCCTGGCGCAGACCTCCTCATCCACCTGATCCCATGGAAGGGCGAGGCACAAAATGTCGTATAGAAGATTTAGCAGAAGAAGCTGCAGTGCCGTCATCGGGAAAAAGGGCAGAAAGACGCTGGCGATGACGATGGAGAGGATGTTCCCGAAGTTGGAGGACGCTGTGATCTTGATGTATTTTGACACATTGGCAAAGGCTCTGCGCCCTTCCTGGATACCTTCTTCCAGCACGTTGAGGTCTTTTTTCAGCAGGACCACGTCGGCGGCTTCCTTGACCGTCTCCGCTGCCGTATCCACAGATATCCCCACATCGGATTCGACAATCGCGGGCAGATCGTTCATGCCGTCCCCCAAAAAGCCTACGGTGTGCCCGTTGTCCCGGAGGATCTGCACCACCTGCACCTTCTGCTTGGGCGACAATTCAGAAAATACCGTTGTATGTTCCAGCTTTACCGAGATCTCATTATCGGTCAGATGCTCCAGCTCCGCCCCGGTCAGGATATGCGTAGTATCGATCCCCAATCTGCGGCAGATGGAAACCGCCGTGTCCTGATTGTCCCCGGTCAGCACCCGCACATCAACGTGCAGCTTCTGCAGCTTCGCAATGGCATCGGCGGCACTTTGCTTGGGAGCATCAAAAAAGGCCAGATAGCCCAGCAAGGTCAGACCCTCTTCGTCCTCCGGCGAGATGGTCTCCTTTTCCAGCGGCTTATACGCAACGGCAAGAACCTTCATGCCGTCTTCCAGCATCTCATCCACAATGGCGTGGACGCTGGCATGTGCAGGGATATCAATCCGGTGGCGTTTTCCCTTGTGTTCGATATGGCTGCATTTTTGGCAGACTTCGTCCACGCTGCCCTTGACAATCAACAGATTTTCTTCTCCGTGGCGCACTAGGATACTGGCAAACCGCCTCTCGTGGTCAAAAGGCAGCTCGTCCAGCTTTTCATGCTGCTGCGCCAATTCCATATAATGCTTTTTTTGTCCGGGCATCTCTCGATAATGCAGAATGGCTTCATCCAGGTGATTTTGTACCCCTGTATGGTAGAGGCTGTTTAGGTAGGCAAGGTCCAAGGCGTATTGGCATTCGTTCCCCAAAACATCCATGTAATATTCCAGCGTGATCTTGTCTCCGGTCAGCGTGCCGGTTTTGTCAACGCACAGAACGTCCATGCTCCCGAATCCCTGCATGGCATTGATGTTTTTGACCACCGTTTGCTTTTTGCCCATGGCGGCGCTGCCCTTTGCCAGACAGGCGTTGATGACCATGGGGAGCATTTCGGGCGTTAAGCCGACAGCAACCGAAAGCGCAAATAAAAAGGCGGCAAGCCAATCTCCTTTCGTCAGCCCGCAGGCAACAAACACGATGGGGATCAAAACCGCCATAAACCGAATCAGGACCCATGCGATGGAATTGGCGCCCCGGTCAAATCCGTTTTTCTGTTGAGTTTCCACCGCAGAAAAACCGCCGTAGACCGTATCGGTCCCGACTGCAAGCACGATACCTTCGCCGCTGCCGCCGGTGATGGAGGAGCCCATAAACGCAATATTGTGGTAGTCGGAATAGGACCGGGCCTGCCCGCAGACAAGCGTATCGGCATTTTTGGCAAGGATGGCGCTTTCGCCCGTAAGGACCGATTGAGAAACAAACAGATCCTTTGCCTGTGTCAATCGAATATCCGCCGGGACCCGCTCTCCGGCAAACAGGCGAACCCGGTCGCCCACCACAAGCTCTTCGGAGGAAAGCTTCTGCCACCGGCCTTCCCGCAGCACCAACACGGAGGAAGAAACCATTTGGGTTAGGTGTTCTGCGATGCGTTTGGCGCGCATCTCCTGGATAGAGCGCACCATGCCGCTAAACAGCAGCATACATAAAATGATGGCCGCGGTGGTAATGTTGCGGCTGAAATTGGACGCCAGCACCACATCGGTGAAAAAAGAAATAACGGCCAGCACAAACAGGATGACGGTAAAGGGATTGATAAAGGCCCGGCGCAGACGGTAGAGCACGGTATCCGCCGCCCGGCCGGAGAGGACGTTCTTCCCGTATTGGGCGCGGCTTTCCTCCACTTGCTTCTCATGATAACCTTGTTGCGGAATATGAAAATTTTGACACAAGGTATCGATGTCAATGTATGCGCAGTCAAGGACGCGCTTGTGGGCAATGGGACTGTTTGGCATGGGCTTCACCTCGATCTATTTTCTGATTTTTTATTATATCATAAAATGATGGGAGATCTTGTTTCGAAAACCTTGCTTTTTTCTTGCTTCCGCGCAAAAGGAAAACCCGCACGGCCCTAGGAGGTCTTGCGGGTTTTGTTTGTATCGTTATTTTTTGCGGGAGAAGGGGTTTTTGAAGCGGCGCAGCAGGCTGAGACGGGGAGGCGTAATTTTGACGGCGGTTTGGGCCTGGTCGTGGACGGCCTGGTCCATCATCAGCTGCTGGCTGTCCACCGGGGTGCCTCCCTGGGGGCAGGGGACGTAGCTGCCGTCCGGCTGCAGCAGGCGGGCTTTGGTGTTGTCCGCCAGGCAGGCGTCCAGGATGCGGTGGATCTTGGCGCGGGCTTCCCGGTCGTAGATGGGGCAGGCCACCTCCACCCGGCGCTGGGTGTTGCGGGTCATAAAGTCGGCGGAGGACAGGTAGATGGACTCCGAGCTTCCGGTGCCGAAGCAGTAGATGCGGGAGTGTTCCAGGTAGCGGCCGACGATGCTGACGATGCGGATGTTTTCGGTCTTGCCGGGGACGCCGGGCAGGATGCAGCAGATGCCCCGGACGATCATGCTCACCTGTACGCCGGCGCAGGAGGCCTGCTTGAGCTTTTCGATGAGCTCCACGTCGGTGATGGAGTTGATCTTGATGACGATGCGGCCCTGGCTGCGCTTGGCGATCTCCTCGTCGATCTTCTGCAGCAGGGTGCTTTTCAGCGACACCGGGGCCACCAGCAGTTCCTTGTAGTCCCCGTCCAGGTTGCCGATGGACATATTCTTAAAGAATTCCGTGGCGTCCAGCCCGATCCGCTGGTCGGCGGTCAGCAGGGAAAGGTCGGTGTACTGCTCGGCGGTCTTTTCGTTGTAGTTGCCGGTGCCCACCTGGGTGATGTAGCGGATCTCGCCGTGCTCCCGGCGGGTGATGAGGCAGATCTTGGAGTGGACTTTATACTCCTCGAAGCCGTAGATGACGGTACAGCCCGCCTCTTCCAGCCGCTCGGACCAGTCGATGTTGTTCTGCTCGTCAAAGCGGGCCCGCAGCTCGATGAGTACGGTGACGTCCTTGCCCCGTTCCGCCGCATCACACAGGTATTCCACCAGTTTGGCCTTGCGGGCCAGGCGGTAGATGGTGATCTTGATGGAGATAACGTCGGGGTCCTGGGAAGCCTCCCGCACAAGGTTTAAAAAGGGGCTCATGCTTTCAAAGGGGTAGGAAAGCAGGCGGTCCTTTTTGAGCACCTGACGCAGGATGCTTTCCTTGGGGTTCAGGTCCCCAGGAAGGCAGGGGGTGAAGGCCGGGTAGGTCAGGGCCTTGCGCTTGACTTCCGGCAGCCGTCCGGCCAGGGAGAAGGCGTACCCCAGTTTGAGCGGGGCGGAGGTGATGTAGATTTGTGGGTCGGCGATGGGGAGACGCTGCTTTAAGTAGGAGCAGAAGGCGGCGCTGATGGGGGCGGAAAGTTCCAGCCGCACCGGGGCCAGGCGGGTGCGCTGGCGCAGGGCCTTCTTCATCTTTTTGCGGAAGTCCTCGTGCAGGTCGCTGTCCAGGTCAAAGGCTTCGTCCTCCGGGTTGATGTCGGCGTTTCGGGTGACGCAGAAGGACAGCTTCTCCTGGACGATGTAGCCGGGGAAGATCTCTTCCAAAAAGGCAAGGATCAGCTCCTCCATATGGATGTAGCGCAGGTCGCTGCCCGGCAGGAAAAGCACCGGGGGCAGGGCGTCCGGTACCGGCACCACGGCGAAAACGTCCCGGCTTTTGTACTTGACCCAGGCGCCTACATGGATGACGTTGTTGCGCAGGTGGGGGAAGGGGTGGTGAGTGTCTACGATTTGAGGGGAGAGGATGGGCGCGACGGAGGAGCGGAAGTACTGGGTGCAGAACTTCTGCTCGGGGCCTTCTAGCTCGGAATAGGCCAGGCGGCAGATGCCGTGGACCCGCAGCTGCCGTTCCAGCGAGGCGCAGATCTCCTCCCGCTTTTGGTACAGCGGGCGCACCGCGGCGTAGATGGCGTCCAGCTGCTCCTGGGGCGTCCAGCCGGAGCGTTTGTCCCGGGAGTCGGGCTTAATGTTCTGCAGGTCAAACAGGCTGCCTACCCGGATCATGAAAAATTCGTCCAGGTTGCTGGTGAAGATGGAGACGAACTTGAGCCGTTCCAGCAGGGGGACGGTCTCGTCGGTGGCTTCGGAAAGCACCCGGTCGTTAAAGGCCAGCCAGGAAAGTTCCCGGTTTTGGGTAAATGCCAGATCAATCACAGAGGATGCCCTCCTTTTCCAACATATAAGACAGGTAACCCTCCCGGACGCCGTAGGGGCTGGTGAGGGCGGTGCGGCTGCCGTAAAGTCGGGCGACGCTGCACAGGATGACCACGCCGGGCACCAGGGTATGCACGCGGTCCGGGGCGATCTTCAGGATGCGGCGCAGCAGCTTGCGGGGGTTTTCCTCCGCCAGTTCCAGCACCCGGTCCAAAAAGGAAAGTTCGTACACCGGCTCGTCGCCGCCGTCCTTGCGCATGGACTGGAAGAGAGCCAGGGCAGCGCGGGCGGTGCCGCCGACGCCGCATAGCGGCTGGGCGACGTATTCCCGGGCTGGGGGCATGGATTCTTCCAGCACCCGGCAGACCTCCTCCTGCATAGCACGCAGCTCCTTTTTGTTGGGGAGGATGCCGCTGCTGACAAAGCGGCTGTACAGGTTGAGGGAGCCCAGGGGGATGGAGTGGGCCGCCAGCACCGAAGCATCCTTAAAGAACACCAGCTCGGTGCTGCCGCCGCCGATGTCCACCAGAAGGCCGGCGTCCTCCTTGACGTGGCGGATGGCGCCGCGGTAGTCCAGCATGGCTTCCTCGTAGCCGGACAGCACCTGGATGGCAAAGCCGGTCTCCTGCCGGACGGCTTCCAGCACCTGCTCGGTGTTGACGATGTTGCGCAGGGAAGCGGTGGCAAAGGGGTAGACCGGGCAGTCCGGCAGGATGCTCAGCACCCCTTGGAAGTCCCGGAGCACCGCAATGAGCTTTTCGATGCCTTCTTTGGAAAGGCAGTTTTTCTTGTCCACATAGCCCGCCAGACCAGCCGTATATTTGTTGCTGAGGATGGGGCGGATGACCCCGTTTTCCATCCGGCAGATCACCAGCCGGATGGTGTTGGAGCCAATATCGATGACACAATACAAAATAGATCCCTCTCTTTTTGGTCGTTTGCCGCAAAAGGCAGCGTTTCTTTTAGTATATCCTGCCCGGGTTAGATACTTGCAAAGGGAAGATGAAATGTAGGATAAATCTTCCCCGGAAAGAGAAAAACAAAGCGGACTTTACAAAAACAAAACAGAAATCAAAAGTCCGCTTTGTTGACGCAGAAAGGAAAGGGAACGTATAATACGGGGGTCAGAACCGAGCAAACAACACAGAATCTCGTCCCAGAACAGATAGGAGAACGACCCATGAACGACGACAAACAGATTAAACTGGTGGCCTTTGATATGGATGGCACCATGTTGGATAATGAATGGGCCCACGCCCGGGCCAATGAGCAGATCGCCCGGGAGTTGGGCGTGGAGCTGCCCCAAAACGTGCGCCCCTGCGGCTATTCGGTGCGGGAATATTGGCAGTCCATCTGCCAAAACGAAGGCATTCAGGCGGATGTGGAGCAGCTTGCCCAGCAGCACTTCCAGAAAACCATGGATGTGATCAAGGAGGCCAAGGTGCCGGAGATGCCGGGACTGGGCCGCGTGCTGCGCAGCTTAAAGGAAAGCGGACGTCAGGTGGCCATCACCTCCTCTTCCGATGAAAGCTTTGTGCGGGAGGTGGCGGATTATCTGGGAGTCACCCCGTATATCGACTTCTTTGTTACCAAGGACCAGGTGACCCGCCTGAAACCCGCGCCGGATATTTATCTGGAGGCGCTGCGGCTGGCCGGTGTAAAGGCAGAGCAGGCGCTGGGGGTCGAGGACAGCGTACCGGGCTGCCGGGCACTGCGAGAAGCGGGACTGCATAGCGTCGGCTTTTTAAATGAGGGAAGCAACTTCCAGGGCGACCGTCTGGAAAGCGACTATCGCATCGAGCGCATGGACGAATTGTATGCGTTAGTGGAAAACTTATAAGAAAAAGACACCTTCCGCAATCCGGAGGGTGTCTTTTTTGTTGCAAAAAAGAAAGGGGAAGCCGTCTCACAAAAAGATAACAGAAATTTCACTCAATGCCAAAATAAAATAACAGATTTCGGAAGCGCACAAGGAAGCATCAGGAAAATTGCCAGAAAATATGCGAGATTTTCTGTGATTGCAGGAAAGCAGGGCAAAAAAAGAAGGTATTTTTGTGCAAATAATATAAATTTGGCCCGGTGGGAAAAAGAAGGGGAGGTTTAACCAACCACAGATATTGTGCTTAATAAACGCTGCTTATAATGGACCATGCTCCAACAAGGAGCGGCACGCCGGCAGACGACCGGCGTCAGAAAGGAGAACCATGGCAAAGTTAAAGATCGCACATCTTTCTGACCTGCATGTCCTGCAGGATTATCATGGCGCAATGACCGACCGGGAACCTTTGCGCCAGCCCATACAGCCGGTCAATTATTTTGTGACAGGCCTGCGGGAAGCGGTGGCTTCGCAGCCGGACGTTATCGTCCTGACCGGAGACCTGGTACACGAAGGCACCGTGGAGGATTATGTTTATCTGCGCGGGCTGCTGGAAAAAAACTGCGCCGGCATCCCGGTGATCCCGGTGCTGGGCAACCACGACCTGAAAGAAGCCTTCTATGAAGGTTTTCTGGGCAAAAAAGCCCAGGGCCGTTACTACACCAAGTACGAGCTGGGCGGATATCGCTTCCTGGTGCTGGATACTGCCGAGGAGAGAAACGGATACGGCAGCATCCCCGAGGAGGAACTGGACTGGCTGGAACAGGAGCTGAGCCAGCCGGCAGAAAACGGCACCGTCCTGCTGGGCCATCACCCGCTGAAAAGCCAGCAGGCCTGGTTTGACACCAGCTTTTCCCCGCGGCTGGAGCAGATCTTATCGAACAGCGATGTGATCGCCTATCTGTGCGGCCACGCACATTACGCGGAGACCCGCACCATCTTCGGCATCCAGCAGGTAACGGCAGAGTCCTTTGCCTTCGGGGTGGAGACCGTCAGCCCCACCGAGGTGGTTTATACCGAAACCAGAGGCTACAATACCTGCTGGCTGGAGGACCGCAGCATTATCGTTCATCCCCATCAGGTGTTTCCCTTCCACCCACAGATCTGCCGTCTGACCTTTTAGCGTCCCGGCGGGTGGAAAGAAAATAGTGTTTGAGAGTTTATAAGATACCGAAAAAACAGGAGGAAATTTATGTTTACAAAGAAAAAAATCGTCGCTCTGCTGGCTTGTGCCGCAATGCTGACCTCTGCTATGACCGGATGCGGCTCCAGCTCTGCTGCCAGCGCGGAGGACGCTTCCGCTGCCGGTGAACCAATCAAGATCCAGTACTGGCACATCAACAGCGAGAACCAGGGCGGCGCCGCAGTCCAGGAGTTCATCGATACCTTCAACGCCAGCCAGGACCGCATCCAGGTGGAAGGCCGCTTCAACAACGGCTATGACGAACTGCTCAAAAACCTGCAGGCCGATACCGCAGCAGGCAATGCCCCGGCTATTGTGCAGGTCTCCTGGTCCAACATCGAGTACTTCCCGGAGAATTTCTCCTACATCAGCCCCGAAGAGGTGGTAAACAAGTACTTCCCCGAGGATGCAAACTTCCTTACCGATACCTTTGAGGACAGCATCCTGAACCTGGCCAAAAACAGCAAAGGGGTTCTGGCAGGCGTGCCCTACTCGGTATCCAACCCGGTGCTGTTCTACAACGCCGATCTGCTCAAGGAAGCTGGCCTGTCTGAGGACGGCCCCAAGGATTGGGATGAGTTTGTTTCCTTTGCCAAAACCGTAAAGGAGAAAACCGGCAAATACGGCGCTTACCTGCAGGAAGGCGACACCTGGGTGCTGCAGGCGATTTTGGAATCCGGCGGCGCTTCCATGCTGACCCGTGACGGCGACAAAGCCGAAGCGACCTTCAACTCCGAAAAGGGCAAGGCAGCCATGCAGGCTTACGCAGACCTGGTGGTCAAGGACCAGGCAGCCGTTCATCTGACCTCCCTGGACGATGGACTTAAGGCCTTTAACGACGGCGAGATCGCTATGTGTGTTTCTTCCATCGCCAAAGCCACCAACATCATGAATTCCGCCAGCTTCGATGTCCGCTCCACCACCTTCCCCACCTTTGCAGGAGAGGAACGTGCCGTACCGGCCGGCGGCTGCTACCTGGCGATCACTGCACAGGAGGAAGAGGAGCAGAAAGCCGCTTGGGAGTTCATCAAGTTCCTGTGCAGCGATGACAACTCCGCCAAATGGGTAGCCGGTACCGGTTATGTTCCCGCTACCAAAGGCGCAGAAAACTCCCAGATCCTCAAGGACTACCTGGAGACCAACCCCCTGATGCAGGCAGCGATGGACCAGCGTGCCGATGCCGTACAGTGGACCGCTTGGCCCGGTTCTGCACTGGAAGCGCAGCAGGCGCTCATCGACATGCGTGACCAGATCCTCGGCGGAACCAAGGATGTCAACACCGCGATGGACGAGTGCCAGGCAAAGGTCCAGGGCTATATTTCCTAACCAACCAGAAGAATGACCCATGACCCGAGGGCTTGCCGGAGACGGTGAGCCCTCCTGATAAAGGAGAGATATTGTGAGTGATCCCATTTCGGCTGCGGTAGCGGTTTACCCCCGGGAAAAGGGGAACGAAAAGAAGCGGCTCCGGATCGGAGAAAAGGGAGTCCCGGCATTGCTGCTGGCTCCGGCACTGATCTTGTTTTCGGTGTTTATGTTTTATCCGCTGCTGTACACCTTCTACCTGAGCTTTTTTGACTGGAATATGACCCGCCCCACCAAGGAGTTTGTAGGGCTGGACAACTACATTTCGATTTTTACCGACCCCAATTTCGGCAAGATCATGGGGAATACGGTCCTGTACATCCTGCTGCTGCTTCTGATCGACTTTGCGGCGCCGTACATCTTTTCCTTTATCCTGACCTTTGTACTGAAAAAGGGCCAGCAGTTTTACAAAAGCACCATCTTCCTGCCCAGCGTGATCTCGCTGGTGGTGGGGACGATGATCTTCGTCTGGCTGCTCAACCCCATCTCGGGTCCGGTGGCCGGTGTGGCCAAGGCGCTGGGGCTGGAGGTACCCATCTGGAGCAACACCCAAGGGCTGGTCATTGTGGTACTGAGCATTATGACCAGCTGGAAGATCTTTGGCTATAACTTCATCGTGGTTATGGCCGGCGTAGCCAGCGTGCCGATGGAGGCGGTGGAGGCCGCCCGCATGGACAACATCCCCACCTGGCGGATCTTCTGCAACATCGTGGTGCCCATGAGCAGTTCCACCGGCATCTATGTGCTGATCCTTTCCATCGTCACCGGCATGCAGCAGGTGTTCACCCCCATCAATATGATCACCCGGGGCGGCCCCGACAACGCCAGCACCAACCTGATCTACGCCGTATACGACCAGGCGTTCGGCTTCTTCAAGACCGGAACCGCGTCGGCTTACGCGATCCTGATGATGCTGCTGTTTGGCTTCCTGCTGTTTTTGGAGTTTAAATTTGTAGAGAAGGGCGTGTACTATGAAAACTAAGACCGCGCACCCGGCGGACCTGCAGATCGGATGGCACATCCCGCTGGCTTTGCTGGTGGTGATCGCCATCGTCCCCATTTTGTTTGCGCTGCTGTATTCCTTCAAGTCGCTGCAGAGCATCTACGGAGGCGGAAGCATCTTCTCCGGCGGATTTACCCTCCAAAACTACCTGGATATTGCAAACCAGCTTCCCATTGTGCAGATCACCCTCAATACCCTGACCGTAGCGGTGATCGTAACCGCCTGCAAGCTGATCACCAGCATCCTGGCGGCCTATGCCTTCGTCTTTACGGAGTTTAAAGGCAAAAATATCCTGTACTTTGTGATGATCAGCACGATTTTTATCCCCTTTACCGTGACCATGATCCCCAACTACATCACCGTTTCCAAGCTGAGCCTCTTTGACAATGTGTTGGGTATTGTGCTGCCGCAGCTGGCGGACGCCACCGGGATCTTCCTGCTGCGCCAGACCATGCGCTCCATCCCCAAGGCCCTGACCGAGATCGCCCAGCTGGACGACATCGGCAGGATGCGCACCCTCAAGGACATTATCCTGCCCATCTGCCGCCCATCGATCGTGGCGACGGGGATCATCTTCTTCATCAACTCCTGGAACGAGTACGTCTGGCCGACGCTGATCCTGCGCAGCAAGGAAAACTACACCCTTTCCCTGGCAATGCAGCTGTTCAGCAGCGCCGAAGCCGGCACGGAATTCACCACCGTTATGGCGATGGCGGTGATCTCCATGCTGATCCCGGTCATGCTGTACCTGATCTTCCAACGGTATATTATGAGTACCTTCGCCTCTTCCGGCATCAAAGGCTAACACAGAAAGGATAACGCGGTTATGGCAAACAACGAAAGCATTGTATTCGATCACGTGGAAAAGAGCTATCAAAAGACCCAGGTGATCGAAGATCTGAATATGAGCATCCAGGCAGGGGAGCGTCTGATTCTGCTGGGACCTTCCGGCTGCGGCAAGTCCACCACCCTGCGGATGATCGCCGGATTGGAGGAGATCACCGGCGGCGAGCTGCGCATGGGCGGCAAACGGGTCAATGAGGTCCCGTCCGGTAAGCGGGACATTTCCATGGTGTTCCAGAACTACGCCCTCTACCCCCATATGAGCGTGCGGGACAACATCACCTACGCGCTGCGGGTCCATAAAATGGAGGAGGACCGGGTGGAACGGCGGTTGGATACGGTGCTGGATATCCTGAGCCTCAAGCCCTATGAGAACCGCAAGCCCCGCGAGCTTTCCGGCGGCCAGCGCCAGCGTGTGGCTTTGGCGCGCGCTTTGGCCAAAAAGTCCAGCTATTTGCTGCTGGACGAGCCTCTTTCCAACCTGGACGCGCAGCTGCGGGTACAGGCCCGCAAACAGCTGGTGCGCATCCACGAGATGTACAACCAGACCTTCATCTACGTGACCCACGACCAGGTAGAGGCCATGACGGTGGGCCAGCGCATCGCCCTGATGAACCACGGCAAGCTGCAGATGATGGATACCCCTTACAACGTGTATAACCGTCCGGCAAATGTTTTTACCGCCAAGTTCATCGGTTCCCCGGCCACCAACATCCTGCAAGCCGACTGGACCGATGGCGGCCTGCAGGTCATGGGCCAGCAGGTTTCCCTGCCGGAATGCTGGAACCGTCAGATAGCAAAAAGCGGGAAACAGGCCCTCTGCCTGGGTATTCGTCCCGAGCACATTCATCTGGAGGCGGGAGCCCGGCCCAACAGCCTCTGCGGTACCCTGCGCTATGTGGAGGATTACGGAAACAAGCGCGGCGCTTATGTTGCCCTGGGCGACAAAGAAGTGGTGGTTATCTACGACCGCCTGCCCTGTGCCACCGGGGAAACGGTGTCCTTCTGCCTGGACCCGGAGCGCATCCACCTGTTCGACCGGGAAAGTGAAAATTCTCTGGGATACCCGGAAGAGCTGGCAGCCCCCAAGGAAGAGCTGCCCCTGCTGGAACAGTAACCGAAAAAATTCAAAGAAAGAAACGCGCGTCGCTTTCCAAGCGGCGCGCGTTTTGCATCAGGAGCAAGGGCTTGTGAGGGAAGAGGGGGACTGCTATAATAAGGAAAAAGGAGGGGAGCATGGTGGAAAAACGGGTGGAAGAGCTTTTGGAGCGGATCACTGTCACCAGCCGGGCGGTGTGTGGAGAGGACCTGGTGGGACTGTATGTCCACGGTTCCCTGGCGCTGGGAGGCTTTTGCTGGGAGCACAGCGATATCGATTGGCTGATGGTCAGCCGGACAGCGCCTTCCCAGCAGCAGAAGGAACAGCTGATGGGGGAGCTTCTCAAACTGGAAGCCCTGGCTCCGCCCAAAGGGTTGGAGATGAGCTGGCTGCTTTGGGAGGACTGCCGGCGGATGCCGCACCCCATGCCGTTTGTGCTGCATTATTCCCCCATGCACCGCCAGCGCTGCCAGCAGGATTTGGCGGCCTACTGCGCCGGGATGAACGGCACCGACCGGGACTTGGCGGCCCACATTACGGTGGTGCGTACCGCCTGCCGGACCCTTTGGGGCCCGCCGCCGGAGCAGGTGTTCGCTCCGGTCCCGCGGGAAGCCTATCTGGACAGCATCCTCTATGATGTGGAGGGGGCGGAGGAGGAGATCGGGCAGTCACCGGTGGACGGGGTGCTGAATCTTTGCCGGGTGCTGGGTTACCTGCGGGAAGGAAAGGTCCTTTCCAAGGAGCAGGCGGCCCATTGGGCGCAGAAGGCCCTTCCGAAAAAGGATGCAGAGCTAGCGCGGCAGGCATGGCAGCTCCATTGTGGCTGTGCCGAGGCGGGACCCCATTGGAACGAAGCGCAGCTGAGGGACTTTGCCCGGCGGATGCTCCGGCAACTTCGGGAAAAATAAAGGGGAGGGAAGAAAATGACCACGAAGCAATGCCATATTTTGTTTGGGTGTATGTTTCTTACCTATCTGCCGGCGCAGGCGCTGCTGGTGCTCTTTTGGGCGTCGGCATTTGGCAGTCCGGGACCGACGACGGTGTTTGGACAGGCGGTGATGCTGGCCTGGATGCTGGGCGCCCTGCGGTATCGCGGTCTTTCCTGGAGAAGCCTTCTCCCGGAGAGAAAAGGCCGTTCCGCCCGAGGAAAGGGGAGCGTGCTGGCGGTCGTCTGCGGCCTGCTTTTGATGACGGCCAATCTGTGCGTCCAGTCGCTGTTTACCCCTATGGCGTCCGGGGAGGGGAACGTGGTAGGCGGCCTGCTGGGACAGGGCGCCGGGCAATATCTGCTCCAGGCCATCCTGCTGCCGGCGTTGGTGGAAGAACTGGTGTTTCGCGGCGGGTTTTATCAGGCGCTGCGCCGCGAGCAGAAAGCGTGGGTGGCGGCCCTGGTGAGTGCGCTGTACTTTGCCGCCATGCACGTTAGCCTGCCGCACCTGCTGTCTGGGACGGTGTTGGGTCTATGCAGTGCGGCCCTTTTGGAGGGGGCGGGGTCGCTCCTCCCGTCTATACTGCTGCACGGCTGCTTCAACAGCCTGCCGCTGCTGCTCAGCTTGCCGCTGGCGCAAAAGCTATCCCCGGCGTTGGGGGCGCTGCTGAAGCTGCCTGCTTTGGCGCGGGGCGGTCTTGCCTTGCTGCTGGGAGGAGCGGCGCTGCTTCTCTGCATCGGTTGGGGGCGGTCCGCTTCTGACCGGGAATAGAAGTACCGGATGAGGGACGACCGGAGCATTTTGCTGGCGGTATTTTGACGAGCGGCGATGGGGTTTCCTGTGCTCCATGAGGACGGCGGGCGAAAAATTGCATATCTTTTGAACAGAAATGATGACATTTGTGAATTTTAGCACTCTAATGTTGACAGTGCTAACGGCTGGTGGTAATATAAAGTTGTTCCAAGAGAGGGACCAAAGGGGCCTCTCCCGCAGGGCAAAGTATAAGTACAAAGAATGGAGGAATGACTTATGTTGCCCAGCATTTTTGGTGAAAATCTGTTTGATGAATTTTTCGATGATAACTTTGGGATGCTCCCCATGTGGAACGACCATAACCCGCTGTACGGTAAGCATGCCAAGAATCTGATGAAGACCGATGTTCGGGAAGTGGAAGATAAATACGAAGTGGATATCGACCTTCCGGGATTTAAGAAGGACGAGATCAACGTGGAGCTGAAAGACGGCTACCTGAGTATCTGTGCCACCAAGGGCCTGGATAAGAGTGAAGAGGACCAGAAAGGCCGCTACATCCGTCAGGAGCGGTACGCCGGTTCCTGTAGCCGGAGCTTCTATGTGGGTGACCTGAAGCCGGAGGATATTTCCGCCAAGTACGAAGACGGCATCCTGAAGCTTGTCCTGCCCAAACAGGAGCAAAAACAGTTGCCCAAGAGCACGAGCATCGCGATCCAATAACGATCGAAAAAAGGGAGCGCCCCCGGTTTTTCCGGGGGCGCTCTTTTTATGAATCCTGAAAAAATGATGCCAAATTGTTGCCACGGAGGACATCGACTCTCAGAAAATCCCGTTATTACAGGATTTTTCAGGCTTCCTGAATTATTCCCACTCGATGGTTGCCGGGGGTTTGGAGGTGATGTCGTAGCAGATACGGTTGATGTGGTCCACTTCGTTGACGATACGTACCGAGACCTTGTCCAGCACCTCGTAGGGGATGCGGGCCCAGTCGGCGGTCATAAAGTCAGCGGTGGTGACGCCGCGCAGTGCCAGGGTGTAGTCGTAGGTACGGAAATCGCCCATGACGCCGACGGAGCGCATGGAGGTCAGTACCGCGAAGTACTGGTGGATGGAGCGGTCCAGACCGGCTTTGGCGATCTCATCGCGGAAGATGAAGTCGGCCTCGCGCAGGATGTCCAGCTTCTCCTTGGTGACCTCGCCGATGATGCGGATGGCCAGACCGGGGCCAGGGAAGGGCTGACGGTTGACCAGGTAGTCCGGCAGGCCCAGTTCCTTACCCAGGCGGCGGACCTCGTCCTTAAAGAGCAGGCGCAGCGGCTCGATGATCTCTTTGAAATCAACATAGTCCGGCAGGCCGCCTACGTTGTGGTGGCTCTTGATGACAGCGGCTTCACCGGTACCGGATTCCACCACGTCGGCGTAGATGGTGCCCTGTGCCAGGAAGTCCACCTTGCCGATCTTTTTGGCTTCTTCTTCGAAGACACGGATGAACTCCTCGCCGATGATCTTGCGCTTGCGCTCCGGCTCTTCTACGCCGGCCAGTTTGGAGAGGAAGCGTTCCTCGGCGTTGACACGGACGAAGTTGATGTCGCCGTTGCCGAAGACCTGCTCGATCTCGTCGCCTTCGTTTTTGCGCATGAGGCCGTGGTCGACGAAGATGCAGGTCAGCTGGTTGCCGATGGCTTTGGAAAGGAGCTTGGCTACGACCGAGCTGTCCACGCCGCCGGAGAGGGCCAGCAGCACTTTGCCGTCGCCGACCTTTTCGCGTACCTGCTGGATGGCGGTAGCGCAGTAGTCCTTCATGGTCCAGTCACCGGCCGCACCGCAGACGCGATAGAGGAAGTTATGCAGCATCTGGCTGCCGTTTTCGGTGTGCTGCACCTCGGGGTGATACTGGAAGCCGTAGATGCGTTTTTCGGGGTTTTCCATGGCGGCTACCGGGCAGCCGTCGGTGTGGGCGATGCTGCGGAAGCCTTCCGGCAGCTGGCCCACGTAGTCTACATGGCTCATCCAGGTGATGGCTTCCTGGGGGAGGCCTTCAAAGAGGGGGCTGGTGGTGTCAAAGGCGGTAGGGGTCTTGCCGAACTCCTTAGCGGGGGAGGTGAGCACCTTGCCGCCCAGGGTGTGGGCCAGCAGCTGGCAGCCGTAGCACAGGCCCAGCACCGGGATGCCCAGCTCCAGGATGGCGGGGTCGATCTTGGGAGCGCCTTCTTCGTAGACGCTGTTGGGGCCGCCAGTGAAGATCAGACCGATGGGGTTTCTCTGTTTGATCTCCTCCACGGTAGCTTTGCGGTAGGGGACGATCTCGCAGTAGATGCCGAGATCGCGGACGCGCCGGGCGATCAGCTGGTTATACTGGCCGCCGAAGTCCAGGATGACTACATTTTGATGGGACATAATACACCGACCTTTTCTTGAAGTTAAAACTCTGGGTTCTGCGTGGCGGATGCCACTTGGTTTACCCATAATTATAAGTTTTCCGGCGGGGTTTGTAAATAGCTTGGGGCGGGGAAGAGAAAAAACGGGAATCTGCCAAATCCGAGCAGGAAAAAAAGGCGAAAACATGGAAGTTTTCACCTTAGAAAAAAGAAAAGCAGAAAAGGAAAAAAGAAGGGTAGAGAGGAGAAGAAAAGGGAAGAGAAGATGGCAAAGGAAAGAGTAGGGGAAAACGGGGTCAGAGGAGCTTTTCCCGCAGCAGGGCCAGGATCTTTTTTTCCCGGCGGGAGACCTGCACCTGGGTCATGCCCAACACCTGGGCGGTCTGGGTCTGGGTTTTGCTGCCAAAGTAGCGCAGGCGGATCAGTTCCCGGTCCCGGGGCTCCAGCTGGCCCACCACCTGCCGCAGGGCGATCAGGTCGGAAAGCAGCTCCTCGGGGGAGGAGACCGGCAGGTCGATCTCGGCGGAGTCCTCCTCGTGGGTCAGGGAAAGGGGCGGGGCCGAGGCGCCCAGCGCTTCCACCACCGCTTCCTCGCTGACCGAAAGAAGCTGTGCCAGCTCCCCGACGGTGGGCTCCCGGCCCTCCCGCTTGGAAAACTGCTCCCGCTGGCGCACCGCCTTTAAGGAAAGCTCCTTGAGGCTGCGGCTGACCTTGACGGTGCCGCCGTCCCGGAAGAGGCGGCGCATCTCGCCCAAGATCACCGGGACGGCGTAGGTAGAAAACTTGACGCCCCGGCTGGTGTCGAAGGCGTCGGTGGCTTTGACCAGCCCCATGCACCCGGCTTGGAACAGGTCGTCGTACTCAATGCCCTTGCCCTTGAATTTGTGGGCGCAGGCGTGGACCAGGCCCAGGTTGCTTTCGATGATCTGGTCCCGGCTAGATTCCGTCGCTGTGCTCATTGGCCGCTCCTTTGGAGACGATCTTCTTGGTCAGGACCACGGTAGTGCCCTTTCCCGGCTGGGAGAAAACCTTCACCTTGTCGGTGAGGCTTTCCATAACGGCGAATCCCAGTCCGGCCCGCTCTTGGTCGGGGCGGGTGGTGAACAGCGGCTCCATGGCCTGGCGGACGTCCTCGATGCCGCAGCCGGTGTCCTTGATCTTGACCACCACCCGGTTGTCTCCGTAGATATTTGCTGTTATGTACACCTTGCCGATGCGCTCCCGGTAGCCGTGGACGATGGCGTTGGTCACCGCTTCGGAGACGGCGGTCTTCAGGTCGGTGATCTCCTCCACCGTCGGGTCCAGGGAGGTGAGGAAGGCCGCGGTGGCCGTCCGGGCAAAGGACTCGTTGACCGAGCGGGAGTCAAAAACAAGGCGCATGGTGTTGATGGCTTTCATTCGATGGTACCTCCAGTGTGTGGAAACATGGGCCTGTGGTGCAGCAAATGGCCGCAAAACAGACACGATAAAAGAGGGAGCGCTCAGCGGAAGGCCGCCAGCTTGTCCATCCCGGCGACCCGCATGACCTTTTTGATGGGGGCAGGCAGGTTTTGCAGGATGATCTGGCCGCCCAGCTCCTCCATGAGACGGTACCGGCCCATGACCAGGCCGATGCCGGAAGAATCCATAAAGCTCACGCCCCCAAAGTCCAGCACCAGAAGCTCCGGCGGGGACTGGGAGGCAGCGTCGTCGATCTCCTGGCGGATGGGGCGGGTGGTGTGATGGTCCAGCTCGCCGGAAAGATATGCCACCAGGACGGCGTCCTTCCATTCCAATTGAACAGACATGGTCGATTTTCCTCGTTCCTCCGCCGGAAAATGGGGACGCCTCCCGCAGCCCGGCGGCCGGCAGGGGAGGGATTTTTGGGATCGATTACAGAATACCGCCAACGGGCTGAAAATTTGCGGGAAAGGCGGCGGAAAAGGCGGGGGATTCTGGTCGAAAGAGGGCACGCGGCAAAGGGTTTACAGGATATGCTATCTTTCCGAGAAAAACTGTGCTACAATGAAGAAAACAACCCAAACAAAAAGCGCCCCGCCCGGTGCGGAACGCTTTGCAGCAAACGAAAGGAAGTGGAAGGGATGAGATATCGTTGGATGGTGGTGTGCCTCTGCGCCTGCCTGGTGCTTTTTAGCGGATGCGCCTCCCGAAAAGGGGAGGAGGACGCCCTTCCGCGCCAGGAGGTAGAACTGGTGGACGAAGCGGGCGAAGAAGCCCCCGAGACCCAGCCGGAAGAGACCCCCGAAGAAGAACCCGAAACCAAACCCGAAGAGACCCCGTCCCAGCCGGAGGAAACGCCGGAAAGCGGCTCCCAGCCGGAAGAAACCCCGGCAGAGGAAAAACCGACTGCCGGGCAAAATGCCGGGCAAACTGCCCAGCAAAATGCCCAGCAGAATACCGAGCAAACTGCCGAGCAAAATGCTCAACAGGAGAAACCGGCCCAGCCGGCAGCTTCCACCCAGAGCAGCAGCTTCAGCCAGCAGCAGAAGCAGTGGTTCGATACCTTCCAGAGCCAGATGACCCAGGCTTTTGACCGCAAGGCGGGCACCATCGTGGTGGCCCAGGACGACCAGGGCAAAAAGAGCCTGCGGGAGCTGGACTACGACGTAACCAACGCCTACGACAAGGAGGGCGAGACGGTGGAGAACGCCGAGATCGAGGCGGACATGACCATCGCCCAGACCATGCAGACCTCCTTGAGCTACGGTTCCGGCGACCGGGAGGTCTACGAGCGGTACAGCGACTTCCGCAAGGCAAAGGAAGCGCTTATGACCCCGCTGCTGGAAAAAGGGGTGAAGCTGGAAAACCTCAGCAACATCACCCGGGAGGAAAACCAGGACGGCAGCGTCATCACCTTGGAGTTTGACGCTTCGGCGGTGCGCAAGTATCAAACCGACCTGCCCAGCGACCTGTCCACCGAGGCGCGGATGCAGCTGGACGGCTCCGGCGAGCTTGTGAGCCTGACGGTGGAGCAGTATCGGGTGAAAAATGGAAAACAAGAAGGATACAGCACGACAGAATATACCTTCCGTTAAACTTTGGCGAAAAAAGAGAGCCGGTCCCCGCGCGGGGACCGGCTCTTTTGCTGTTTGGAAAAGGTTATTGCGCGGCCGGGGAAAGGACGAGGCTTTGGGCGATCTGCTCCGCTTGTTCGTCCGAGACCAGGTCGGCGTCCAGGTCCACCGCCACATAGGCAAGCAGCTCCCGGTCATAGGAGAGGATACCCTTGTTGTAGCGTTCGGCCTCCCCGTAGCCCACCTCCTGGGCCATCATGGGGGAGTAGTAGACCTGGGTCAGCGCCGTTTCGCCGGTTTCGGTCTCCTTGACCGGCTGGTAGAAGCCGTCTTGCTCCGGCGGCCGGGCGCTGAAATTGTAGTGGTTGGCGAGGGTCAGGTTGGAGTAGATAGCCTGGGGCAGGTCCTCGGCGCCTTCGGTCTCGGTGTAGGTCTCAGCACCGATGGCGCCCACCTCAGCGCCCTCCTCGTTATAGATCCCGGCGGCCAGTGCCGGACCTAAGGTCAGGTACTTGGGACGCTGGCTGGGCTCCAGCGGGGCGCGCATCTGGGCGCTCCAACCTTCCGGGAGGGTCAAGGAGACCTCCAAGGCGTACTCCGGAAAGGAGAGGACGGTAGCAGCGGGGGCCGCTGGCGCTTCGGTTTTTTCTACAGGAGATTCTGCGGGTACTTCCGCGGGGGCTTCTGCCGCCGGGGCGGCGCAGCCTGCCAGCAAGAGAGCCAGGCACAGGCCGGGGACAGCTTGGGTCAATTTCATAGGGCAACCCTCCAAAGTTTCAGGCAAAGGAGGTTATTCGGCGTCCAGGGGGCCGTCATAGGGCTCGAACTGGCCGGGGAAGAGGAATTCCTCTACGATGCGGGCGCAGTCGATGACGCAGCCACGGCAGGAGCGCAGGCGGTCGGTTTTACCGTCGCTGCCCCGCAGGTCCTTGCAGACGTGGGAGGTGTTCCACTCGGCGAAGCGGGCCATCATCTGTTTGCCCAGGTCGAAGGTGGCAAACTTGGAGCCGGGTTTTGCCAGGTTGGCGTCGCTGTTTTTGAGGCCCGCCAGCATCACCATGGCGCAGACGCTGCCGCAGGTGGCAAAGGTGCCGGAAACGCCCAGGCCAAAGCCCTCCGAGGCGCGGAAAGCGGTGACCTCGTCCATGCCCAGCAGGTCGCAGTAGGTGCAGACGACGGCCTGGCAGCAGTTATATCCTTCTTTGTGTTTCTGGGCGGCGAGGCCCACGCGGCTTTTTTCCATGGGAAACATCCTTTCTTAATATAAAGAGACTATGGGTTGGCAAAATCGGGCGGCTCAGGGGTTATTCCCAGTAGCCGTTTTCGTCATGGGCGCTGTGGCGCAGGGCACGCCAGCTGCGCACGCAGTGCAGCATGAAGTCGGTGAGCAGGTAGACATAGGTGGCGGCGAACACCGGGAAGCACACCCAGCGGACCCAGCGGCGGTTGCGCTCGTCCAGGAAGGAGCCGCAGATCATGCCCAGACAAAACAGGCAGAACTTGAGAGCGGCGACATCCCAAACGGACATGCGGCGGATATATTCCTGAGCAGTTTGGAAAAGATTCTTCATAATCGGCGGCTCCTTTCGTGGGGCGGGGCGAAAAACCCCGGGGATATGACGTTTTTTTCATTATAGCACAAAAAGTAGGGGAAAGGGAGAGGAAGGCGGGCGTTTTTGAAAATGATATTATAATAGGAAGAGAAAAGCGCGGGCCAAAGGGGAGGCAAAAGGAAAAGGGGACGAGGTGTTGTGCAAGTTACATAAAAACGCGCGAAAGAAATCTGCCAAACGCACGATTTTTGAAAATCGCGCATTTTTGCAAAAAACTCGTAAAAAGCACTTGAAAAGCGGGGCGGAGTATTGTATTATAATTAAGCGTGACTGCACAAGATATGCGATGAAGCGGGAGGTTGCTATCCGTCGAGATAGGGAATTTCCGCCGAGTATGTCCGATTTAAAACCGGGCGGCTTTACAACACCGAAAGAGTTTTGTTGTGACAAACTTGTTTTGCAAGGATGTCTAAAGTCCCGGGTGAACCTGCGCAATGGAGGTTTTGCCCGATTTTTTATTTGCAAAACCGTGAAACACACGGAACCGTGTTCGGTGCTTCGCTGGGGTTTCCCCGGCGGGAAGGCGTCGTCCCAAGGAAAAGAATATTAAGGAGGCGATGATGTGGCAGTCAAGAAAAAAATCAGAATCAGACTGAAAGGTTTCGATTATCAGTTGGTGGACTCTTCCGCAGCAAAGATCGTGGAGGTAGTTACCCGCAGTGGTGCTAGAGTTTCTGGCCCCATTCCGCTCCCCACTGAGAAAGAGATCGTCACCATCCTGCGTGCTGTTCATAAGTACAAGGATTCCCGTGAGCAGTTTGAGATGAGAACCCACAAAAGACTCATTGATGTTTTGAGACCGACCCAGAAAACTGTGGACGCCCTCAAAAATCTTGAGCTCCCTGCAGGCGTAGAAATCGAAGTAAAACTTTAATCGTAAAGTTTTCCACTGAAATTTAGGAAGCCACCGAAAAAATCCTCGAAGTCTTCCGGCGTCTTCCCCAAACGGAAGTTCGCTTGTCTGCAAAGGTAATGTTGGCGGGAAAACCCGTCAACCAATAACCAATAGGAGGTATATACAATGCAAAAATGCATCGTAGGCAAAAAGCTTGGTATGACTCAGCTTTTTGACGAGAATGGTAAGTTCATTCCCGTAACTGTAGTGGAAGCTGGCCCCTGTGTCGTCGTTCAGAAAAAGACAATCGAAAACGACGGTTACGAAGCCGTGCAG
>JAHZAU010000024.1 GCA_019423755.1 Oscillospiraceae bacterium
GTTACGGCCTTATAGGCCGCTCGTCATGCCACCCCTCTTAGGGGTGGTCATGACTGGGGGAAATTATTCTTCGCTGTCCAGGAAGGAAAGCGGGTCGGCGTAGCTGCCGTCTTCCTTGACCTCAAAGTGCAGATGGGGTTCCAGCGCCAGCTCACAGGGAATGGTCCCCACGGTGCCCAGCTGCTGCCCCTGGGAGACGCTGTCCCCCTCGGCCACCAGCAGGGTCTCCTCCAAGCCTGCGTAGCAGGCCGAAAGGGAACCAGCCTCCACCTGGACCAGGGTGCCCCACATGGGGTCGGTGCGTACCTGGGTCACGGTACCGGCAAAGGCGGCGTTGACCGGGGTGCCGGTGGGAGCCTGCAGGTCCACGCCGTTGTGGGTGCGCCAGTCGTTGAGGGTGACGTTCTTCACCAGGCTGCTGCCGCTAAACTGGGCCATGACCGGCGCGTCAATGGGAAGCAGGAAGGAAGACGCCGGCGAGACGGGCGACGGCTCCGGCGAGGCGGAGCTGGCGGCGGGCTCGGAGGAAGTTTGCGAGGCAGAGTCCTGCTGCGGTAAGGAGGAAGCCGATGCGGAGGAGGGGTTCACCGGCGGGTCGCTGGAATTGTCCACCGCGGAAGCGGGCGGGTCGGCTTTGGGCTGGGAGGAAGCCGCGGGGGACGGTGCGGCCTTGGCGGAGGGCTCGTCCTCCGCAGACTGCACCTGGGCCTGCGGAGCTTCGCCGAAAGGGTCGGACTCCAGGCTGGTCAGGGTCTTGTCCACCGAGACCCAAGCCGCTGCCCCCGCTCCCGCCAGGCAGATGGCCAGTGCGGCGTAAAACCCTTTTCCCATAATGAATTTATTGAATTTTCCGTTGGATGAATGAAGATTTCCCATGCTGGATAACCATTCCTTTCTGATTGAGGTTCCGTTGCGGACAGCGGCTTTATGGGGCCGCTGCCCTCTGGTGGTAGTCTGCGCCGGGGGATGGGGCTTTATGCCGGAGGGGGAGAATTTTTCTTGCCCCCAAACCGGAGCATTCTCCCCGCTGCCCGCAATTCCCGCAGCCCCACCCAAAGCAGCAGCGCCCCAAAGAGCCGCCGCAGCAGGGAAGGGTCCAGGCCGTTTGCCAGCAGGCTCCCGGCGGCACAGCCCAGCAGCCCGCCCGGCAGGCACCGCCAAAGGCGGGGGTGGTCGATGAGGCCGTTTTTTTGATGCAAAACCAGCGACAGCGCTGCGGTGGGCACAAAGAGAAGAAGGTTCAGCGCCTGGCACTGGGCTTGGGGCAGGGAGGTGGCCAGCGACAGGTAGAGCAGCAGCACCGACCCGCCGCCCAGCCCCATGGCCCCCAGCACCGAGGCGGCAAACACCGCCAGCCAGGTAAGCGGGGTGATGGTCATCTGGTCCCTCCTTTCGCTGTTATCCCAGCAGGAAACGTCCGGCGCTGTACAGCGCCAGCGCCGAAAAGCCGAGTTTCAGCCAGCCTACCGGCATCCGGGGCAGCAGCACCGCTCCCGCCCAGGAACCGGCCAGCGCCGGTACCAGCAGCCCCAGCGCCAACTGCCAGGGGAGGGCGCCCCGCAGCCCGTAAACGAGCAAGCTCACCAGCGTCAGCGGCAGCATGACCCCCAGGGAGGTGGCGTGGGCCCGGCGAGGCTCCAGCCCCAGCCGGGAAAGCAAGCTCACCATCAGGATGCCGCCTCCGGCCCCCAACAAGCCGTTGAGCAGCCCGGCGCCGGCCCCCGCGGCAAAGAAACCCATGGCGCATCCCTCCTTTTGGGCAGAAAAAAAGCCCTTTGGCCAAAGGATGGGCCAAAGGGCAGATTTTATACGCACAAAAAGCGCTTTTGGGCAAAAGAAAAGGCCCATTCCGCAAGGAAAGGGCCGATCTTTTTTTGTAGCAATCCCGCCGTGCCGTGGTGCGGCAAATTAAAACCCGTCTTATAGACAGGTGGGTCCTCACCCAAACTTTTCATGCTCCCTTCGTCCGCCGAAGCGGGAGGTCTGCAATCCGAGGCCGGAGAACAAGGTCCCTTTTAAAAAGTGTTGGATTATAAAAACCACACTTCCTCGAACACAGCAGGATGATGCAAACGTTAGTTACTGGACCAGATCGCCGTCTACGACGTCGTAGTCCTCTTCCAGGCGCTCCATGAAGATATCCGCAATTTCGTCATATTCGTCGTCGTCTTCGATGGTCTCCAGGAACTCTTCGCCGTTGACCTCTACCACCTGCATGATCACCAACTCGCCGCTGTCCTCCAGGGAGGCAGCCGGGTCATCAAACACGGGGCACAGGGCCATATAGCGCTTTTCGCCGGTGTCGATGGCGTCCAGCACTTCGAAGGTGTGTTCTACGCCTTCGTCATCCTCCAAGGTGAGGATATCATTTCCGTATTCTTCGGACATGCTTCTTCGCTCCTTCCGGCCAACGGCAGGGCCGGAGGCACAGGATATTTACTGGATAAAAGTATAGTGGATTTCCGTACGGAAGTCAATTCATCTCGGAAATTTTGCAAATCATTCAATAAGAAACATCAAATTTGTTGAAAACTTATATTGAAATCACATAAAAAATCGGGTATACTAAAGACACAACAAAAGGTAATATTAAATATAAAAAAGAGAGGGTGATTCCAGTGGCAATGTTCGGAGAAGATCCAGTTTGCAAACATTCCATGAGGAGCACAAAGCAAGACCAAGAAAAGGATTTTGCTAACAGATAGGCTGGATGATTCGAGGCAGAGCAATTTCCAAAATGGAAGAAGCGCCAACGGATGAACGGCAGGTTGGTCGGAACCGTAGGAAAGCACCAAAATGGAAAACAGCCGCCTAACAGATGAATGGTATATTCAAAAAACAGCAGATCGAAAAAACACTCCTCACGGTGACAATTTTATATTTAATATTAAAAAAGGCAGAAGAAGCTGCCAAAATTCTCAAAGCAAAAAAATCGTATAATTCTTGATAATAGGCTTTTGAAGGATATCAAGAATGAACAATGTCAGACAAACATTGAATCTGTGTGATGTTAAACCTGTGAAATCGAGATGACAATCGAAGAACATGGGCATACATCCAGATCACGAATCCAAATAAGAGATGCAAAAGCAGAGAATGCGATCCCTAACTTCGAATCCATTCGATGAAGCAAAAGCGAAAAATCTTATGATACGATCCATGTTCTGCAATCATAATAACACAGAGGGTCCTTCCAAAAGTACGAAAACAAGAAAATACGTAAAATCATGATATTACCTTTCTATTGTTACTATATATATCCGTAAGTGGTATGTAGTATCAATCTTGTTAGAATCTCAATATAAGGTGAGACCAATGAAATAGCAAAAGGCAAAAACGTACAAAACGGTAACCACGGTAACCGATGAGTGAAGATTTGAGACGAGAAAATCCAGACAAACAGAAAGTGTGAGTGTGATGATCCCGTTCTAAGTCGCTTATCCCAAAAAGATGTCATTTGTTCCGAAAGAAAGAACTGAGGGTAAACCAATGTACTAGGATACTAGGAAACCGAAACAAGAAATAAGAAGTATGCCGTTGTAGTTCTTCAAATGCAGAAGCAAGAGCGCAAAGCATCACTCCCTATTCAAGTACGAAGACCCAGAAGCCCCATGTACGATTGAAACCCAAGTGACATAAGGTGAATACCGATGTACTAGCTTGATTGCATCACCCAAAGAAGTACCAAGAGCCACGACCTGACAAGTCGTGGCTCTTTTTTCGTGCGCCATGCCATAAAAAACACCGCCGGGGGACCGGCGGTGTTGAGGTTTTTCTTAACCTAAGGCGGAGATCAGCAGGTACAGGTAGTGGGCCGAGATACCGGCGGCCAGGCCCCCGAAGGTGTGGGAGATGATGGCTTTGCCGGTGAGCTTGCTGCATTTGAGACTGTCCATCATAGCCACGTGGGTGCTCAGGTAACCGCTCCAGCACATACACATGGCGGTGAAGACGGCCACGTCGTTGCCGGTGGCCAGGCTGTTCTGCACCAGGCTGGGGATCAGGCCGATGGCGGCGCCGGCAGCGCCCAAAGCGGTGACCGGGACCGAGATGGCCTGGGTGCTGGTGAAGCCGAAGAGCGGCTGCAGCAGGAACTGGATCTTCTCTCCCAGGGCGGGCAGCAGGCCGATGCCCTCGTAGGCGGCGCCGGTGAAGGTACCGTCGGGGGAGGGGCCGTTGGTGAGCATCATCACCACGGTGCAGATGATCAGCACGCCGGGGATGATGGCCAGGCCCAGGTCCACGCCGCTTTTGCCGCCTTCCAGCATGGCGGTCATAAAGCGGGAACCGACGCTGCCGCTGCGGACGATGCGGTAATCGGTCAGGGCCGGGCCGGAATTTTCATCCACATAGCAATATTCGGTGGTGCCGTATTCCTTTTTGGTAAAGTGGAGCATGATGCGCACGCTGACCACGCTGCCGATGATGGCGCCCAGGTTGCCGATGAGCGCCGGCACCACGAAGCTTTCCCCGGTGGGGGAGTTGATGCCCATCATGTAGGTGGTGATGATCATGCCCATGCCGAAGGCGGTACCGATGTTGGTCAGAGCCGGCAGCTGGTACTTTTTAAAGAAGCGCCGGAAGCCGATGTCGTCCGCCAGGGAGAGGATGGCCGGGTTGTCGGAAAGATAGGTGGCGAAGATGCCGATGATGCTGGCGCCGGGCAGGTCGTACAACGGCTTCATCAAGGGGGAAAGCAGCTTGTTGCACAGCGCCACCACGCCGAACTCAGTAAGCAGGCCAGCTACCGCACCGGCGATGACTGCCACCGCCATGATCTTAAACACCGTGTCCAGCAGCAGCTGGTAGGCGGTATTCATCAGGGTGTTCATCATGTTGATGGTACCCATCTGGGAGGCCAGGGCGGCGCAGAGCCCGAAGAAGATGATCAAAAAGATAAAGCACTCCGGCCCGACCACCTTTTTCATGTTGGGGTGGGGCTGGACCGAAGTTTGGGATTCGTGCAGGGGTTCTTGTTCCATAGCTGATACACCTCATATCCCCAAAAGCAGGGAGACTTTGTGCCAATGATAGCATAGGAAAAAGCGGGTGTCAATTCGTGGTGGTGAAAATTGATAAATCCTTGAAAAACCCCCGGCAACCTTGTGCATCTTGCTTGGTATTTGTAAGAAGCGTCTGAAAAAAGCAACAGAATATAAACGTGCTTTTGGGGATTTGCAGCAGAAAGAGCGGATTTCTCCCAAACGGCTCCCCAGGAAGGACAGGTGTATTTTTCACCAAAATGAAAATCCCCCCCGGCAGCCCCGGGAGGGAAAACGATTTCGTTTAGTAGGAAAGGATCTCGTAACCGTCCTCGGTGACCAGTACCTGTACCTCCCACTGGGCGGAGGGCAGGCCGTCGACGGTGTAGACGGTCCAGCCGTTGTCCTCGTCCACAAAGACGCCGTCCTTGCCCTGGTTGACCATAGGCTCGATGGTGAAGCACATCCCCGGCACCATGAGCATCCCGTGGCCCGGCTTGGAAACGTAGCTGACGAAGGGGTCCTCGTGGAATTCCAGGCCGATGCCGTGGCCGCCGATCTCCCGCACCACGGTGTAGCCGGCGTCCAGGGCGCACTGATGCACCGCGTGGCCCATGTCACCCATGGGGGTCCAGGGTTTGACCATGGAAAGGCCCACCTCCACGCAGCGGCGGGTGGTGTCCACCAGGCGCTGTTTTTCCTCGCTCACCTGCCCGATGCAGAACATCCGGGAGGAGTCGGAGAAGTAGCCGTTTAAGATGGTGGAGCAGTCCACGTTGACGATGTCCCCTTCTTGGAGGATGTCGTCATCCGAGGGGATACCGTGGCAGACCTGGTGGTTGATGGAGGTGCAGACGCTTTTGGGGAAGCCCTCGTAGTTGAGCGGGGCGGGGATGCCGCCCATCTGGGTGGTCAGTTCGTAGACCATGCGGTCGATCTCCCCGGTGCTCATGCCGGGACGGATGTTTTTGGCTACATGGTCCAGTACGGCGATGTTGATCTTGGCGCTTTCCCGGATGCCGGCTACCTGCTCCGGGGTCTTGATGATGGCGCGCGGCGGCACCAAAAAGCCCTGACGGGCAAAGTGGTCCAGCTTTTCGTCAAAGTCCGAGTGGCACTTTTTGTATTTTTTGCCGCTCCCGCACCAGCAGGGGTCATTGCGGCCCAGCTTTTCTTCCATAAAATGTTCCTCCTTTGGGTCGATGGAATGGACGCTTATGGGTTTATTATACTTCCCCGGTGGGGTTTGGTCAAGGAGCGGGCATGGGGCAACAAAAAAAGCCGCAGCCTTTTGGGGCTGCGGCAGAAAAGCGAGGGGGCAAAGCTTAGGCCAGCTGGTGGCTGTCCAGCCACTCCTTGACGCGGCGGACCACCGGGGCCAGGCTGCCTTCTTCCAGGGGAGAGAGCAGACCGGCGGAGCGCACCAGGTCCACAAAGCTGCGGGTACCGCCCAGCTTGACGAAGGCCAGGTATTTTTCCCAGGCAGCGGCGTGGTCCTCCAAAGAGAGGGCCCAGAACTGCAGGGAGATGGTCTGCGCCAGGCTGTAGTCGATATAATAGAAGGGGCACTCGTAGATGTGCAGCTGACGCTGCCAGCGGGCGCCGCGGGCGTAGAAGTTCACCGGGGCGTTGTTCAGATAGGGGCGGTAAAGCTTCTCCAAGCGGTTCCACTCCTCGTTGCGCTGGGCCGGGGTCCATTCCGGGTGCAGGTAGACGCTTTCCTGGAAGTGGTCCACCTGGCAGCCGTAGGGGATGAAGGTCAGGGCGCTTTCGGCGTGGTAGAGGGCGTATTTATCGGTTTGGTCGCCGAAGAACAGGTGATGCCAGGGAGCGGTGAGGAACTCCATGGACATGGAGTGGCTTTCGGCGCCCTCCATGGTGGGGCAGTGCAGGTCCAGCAGGGTGTCGCCCAGGCAGCGGTCAGCCATGTAGGCGGCGAAGGCGTGGCCAGCCTCGTGGGTCAGGACGTCCACGTCCCCGGCGGTGCCGTTCCAGTTGGCGAAGATGAAGGGGCAGTGGTAGGCGGGGAACTCGGTGCAGTAGCCGCCGTTGGCCTTGCCTTCCTTGGCCAGCACGTCGAACAGGTCGTTTTCAAACATCAGATCGATGAAATCAGCGGTCTCGGGGGAAAGCTCGTGGTACATCTTCTTGCCGGCGGCCATAAGCTCGTCCGGGGTACCCTGGGGGGTGGGGTTGCCGTCGGGGAAGGAATAGCTGTCGTCGTAGACCATAAAGTCTTCCCAGTCGATGCCGACGCGTTTGGCCTGGGCTTGTTTGATCTGGACGGTGATGGGCACCAGCTCCTCCACCACCTGGCGGCGGAAGCGGGCCACGTCCTCGGCGCAGTAGCCCAGACGGCCCCGCAGCAGGAAGGCCATCTCCACATAGTTGTCAAAGCCCATGAGCTTGGCCTGCTGGGTGCGGTTTTTCACCAGCTGGTCGTAGATCTCGTCGTATTCCTTCTGGTGCTCGTCGAAGAAGGCACCGTAGGCCTGGTGGGCCGACTGACGGGTGGCGCGGTCGGGGCTCTGCATATAGGGGCCCAGCTGGGACAGGTTACAGATCTTGCCGTCAAAGGGGATGGCGGCGCTGGCGCTGAGCTTCTGGTACTCGCTTTCCAGGCGGCTTTCCTCCTGGATGAGCGGGGTCAGCTCGGGGGAGAAGGAGCGCAGGAACAGGTCGATCTGCGCAAAGAGCACCGGGCCGAAGCGCTCCTCCAGCTCCTTGCGGAAGGGGGAGGCGGCCAGGATCTTGTTGTAGGCCAGCTGTTTTTCACTGATCAGCGGACGGATGCTGTCGTTGTAGGATTGTTCTTGGTCGTAGAAGGGGTCCCGGGTGTCGATGGTGTGGCGCACCTCCGCGATGTTGAAGGTGGTGCTCACCTGGATCATGAGACGGTCCATCTCCAGCATGGCGTCGATCTGCTCCTGAGCGGTAGCAGCGGCCGAAAGACGCTGGGTGATCTGCTCCATCTGGGAAAGGGTCTGGTCCAGGTCCAGGCGCTGGTAGGGGAATTGAGAAAATTTCATGGGAAAGGCATCCTCCTTTTTTGCGGTTTTCTGGCTTCATTGTAGCACAGGCGGGGGCCGAACGCAATCGGAAACGGCGGTCCGGGGAGGGGAAGGAGTTTTCAAAGCCGCCGCCCTGTGGTAAAATAATGGGGTAAACGGTCCCGCGTAGATGGGACCTGCGGAAAGAAGGAGAGAAAATGGAACCAAAACAAGGTTCGGTAACGCCGCTGCAGATCGCGACGGCATTTGCCGGGAGTTTTTTGGGCGCAGGGTTTGTATCGGGACAGGAGCTGCTGCAGTTCTTCGCCCAGTTTGGAAGCTGGGGCTTTGCCGGTATGGCGGTAGCGGTGGCGCTGTTCTTTGCCATGGGCAGCCTGGTGATGCTGGTGGCCCGGAGAACCAACTGCATCGAGTTTGACAAGATCATCGTCCGCCGGGAAAACCGCCCGCTGCGGCTGTTTTTCCAGGCAGTGATCCTGTTCTTCCTCTTTGGCGTGGTGGTGGTCATGGTGGCCGGCGCCGGAAGCCTTTGGCAGCAGCTGTTGGGCCTGCCCCGGCTGGTGGGCAGCGTGGCCCTTTGCGTGCTCATTGCCGCAGTGGCCATGAGCGGCGCCCAAGGGGTGCTGCGGGTGTTCAGCTTTGTGGTACCGGCTATGGTGTTGCTGGCAGTGGTGGTCAGCGTGCTGGCGGTAAGCTCCCTGCCTCGGGATTACACCGTGCTGGTGGTCCAGCAGAACCCTCTGCTGCAAAACTGGCTGCTGTCGGCGCTGACTTTCGTCTCCTATAATCTGCTGGCGGCCATTTCGATCATCGTGCCCATCGCCGTCCAGACCAGCGAGGAGAGCCAGATCCGCAAGGGTATCACCCTGGGCTGCGGGCTGCTGACGGTGATCTTCCTCTGTATCCTGCTGCCGCTGACCCGCAACCTGCCCCTGGCGGCCAGCAGCGACCTGCCTATGCTTTTCCTGGCCCAGGCGGTGAGCCCGGCGCTGGGGATGGTCTACGGGGTACTGCTGTTTGCGGGGATGTTCGGTTCGGCCCTGTCCTGCCTCTTCGGCGTCCAGGCGCGGCTGCAAAGCGGCTCCCACCTTAGCGGGAAGGGGATCATCCTGGCGGTCTGCCTGCTGGCGCTGGCCGGAAGTGCCGTGGGCTTCAAGGAGCTTATCGGCGTGGTTTATCCCCTTTGCGGCTATGTGGGCATCCTGGCCATGGCGGGTATTCTGGCCCACTGGCTGCACCTGCGGCGTTCCCACTAAAAGCATGACCGCCCCAAGCCGCAGTCATACAGAATCAAACAACCCCTGTTCTTGCAGACGGGGGCTGTACTTTTTTGTTTCGGGAAAAACGTGGGGTGGGACGGTTGGGAACGAGATAGAAGAACCAATCAGAGGAAAGCCGCACAGGAAAAAGCGATTTATCCTAGAGAAAACCAAACAGCCCCTTGTCCTTGCGGATGGGGGCTGTACTTTTTGTTTCGGGAAAAGGTGAGACTGGTATCGGATGGGGTAGAGGCACCGGCCAGCCACACCGGGGAGAGGCAGCGCCCATAGGAATACGCCCCCCGATGGGACAGGGAGCCCAGGCTTATGGCGGAGGATGGTCCGCCTTTTTCTATGCCAAAAAAACACCAAAGCCCTGGGTTTTCGCCCAGGGCTTTGGTACTTTCAAAAGGAAAACAATCCGAGAAATCGGAGGAATTAAGCGTTTTCAGCAGCGATGTCGCCGATGGAAGGTTCTGCGTCAACCACTTTGGCAGCTTTTTTAGCCTCGAGACGGCTGAACACAGTACCACCGACCCAGCCAGCTGCCAGACCGCCGATAGCAGCGATAGCCAGAGCAGCAACGACCTTGAGAGGGGGGTTGAAGCCGAAGGGAGCGATCAGGCCGGGGATGGGGGAAGCAGTACCAGGAGCGTTGTTGATGATACCCAGCATAGCAGCGCCCAGACCAGCGATACCACCGCCGAAGAAGTTGGAAGCGAAGATCGGAATGGGGTGAGCAGTGATGATGTGAGCCTGAGTCAGGGGCTCCAGCATAACAGCTACGATGTTGCTCTTGTTGCCGTAACCCATCTTGTGGAAGATCATACCGTTGGTGAAGGAACCACCGAAGCAAGCGATAGCAGCAATACCCATAGGCAGGCCGGTCAGACCCAGCATAGCAGTCAGAGCCATGGAGCTCAGAGGAGAGGTGCAGATCATCTTCATGATACCGCCCAGCAGGAAGCCCATAACAACGGGGGACTGGTCAGCAGCAGCAGTGATGGTGCCGCCGATTACGTTCAGGACAGCGTTTACGCCGGGGTCAACGAACATAGCGATTGCACGGGAAGCAGGAGCCAGCAGCAGAGCGCCCAGGATCAGGTCCAGACCTTCGGGCAGGTATTTTTCAATGTAAGGAGCGATCAGGCCTACGATGTAACCAGCGATGAAGCCAGGCAGGATGCCGTAACCGCCGCAGGCAACACCGGCTACGATAGCATATACCGGGTTAACGCCCATGCAGATGGGAACCATAGCAGCAGCAGCAACGCCGCCCAGGGAGCCGGAAGTGGCGCCCACTTCAGCCAGGAAGGAGAAGCCCAGCAGGTCACCGGTGATGTATTTGTGTACGGCTTCTACCAGGAAGGTAGCAACAGCAGCGTTTGCCATACCGGACATCGCCTTGGAGCCTTTGGGGAATTTCAGGCTGAAGATCGAGAACACAGCCAGGGTCATGAGAAGAAAACCGACGCCTTTGATTACAGTAAACATAAGTTGGAACCTCCGATTTGATTTTTTTCCGTTTTTTCTTTGAAAGTCTCTCGTTACCTTATGGCTTTATTATAGAAACGAGGTTTGAAAAACTACAAAAAACTACAAAAAAATATTTGGCGAATTTTATCTTTCGACACGATTTGTTAAAGATGTTCATAAAGGACAAGGACCTATATGGAGATTGAACAAGGAAATGGCGTGATATTCCGGCAGGGCGACAAAGGCCGAGTAGCGATTTGCACAAAAACTATGAAAGATTCGGGCATTTCCTATACAATTACTTTTTTGGACAGTACCGCAGGGACAAAAGGAACGGTGGTTTCTCGCAGGTTGGTATTGTATCTGGCAGATAGTCTATTGTTTATTATGCACAGGAAAACGGCCGATATGATGTATAAATAGACGGAAGATACAGGAAGCAAGGGAGGCCGCTTGTTTCCCAAAGACAACAAAAAACACCCGCCGCTATGGAAAAACCACAGCGGGCGGGCGCCCAAAGTGACACGGATGCGGTTTAGCGGTTGGTGCAGAGGAACACCAGGGAGTGCAGGAAGTTTTTCAGCGACACCTTGCCCCGGGTGGAGGCTTTGCCGCGGATGTAGTCCATCTCCCGGCGGACCTGCTCGAAGCCGTAAACGCTGCCGGCGTAGTCGTGGAAGATGTCGTTGGAGTAGTCCTCGATGCCGATGTTGGCCAGGTTGGTGAGCCCGGCGGCGACGGCGCGGCGGATGCGCTGCTCCATGGACTTGGGGTTGTTGGGGCTGAAGCGGCTGCACAGCTGGGACAGGGTGCAGGACTCGCCTGGGTGCTCCACCAGGTAGTCCACCACCGTGATAATGTCGGAACTGCCGTTTTCACCCAGGATGCCCAGCTTCTGAAGGATGGCGCGTAGCTTTTTGATGTGGGGCTTGTCCTCAGCCGGTGGGGCGGAGGGCGTGGGGAAGACCGGCGCGCTGCCCAGCTCCTCGGTGGGGACTTCGGCGGCGGTGGGGTCGGGCTTGCCCAGCAGCGACTGCATCTGGTTGAAGGTGCGGCGCATCTGTATGGTGTCGGTGACGTTGGTGAGCACCCGCACCACCTCCACGCCGTTGACCGGCTTCTGGATAAAGAAGGTGACGCCGCACTCGTAGGCGTGGGAGATCATGTCCTTGCTGCTCACCTGGGACAGCATGATGAAGCAGGTGTCGGGGGACTTTTCCCGGGCCTTCTTTACAAAGGTGATGCCGTCCATCACCGGCATGAGCAGGTCCACAATGACAATATCCGGCTGCAGGTAGGGCATATCTTCCAGGGCGTCCAGGCCGTTGGAGGCGGTGCCGCAGACGGTGCCCAGCCCTTTTTGCTGGATGATGATCTTTAAAATGTTCAGGACGCTGGCGTCGTCGTCGATGAGATAGATGTTCATACGAAAATTACGCCTCCTCTTTGGCAGGAGCGCCCGCCCCGGGCGTGTGCTCCAGGTTGGCTTTGGGGATGGTCAGGAAGAAGTCGGTGCAGCCGTCGGCGGATTCCACCCGCAGCTGGCCGCCCAGCTGGGATTCCACCAGGTCCCGCACCAGGTTGAGCCCCAGTCCGCGGCTGACCTCGCCGGTCTCGTAGCTGATCTTGGTGGAAAAACCGGGGAGGAAGATGCTCTCCCGGTACTGCTCGTCGATGCCGCCGCAGTCGTCGTGCACCTGGAACACCCAGTTGGAGCCTTCCTCCTTTTGGGTGAGCACCACCGCGTGGGGGGCGTCGTCCGAGATGGCTTCCACGGCGTTGTTGAGCAGGTTGCGGAAGATGGACATGAGGTAGTAGTGTTTATCGGTATAAAAGTCCTTGGAGCAGGAAAGCTGGATCTTGGCCTGGGGGTGGGTGATCTCCACCTCCCGGGAGAGGCTGTCCTGCAGGATCTGGAAGATGTTGCGGATCCACATGCCGCTTTCCTGCAGGTCCATATTCATGGCGTTGGAGATGCCGCGCATGATCAGGTAGTATTCCTTTTTGATCTCGTGGACGTCCTTGGCCACCGTCAGGGCCTTTTGGGCCTGCTGGGGCATACCGCAGTCGTCCAGCTCATGGTACAGCTGGTAGGAGGTGGCCATGGTGTCCTCGATGCGGAAGGTGTTTTTGTCCATCCACACCACCTCGCTTTTCAGCTGGGAGATGAGCAGCAGCAGCTTTTTGTAGCGCTCGGCGTCGTCCTTCTGCAGGACGAACAGGCCGTAGCGGTCGAAGGCCGCCAAGATCAGCGCCGCCAGCAGGGAGCGTCCCAGCGCCACCGTCAGCAGGCGGGCCACCACGTTCCAGGAGAAGGACTCCAGCCCGATGCGCACCAGCAGCTCCCCGATGTTGGAAAGCAGGTCGATGGCCACCAGCGGCAGGAAGGTGACAAAGTGGAACACCCGGAAGTCCACCCGCCGGGTGTAGAGGGCGAACATGATGCCATATAATAGGTAGAACACCATCTCCGGCGCGTAGGACACCAGCGCCAGCAGAAGGCTGCCGTCGTGGAGCCACTCCACGGCACAGCGCACCAGCAAAATACCCGGCGCGGCCACCAGCGTCACCGGGAAGACCGGGATGTCGCTGCGGATGAACTTTAAGATAGGCAGGGCGATGATGGCCATGGAGATCTTAAAGCCGCTGATGATCAGGTTCAGGTCCAGCTGCGCGATAGCGATGAGAAGCACAGCCACAATGAGGATGTTTTTGGTCTCCTCGCTGCGGGGGAGATTGGGGGTGGAAGATGACATACGCAAAGCCTCCCGGCTTACAGTTTAAAAATGGTACTTTCATACTGACATAAAATCCCCGGGCTGTCAACACTTTTCTCGAACCCTACAAAAAACGACCGCAATCATAACTATCCATCATGGAAATACACAAGGCTTTCCTACAAAACACCCAAAGAGGCTGTTTTGATGGGACAGGGAGCCCCGGTGCCGGAGAATGTTGCGCCTGCCGCTTGCCAAAGGCCGTGTGCTTTGCTACAATAAAACCAATCATTCCCCGAAAGGGACAGGCGAAAGGATGTGCTGCGATCATGGCGGCAAAACAGATCACCCTGCTGGACTCCACCCTGCGCGACGGCGCCCAGGCGGAGGATATCAGCTTTTCGGTCCGGGACAAGCTGGCGATAGCCCGCCTGCTGGACGAGCTGGGCGTGCCCTGCATCGAGGCGGGCAACCCCGGCTCCAACCCCAAAGACCTGGAGTTTTTTGCCCGGATTCACCAGGAGCCGCTGCGCCAGGCCAAGCTCTGCGCCTTTGGCAGCACCTGCCGCCGGGGCACCCAGGCCAAGGATGACCCCAACCTGGCCTCCCTGCTGGAAGCGAAAACCCCCATGGTCAGCATCTTCGGCAAGGCGTGGGACTTCCATGTGACCGAGATCCTCCACGCCACCCTGGAAGAAAACCTGCGGATGATCGAGGACTCCATCCGCTTCCTCAAAAGCCAGGGCAAAGAGGTGGTGTTCGACGCCGAGCACTTCTTTGACGGCTACAAAAATAACCCCGCCTACGCCATGCAGACGGTGCTCACCGCCCAGCGGGCCGGGGCCGACAGCGTCTGCCTCTGCGAGACCAACGGCGGCGCTTTCCCCGACGAGGTTTCCACCATCGTGCGCCAGGTATGCAAGGAACTGACGGTGCCGGTGGGCATCCACACCCACGACGACGGCGGTATGGCGGTGGCCAACAGCATCATGGCGGTAAAGGCCGGGGCCACTCAGATCCAGGGCACCATGATCGGCTTTGGCGAGCGCTGCGGCAACGCCAACCTGTCCGCCATCTTGGCAAACCTGCAGCTCAAGCGGGGCTACCGGTGCATCCCGCCGGAAAATCTCCCCCGCCTGCTGGAAACCTGCCGGGCCATCGCCGAGGTGTCCAACCTGCGGCTCAACAAGCGGATGCCCTATGTGGGCAAAAGCGCCTTCGCCCACAAGGGCGGTATGCACATCGACGGGGTGGCCAAGGCGCCCTGCTCTTTTGAGCACATCGACCCGGAAGCGGTGGGCAACGCCCGGCGGTTTTTGGTGTCGGAGGTGGCGGGACGTTCCACCCTGCTGGGCACCATCCAGAAGCTGGACCCGACGGTAGAGCGGGAGTCCCCGGTGGTGGGACGCATCATCTCGAAAGTCAAGGAGATGGAGCACGACGGCTACCAGTTCGAGGGGGCGGACGCCACCCTGGAGCTGCTTATGCGCCGGGAGCTGGGGATGACCCCGGAGTTCTTCCGGCTGGAAAACTTCAAGACCATCGGCGAGCAGCAGTTCGGCCAGGAGCACACCGTCTCTTCTGCTATGGTGAAGGTGTTCGTGGACGGCGAGGAGGAGATCACCGCCGCCGAGGGAAACGGTCCGGTCAACGCCCTGGACGGCGCGCTGCGTAAGGCTCTGGAACGCTTCTACCCCCAGCTGCGGGGCTGCCACCTGATCGATTACAAGGTCCGCGTGCTGGACGGCAACGACCGCACCGGGTCGCGGGTCCGCGTCCTCATCGACACCACCGACGGCCGGGACATCTGGTCCACCGTGGGGGTGTCCTGCGACATTATCGAGGCCAGCCTCATCGCCCTGGCGGATGCGGTGGAGTACAAGCTCATCCACTCCGCTTCCCCCAAGGCCGCCGAAGCATAACCGAAACCAAACAGGCCCATCCCCGCAAAAGGGGATGGGCCTGTTGTCATAGTGGGTAGAATGTAGTAAAATGAAGCTATCAGCGGCCGCCGTGCAGCTGGCTCAGGTGACGGTATTCCGCCGCGGCCTGGCGGTTGGATTCGATCTCCTCCGGGCGCAGGAGGCGCACCACCTTGGCGGGGCTGCCCAGCACCAGGCTTTCGTCCGGGACGACGGTGTTTTGGGTCACCAGGGCGCCGGCGGCGACGATGCAGCGGCGGCCGATCTTGGCGCCGTTGAGCAGGATAGCCCCCATGCCGATAAGGCACTCCTCCCCGATGGTGCAGGAGTGGAGGATGGCGCCATGGCCGACGGTCACGTCCCGCTCCAGGACGCAGGGCAGGCCGGGGTCGGCGTGCAGGACGCAGTTGTCCTGGATGTTGCTGCCCGGGCCGATGTGGATGGCTTCCATATCGCCCCGCAGGACGGCGCCGTACCAGACGCTGCTGCCCTCCTCCAGCACCACCTGGCCGCAGAGGGTGGCGTTGGGCGCCACAAAGGCGGCGGCTTCGGTCTGGGGCAGGGCGTTTTTCAAAGGAACGTTCATACCAAAGACACTTCCTTTCTATAAAATAAGGTTCGGATCTATGATACCACCCGGCGGGGCAGATGTCCACCGCCGGAGAGGGGAGGAGCTTGCATGAAGCAGACGGCTTATTTTCGCACCTCGCTGGGGATGATCTCCCTGACCGAGGAGGACGGCTACCTGGTCCAGCTGGACCTGCACCCCCAGGGGGACCCGTCCCCGGCCCGGACCACCCCGCTTTTGGAGGAAGGGGCCCGGCAGCTGCGGGAGTACCTGGCCGGGGAGCGGCGGACCTTCGACCTGCCGCTGCGCCAGCCGGGGACGCCCTTCCAGCAGAAGGTGTGGCAGGCGCTGGCGGACATCCCTTACGGGGAGGTGCGCAGCTACGGGCAGATCGCTGCAGCCATCGGCCGTCCCAAGGCCTGCCGGGCGGTGGGCGGCGCCAACCATCAAAACCAGCTGCCCATCTTCCTGCCCTGTCACCGGGTGGTGGGGGCCGACGGCAGTCTCACCGGTTACGGCGGGGGTCTGGCCATCAAAAAGGCCCTGTTGGAGCTGGAACGAAATACATTGGAAAACGAGCGGCCGGGTGCCGCTTCCAAGGAGGAATAACGGATGAAAAAACATGGGATGGGGCTGTTGGCGGCGGGGATGCTGCTGCTGGCGGCGTCCAGTTTGACGGTATTTGCGGCGGAGGAGGCCCTGGTGCCCGGGGCCAGCGCCGTGGTCGGGGAAAGCACGGTCATCGGTGAGAGCCAGAGCCAAAACAGTGCCCGGGTACAGGAGCTGCTGGGCAAGGCAAAGCCCTGGGACGGCAAGGACCTAACTGGTAAGGGCGTCTGGGCCTTGACCGGGGACGTGACCCTCACCCAAAACTGCACGGTAGGCAAGGACGCCATCCTGCTGGTGCCCGCTGACTACCGGCTGACGGCAGCGGGCGGGACTCTGACCTGCCAGGGCGAGATCGCCGGACAGATGGTGGTAAACGGCGGCAGCGTGCAGAACAGCGGCACCCTGGAACGGGCCGCCGTGCTGGACGGTACCTTAGAAAACCGCGGCCAGCTGCAGGAGCTGCTCCTGGCGGGCGGCCAGGCCAAAAACCACCCCGAAGCCCGCATCCAGGACCTGGCGGCGGACGGCGGCAAACTGCAAAATGACGGCGTGCTCATCAGCGGGCAGCTTTCGGGCAGCACCGCTTTTGTCAACGGCTCCAGAGCCATCTGCCGGCAGCTGTACCAAGACGGCGGCAGCTGTACCATCGAGGCGGACTCCATCGCCTGGGAGCTGCAGCAGCAGGGCGGCAGCTGCGCCAACGCCGGTCTAGTGGAAAACTGGACGGTGTCCGGCGGCGAGGCGCTCAACAGCAGCGTCGTGCAGAAGATGCAGCTGGAAGGCGGCGTGCTGCAGAACCGCCGTACCATCGAGGGCCTTTCCCTGCTGGGCGGCACCCTTCAGAACCGCGGGACGCTGACCGGGGCGGTGGAGCTTTCCGGCGGCGTGCTGGAAAACTGGGAGAAGGGCAGCGCCGACCTGGTGCGCCAGAAGGACGGCCAGCTTTCCAACAACGGCCGCATCGGACGGCTGCAGTGCCAGGGCGGCCAGGCGGACAACGGCCTTACCGGTAAGATGGAGCAGGTGGAGCTGGACGGCGGCCAGCTGCGCAACATCGGCGCGGTGGATCAGATGATCCAGACCGGCGGCGAGCTGAGCAACGGCGCCCGCATCCAGAAGTTGGAGCAGAACGGCGGCGCGTCCTATAATCTTTCCGCGGACCTGGACGGCTGTATCGATTCCCTGTGGCTGTCCGGCGGACGGATGGACAACCAGGGCCGCGTTGGGGAGGCAGCGATCTCCGGTCAGGGGCAGCTGTATAACCGCGAAGGCGGCGGCAACATCCGTCAGGTGGTGCTCAAAAACACCGGCAGCTTCCAAAACAGCGGCCAGGTGCAGTCGGTGACCAACCTGATGGGGGAGGAGCTTTCCTTGCTTACGGTGGGGCAGGTGTCCCCGCAGATCGGTACCGTTACCGTCCAGGCCGAGCGCCGGGACGCTGCGGGCCGCTATGTGGCCCACGGACGGCTGGTGGAACTGACCGCCCAGGCCGCCGACGGCTGGGTGTTTGAACGCTGGAGCGTCAGCGGGGTGGAGGTCGCCTCCGAGACCGACCATTCCACCACCTTCCTCATGCCGGAGGGCGCGGTGGACGTCCAGGCGGTGTTCGTGCCCGAACCGCCGAAAAACCCGGTGACCGAGTCCGACCAGACGGCCATCCCGGCTTAAAAGAATAGATCAAAACAAAAAAACAGCGCCCCCTCCCGGAAAACGGGAAGGGGCGCTTTGTTGCGTGCCGGTTACTGGCAGAGGCCGCAGGACGCGCAGCCGCCGGTGCAGCCGCCGTAGATCTTTTCCTTATAAGCTTGGCCGGTGGGGGTAGCAGCCACACCGCCGAGAGCGGTCTCCCGCAGGGCAGCCGGCAGGGCCTTGCCCACCCGGTACATGGCTTCCACCACCTCGTCGAAGGGGATCTCGCTGATGAGGCCCGCCAGCACCATGTCGGCAGAGATCAGCGCGTTGGAGACGCCGGAAGCGTTGCGCTTGTGGCAGGGCATCTCCACAAGGCCGGCCACCGGGTCGCACACCAGGCCCATGATGTTCTGGATGGCGATGGCAGCAGCGTCGAAGCACTGGCGGGGGGAGCCGCCGCGCATCTGTACCACGGCAGCGGCAGCCATACCGGCAGCAGCGCCGCATTCCGCCTGGCAGCCGCCTTCGGCGCCGGAGACGGTAGCTTTTTTGCAGATGATCTGGCCCACGCCCGAAGCGGTGGCCAAAGCTTCCAGCACTTCGGCGTGGGGGATGGAGTAATCCTCCTCCACCGCCAGGATGCTGCCGGGCAGGATGCCGCAGGCGCCGGCGGTGGGAGCCGCCACGATCAGGCCCATGGAGCTGTTAACCTCCAGGCAGGAGACGGCGTAGGCCGCGCCCTTCATGAGGGTGGGGCCGCAGATGGGGGAGCGGTTCACGTACTGCCAGAGCTTCATAGCTTCGCCGCCGGTGCAGCCGCTCAGGGAGCGGACCTCTTTTTCCAGCGCCTGATGGGCGCAGTCTTTCATGATCTGGTAGCGGTGTTCCAGCATATCCAGGATGGTTTCCCGGCTGATTTCGGAAAGTTCGACTTCATTTTCGATGACCAGGTCGCTGAGGCGGCGTTCGGTGCCTTCCAGCTGCTGGAGCATTTCTTCTGCGGATGCGTACATGTGGGTTCCTTCCTTTCTATGAGCCGGGGGCTAGATAAATTTGTCCATGGTCACCACGTTGGTGATGTAGTCCAGGTGGGAAAGCAGCGACTTGACCTCCGGGGAGATGGGGTTGTCGGTCTCAATCATGGTGGTGGCGGCTTTGCCCTTGTTTTCGCGGGAGTGCAGCACGGTGACGATGTTTACCTTGTTGTCCGCCAGGATGCGGGTGATGTTGCTGATGATGCCCAGACGGTCCAGATGGGTGATGACCAGGGAGGGGAACTTGCCGGAGAAGTTGGCGGGGATGTCGTTGATCTCCACCAGCTGGATGTTGCCGCCGCCGATGGAGGAGCCCATGAGGGTGTTTTTGCTGCCGTCGGCGCAGGTGGCGACGATGCGGACGGTGTTGGGGTGGACGTCTCCCAGGTCGGCGCCCTCAAAGTGGACGCTGACGCCCTTCTCCCGGGCGATGTCCAGGGAGTCCTTGATCTTGGGGTCGCAGGCGTCCATGCCCAGGATGCCGGCCACCAGGGCGCGGTCGGTGCCGTGGCCGGAGAGGGTCAGGTGGAAGGACCCGTGCAGGTAGAATTTGACGTCGGTGATGTTGGGACCGGCGATCATATACATGGCTTTGCCGATGCGCTGGGCCCCGGCGGTGTGGGAACTGGACGGCCCGATCATAATGGGCCCCAGGATATCGAACATGCTGATATTCATAGGACGACGCTCCTTTTTGACAGGTTGAGGCGGCCCGCGGACGGACCGGCTTTCACCCTTCAGTATACCACGTTTGGCCCGGGCAGTCTATGGCAGCGGTTGCGGCCCGGGGGGAAAATGTGCTATATTGTAAGCCAAGAATCCACAAAAAGGAGGGGTCTGTGTGGAAAAGACCGAGGCTGACCGCCTGGTGAGGAAACTGCTGGAAAAACATCTGCCGGCGGAGTTTGGTATCGCGCCCTACGAGGCGGCGCTGCCGCTGCTGCCCTGTGCCGGACAGCGGCGTATCCCGCCCGGGGCGGTGTCCATCCTCTGCGGACTGTTCCCCTACTACACCGGCGCGTGGCCCCAGCGTAACATCTCCCGGTACGCTATGGTCACCGATTACCATCAGACCGCCGGGAGCATCCTGGAAGGTTGCTGCCAGGCGCTGCGGGAGCAGTTCCCGGAAAACCGCTTCGAGCCCTTTGTGGACAATTCCCCCATCCGGGAGGTAGCGGCGGCGCGGCTGGCCGGGCTGGGGGTCGTGGGGCAGCACGGGCTGCTCATCACCCCCGGTTACGGCTGCTACACCTTCATCGGGGAGATCGTCACCGACCTGGCGCTTTGCTATGACGCGCCCAGCGAGGGGGAGTGCCTGAATTGCGGGCTTTGCCGCCGGGCTTGCCCCGGCGGGGCGCTGGAAGAGGGCGGCCGGGTGCAGAAGGAGCGCTGCCGCTCCCACATCACCCAGAAAAAGAAGGCCCTCACCCCTTGGGAGGAGGAACAGATCCGCCAGGGGGGCCTGTGCTGGGGGTGCGACATCTGCACCGACGTCTGCCCCATGAACCCGAACCCCCCGCGGCTGACCCCGGTGGCGGAGTTTTTGGCGTCGGCGGTGCCGGTGTGGGACGAGGAGACCGCCTGCCGTTTGCTGGACAGCCGGGCCTTCAACTACCGGGGGGAGGCGGTCATCCGCCGCAACCTGGCGCTGCTTTCCCAAAGCGGCCCAACCGAGACAAAGGAGGAAGGATAATGCAGACACCGCTGCAGCGGGCATTGGAGGAATACATCCGGGCGGATTGGGCCCGGTTTCATATGCCGGGGCACAAGGGTGCGGCCCTGGAGCCCTTTGGCGGGCTGATGGCCTACGACGTCACCGAGGTGGAGGGCACCGACAGCCTCTTTGAGGACGACGGCCCCCTTCGGGAGCTGGAAGACTGGTTTACCGAGCTGTATGGCACCAGCCGCACGGTGCTCAGCGCCGGGGGCTCCACCCTTTGCATCCAGGCGATGCTCAAGCTGGTGGCCCGGCCCGGCGGGGTGGTGCTGGCCGGGCGCAACATCCACAACGCGGCGGTCAACGCCATGGCCCTGCTGGGGTTGGAGCCGGTTTGGCTCTACCCCCAGCGGGAGGGGGAGCGGCTCATCGGGCGCATCGCCCCCGAGACCCTGGCCCGGGCGCTGAAGGAACATCCCGACGCCTGCGCCGTCTACCTCACCTCCCCGGACTACTTCGGGGTGATGCAGGACCTGCCGGCGCTGTCGGCCCTTTGCCATCAGGCGGGGGTGCCCCTTCTGGTGGATAACGCCCACGGCGCACACCTGAAATTTTTGCAGCCTTCTCTGCACCCCATGGACCTGGGGGCCGACCTGTGCTGCGACTCCCTGCACAAGACCCTCCCGGCCCTGACCGGCGGGGCGCTGCTGCACTGCCGCCGTCCCCAGTGGGTGCCGCGGCTTAAGGAGAGCATGACGGTGTTCGGCTCCACCAGCCCGAACTATCTTATCATGCTGTCCTGCGACCGGACGGCGGGCTTTTTGCGGGAGGACGGGCCCCGGCGGCTGCAGGAGACGGCAGAGCGCTGCAGCCAGCTGCGGCAGCTGGCCCGGGAACGGGGCTTTTCGGTACCGGAGCACAGCGACCCCATGCGCCTGACCTTGACTTTAGCGGGTACCCAATTTGATAAGGAAAGCTTCCGCCCCCTGCTGCGGGAGCACGGCATTATGGAAGAATTCCTCAGCGACAGCGGCTGCGTGCTGCTGCTTTCCCCCTTTAACCGGGAGGAGGACTTTGCCCGGGTGGAGCGGCTGCTGCGGTCGGTGACCGTCGAGCCCCGGCCGGTGACCCCTTGGCCCATGCTTTACCCCCAAAAGGCCTGCTCGCTGCGGGAAGCGCTGCTGGCCCCGCGGGAGACCCTGCCCATTGAGCAATGCGCCGGACGGGTGGCCGCGCAGGTGAAATCCCCCTGCCCGCCGGGCATCCCGCTGGTGGTGCCGGGGGAAAGGTTACAAGAAAATGAGATAAAAACCCTAAAAAGCTATGGAATTTATACTATGGATGTGATAAAATAAAGTATAACATCCCGGGCAGACGGGGTGTCACCCAGAAACGGGAGCGGCAGGCATCCGCCTGAAAGGCCCCATAGGAGGTATGGTTTATGAAATTGATATTCGCGATTGTTTCCAACGACGACAGCTCCAAAGTGTCCTCTGCTCTGACGAAAAATCGCTTCTCTGTTACCAAGCTGGCAACCACCGGCGGGTTCCTGCTTTCCGGTAATACCACCTTCATCATCGGTACCGAGGATGAAAAGGTAGATACCGTCATCAACATCATCGCCGAACATTCCAAGAAGCGCAAACAGATGGTGCCTTCCTCCGCCTCCTACGGCGTGGGCATGTACACCACCTACCCGGTAGAAGTCCAGGTGGGCGGCGCTACCATCTTCGTCATGAACGTCGAGCGGTTCGAAAAGGTCTAATCCAGGTCGGACCCTATGCTTCTGGAACCCTTTTACGGAAATGAAAAAGCCAAGCAGACGCTCGTCCGGTGGATGCGGGACGGGCGTCTGCCGCATGCTATCCTTTTGGAAGGAGAGGACGGCTGCGGCAAGACGCTGTTTGCCCGGATGGCGGCGGCGGCCTGCCTGAGCCCGGAGCTCCTGTGGAAGGAGGAGCCCTCCCACCAAGCCCTGCGCAACCAGCGGCTGGTGCTGGAGGACTGCCACCCAGACGTGAAGCTGGTGCAGTCGGAGGACCGCAGCCGGGGCTTTCATATCGAAGCCATCCGGCAGCTGCGCACCGACGCCTACATCAAGCCCAACGACGGGGACCGGAAGGTCTACATCCTGCGCAACGTCCACAACATGACCGAGCAGGCCCAAAACGCCATGCTCAAGCTCATCGAGGAGCCGCCGCCGCAGGTGACCTTCCTGCTGACCTGCGCAAACCGCGCAAAGCTGCTGCCCACCATCCTGTCGCGGGTGGCGCTGGTGCCCATCCTGCCCTGCGGCCCTGAAGACTGCCTCCGGGCGCTGGAACAGTGGGCCCCGGAAAGCACCCCCCAGCAGCGGCAGACCGCCGCCCGCCTTTCCGGCGGGTGTTTGGGCAAGGCGCGGGAGCTTTTGGAGAACGAGTCCCTGCTGGCGCTGTATACCGCGGCGCGGCGGGCCGCCTGCACGGCGGTCATCGGGGCGGAGTTCGAGCTGCTTTGCGCCCTTTCGCCGTATACCGGCAACGGAAAGCGGGAAGAATTCCTTCGGGTGCTTTCCGAGATGAAGCAATATTATCTGGAGGTCATCCGGCAGAAAAACCGGCCCCAAAGCCCGGCGCCGGAGGACCTCCCCCAGGCGCTGCTCAACCGGCTGACGGTGGGGCAGGCGCTGCAACTGGCAGAATGTATCGACCAGACCGCCGTCCAGCTGCGGCAGAACGTGGGCCTGGGGCTGGCAAGCGCCGCCCTGGCCGCCCGCATCAAGACCGTGGCCGAGGGTTAGACCCGGCGTCTGGCACAAGTAAGACAAAACAAATGGGAGGGACCCAATGACCGAAGTAATCGGTGTACGATTCAAACAGGTGGGCAAGGTGTATTACTTTGCCCCCAACGGCGAGCCGCTGCGCCTGGGCGAAAAGGTGATCGTCGAAACATCCCGGGGCATCGAGTGCGGCGAGGTGGCCATGCTCAGCCGCCAGGTCAAGGATGAGGACGTGGTCAAGCCGCTGAAAACGGTGATCCGCGTGGCCAACGACGAAGACCGCCGCCGTTTGGAAGAAAACAAAGCCAAAGAGAAGAAGGCCTTCCGCCTCTGCCAGGAGAAGATTGCCCGGCACAAGCTGGAGATGAAGCTGGTGGACGTGGAATATACCTTCGATAACAATAAGATCCTCTTCTACTTCACCGCCGACGGGCGGGTGGACTTCCGGGAGCTGGTCAAGGACCTGGCTTCGGTGTTCAAGACCCGCATCGAGCTGCGGCAGATCGGCGTCCGGGACGAGGCCAAGATGCTGGGCGGACTGGGTATCTGCGGCCGGCCGTTCTGCTGCGCCACCTTCTTAGGGGAGTTCCAGCCGGTGTCCATCAAGATGGCCAAGGAGCAGGGCCTGTCCCTCAACCCCACCAAGATCTCCGGCACCTGCGGCCGCCTTATGTGCTGCCTCAAGTATGAGCAGAACGCTTACGAGGACCTGCTGCGCATCACCCCGCGGGTGGGCACGCCGGTCTCCACCAGCGAGGGCAAGGGCGTGGTCACCGAGGTGAGCCTGCTCACCGGCCTGGTGAAGGTCCGGTTGGACAAGGCTGCCGACGGCGCCCCCATGGTGTTCGAGCGGGAAGCGGTACGCCCCCTGCGGGACGGCCGCGGCCCCAAGGAGGAGAAGAAGGAGCCTCGCGAGCCGAAAGAGCCGAAAGAACCCAAAGAAGCCAAGGAACCCAAGGAACCTCGCGAGCCCAAAGAGCCCAAGGAGCCCCGCGCTCCCCGGGAGCCCAAAAAGGAAAACCGGCGCGCGCCCCGTCCCAAGGAGGACAGCCCGGAGCAGTAGTCCGCCGGTGGAAGGATCAAAAATCTTGCTGGAAATCCGGCCGGGTGGTTGATTTTTCAAAAACATGTGATAAAATGATACTAGCTTTCCGCCCGGTGAAACGGGAGCAGGGAGGCGAAGGGCGGCAGGCTGTGCCGCTTTTGTGTGGCGTGTTCCCGCGGCGTGCCGCGGTGGCATAGAAAAGGACCGGCGTATATTCCGGTTTCTCAAATTAAACGGAGGTGTTCTTCAATGGCATACGTAATCAACTCTGACTGCATCAGCTGTGGCGCTTGTGAAGCTGAGTGCCCCGTAAACGCAATCCATCCCGGTGATGGCAAGTACGAAGTAGACGCTGCTACCTGCATCGACTGCGGTACCTGCGCTAGTGTTTGCCCCGTAGGCGCTCCCCAGGCTGAATAATTTTTGTCAGCACAAACCAACGGACCGGCTTTGCCCGGTCCGTTTTGTTTTGCAAAATCTTTTGCGGATACAGAAAAATCCCGAGCGACCTGGTCGCCCGGGATTTTGTTTTGAACGTCTTGCGCGGCGTGAGGGATGGAGAAGCCCCGCGGCCCTACGGCAGGAGGATGGCCGTATTACGCTTTTTCGGGGATGATCTCCAGCCAGTACCCATCCGGGTCGCTGATGAAGTAGATCCCCATTGCTTTGTTTTCATAACAGATGCAGCCCATTTCCTTGTGTTTTTCATGAGCAGCCTCAAAATCGTTGGTGGTGAAAGCCAGATGGATCTCGTTGTCTCCCAGGTCGTAGGCGTCGTGCCGGTCCCGGAGCCAGGTCAGCTCCAGCTGATGCTTTGTGGAGCCATCACCAAGATAAACAAGGATGAAACTGCCGTCCTCGGCTTCTTTGCGGGAAACCTCGGTCAGGCCGAGCGCTTCGGCGTAAAAGGCGAGGCTTTCTTCCAGATTGAGGACGTTGATGTTATTGTGGGCAAACTTGAAATTCATGAAAACACGAACCCTTTCCGCAGCCTCTTTTGAGGTGCTTTCTTGGTCAGATATATTCTTTATGATATCAGTATACGTGTTTTCCGGCAGGAATTCCGCCTTTTCTGGTGAAAGTTCCATTACAAATTGGTTACTATCTCTAGTAATTCTGTCCTGCATTTGTGGAAAGGGACAGGCAGCCTGCGCAAAGGGCTAGCTGATGTAGTCCTCGATGCGCTGGACCAGCTCCTCGTAGTCCCGGATGGGGACCCCGATGCGCAGCTGGCCCTGGTCGTAGGGCGGCAGGGTGGAAAGGGGGACGTCCAGCACCATCTGGGGCGGGTCGCCCTCCTGCCAGGGCATGGCGTAGACGGCAAGCTTGCCGTCCTGCTCCTTGAGCAGGTACTGGGCGCCGTCAGAGGCGTTTTGGGAAAGGGGCTGGGCTGGGGCGGCGCTTTCCGTCTGGGAAAGGGGAGATTGCGGGGGCGCGTCCGGCTCCGGCAGCAGCACCGTCAGCAAAAACGCGATGAGGATGCTCATAGCGGCAAAGGAGGCAAAGGTGATGAGCAGGTTCACACGGGACATAAGGTCACACAGCCTTTCTGTTTGGGCAAGATCCGAAAAATCCGGCAGGGCCGGCACAGGCTTTGGGAAAACAGCGCCGCGCCGGGCGATTTCAGGTTTAGTGTGGACACAAACGGAGAACACTATACCAAAGCCGGGAGCGAACCGGGGGAGAAGTTAGCAGAATATTCAAAAACCCGTCATAATCGTATGGTATAACAAAAAGAAAGTCTGCCGTCCGGTGGGGATGGGCGGAATTTACATAGACGTAGGAAAAAAAACATGGTATAATAAACTTATCTATTGACTTGAACCGTTTCGGGAGGAAAAACCCTCCCCGGATGAGAAACAGAAAGGAGGCTCGGTCCATGAATGATACCGCTTCCCGGCCTAAGGGGCCGGTCCGGCGCTTCTTCGGCGCCCTGGGGCGGGGGTTTTTGACCCTGGTCTTTATCGGCATCATCTCCGGGTCCATCGTGGCGTCGGTGATGGCGCTGTACGTCTTTAACTCGCTGGAAGGTTCGGCGGATATCGACCTGACGGACACCAACCTGAGCAATACTTCGTATATCTATGTGACCGACCAGGAGACCGGTGAACCAAAGGTGGTCAAGGAGCTGTACAGCTCCCAGAACCGCGAGGAGGTCTCCTATGAGGAGCTGCCCCAGGACGTCATCGACGTGGTGGTAGCGGCGGAGGACAAGCGCTTTTGGGAGCACCACGGCGTGGACTGGCTGCGTACCGTGAAGTCCACCCTCACCTACTTTACCGGTCAGAGCACCCAGGGCGGTTCGACCATCACCCAGCAGGTGATCAAGAACTTTACCGGAAACGACGCCATCACCCCCGAACGAAAGGTCCAGGAGATCTTCACCGCCCTCAAGCTGGAGCGGGAATACTCCAAGGAGCAGATCCTGGAGGCCTACCTGAACCTGGCGTACTTCGGTAGCCGCTGCTACGGCATCAAGAGTGCGGCGGAGTTTTACTTTGACAAGACGCTGGACGAGCTGAACATCGCCGAGATCGCCACCATCGTAGCGACCACCAACGCGCCCACCAAATACAACCCCCTCCGCGGCAAGACCAACGAGCAGTGGGGCACCGGCATGGAAGAGAACAAAAAGCGCCGGGAGTACATTTTGGGCGAGATGCTGGAGCTGGGGATGATCGACCAGCAGGAATTTGAACAGTGGCGCGACTACGACGTGCAGCTGGCCGACCAGAACGTGCTGGATTCCAACACCGACCCGGAGGACATCTCCAGCTGGATGATCGACCAGGTCATGGAGGACGTCATCACCGACCTGATGGCCGAGTATAACTACACCAAGTCCTACGCCACCCAGCTGATCTACTCCGGCGGCTACAACATCTTCTCCACTATGGACGAAGAGGTCCAGGCCAGCCTGGAAGCAAGCTACGCCGACCCGTCCACCTTCCCCGCCGTCAGCAACGAGGAATACCCCGAGACGGCAGCGGTGATCATCGCGCCGGACGGCAGCGTCAAGGGCATGATCGGCGGCAACGAGAAGGAAGGCAACCGTCTGTACAACCGCGCCACCATGGCCCAGCGGCACCCGGGTTCCACCATGAAGCCCATCTCCGCCTATCTGCAGGCCTTCGAGATGGATATGATCACCTGGTCTACCACCTTTATCGATGAGCCCATCACCATCGTGGAAAACGGCGAGACCCGCGAGTGGCCCCGCAACTACTACGACGGCTACAAGGACTTCCCGGTAACCACCCAGTATGCCCTGCAGCAGTCCATCAACACCGTACCGGCCCAGCTGATCCAGCGTATGGGCCCGGAGGTCAGCTGGAACTTCCTGCACGACAAGTTCCAGATCAGCACCCTTTCCGAGATGGATAAGGCCCTGTCGCCCATGGCGCTGGGCGGTATGACCTACGGCCTGACCCCGCTGGAACTCATCGGCTGCTACCAGATCTTTGTCACCGGCGGCAAATACGTCAAGCCCTACACCTACACCCGCGTCACCGACCAGGACGGCAACATCGTCCTGGAAAAGGACACCACCCAGATCCGCATCGTCTCCGAGGAGACCGCGACCGTACTCAACCGCCTGCTGCAGACGGTCGTTACCCAGGGTACCGGTACCGGCGCCCGCATGGCCTCCGGTATGCCGGTAGGCGGTAAGACCGGTTCTTCCACCGGCACCAAGACGGTCAACGGCCAGGTGGTGGAGATCAACGACCCCGACCTGTGGTTCATCGGCTTTACTCCTTATTATATCGGCGGCGTCTGGATGGGTTACGATATCCCCGAGCAGATCCACTATATCACCTACCCGACCCCTATCCTGTGGAACCGCCTGATGACCCCCATCCACGAGGGCTTGGAGGTCACCGACTTCCAGTACTCCGACAAGGTGACCCAGCTGAAATACTGCACCGAAAGCGGCGACCTGGCAACCGAAAACTGCCCCAACACCGCTATGGGTTGGTATAAGGACACCTTTGTCCCCTCCAACTGCACCCTGCACCAGTTCGGCTCTTCCAGCTCGTCCGAAGACGACGAGGACGAAGAGTTCCAGAGCGCCGGCAGCGGCACCGACGACCGCCGCCCGGTGGTGCGTCCCAACCGGGATTCCGACAGTTCCAGCAGTTCGAGCAGCTCCAGCAGTTCCAGCTCTAGCTCCAGTTCGAGTTCCTCCAGCTCCAACAGCTTCTGGGACAGCTTCTTTGGGGACTAACATCCAAACAAAAAACGGCGCGTCCGCCTCCCTTTTGGGGGCGGGCGCGCTTTTTGTTGACGGTATGTTTTTGTAATCATGCAAAAAAATTCATAAAACCCTCACACCTTCGTGGTATAATAGCAAAAAAGTAATCCAAAACGAATAATTATACCAAAGATATTGCTTCAAAAAGGAGAGAAGGCTATGTACCGGATACTGGTGGTGGACGACGAGGAGAAGATCCGCAAGCTGATCCAAAAATACGCGACCTTTGAGGGGTACGAGGTGGAGGAAGCCGCCAACGGTATGGCGGCCATCCGCCAATATAAGACCGCCCAGTCCCAGGGAAGGAGCTACGACCTGGTGATCCTGGATATTATGATGCCGGAGCTGGACGGCTTCTCCACCTGCAAGGAGCTGCGCCGCCTGGGCCATACCCCTATCCTGATGCTTTCCGCCCGGGGCGAGGAGTACGACAAGATCCACGGCTTTGAGCTGGGGATCGACGACTATGTGGTCAAGCCCTTCTCTCCCCGGGAGCTGATGATGCGGGTGGCGGCGATCATCAAGCGTTCCCACGCCGCCCAGGAGGCTTCCCGCCGGGAGGTGGTCTGCTTCCCCGGCGTGAAGGTGGACTTCACCGCCCGCACGGTGATGGTGGACGGCAAGACGGTGGAGATGTCCCCCAAGGAGTACGAACTGTTCTTCTACATGGTGCGCAACCGGGGCATCGCCCTCACCCGGGAGAAGCTCATCAACGAGGTGTGGGGCTACGATTTCTACGGCGACGACCGTACCCTGGATACCCACATCAAGCTGCTGCGCAAGACCCTGGGCCCTTACAGCGGCTACATCGTCACCCTGCGCAGCGTCGGCTACCGCTTTGAGGCCGAGCCCGCCGGCCCGGAGGAGGCATAATGGCGGCCAAGACCCACCCCAGCATCCGCTGGAAGGTATTTTTATACCTGATGGGCTTTGTAGGGGTGCTGCTGGTGCTGTTGTGGACATTCCAAATCGTATTTTTGGAGAACTTTTATACAGCAATCAAGGTGCGCTCCATCCAGACTCAGGCGGATACCATCACTGAAAACATCAACGACAGCGACCTGCAGAATCTGCTGGACCACATTTCCTGGACGGACAACTTCCTCATCCGGGTGGTAGACCCTTCGGGGGAAACGCTGGCCCAGGCCGGTGTCTCCCGGGATGAGATGGAGGTCCACACCGACCCGGAGCAGCTGCGGCGGGACTTTGCGCGCACCCAGGAAAAGGGCGTGCTGGTGGAGGACTGGAAGATCAACCTGAACAAGCTGGAAACCGGCGGGAAGAAGCTGGTCTTTAAGGGGGAAGTGGTCCCCATGAAGCAGCCGATGCAGCTGATCACCTACCGGGAGATCGTCCAAAAATCGGACGGCCAGCCGGTGATGGTGGTCATCGACTCCATGCTGACCCCTCTGGCCGGTACGGTGGAGACCCTGCGGGTCCAGCTGATCTACATCAGCGCACTGATGGTGATGCTGGCGGCTGGGATGGCGGTGCTGCTTTCCCGGAAGGTGGCGCGGCCCATTGTTTCCATCAACGCGGCGGCGAAAGAATTGGCCAAGGGGCAGTATGATGTAACCTTTGCCGGCGGCGGCTACCAGGAGGTGGACGAGCTGGCGGGTACCCTCAACTACGCCGCCCAGGAGCTGGGCAAAACCGACCAGCTGCGCCGGGAGCTGGTGGCCAATGTGGGGCACGACCTGCGCACCCCGCTGACCCTCATCACCGGTTACGCCGAGGTGATGCAGGACCTGCCGGGAGAGAACACCCCGGAAAACCTGCAGATCATCATCGACGAGGCCCGGCGGCTGTCGGCGCTGGTTTCGGACATTCTGGACCTTTCCAAGCTGGAATCGGGGGTGCAGAAGATGGATTGGCAGCCGGTGGCGCTGACCCAGTCCATCCGGGGCATCCTGACCCGGTACGGCTGCCTGGTGGGCCAGGACGGCTACCAGATCCACCTGGACATCCAGGAGGAGGTCTGGGTGGAAGGGGACGCCGTGCGGCTGGAACAGGTGCTTTACAACCTGGTGAACAACGCCATCCACTACACCGGCCCAGACAAGAGCATCACCATCACCCAAACGGTGGCCGACGGCTGGGTAAAGGTGACGGTGGCCGATACCGGCGAGGGCATTGCCCCGGAGCAGCTGCCGCTCATCTGGGACCGGTATTATAAGATCGACAAGAACCACCGGCAGACGGCAGTAGGCAGCGGGCTGGGACTGTCCATCGTCAAAGGGGTGTTGGAGCAGCACCACGCCCGCTACGGGGTGGACAGCGTTGTCGGGGAGGGCAGCCGCTTCTGGTTTGCGCTGCCGGTGCTTTCCCAGGAGGAACCGCCGGCGCTGGAAGGTTCCCAAGGGCCCAATCCCCAGGCAGGCTAGAAAAATTACCAAGAAAGAGGGGCTCCCGTCTTGCCAAATCCGCGGAAATCGGGTATAATGAAAAGCGGACTTTGAAGGACGGGAGCTCCCGGCTTTTGCGGTCGTTAGATTGGGAGATGTATCGAAGTGGTCGTAACGAGAACGACTCGAAATCGTTTTGTCTAGAGATAGGC
>JAHZAU010000025.1 GCA_019423755.1 Oscillospiraceae bacterium
ACAAATTGTACTACGATGGTTTTCAAAAAGTGCTGTATCACTACTCGCACCAGCAGAAGACCGCTAACGAGAGTTAGCGGTCTTTTTGCATATCAAGAAAACTATCAGCGGGACTGGGACAAGAAGGCAAACCATCTTTTATATCCTCACAAAAATCAAGCCCTCTTCCGGGCCGGGATATTCCGGCAGGAAGGGGGCTTTGTTTTTCTCCTGCTTTTAGGCTTCCAGATGGGGATACAGCGGGATGTGGGTGCATACCAGGCTCTTCCCCTGCATATCTATGACCCCATAGGTGGGCTCGCCGCCGTCCTTGGGGCTGCCCAGGCTCCCGGGGTTAAACAGGTGCATCCCGTCGCTGTACTGGTAATGGGGCTGGTGGGTGTGACCGTAGAGCACCACGTCGGCCCAGCGCTGCTGGCCAAGCTCCCGCAGGTCGTCCAGGGTAAACTTCACGTTCCACTGGTGGCCGTGGGTGTAGAGAATCTTCTTATCCCGCACAAACCCGCTGCCCAGGCTCTCCTCGGTGCTGCCGAAATCGCAATTTCCCCGCACGCTCCATGCTTCCTTGTCCGGGTACTGGGCCATGACCGAGTGAAACTCCGCCAGCCCGTCCCCCAGATGGATAAACAGCTGGGCGTCCTTCTGCTGCTCCAGCACCCGCTGGACGGCGTCGGCCCTGCCGTGCGAATCGGACATGACAACGATGCGCATCCCATCTCCCCCTTTTTCTTCTCTCTGGATTTTGCTTCTATTATGCTACAATCCGGCCCAACTTGCAACCAGCAGCGGTCAACTTTTTGGCCTTCGGGCAATATACTGACCATAAGGGCATCGTCCCCCAATCTTCTGCCTGGAGGTCATAACCATGGAAAAACAGCCCTTCTCCCTTTCTTCGGGACAAATGGAATGGATGATCCAGATGCTCAGCGCCCGCCTGGGGGTCCAGCCGGACCTGGTGCGCAGCATGGTCCAAAGCGGCAACGCCCAGGGCCTGTCGGCGCTGGCGTCCCAGCTGGGGGGCTCCTCGGCCCAGCAGCTGCAGCAGATCCTTTCCGACCCAGCTCAGGTGCAGGCCCTGCTGGCTTCGGACCAGGCCCGTTCCCTGCTCCAAAACAAAAACAAGCAGTAAACCGCAGACCGCTGCCCGCTTGGCGCAAAGGAGGTGAGGGCGTATGGCGGACTCCCAACCGGCTTCGGTGCTGGATCTTTCCGGCCTGATGCAGATGCTCTCCCAGTTCCGCTCCGGAAGCGGCGCAGCCGCACCGCAGGCGCCTTCCCCGGCGGCAGCTTCCCCCGGGCTGGACCCTTCTGCCCTTATGGGGATGCTGCAAAACCTCTCTGCCGGGCAGCAAAACACTCCCAGTGCGCCCTCTCCCGGCGGAGGAACATCCCCCAGTCTGGACCCTTCCGCCCTCATGGGGATGCTGCAAAACCTCTCCGCCGGGCAGCAGAATGCACCCAGTGCGCCCTCTCCCGGCGGAGGAACATCCCCCAGTCTGGACCCTTCCGCCCTCATGGGGATGCTGCAAAACCTCTCCGCCGGGCAGCAGAATGCACCCAGTGCGCCCTCTCCCGGCGGCGGGGGGACGGCCCCCGGGTTGGACCCTTCCGCCCTCATGGGGATGCTGCAAAACCTCTCTGCCGGGCAGCAGAACACACCCAGTGCCCCCGCCCCCGGCGGCGTTCCCCCGGGGCTGGACCTGAACCTGATCGTGCAGATCCAGAAGGCCATGCAGGCGCTGTCCGCCAGCAGCCGGAACGTGGAACTGCTGCGCACCCTGAAACCCCACCTTTCGGAAGCCCGGGCCAAAAAGGTGGATGACGCCATCCGGGTCATGCAGCTGATCCAGCTGCTGCCCATGCTCAAGGAATCCGGGATCTTCGGTACAGGGAGGGAATCGTCATGAAGTGGGAAGCTGCCTCCGGCCCGTCCGCCGGGCGTTCGTCGGGGTATTCCCGGGACGACCTTCTGCGGATGCAGCAGGACGCCGAAGCCCGGGTGCGGGAGATGCAGCGCCGCTCCCGGGAAGCACTGCACACCTCACGGATGTCCGCCGCGGCCCGGCACCAGCTGATGGAGGAACCGTCCAGCCCTTCCGGCGGGGAAGCTGCCCGAAACGCCCAGGCAAACAATCCCCACCCGCAGCCCCGGCAAAACCCGCCTTCCTCCGCCCCGCGGCACAACGGCACAGGTTTTTCCCAGCCGCAGCCCCAGCAAAAAAAGGACTGGGAACACCAGATGGAGCATCTTCTGGAGACTCTGCAGTCCCCGCCCTCGCCCCAGCGGCGGGACACGGTGTCCCGGGTGCTGCAGGCCATGAACCTGGACAGCGAGCGCATCCTGCTGCTGGCCCTGCTGGTGCTGCTTTACAACGAAGGCGCCGACTACACCCTGCTGCTGGCCATGATCTATCTGTTTTTCTAAGCGAACGCAAACAGCGCGGACCCTTTTTGAGGGTCCGCGCTGTTTTTTTGTGGAAAAGCTAGCCCAGCAGGGCTTCGCTCCATTCCGCTTCCTTGAAGCCCACCAGCACCCGCTGGGGGGTGATGAGCAGCGGACGCTTCACCAACATGCCGTTGCTGCCCAGCCGTTCCAGCTGTTCTTCCGGGCTCATCTGTGGCAGCAGCTCCTTGAGCTTCTGTTCCTTGTAGAGCATGCCGCTGGTGTTAAAGAACTTTTTCAGCGGCAGACCGCTGCGCTCCACCCACTGGCCCAGTTCTTCCGCGGTGGGGTTCTCCTCTACGATATGACGCATCTGATATTCGATGTGGTTCGCTTCCAGCCAAGCCTTGGCCTTCTGGCAGGTGGTTCATTTGGGGTAACAAAGAAACAATACCGCCATTTTCCATCTTCATCCTTTCTTGCAATCCAAACCTTTTTACACAATACCTTAACTTATTGTTCCAGCCGCCGGCGGTACCGGCAGCGGTAGACCATCCGTCCGCCCTCCCGGCAGGACTCCATGAGGCAGATGCTGTCCACCCGGCTTTGCTCGCCCGGGCCGTCCCAGTCTAGGGGGGAAACGCCGGGCCGCAGCACTACCTCCCGGCCTAAGGTCAGGTGGGGACGGAAGGCCCGCTCTTCCAGGGCGAAGCCCTCCCGCCGCAGCGCCGCACAAAGCTGGCTCTGCACCGAAAGCAGCGCCGGTTCCCGCCGAAGGCCCATCCACCAGATGTCCGCCCCGCCCCGGGGGAAGCGTCCCCATCCGGCAGTGTGCAGCACAAAGGACGGGCTGCTCACCTGGTCCATGGCGCGGCGGACGGCGGCCACCCGAGTGGGCGGCACCTCCCCCAAAAAGGCCAGGGTCAGGTGATGGTTTTCCGGCGGCGGGAAGCGCCCGCTTTGGCTTTCCCGCCTGAGGCGCTCCACCGCCTGGGTCAGGGCTGCAGTCAGCTGGGGTTCCAACAAAATGGCAACAAACAGCCGCATCTTCTCCCCTCCTTACAGGATGATCTGATTGACCGGCTTTTCCCCATTGAGGATGGCCCGTAGGCCGGCCAACAGGGTTTCCCGGTCCTGGGGCAGCACGCCGGTAGCCACCACCTGATTGGTGATGTGGCTGGTGGAAAAACCGGTGGGTTCGCTGACCTGCAGCTCCTCCAACAGGCAGGCCAGCTCCTGGATACGTTCTAAGGGGCTTGCCTCCACAAAGCTTCCCTCCCGGCACATCTTTTCCAGCTGGGTGCCGGGGAAGACGGTCAGGTTCATCATCACGATGGCCTTGGAGCGCACCTGGCTTAACAGGCGGGCGGTGTCCCGGGCGTTGCGCTCGCCCCATCCGGCCCCGCCCAGACCGTAGATCAAAATGGAGAAGAAGGGGATGCCCGCCCGGTTGAGGCGGGTCAGCTGTTCCAGCGCCATCTGCGCCGTGTGGCCCTTGTTCATCCGCTCCAGCACCGGGTCGCAGCCGCTTTCTACCCCGATGTACAGGTCGGCAAGGCCCAGCTGGCGCAGCCGCTCCAACTGCTCATCGGTTTTGGGGAGGATGTTTTTCAGGGAAGCGTACATGGCCACCTCCCGGCAGGCGGGCAGGGCGCGGCGGATGTCCAGCAGCAGCTCTTCCAGCTGCTCAAAGGGCAGGCACAGCGGGTCGCCTCCGCCCAAAAACACCCGGCGGGTGTCCGGCAGGTAGTCGGCGGCCTCCTTCAGGCGCTCCTTGATCTGGCTTTTGGGTACCGGGGAAAAGGGCTGGTCCTGGTACATGCTGCAGAAGGCGCAGCGCCCCCAGGAGCAGCCGTTGGTGACAGGGATCAGCAAAGAATGCCGCTCAAACGGCGGACGGTACAAAGTCGCGGCCGGTTCCATACAATCGCTCCTTTCCCAAAGAAAAAATCACGGGCTTCTGGGGGTATTGTAGCACGTTTTCCCAGGGAGCGTCAAACGGCGCAAAACCTTCCCCAATTTTTAATCGAAGGGAAGGTTTCTTCGTCTCTTTTTATTGTTTTCTTGTGAAATATTTTGAATAATACAGAAAATATGCTCAAAAATTTCTCCAAAATACGGAATATCGCCCATCTTGACTTTCCCCTAACGGCAGCTATTATAATAAGGATAGACCATAGGCCAACCATGTGACTAAGAAAGGGGCGAAACGCCATGCGAGAACCTTTCGTTCATCCTTATATGCCAAACAGCGTCCCGCACATCCAGCAGGAGATGCTCCGCGAGCTGGGGGTCGGCTCCATCGAGGAGCTGTACCGGGACACCATCCCTCAGGAGCTGCGCTTTGAGGGGCTGCTGGACCTGCCCCGGCCCATCCGTTCCGAAGCGGAGCTGAGCCGCCATGTCAACGGCCTGCTGCGCCAGAACCGCAGCTGTGAGGACGCCATCAGCTTTTTGGGCGCCGGCTGCTACCGCCACTGGGTCCCGGCTCTCTGCGACGAGATCGGCAACCGCGCTGAGTTCCTGACCGCCTACTGCGGCGACACCTACTCCGACCACGGCAAGATGCAGGCCATCTTCGAATACACCAGCATGATGGGGGAACTGCTGGACCTGGATGTCGTCAGCTACCCCTGCTACGACGCCGGACAGGCGGTCTCCTCCGCCCTGCGCATGGCTCTGCGCCTGCGCCCCGGCCGCACCCAGCTGCTGATCCCCTCCACCATGAACCCGCAGATCCTCTCCCAGGCGAAAAACTACTGCCAGGGCTTCGGGGAGCTGGTGCCGGTAGCCGCTGACCCGCAGACCGGCCGCATGGACCTTGCGGACCTGAAAGCCAAGCTGGGCCCCCAGACCGCCGGGGTCTTCTTTGAAAACCCGTCCTTCCTGGGCTTCTTTGAGGAAAACGCCGAGACCATCACTCGCCTGACCCACGAGGCCGGCGCGGTGAGCATCGTCATGCCGGAGGTAGCCTCCCTGGGCGTCATGGCCCCGCCGGCCCAGTACGGCGCCGACATCACCTGCGGCGAGATCCAGCCCCTGGGCATGCACATGCAGATGGGCGGCGGCTGCGGCGGCTTCCTGGCCACCCGCCAGGAGGAGGAATACATCCTCCAATTCCCCACCTACCTGTACGGCATCCTGGACACCGACAAGCCCGGCCGCTACGGCTGGGGCCGCAGCCTCAACTTCCGCTGCAGTCACGGCTCCCGGGAAAACGCCAACGAATACTTCGGTACCGAGTCCGGCCTTTGGGCCATCGTAGCCGGGGTGTACCTGGCTTCCATGGGCCCCCAGGGCATGGCCGAGCTGGGCGAGACCATCCTTCAGCGCACCGCCTGGGCCGTATCCACCCTGCGAGAGAAACTGTCCGGCCTGCCGGTGCGGGTACATCCCTTCGGCGGCAGCCTCTTCCAGGAGTTCGTGCTGGACTTCACCCCGTCGGACAAGACGGTGGAGGAGATCAACCGCCAGCTGCGGGAATACAACATCTTCGGCGGCTGGGACCTGTCCCCCTCCTTCCCCCAATACGGCCAAAGCGCCCTCTACGCCATTACCGAACTGACCCAGCCGGAGGATATCCTTGCCCTGGCTGATGCCCTTACTGCGATCTTAGGAGGCGACGTCAAATGATGAAGCGCACCCGTGATTTCCACCAAGCACGCTGGGACGAACCCCTGCTCATGGAGCAGTCCTCCCCCGGCGAACGGGGCATCCTGGTGCCCCAAAGCAGCCCGGAAGTAGCCGCGGCTGGTACCGCCCAGCAGCTGCTTCCCCCCAGCATGTGCCGCAAAGAGCCCCCTGCCCTGCCGGAGATCTCCCAGATGCAGCTGCTGCGCCACTATCTGCGCCTTTCCCAGGAGACCATCGGCGCTGACCTGAACATCGACATCGGCCTTGGCACCTGCACCATGAAATATAACCCCAAGGTACACGAAAGCTTCGTGCGCTCGCCCTACTTCTCCGAGCTGCACCCCCTGCAGGATGACGACACCCTTCAGGGCATCCTGCACATCCTCTACGATACCCAGGAATACCTGAAAGCCATCTCCGGCATGGACGCTTTCAGCCTCAACCCCGCCGGCGGCAGCCAGGCGATCTTCTCCAACGTTTCGGTGATCCGCGCCTACCACGAGTCCCGGGGCGAAGGCCAGCAGCGCAACGAGATCATCACCACCATCCTCTCCCACCCGGCCAACCCCGGCGCTGCCGCTACCCTGGGCTATAAAGTCATCACCCTCTATCCTGACGCCGACGGCGTGCCGGACATCGAGGCCCTCAAGGCCGCCATCGGCCCACACACCGCCGCCCTGCTCATCACCAACCCCGAGGATACCGGCATCTATAACCGCCGCATCCGGGAGTTCGTGGACCTGGTACACAGCGTCGGCGGCCTGTGCTGCTACGATCAGGCCAACGTCAACGGCGTCTTCGGCCTGACCCGCGCCCGGGATGCAGGCTTTGACCTGTGCCACTTTAACCTGCACAAGTCCTTCTCCTCTCCCCACGGCTGCCAGGGCCCCGCAGCGGGCGCCCAGGGCGTCACCAAGGAGCTGGAACGCTTCCTGCCCGCTCCCCGGGTGACCTTTGACGGCAAGCGTTACCACCTGTCCGGCGGCGGCCCCGAAAGCATCGGCTATCTGCGCAAGTTCTGCGGCGTGCCCGCCGTGGCCCTGCGCGCCTACGCCTACATCCGCTCCCTCGGCCCCGAAGGCCTGCGTCAGGTGGCGGAACTTTCCATCCTCAACAACAACTACATGCTCCAGAAGATGCTGGAGATCCCCGGTCTTTCCATGCCGCTGGCGCCCGGCGTCCGCCGCCTGGAACAGGCCCGTCTCAGCTGGAAGCAGCTGACCGACGACACCGGCGTCACCACCGACGACATCGACCGCCGGATCGTGGACTACGGCTTCCAAAGCTACTTTGCCAGCCACCATCCCCGCATCATCCCGGAACCCTTCACCCCCGAGCCGGTGGAGACCTACTCCAAAGCCGACATCGACGAGTACGTGGAGGCCTTCCGGCAGATCTCCAAAGAAGCTTACTCCGACCCCCAGCAGGTCAAGACCGCGCCGCATCGTGCCGCTTTGGGCGCCCACGCCGACGACTCCGCCCTGGGGGATATCCACCGCCTGGCTACCACCTGGCGCGCCTACCAAAAACAGCATCCCCAAAAACCGTAACTGCCTGGAAAGGAGGCCCCCTCGGTGAAAATCGGACTGATCCTCAACCCATGGGCCGGCTTGGGCGGGCAGGCGGGCCTCAAGGGCAGCGATGACCCGGCCCTCCGCCGCCAGGCCCTGCAGTCGGGCTTCGTCCCCACTGCCGCCGCGCGGGCCGTCCAAGCTCTCAAGCAGCTGGCACCGGAGGCCGAGCGCTTCACCCTGCTCGCCGCTCCCGGCCCCATGGGCGCCAACGCCGCCCGGGAAGCGTGCCTTTGCCCGGTGGAGATCGGGCAGATCCCAGCCGAGACCACCGCCCAGGACACCATCCGTCTGGCCCGCCAGCTGGTGGAAACCGGGGCAGAACTGCTGCTCTTTGCCGGCGGCGACGGCACCGCCCGGGACATCGTCCAGGCGGTGGGGCCGGACTTTCCCTGCATCGGCATCCCCTGCGGGGTGAAGATGCACTCGGGGGTTTACGCCATCACCCCGGTGCAGGCCGGAGCCCTGGCCCGGGAGGTGGCCCAAGGCCGCCCCTTTACCCTGGAGCGCCGGGAGGTCATGGACATTGACGAGGAGCTGTTCGCCCAAGGGCGGGTCTCCGCCCGGCTTTACGGCTTTCTCAGCGTCCCCTCCGGCGGCCGGATGCAGCACACCAAGGAATCCTCCCGCTCCACCGCCCAGGAACGGGCCGCCCTCTGCGAAGCCCTTTGGCAGGAGATGGACCCCGGCCGATGCTGGTTCATCGGCCCTGGTTCCACCACCGCCTCCCTACTGGAAAGCCGCGGCCTGCCCTTCACCCTGCTTGGGGTGGACGTGTGGCAGGACGGAAAGGTGATCCTCTCCGACGCCGACGAGCACCAGCTGTGGCAGCTTTGCCAAAGCTGTCCCTGCGGCATCGTGGTCACCTCCATCGGCGGACAGGGGCATCTGTTTGGCCGGGGCAACCAGCAGCTGAGTCCCCGGGTGCTGCGCGCCGTAGGGCGGGAGCACATCCTGCCGGCGGTACCGCCCTCCAAGCTGGCGGCCCTACAGGGCGCCCCGCTGCTCACCGACACCGGCGACCCGGAACTGGACCAGGAGCTGAGCGGCTTCTGGCGCCTGCCCCAATCCCCGGACCAAGCGGCCCTGTATCGTGTCACCCACTGATCCCGGAAAGGAGGGAATCCCGTGGAAACCAGCGAAAACAAGTTCACCGTCGGCCAGATGGCGGAGCTTTGCAATATGACCGCCAAACAGCTGCGCTACTACGACAACAACGGCATCCTCTGCCCCGCCATCCGCGACCCGGAAACAGGCTACCGCTACTATACCGAGCAGCAGATCCAGGAGGTCCTGATGATCCAGGAGCTCAAGGAGCTGGGATTCCCCTTAAAAAGCATCAGTGCCCTGCTCAATCACCGCGGGCTGGATTCCCTGCGCCGGGAGCTTATGGAAAACCTGGACCGGGTGCGCCAAGAGCTGGAAGCCGCCCGGGTCAAATATGACCGCACGGTGGACATCCTCATGCGGGTGATGGCCTTTTCCAGCCCCAGCTCCGGCCTGGTGAGCCAGGACGCCTGCGGCCCCATCCAGCTGGTCACCACCACCGAACGGCCCATCGTCTTTACCCGCTACGTCAGCTACTGGAACGCCGAAAAACTGTTCATCCAGCGGCGCGGGGAACTGCTGCGCCTGGCCGAACAGCAGAACCTGAAGCTGACCGGCGCCAATATGGCCATCTTCCATTCCAACTACCTCAAACAGTTCAGCTCCCTGCCGGAGGACAGCGAAGGCGACCTGGAGGTCTGCATCGGGGTCTGCAACCCCACATCCTCCCCCCACTGCCGCATCCTGCCCTCCTTCCAGGCGGTCTCCTGCATCTTTTTGGGCGATTACCGCTTTATGAAGCCCTGCTACGAAAAGATGGAGGCTTGGGCCGCCCAGCGCGGGCTGTCCCTGTCCGGCGCTTCCCTGGAGGAATACCTGGTAGGCGCCACTATGACCAACCGTCCCAAAGACTACGTGACCCGCCTTTTCCTGCCGCTGCGCGGTTTTTCTCTGTAACTGACCCGCTTTTTCCCGGTATCATCCTCCCTTTTTCCCATTTTTCCTCCCACTGTTTTGTCTTCTTCATCCTCCTCCCTTTTTTGCAACATCCCACCCATCATCTCTCTTTTCCTTATGAAAATCCCCGCCCGCCGGCAGAAGGCGGAGGCACAGCGTCTTCGTTCCGGTAATGCCGGTCTCTCTGATTTTTCGGAGGGGCCGGCATTTTGCGTGCAAGAAATCCATAAGAAAAACACACTATATGATCAGAAAATCCAAATTGGCTTCTCCCCCGGCTTTTCGGGGATCTCGTTTTTAGAAAGGGATGTTTTTATGAAATTATTGCGCATGCTCCTCATCGCTTCTCTGTCCGCTATGGCTTCTCTGTTCCTGCTGGCCGGCTGCGGCGCCGCCCAGGAATCCGCCCCCCAGGAACCCGTCCAGGAGGTCGAAGAACCCGCCGAAGGTGAATCCCAAGTCGTAGTCGAAGTTCCGGCCGAAACCGCTCCTGAGACCGCTGAGGCCCCTTCTGAAACAGAAGAGGCCGAAGCTTTCCAGCCGGTCTACGTTGCCGACGCCGCCATGTACCGCGGCACCGTACTCAGCGTGGAGCCCCAGGAGGACGGCAGCACTCTGGTCCACCTGCAGAAGGCAGAAGGCACCCGTTACACCCAAAACGAAATGGTCTTCCGCTTCCAGGCAGATACTCCCCTGTCCTTTGCTATGGAGGACCTGACCGAGGGCCGCTATCTGGAAGTCTTCTACGGCGCTTCCTCCGAGACCGACGCTGCCGCCGATCAGGGCGAGGTGCTGGACGCTCTGGGCGCCAACCTGTACTTTGAGACCGCCATGGTCAACTTCAACGGCACCTTCCAGGAGTGGACCCCCTCCGACGGCAGCACCGGCTCCATCGGTTCGCTGACCATGACCGATCTTTCCACCGGCGAGACGGTGATCTTCCACTGCTCCGACTCCACCCAGATGCGCCTGAACGTGGAAGAGCTGCAGCCCGGCGACAAGCTCAACATCTTCCACCAGGGCGTTTACACCCGCAGCCTGCCGCCCCAGGGCAGCGCGCTGGAAGTCGCAAAATACGCTGAGTAATTGCTTCGACAAAAAATCCCTCTCGGATTATACCGGGAGGGATTTTTTCTGCATTATTTTAAAATGTACGGTTTTTTCCGCAAAAAAACAGGGCGGAGAGATCCTCCGCCCTGTGGGAAAATGCCGGTCTTATTTGCCGAAGTAACGGTTGAGCAGACCCAGGAAAGCGCAGCCGTGACGAGCTTCGTCCTTGGCCATCTCATGAACGGTGTCATGGATCGCATCCAGGCCCAGCTGTTTGGCTTTGGTAGCCAGGTCTTTCTTACCGGAGCAAGCGCCGTTCTCAGCAGCAACACGCAGTTCCAGGTTCTTCTTGGTGTCGGGGAAGACAACTTCGCCCAGCAGCTCTGCGAATTTTGCAGCATGCTCTGCTTCCTCGAAAGCAGCAGTCTTGTAGTACTCAGCGATCTCGGGGTAGCCCTCTCTGGCAGCCTGACGGGACATAGCCAGGTACATACCAACTTCGGTGCACTCGCCCTGGAAGTTCATTCTCAGGCCTTCTACGATCTCAGCGTCTACGCCCTGAGCTACACCGATGCGGTGTTCGTCGGCCCAAACGAATTCAGCCTCGGTCTGCTCCTCAAACTTGGAAGCAGGAGCTTTACACTGGGGGCAGAACTCCGGAGGAGTCTCGCCGGTATAAACATAACCACAAATTTTGCAGATCCATTTTTTCATTTTTGTTTCCTCCTATACGCTTTATTTCATTGACCCCGCGGGTCAGGTTATTTGTTAACTGCTGTTCAAATAATACCATGTCAGTATAATTACGTCAAGAGGATAGCAGAAAGTTTACACCTTTCTGCGTAAAGTTTACACTTTCCTCATTTTCTTTTTCCCTCGCATAATCGCGCGGCCCTTTGGGGAAGATAGCAACGAAGGCAGGGCGCTCCCCTGCCCGAATCTAAAAAAGGATGGGATCGAAATGAACAAAAAGAACAGCAAATCCAAACACGCGCCTTCTACCGAAAACCGTATCCCCCGCACCGAGCCTTCCATGATGATGCCCAACCCCATGAACCCGATGGCAGACCCGATGCAGCCGGCAAACAACCGGATGCACAACCGTGCCGAAAATAAAACCAACCGCAGCAAGATGAACTAACCATACCCCAAAACCAAAAACGCCCCCGTTCCTTTTTGGGTGGAACGGGGGCGTTTTTCTGCCGTTTAGATATCCTGTTCATCCATGCTGCGGAAGCCAAAGCCCAGGATGTCGGTGGCATCGGCCACCATAACAAAGGCGCTGGGGTCCACGGCATGTACGACCTTCTTTACATTGGGGTACTGCTGGTCCCGAAGGGCGCAGAGCAGCACCTGTTTTTCCTCATTGCGGTAGGAGCCCCGGCCCTGCAGGATGGTGGAACCGCGTCCCACCGAGGCAAAGATGGCCTTGGCCACTGCCTGGGCGTCGGTGGTCACCACATACACCAGTTTCCCCTTCTCCATACCGTAAAGGACGGTGTCCACCATACGGGAAGACACAAAAATGTAGATCAAACCTACGATACCACTTTCCAGGTTGCGGTATACCAACATGGAGATGGTCAGGACGGTCAGGTCGCCCATAAAGATCAGCTTACTGATGGGAATGTGGGGCAGCTTGAGCTTCACCAGACGGCCTACCACATCCAGACCGCCGGTGGTGGAACCGCGCATAAGCACCAGACCAATGGCGATCCCCATGAGCACGCCGCCCATGAGACCGGCCAGGATAGCGTCTCCCTGATAGTAGAATCCCTGGACCAAAAACGGCACGCCGATATCCACCATCAGGTTCATGATCAGGACGGTTTTCAGGGTTTTAAAGACGAAATGCCGTCCCAGAACCTTATAAGCCACCAACAGCAGCGGAATGTTGATGCAGGTAGCCACAAAGCCAATGGGCAGCCCAAAAATGTAGTTGACCAGAGTTGCCAGACCGGTGACTCCGCCGGGGGCGATGTGGTTGGGCGCGGTAAATACCTGGACCGAAATGCCGTAGGACAGGCCGGCCAGCAGGTCAAACAGCAGGTCCAGCGTCAGTTCCCTTGCCCGGCTCTCCGGCTTTTTCCCAGCCAAGATCGGATCATTTTTCATAAAATCTCCCATCCTTTCCGTACGCTTGCTTTGCAGGAAAGCAGGCCGTTATGGCTCCAGTTTTTCCTCAATGTAGGAGAAGATCTCTCCCAGACGCTGGATGCGACCGCCCAGGTACAGGTAACCGAACAGCGTCTCCACGCCGGTGGCCCGGCGGTAATCGGCCAAGTTGCCGTTTTTGGGGGCCTTGACGCAGTTGGCGTTGCGGCCGCGCTTGAGCACCGCCATCTCCTCCTCATCCAGGATCTCCTCCAGCAGGGCGAAGGCCTGGCTCTGGAAGGAGGCGCGCACCTGCTCCACCGCCTTGTCATGCAGCTTGCCTACCGGCATGTTGGCCCGCTTAAGCAGCCGCTCTCGGACCATAAGCTCGTACACCGCGTCCCCCAAAAAGGCCAGCGCCTGGGGGCTGTACAGCTTCAGATCCACCGGGTCGTTGTGAAATGCTTCCATCTGGGTCCCTCCTTTTGGTCCCAAGGGTAAAAAATCGGTCTGATTTTACCGAATGTAGTCGAATTCGAAGTTCAGGATGCTGACGGTGTCCCCTTCCTGGATGCCCATGGCCTCCAGTTTGTCGATGATGCCGCTCATGCGCAGCACACGCTGGAAGTAACCCAGGGACTCTTCGTCCTGGATGTCCACCATGCCCAGCACCTTGACCAGCCAATCGGCCTCCACCACATAGACCCCGTCCTCCACATGGATGTCGCAGGCCCACTTGTCGGCGCCGGACAGATCGGGCATCTGGGGAACGTAGTTGACCTCGAAGCGCTTGATGGGCGGCAGGGCGTCCAGCTTGCGGGACACCACCTCAACAAGCTCGCGGGTACCCTGACGGGTGGCCGCCGAGATCTCCAAGAAGCGCCAGCCCTTGGCCTCGATATACTCGCGGAAGCGCTGGATCTGCTCCGGCTGAGCGATGTCGCACTTGTTGGCGGCGACGATCTGCTCCTGCTGGGACAGCTCCTCGCTGAAGTTGGCCAGCTCCCGGTTGATGGTCTCAAAGTCCTCGATGGGGTCGCGGCCCTCACTGCCGGACACATCCACCACATGGACGATCAGGCGGCAGCGCTCCACGTGGCGCAGGAAGTCGTGTCCCAGGCCGACGCCGTCGCTGGCGCCCTCGATGAGGCCGGGGATGTCCGCCATGACAAAGGACTTGCCCTCGTCCACCTTGACCACGCCCAGCACCGGGGTGAGGGTGGTGAAGTGGTAGTTTGCGATGATGGGCTTGGCGCCGCTGACCACCGAGATGAGGGTGGATTTGCCCACGTTGGGGAAGCCCACCAGGCCCACGTCGGCCAGCAGCTTCAGCTCCAGCACCAGCTCAAAGCTCTCTCCCGGGATGCCGGGCTTGGCATAGCGGGGGATCTGCCGGGTGGCGGTGGCAAAGTGGCTGTTGCCCCAGCCGCCGTTGCCGCCCTTGGCGATGATCACCGGGCTTTCGTCCACGATATCCGCCATGACCTGGCCGCTTTCGCCGTTTTTCACCACGGTACCGATGGGCACCGGGATCACCAGGTCCTGGCCGCTTTTGCCGTTGCAGCGCTTGTTTCCGCCGTTGCAGCCGTTTTCCGCCACAAATTTTCTCTTGTACTTAAAGTCCACCAGGGTGTTGAGGCTCGGGTCCCCCTTGAGGACCACGTTGCCGCCTCGGCCGCCGTCGCCGCCGTCGGGACCGCCAGCCGCCACAAACTTCTCCCGGTGGAAGGAGATGGCGCCGTTGCCGCCGTTGCCGGCAGTAACGCGGATGGTTGCTTTATCCAAAAACATAGTCGTTTCTCCTTAAACAGGCGCGTCCGGGGACCTCCTGCGCCGGGCCGGGACGCGGGCGGCGGTGGGCAGGGTTACTCTGGGAATCCCGACCTTGTTTTCCAAATCGGGAAAAATCAGGTCAATCGAAAAAAATCCCCAGACTCACATCTGGGGATTTGTCGCTATTTTTGTCCGATTACTGAACAGGAATGACGCTGACCTTTTTGCGGTCGCGGCCATAGCGCTCAAATTTCACTTTACCGTCAACCAGAGCGTAGAGGGTATCGTCGCTGCCGATGCCAACGTTTACGCCGGGATGGATGTGAGTACCTCTCTGACGGTACAGGATGTTGCCAGCCAGTACGAACTGACCGTCAGCACGTTTTGCGCCGAGACGTTTGGATTCCGAGTCACGGCCGTTCTTTGTGGAACCTACGCCCTTTTTGTGAGCGAAGAATTGCATGCTAATTCTCAGCATGTTAGTGCACCTCCGAAACATTCACTCGCAGGGCCTGGGGGAATTCCTCTCGCAGCAGCTGCAGATGAAGCAAAAACGCCTTCAAAAAAGCCTCTGCCCCGTCGGACGGCTCCCCTTCGAGCCTGCATGTTATCTTATTTTCTTCTACCAGTACCTCAGCCTTGGCCCCCAGCACCTCGGTGATGCCGTTGACCGTCAATTGAACCGCTGAGGACACCGACGCACAAGCTACATCCTGGCCATATTCCGCATAACCCGCGTGTCCGCGGATGGAAAAGCCCTGCAGTTTGCCGCCGGATTTCAAAAAATCAGCCTGGATCATGCCGGGAGATTACGCTTCGATAGCGGTGATCTCAACCTTGGTGTAGGGCTGTCTGTGGCCCATAGCACGTTTGCTGCCTTTTTTGGATTTGTAGGTGAAGACGGTGATCTTTTTCGCTTTGCCGTTTTTCACGACTTTCGCAGAAACTTTAGCGCCCTCAACAACGGGGGTGCCGACAACCATACCGTCGTCTTTGCCTACTGCAATGACTTCGTCAAAGGTAATGGTGCTCTCTGCTTCTACGTCCAGCTTCTCCACATAAACAACGTCGCCTACGGATACGCGATACTGTTTGCCGCCGGTTTTGATGATTGCGTACATAAAAATAGCCTCTTTCTTTGAAACTCGCTGTCTGCTAGGCGGCGCCTTCGAGGGCGCACTTTCTGCCCAGAACATGCGGTAAAATTATTTTATCATACCCTCTTTGGCTTGTCAATCCCAAAAAGCCCATGATAATGCGGTTTTCTCCTACAAAAAGCCCCCGCCAGCCGGGGTCCCTCTTTGGTGAGGGTGCCCAGGAGCGGGGGTACTGGTCAGCGGGGCAGTTTCCTGCGCCGGGCCGAAAGAATGGTGTTTTCAAGCAGCATGACCACTGTCATGGGGCCGACGCCGCCGGGTACCGGGCTGATGAAGGAAGCCTTGGGCTCCGCCTGGTCAAAGACCACGTCGCCGTGGGTCTTGCCGTCCTCGCCGCGGACAGTGGCGGCGTCGATGACCACCGCGCCCTCCTTGATCATATCGCCGGTGATGAGCCCGATCTTGCCGGCGGCGGTGATGAGGATGTCTGCCTGACGGCAGATCTCGGCCAGGTTGGGGGTGCGGGAATGACAGACGGTAACGGTAGCGTCCTGCTGCAGCATCAGGCTGGCCATGGGGCGGCCGACGATGCGGCTGCGGCCCACGACCACGCAGTGCTTGCCCGCCGCGGAGATGTGATACTCCCGCAGCAGCTCCAGGATGCCCGCCGGGGTGCAGGGCAGGAAGGTCGGCTGTCCCTGCTCCATGCGGCCCACCGTCAGCGGATGGAAGGCGTCCACGTCCTTCTCCGGGTCGATGGCGTCGATGACCGTCTGCGGGTCGATCTGCCGGGGCAGCGGCAGCTGCACCAGGATGCCGTCGGTTTCCGAATCCTGATTGAGCCGGTCGATCTGCTCCAACAGGGCCTCCTGGGTGGTGTTCTCGGGCATTTCGATGCGCTGGGAGTCGATGCCCACCTCCTGGCAGGCCTTCATCTTGTTGCGGACATACAGCTGGGAGGCCGGGTCCTCGCCGACGATGATCACCACCAGGCGCGGGACCACACCCTGCCGGGCCAGCTCCTGCACTTCCCCAGCCATCTGCTGGCGAAGCTTGGCCGCTACTGCCTTTCCATCGATCCGTTGTGCCATGTTGCTTCCTCCTTTTTTCTTTGGGAAAGAGGATTACTGCTCCTTATGGGCGGCTTCCTCCTCCGTTGTTTCGGTCAGCTCCTCCGCGGAAGGCTCCTCGGCCGGGGTTTCGGGAGAAGTTTCCGGCTCCTGGGCTTCGGGGGCTGCTTCTTCCGGGGCGGCCGGTGCTTCTGCCTCGGGGGCAGGCTCGGCCTTCGCTTTTCCCTTCTTGGGGTAGAAGGTACCGGCGATGACCCGCTGGCCCTCCTCGGTATCCCGGTAAAGAACGGGGGCCGACGGGTCCAGACGGAGCTTTTCCTGGGTCTTTTTGCGCAGGACGACCAGAGCAATGGCGCAGGCTACCACCAGCACCGCCGCCAGCACCTGGGAAGCCCGCAGGCTAGTGCCGGGGATGATCAGGCTGTCGGTGCGCAGGCCTTCTACCACCATCCGCTCCGCGCCGTACCAGACGCCGTAGAGCAGCAGCAGCTCGCCGTCAAACTTGCGGCGCTTGGTGTACCAAACCAGCAAAGCGAAGCCCAGCAGGCACCACACCGACTCGTAAAGGAAGGTAGGATGCACCGGCATGTGGGGGTCGATGTTCATCCCCAGGGCTTCCAGCTCGGCCTCGTGTTCGGTGAGGTATTCGGTGATCACCGGGGAGGTCATGCCCCAAGGCAGGCTGGTGTTGCCGCCGAAGGCCTCCACGTTGACGAAGTTGCCCCAGCGGCCGATGCCCTGCCCCAGCAGGAAGCCGGTGGCAGCCAGGTCCGCCGCAGGCAGGATCTTGACCTTGCGCAGGCGGCACATGAGCCAGCCGCCCAAAAAGCCCGCCACGATGCCGCCGTAGATGGCCATACCGCCGCTGCGGGTGTTGAAGATCTGGGTCAGGTCCTGGCTGTAATACTCCCAACGGAAGGCCACATAGTACAGCCGGGCGCCGATGATGCCCAGCACGGCGCCGCCGAAGATCACGTCGATCAGGCGGTCGGAATCCACGCCGAACTCCTTGGAACGCTGGAGGGCGTAGAGCATCGCCAGCACGAAACCGCCGCCGATGAGGATGCCGTACCAGTAAATGGGCATATTGCCCAGGGTGAAGGCCACCCGGTTGATGGTAAACTCCAGGCCCAGGCCCGGAAATGCTACTGTATTGGTCATGTTATTTCCCTCGTTTTGTCAAAGATTGCTGTCCCGCGCTTAGGCGTCGCTGCGGACCACCGAGATGGCGCTGTTTTCCGGGTCGAAGTCCTCGGCCAGGCGGCGCTCCAGGTCCTCCTTGGTACATTCCGCCACCAGATCCAGCAGCTGGTAGGGGGTCAGCCCCGCAAAGTAGGTGTTCATCAGCACGCTGGCCACCGTGTCGGGCTTGCCGAACATGCTGATAAACCGGCCGTAGGTGGCGCGCTTGGTGCGGGCGAACATCTCCTCGTCCAGGCCTTCCTCCTTCACCCGCACAATCTCCTGGCAGATGCGCTCGTACACCTGGTCCGGGTCCTTGGATTCGCCGGAGAAGAGGGTGCACAGGCAGTCGCGGCAGGCCATGGTCTCGCCGTCCAGGCCGTTGTTGATGAGGCCTTTGTGGTACAGCTCCCGGTAGAGAGGGGTCATCTCGCCGGCGATCAGGTCGATGAGCATCTCGTCCAGGATCATGCTGCGGAAGTTTTCGGTCTCGCCGCGGTCCGGGCTCTTGAAGCCGATCTGGAACAGCGGGGTGGCCACCTCCATCTTTTTGACGGTGCGTTTTTGGAAGACGCTTTCCGGCTCCACGCCGGTCTTGCGGCGGATCTCCTGCGGCTCGGCCGGGCGCAGCACCTTGTCTGCCGCGGCCAGCACCTGCTCTACCGTAAAGTTGCCCGCCACCGTCAGCACCATGTTGTGCAGGTTATAGAAGGTACCATAGCACTGGTAAAGCAGCTCGGCGGTGATGTGGGAGATGGATTCCACCGTACCGGCGATGTCCACCCGCACCGGATGCTGGTGGTACAGACCCTGCAACAGGCCGAACATGCAGGCCCACTCGGGGTCGTCGTCGTACATGCGGATCTCCTGGCCAATGATGCCCTGTTCCTTTTCCACCGTCTCCTTGGTGAAGTAAGGATGGGTCACCGAATCCAGCAAAATCTCCAGCGCCTCCTGGAAGTGGTCCGAGCAGGCGAAGAGATAGGCGGTCTTATCAAAGGAGGTGAAGGCGTTGCCGGAAGCGCCGATCTTGGCGTACCGGGCGAAGGTGTCGCCGTCCTCGCTTTCAAACATCTTGTGTTCCAGGTAGTGGGCGATGCCGCTGGGCACGGTGGTGAAGCCCTCCTGGCCGTTGACCTGGAAACTTTCGTCCACCGAGCCGTACTTGGTGCCGAACATGGCGTAGGCGGTGGAATAGCCGGGCATGGGGTAAAGCAGCATGGTCAGGCCGGACGGATGGTCGATGCGGGTATACTCCTCACCCAGGCGGGGGGAGCGGATGGACTGGTTATTCATCAGCGTTTCCTCCTTCCAGGGGGCGCAGGTTGTAGACGGCATCCAGCTTCATACGGGCAGCAGCGGCCAGCACAGCGGCGCGGTCCACCCCGGCGCACAGGGCGATCTCCTCCTCCGGGGAGACCTGGGTACCGCCGAGGATCTGGTTGAGATACCAGCTTTCCATAGCGCCCAGGCTGTCGCCGGTGGCGCGCAGGGCGGTGGTCAGGTAAAGGGCGGTCTCCTGGATGTCGCTGTCGGCAAAATCGCCGTTCTGCAGCGCCTGGACCTGCTGAAGGATGGCCTCCTGGGCCTTCTGGGCGTTTTTCTCCTCAATGCCGCTGGAGATATACATGACGCCGGTGTTGCGGTCGTAGTGGGAGGAGCAGTAGTAGCACAGGCTCAGCTTCTCGCGCACGTTGGTAAAGAGCAGCGAGGTGGCGGTACCGCCCAGCAGCGCCGCCGCCATGCGCACGGCGTTCATCTCGGCGTAGCTGCGGCAGCCTTCCACCCGGAAGCCCAGCACCAGCTTGCCCTGGGTCACCTCCATGCGGTCCTCGCCGGTCTTGACCGGGCCCTGCTGGTCCCGGGCGCAGCTGGGAGCCACCGCCTGGGGGCAGCGTTCCCGGCTGGCAAAGGCCTGGGCAAATTCCTCCGCCAGCACCTGACGCACCGGCTCCGGGTCGCCACAGCCCAGGTACATGACCTCGATCTGTGCCTGGCACAACAGCCGCTCATATGCAGCCGCCGCCGACTGGGGGGTGATCTTCTCCGCCTGGGCGCGGCTGCCGTACTTGCGAACGGCGCAGGGGTGGTCGCCCCACAGCAGCCCTTCGCAGCGGGCGATGGCCCAGGTGCGCTTATCGTTGATCTGGGCGTCGATGGAATCTAAGATAAACTGTTTTTCCAGCTGGGTCTCCTCTTCGGGGAAGGCGCCGTCGACGAGGTTCGGGTGCAGCAGCACCTCACACAGCAGGGATGCCGCCTGCCGGGACAGGTCCTCCCCTTCCAGCGCATAGCGGTCGTCCAGCACCGAGATACCCAGGGTGATGATCTGGTACTCGGCAAAGCGGGCCACCGAAGCATCCAGCGAGGCCCCGTACAGCTGGGCCAGACGGCAGTTGAGCTGGGAGAAGTCCGGACAAAGGGCGGTACCCTGCCGCAGGATGTACGGCACCACGGCGTTGTCCGAGGCGGTCTCGGCGTCCAGCTTCACCGCCAGGTGGATGGCGATGCGGTTGTGTTTGAATTTTTTATCCTGTAAGACCGAAAAATGCAGCCCCGGGGCAAGCATTTCCCGTTTGAGCGGATATTCCATGGATTCACTCCTATCTGTATAGAAACGATACTCGCAGACACAAATATCATTGTATCATTATACCACGGTTTTCCCCGAGATTCTATGACTATCCCATGAATATTGCCCCAGGCGCGCAAAAAGGCCCCAGCCAAAACGGCTGGGGCCTTGATTAGCGATTCACGAAGGAACCAGAACGATTAATTATGAAAAATTAGTCGTTAACTCTGGTAACAACGCCGGAACCAACGGTACGGCCGCCTTCACGGATAGCGAAGCGCAGACCTTCCTCGATAGCGATGGGGGTGATCAGCTCAACGTCCATCTCTACGTTATCACCAGGCATGCACATCTCTACGCCTTCGGGCAGAGCGATAACGCCGGTAACGTCGGTAGTTCTGAAGAAGAACTGAGGTCTGTAGTTGTTGAAGAAAGGAGTATGACGGCCGCCTTCGTCCTTTTTCAGAACGTAAACCTGGCCATGGAATTTGGTGTGGGGATGGATGGAACCGGGTTTGCACAGTACCTGACCACGTTTGATGTCAGTTCTCTGAACACCACGCAGCAGAGCACCGATGTTATCACCAGCCTCAGCGAAGTCCAGCAGTTTGCGGAACATCTCGATACCGGTAACAACGGTCTTCATCTTCTCTTCCTGCAGGCCGACGATCTCAACCTCTTCGGAGAGTTTCAGAACGCCTCTCTCAACTCTACCGGTAGCAACAGTACCACGGCCGGTGATGGTGAAGACGTCCTCAACGGGCATCAGGAAGGGCAGGTTTTCGTTTCTCTCAGGAGTGGGGATGTACTCGTCAACTTTAGCCATCAGCTCATAGATGGGAGCGTAAGCTTCGTTGGACGGATCATCGGGAGCTTCCAGAGCTTTCAGAGCGGAACCAACAACGATGGGGGTGTCATCGCCCGGGAACTCGTACTCGTTGAGCAGGTCGCGAACTTCCATCTCAACCAGTTCCAGCAGCTCGGGGTCGTCAACCTGGTCAGCTTTGTTGAGGAATACTACGATGTAGGGAACGCCTACCTGACGGGAGAGCAGGATGTGCTCACGGGTCTGGGGCATCGGGCCATCAGCAGCGGAAACAACCAGGATAGCGCCGTCCATCTGAGCAGCACCGGTGATCATGTTCTTAACGTAGTCAGCATGTCCGGGGCAGTCAACGTGAGCGTAGTGTCTGTTGTCGGTCTCGTACTCAACGTGAGCGGTGTTGATGGTAATACCACGCTCTCTCTCTTCCGGAGCCTTATCGATGTTAGCGTAGTCTTCGAATTTAGCCTGGCCTTTCAGGGACAGAGCTTTGGTGATAGCAGCGGTCAGAGTGGTTTTGCCGTGGTCTACGTGACCGATGGTACCAATGTTAACATGGGGCTTGGTTCTTTCGAATTTAGCTTTTGCCATTGTTGAAAATCCTCCCTTGTGTAAGAGAAACCGCAGGACAAAGGGCCTTTCGGCCCCTTCGCCCCGGGAAATCCCTTGGAATTATAATAAAATGCGTTACAATTCGTATTGTAACAAGTTATTCCTGAAAAATCAAGTGCAATCGCCCAAAATCAGCGAAAACAAAGGCAGATTACGCCTTAGATCTGGAGCTGATGATCTTCTCAGAAACGCTCTTCGGAACCTCAGTGTAGTGAGAAGGCTCCATGGTGTACTGGCCACGGCCCTGAGTCTTGGAACGCAGGTCGGTAGCGTAACCGAACATTTCAGACAGCGGTACGAAAGCATTGATCTGCTGAACACCGTGACGAGCATCCATACCCTGGATCTGACCACGGCGGGAGTTCAGGTCGCCCATTACATCGCCCAGATAGTCATCGGGGGTGATAACGGTAACCTTCATGATGGGCTCCAGCAGGACCGGATCACCCTTCTTCATAGCCTCTTTGAAGGCCATAGAACCGGCGATCTTGAAGGCCATTTCAGAGGAGTCGACCTCGTGGAAGGAGCCATCGTACAGGGTAACTTTAACGTCAACGACGGGGTAAGCAGCCAGAACACCGGCCTGCATTGCGCCCTGGATACCAGCGTCAACAGCGGGGATGTATTCCTTCGGAATGGCACCACCGACGATAGCGTTGACAAACTCGTAGCCTTTGCCGCTTTCGTTGGGTTCGGTCTTGATCTTAACATGACCGTACTGACCTTTACCACCGGACTGACGAGCGTACTTCATGTCGATGTCAGCGCCCTTGCGGATGGTCTCTTTGTAAGCAACCTGAGGTTTACCTACGTTAGCCTCTACCTTGAATTCACGCAGCAGACGGTCAACGATGATCTCCAGGTGGAGCTCACCCATACCAGCGATGATGGTCTGACCGGTTTCTTCATCGGTGTAGGTCTTGAAGGTCGGGTCTTCTTCTGCCAGTTTTGCCAGCGCCAGACCCATCTTCTCCTGACCAGCTTTGGTCTTGGGCTCGATGGCAACGCGGATAACCGGCTCCGGGAATTCCATGGATTCCAGGATGATGGGGTGCTTCTCGTCGCAGAGGGTATCACCAGTGGTGACCTTCTTCACGCCGACAGCAGCAGCGATATCGCCAGCGTAGCAAGCGTCGATATCTTTTCTGTGGTTGGCGTGCATCTGCAGGATACGACCGATTCTCTCGGTGTGGCCCTTGGTAGCGTTGAGAACGGTGTCGCCGGTGTGGACGATACCGGAGTAAACGCGGAAGAAGCACAGCTTACCAACGTAGGGGTCGGTAGCGATCTTGAAGGCCAGAGCTGCGAAGGGAGCATTATCGTCAGACGGTCTCTCTTCTTCCTCATCGGTATCCAGGCTTACGCCTTTGATGTGAGCGATGTCGGTAGGAGCGGGCATGTAGTCTACGATAGCATCCAGCAGCTTCTGAACGCCTTTGTTTTTATGAGAGGAACCGCAAACAACGGGAACCATCTTGTTGTCGATGGTGTCGCGGCGGATAGCGGCCTTCATCTCTTCGATGGTGAGCTCCTCACCTTCCAGGTATTTCTCCATGAGAGCCTCGTCGGACTCTGCGATGGACTCAACCAGTTTGGTGCGGTACTCGTTGGCTTTGTCTACCATGTCAGCCGGGATGTCTACGATAGAGATATCCACGCCCTTGTCGTCATTGTAGATGTAAGCCTTCATCTCCAGCAGGTCGATGATGCCCTGGAAGAAGTTCTCGGCGCCGATGGGCAGCTGCAGCGGAACTGCGTTGCATTTCAGGCGGTCGTGGATCATGTCCAGAACATTGTAGAAATCAGCGCCCATGATGTCCATCTTGTTGACGTAGATCATTCTGGGAACGCGGTATTTATCGGCCTGGCGCCATACAGTCTCAGACTGAGGCTCAACACCGCCCTTAGCGCACATTACGGTAACAGAACCGTCCAGAACGCGCAGGGAGCGCTCTACCTCAACGGTAAAGTCAACGTGGCCGGGGGTGTCGATGATGTTGATGCGGTGGTTTTTCCAATAGCAGGTGGTTGCAGCAGAGGTGATGGTGATACCTCTCTCCTGCTCCTGAACCATCCAGTCCATGGTGGCAGTACCATCATGGGTCTCACCGATCTTGTGGTTGATACCGGTGTAGTACAGGATACGCTCAGTAGTGGTGGTTTTACCAGCATCGATGTGCGCCATTATGCCTATGTTACGAGTCAGTGCTAAAGATACGTCTCTTGGCATATTGTCCTCCATCCGTTTGTTTTCGTTTATAAACTTCTTTATGAAGCGAGCCTCATCACGGCGAAGGTACCGCCAGCACTGAGGGAATCCTCCATAAACATAAGGCTGGCGCCTGTCCCGCAGGGCAGACACCCAACCATCTTACGAACCGGCGCCCCAAAAGGAGCCGCCGGAGGTACGCTGCAGAAATTAGAATCTGTAATGAGCGAAAGCCTTGTTTGCTTCTGCCATTTTGTGTGTATCTTCGCGTTTCTTCACAGCAGCACCGGTGCCGTTGATAGCATCAACGATCTCACCAGCCAGACGCTCTTTCATGGTCTTTTCAGAACGAGCTCTGGAGTAGGTGGTCAGCCATCTCAGACCCAGGGTCTGACGTCTGGCAGGACGAACCTCCATAGGTACCTGATAGGTAGCACCACCGATACGGCGAGCCTTTACCTCCAGGCTGGGCATGATGTTCTCGAGCGCTTCTTTGAAAGCCTCCAGGGCATCTTTACCGGTTTTTTCTGCTACGATTTCGAATGCGCCGTAAACGATCTTCTGGGCAACACCCTTCTTACCGTCATACATAACGTTGTTGATCAGACGGGTGACCAGTTTGGAATTGTACAGCGGATCCGGCAGTACATCACGTTTAGCGATTTGACCTCTTCTTGGCACTTCGCTTCCCTCCTTCACATAATGATATCATAGGTACTCGAAAGTGACAAAACTCCCGTTGCCAATGTGAGGCCTTCTATGCGCCATGGGAGGTGCTCCCTCTTCTTGGCTATATAAAAAGCTCACACGAGCGAAACTTTGTTTGCTAAGAGCAGATCGGGGTTTTATTACTTCTTGGCACCAGCCTTCGGACGTTTCGCACCGTATTTGGAACGGGACTGGTTTCTGTTTGCAACACCCTGAGTATCCAGAGTACCGCGGATGATGTGGTAACGAACACCAGGCAGGTCCTTTACACGGCCGCCACGGATCAGAACAACAGAGTGCTCCTGCAGGTTATGGCCGATACCAGGAATGTAAGCGGTAGCCTCGATTCCGTTGGACAGTCTAACTCTTGCTACTTTACGAAGAGCGGAGTTCGGTTTCTTCGGGGTCTGGGTTCTGATTGCAGTACATACACCACGTTTCTGCGGAGAGTTCTGATCGATAGCTTCTCTTTTCTGAGAGTTCCAGCCTTTCAGAAGAGCAGGAGCAGTAGATTTTTTAACGACGTCCTCTCTGCCTTTGCGAACTAATTGGTTAAAGGTTGGCATATTGCACCTCCTTACATAGATTGCCGGGCCTTTGGCCCTCGGTTTACTCGGCTTGGGACCGGTTTTCTTTGGGAAAAATCCCCTCGAAAACAAGTCCTGCCAATTAAATATTTTACCATCGCCCTTTGTCTGTGTCAACAATTTTGTTCTGCACGTTTGTACCAATTTTCTTATAGGGCGCGCGGCCTTTCTTTGGACAACCCGAAGCATTCTCCCCGTATTTTGCCCAGCTTCTGCCGTTTTATGCCTTCCCGAGCAAAAAAGCCCCCTCCCCCGGCAGCCGGGAGAGGGAGCTTTGATCCTTGCTATTTGGTTTTGACTATTCTTCCATCTGGCTCTGGATTGCAGAAGCAACCACATCGCCGTAGAAGTCGCCGCCGGCGTCCCGGTTGGGGACGATGGGAGCCGCAGTCTCCTCGGCGCCGGTCTCTTCCCCTTCGGGAACTTCCGGCTCCAGCCGCTCCACGATGCCGGTACCGGCCGGGATGAGCTTACCGATGATGACGTTCTCCTTGAGGCCCTGCAGCGGGTCAACCTTGCCCTTGATGGCAGCTTCGGTCAGGACACGGGTGGTCTCCTGGAAGGAAGCGGCGGACATGAAGGAGTCGGTGGCCAGAGAAGCCTTGGTGATACCCATGAGCACGGCGTGGCCCACAGCGGGGGTACGCTTGATGCCGTCCTGGGCTTCCAGCTCCAGCAGCTCCTCGTTGGCAGCCCGGACGTCGGACTTGTCAACCAGAGAGCCGGTGATCAGCTTGGTGTCGCCGCCGTCGTCGATGCGGACCTTGCGGAGCATCTGGCGGACGATAACCTCGATGTGCTTATCGTTGATGTCAACGCCCTGGGTACGGTATACGCGCTGTACCTCTTTGATCAGGTAGTCCTGAACGGCCAGCTCGCCGTTGACTGCCAGGATCTCAGCCGGTTCTACCGAGCCTTCGGTGATCAGCTGGCCTTTTTCCACGTGCGCGCCTTCCTCCACGATGATCTTGGAGTCGAAGGGTACGATCTTGGTGAAGACCTCGCCGTCGGCGCTGGTCACATTGACGGTGTTGGCGCCCTTGTGGTCCAGACGGAAGTTGGCGGTACCTTCCACGTGGCTGATGATGGCAGCGTTCTTGGGCTTACGGGCCTCGAACAGCTCCTCAACGCGGGGAAGACCCTGGGTAATATCGCTGGCGGAAGCGACACCGCCGGTGTGGAAGGTACGCATGGTCAGCTGGGTACCAGGCTCACCGATGGACTGAGCGGAGATAACGCCCACGGCCTCACCGATGCCAACAGGCTGGCCGTTGGCCAGGTTGGAGCCGTAGCACTTGGCGCAAACGCCCTTCTTGGCAGCGCAGTTGAGGATGGAACGGATCTTCACCTCGGTGATGCCGGCATCCACGATGCGCTGGGCGGTCTTTTCGTCCACCATCTTGTCGCGGGTGGCCAGTACTTCGCCGGTCTTGGGATCGACCACATCGTCCGCCACATAACGGCCGGTGAGACGCTCGGCCAGACCTTCGATAACACGGCCGGAATCGGTAATATCGTAAACCACGATACCTTCGTGGGTGCCGCAGTCGTCGCAGCGGATGATAACATCCTGAGAAACGTCGACCAGACGGCGGGTCAGGTAACCGGAGTCTGCGGTACGCAGTGCGGTATCGGCCAGACCTTTCCGTGCGCCTCGGGAGGAGTTGAAGTACTCCAAGATGGTGAGGCCTTCACGGTAGTTAGACTTAATCGGGATTTCGATCGCCTTACCGGAGGTGTTGGCGATCAGTCCGCGCATACCAGCCAGCTGACGGATCTGCTCCATAGAACCACGCGCACCGGAATCCGCCATCATGAAGATGGGGTTGCGCTCGCCGAAGGTCTTGGACAGTTCCTTCTTAACCTGCTCGGTGGTATCGTTCCAGGTCTTGATGACGCGGTCGTAACGTACCTCGTCGGAGATCAGACCACGGTCGTACTGACGTTTGATCTGAGCGACCTTTTCGTCGGCCTGGCGGACCAGGTCGTGCTTGTTCTCGGGGATCAAGCAGTCGCTGACGGCGACGGTCAGGCCGGAACGGGTGGAATATTTGAAGCCCTGGTTCTTCACGCGGTCCAGTACCTCGGAGGTACGGACGGTACCGCAGGTGCGGATGCAGCGGTCGATGATCTTTCCAAGCTCCTTCTTGCGGACCAGGAAGGTGATCTCCAGGTCGAACTGATGTTCGCTGTCGGTACGGTCAACGAAGCCCAGATCCTGCGGGATGGGATCGTTGAAGATGATGCGGCCCACGGTAGCGTCGATGATGCGGGAGATGCGTTTGCCGTTGATCTCCTTGCAGACGCGGACCTTAATGGGAGCATGCAGGCCAACCACACCAGCGTCGTAAGCCATCTTGGCCTCGTCGAAGTTGCGGAAGACCTTGCCGGCGCCGGGTTCGTCCTCGCGGACCATGGTCAGGTAGTAGGAACCGAGCACCATGTCCTGGGTGGGGACGGTAACGGGGCGGCCGTCGGAAGGTTTGAGCAGGTTGCCGGCAGCCAGCATCAGGAAGCGGGCCTCTGCCTGAGCCTCGGCGGACAGCGGCAGATGGATAGCCATCTGGTCACCGTCGAAGTCGGCGTTGAAGGCGGTACATACCAGCGGATGCAGGCGGATAGCGCGGCCTTCTACCAGGATGGGTTCAAAGGCCTGGATACCCAGACGGTGCAGGGTAGGCGCACGGTTAAGCAGCACGGGGTGGTTCTTGATGACCACTTCCAGAGCGTCCCAAACTTCTTTCATAGCGCCGCGGTCTACCATCTTGCGGGCGTTCTTGATGTTGGTGGCGATCTCTTTGTCCACCAGACGCTTCATAACGAAGGGCTTGAACAGCTCCAGAGCCATCTCCTTGGGCAGACCGC
>JAHZAU010000026.1 GCA_019423755.1 Oscillospiraceae bacterium
CCCCGACCTACTGGTTCGTAGCCAGTCACTCTATCCAGCTGAGCTACAAGCGCATGTGCTGCAATCAGCTTTATTATAATATCACAGGCGGGGGGAGAAGTCAAGCATTTTTTCAAATTTTTTTGATAAAATTCTGCAAAGGGGGAGAAGAGCCGTTTTTCGCCTGCAAAAACCGCCCGTATTCTCAAAACCCGGCACCATGGGAGGGGGATAGAAGCCGGGACGCAAAAAAGGGGAGCGCCCGCAGGCACTCCCCTTATGACACAGAACGATTTTGGAACTCCGATTACAGAACGTAACCTTTGAGAGATTCCGGCAGGTCAGCCGGATCGCAGGAAACGGTGAATACGACCTCCGTATCGCCAGAAACTTTTGCCAGCATGTCCACCATGACAGCCAGACCTTCGTAATCCTTAGCAACCTCGCCGATCGCGCCGATCTTGAAGGTACCGTCTACGAAGAGATGGGTGATGTCATAGTTACCAGCCAGCAGACCGGCCAGGAACCCATACAGGCAGGCAAATCCTTTTACGCCGTATTCGTCGCTGTCAATCAGACGGACTACGGTAGGCAGATCATACTGCAGCTTGGTGCCTTTTTCCACGCAAACGACGTTGCCTTTGGAAGTTTCTGCAGCGTTCTTTGCCATGTCGATGAGGGTTTTGGTTTTGCCGGCGCCTTTGGAGCCAACGATGAGTTTAATCATATTGAGTTCCTCCCTTGTTTTGTGGAATGATGCGGGGGTCGGTTATTCTGCCGGTCCGGGAAGGGCCGGCCAAGAATTTGGATAACCTTACGCCCACATTATAACACATCTTTTTGTGGAAGTCGAGTAGAAAAGCAGGATTTTTTTCCTTGGTTTTGATGAAAATTAACCTAACTTGGCTTCCAGAGCAGCCTTTTGGTCTTCATAACCGGGTTTCCCCAGCAGAGCGAACATGTTGCGCTTGTAGCTTTCTACGCCGGGCTGGTTGAAGGGATTGACGCCCAGCAGGTAACCGGACAGGGCGCAGGCCTTCTCGAAGAAGTAGAACAGATAGCCCAGCTCATGCTCGGAGCAGTCGGGCACTTCCAGCACCAGGTTGGGCGCCTGGCCTTCGGTATGGGCCAGGATGGTGCCCTGCATGGCCTTCTCGTTGACGATGGACATGTTCTGCCCGGCCAGGAAGTTCAGGCCGTCCAGGTTTTCCGGGTCCTCCTCCAGGAAGAAGTCCTCCTGGGGCTTTTTAATGTCCACCACGGTCTCGAACATCACGCGGGAACCTTCCTGGATGAACTGACCCATGGAGTGCAGGTCGGTAGAGAAGATGACGGAAGAGGGATAGAGGCCCTTATTGTCCTTGCCTTCGCTTTCGCCGAAGAGCTGTTTGTACCACTCGGCCATCATGGCGAAGGAAGGCTCGTAGCTGACCATCAGCTCCACGCTCTTGCCCTTGCGGTTGAGGATGTTGCGCAGGGCGGCGTAGCGGTAGCACTGGTTCTGGGTCAGGTCGCAGACCGAAAGCTCCTCTCTGGCCTTGGCAGCGCCGGCCATGAGGGCGTCGATGTCTGCGCCGCAGACGGCGATGGGCAGCAGGCCCACAGCGGTGAGCACCGAGAAGCGGCCGCCGACGTCGTCGGGGATGACGAAGGTCTCCCAACCTTCCCGGTCGGCCAGCTCTTTGAGGGTGCCGCGGGCTTTATCGGTGGTGCAGAAGATGCGCTCCCGGGCGCCTTCTACGCCATAGCGCTCCACCAGCAGCTTGCGGAACACCCGGAAGGCCAGGGCCGGCTCGGTGGTGGTGCCGGATTTGGAGATGACGTTGACCACCACCCGTTTGCCTTCGCAGAGCTTGAGGATGGTGTTGAGGTAGGTGGGGCTGATGCTGTTGCCGGCAAAGTAGATCTCGGGGGTGTTTTTGGGCAGCAGGTTGTACATGGGGGTGCGCAGCAGCTCGATGGCGGCGCGGGCGCCCAGGTAGGAGCCGCCGATGCCGATGACGACCAGTACGTCAGCGGTTTCCTGGATCTTTTTGGCGGCGGCTTTGATGCGGGCAAACTCTTCCTTATCGTAGTCCACCGGCAGGTCCAGCCAGCCTAGGAAGTCATTTCCCAGACCGGAGCGCTCGTGGATGGTGCGGTGAGCGGCCTCGACCTGCGGCAGCAGGGCTTGGATCTCATCTTCCCGGACAAAGGAGCTCAGATGTTTGGTATTCAGTGTAGTAGCCATGGTCAACATTCCTTTCTGATACGGTCTGCGCCGGACCGGCTCAAGCGGTCGATCCAGGAGGTTGTGGGGAAAACCAGGGGATTCTACTGAGCATTGTACATGAAATGGAAAAGCTTTTCAAGGCGAGATTGTGAATTATTTGATTTTCCCACAAAACAGACCTTTTCCGGCGGGATCAGAAGGAAATCAGCTGCTGCCCCAGCAGGGTAAAGGCCCGCAGGAAGCTCAGCGCCGGTACTTCTTCGGCGGCGGTCAGCGGCCAGGAGGCCAGCTCCTGCCCCTGGGAGGAAAGCAGCAGCAGGCGGCCCAGCGTCTGCTCCGGCTGTACCGGGGCGTCCACCGTGTCCGGCAGGTCCAGTTCCAGGCGGCTTTCCGGGAGCTGCTGCCGGGCGATGACCTGCGGGGCGGGGGAGGCAAGGCGGGCTTCCACCTGCTCCTGGGCGCCGCCCCGCACCGAAAGGTTCAAGGTGTCGGGCAGCTCCGGGGTGTAGAGGGTATACTGGGCAAAGCCCTGGTCCAGCAGGGACTGGCTTTGGGCAAAGCGCTCCGGGCCGGTTTTGCAGCCCATGACCACCGAAATCAGGCTCATGCCGTCCCGGGTGGCGGTGGCGCAGAGGCAGTAACCGGCGGCGTCGGTGGTGCCGGTCTTCAGACCGGTGGCGCCGGGGTAGGTGCGGATCAGGCGGTTGGTGTTGACCAGCTGGGTCTCCCCGCCGCGCAGGGTGTCCATCCAGGTGGTGCTGTAAGGGGTGATCTGGTCGGCGTAGCGCAGAAGGGCCTGGGTAGTCAGCGCCACGTCCCGGGCGCTGGTGTAGTGGCCCTCCTCGTCAAAGCCGGTGCAGTTGGTAAAGTGGGTGTTGGCAAGACCCAGCTGGGCGGCCCGCTGGTTCATCTTCTGCACAAAGGCGTCCTCGCTGCCGCTGATGGCCTCGGCAAAGACCACCGCGGCGTCGTTGGCGCTGGCGACGATCAGCGCCTTGAGCAGGTCGTCCACCGTCATGCTTTCCCCCTCTTCCAGCCAGATCTCCGAGCCGCCCATGGTCTTGGCGTAGGCCGAGCAGGTGAGGGTATCTTCCAGGCGCAGGCGGCCGGCTTCCATCTCCTCCATGATAAGGAGCAGGTCCATGATCTTAGTCAAGGAAGCGGGGGCCAGCCGGGCGTCGGCGTTTTCCTCCGCCAGCACCTGGCCGGTGGAAGGCTCCATCAAAAGATAGGCGCGGGCGGCGGAGGAGGACTCCTCCTCCGGGGACGGGTCGGCGGCGGCCCGCAGGCTCCCCAGCCCCGTGCTCAGGCAGAGAAGCAGGCAAAGCCCTTGGCAGAACAGGCGTTGGACGGTCTTCATGGCAGATCCCTCGTTTTCTTCATAAAATAGAATGGATGTCGCTGCATCCTTATGCGCCCGCAAACAAAAAAAGACCCCGCGCCTGGGGCGCAGGGTCGAGGGATCGGGAACGGATTAGTCTGCCAGATAGGCTTTGATCTCTTCCAGGAAGGCGGCGCAGTCCTCGGAATGGATGCTCATTTCCAGAGGCTGGGACAGGTCCAGGCTGAAGATACCCATGATGGATTTGGCGTCGATGGCAAATCTTCCGGAGTGCAGCACCACGTCAAACGGGTATTTGCCGACGATGGCCACAAAGTTTTTCACGTCATTGATGGTGTTCAGCTGGATGGTTACCGTTTTCATAGTCGCATTTCTCCTTTGTTCCGGCGGTGACAAAGGGGAAAACGCCGGAAAAACCAGCGAAAATCCCGCTTTGGTCACTTTTTATCCCGCAGATATTGTAATTGTCGTATAAATTCATTATAATTTATTTGTCTATCTTTTTCAAGCAAGAATCGGACAACTTTTTCCGCTTTTTTGTCTGAATGGATGCTGTTTGACCCCCTTCCCGAGAGAAAAGGAGTACGATCTATGCGCGCAGCGTTTTACACCTTGGGCTGCAAGGTGAACCAATATGAGACCCAGATCCTGACCCAGCAGTTTGCCGCCCACGGCTACGATATTGTGGACAGCGACGACATCGCCGATGTGTATGTGGTCAATTCCTGCACCGTCACCGCCACCGGCGACAAAAAGACCCGCCAGGCCATCCGCCGCTTCAAGCGCCAAAACCCCGGCGCAGCGGTGGTGCTCACCGGCTGCTTCTCCCAGGCGTTCCCCCAGGAGGCCGAAGCCATCGCCGAGGCGGATATTATCACCGGCGCCGGCAACAAGCAGGGCATCCTGGAGCTGGTGGACCAGTTCTGGAAGGACGGCAAGCGGGTGACGCGCATCCTGCCCCACACCAAGGAGGAGCGCTTTGAAGCCATGCGGGCCGACAGCTTCCTGGAACGCACCCGTGCCTTCATCAAGATCCAGGACGGCTGCGAGCATTTCTGCTCCTACTGTATCATCCCTTACGCCAGGGGCTTTGTGCGCTCCAAACCCTTGGAGGACCTGAAGCTGGAACTGTACGACCTGGCGGCCAAGGGCTTCCGGGAGGTGGTGCTGGTGGGCATCGACCTTTCCAGCTACGGCAAGGACCTGGGGCTGCATCTTATGGATGCCATCACCCTGGCTTGCACCACCGACGGCATCGAGCGGGTGCGTCTGGGCTCCCTGGAGCCACTGATGTTCACCGAGGAGAACCTGCGGCAGCTGGCGGGGCTGGAACATTTCTGCCCGCAGTTCCATCTTTCGCTGCAAAGCGGCTGCGACGCTACTCTGCGCCGCATGAACCGTCACTACGACACCGCCTTCTATCGGGAGCTGGTGCGCCGCCTGCGGGAGGGCTTCCCCAATCCGGCTATCACTACCGATATTATGGTGGGCTTCCCCGGCGAGACCGAGGAAGAGTTTGAAGAATCCCTGGCCTTTGCCCGGGAGATCGGCTTTGCCAAGGCCCATGTGTTTGCCTACTCGGTGCGCCCCGGCACCCGGGCGGCCAAGATGCCCGACCAGGTGTCCCCCCAGGAGAAGGAGCGCCGCAGCCATTTGATGGCCCAGGCGGTGGCCGAGACGCGGGCAGAATTTCTGCGCCAGCAGGTGGGCTTGGTGGAATCGGTGCTGTTTGAGACCGACATGGTGGACGGCAGCTACACCGGCTATACCCAAAACTATACCCCGGTGCAGGTGGCCTCTTCGGAGGACCTGCGCGGACAGGTCCGCTGGGTGCGCATCACCCAGGCCGAGGCGGACTTCTGCCGGGGCGAGGTGGAATAACTGTTCCCGGCGGACCGTGCCTGCGGTCCGCCGGTTTTGCTTTGTGTGAGGATAGGAAAAAAGGAGGTAGGCGGATGGCACAGGTAAGGTATCTTTTGACCCTGGAAGGACGGGTGCAGGGGGTGGGAATGCGCAATTTTGCCCAAAGCCAGGCGGTGATGCTGGGGCTTTCCGGCTGGGTACAGAACCGGGAGGACGGCAGCGTCCAGATCGGGGTACAAGGGGAGGAGGAAAGCGTGGGGCGCTTCCTGGGGCTGCTGCGCCAGGGAAACTACTGGATTCGGGTGGATAATCTCAGCGCCGTGCCCCTTCCGGTATTGGAGCGGCAGGAGGGCTTTCGCATCCTGTACTAGAGAAAAAACGCCCATTTTGCAAAAGTGGACAACTTTGCCGCCCGGCTGGGGCAGGAAATGGGGAAAGATACGGCTTGCCCCCCGAAAAGCCCATGTGATATAATAAAATGTAAGGAAAAAACGCACATCCCCTCGAAAAAAAGAGAGCGGGCCGGGCAGCCGGTCCAGCGAGAAGTATGAAGTTATTTTAGGAGTGTGTCACATGTCAGTTTACAGAACGTATGTTGAAAAGAAACTCCCGTTTGCCGTGGAAGCCAAGGGCGTCCTGGCGGATATCCACAATTCCCTGGGTATCCAGTCGGCCAAAAGCGTCCGCATCCTCAACCGCTACGACGTAGAGGATATTTCTGCGGAAGACTTCGAGATGGCAAAACGCACCATCCTTTCGGAGCCCCAGGTGGATACCGTTTCCGCCCAGCTGCCCAAGCTTGCTGCAGACGAGCGGATGTTCGCCGTGCAGTTTTTGCCCGGTCAGTTTGACCAGCGCGCCGACTCCGCTGCCCAGTGCATCCAGCTGGCGGCCCAGCATCAGCGCCCCACCGTGGCTTCTGCCAAGGTCTACATCATCAGCGGCCCGGTGACCGACGAGGAATTTGCCCGCATCAAGGCAAACCTCATCAACCCCGTGGAGGCCATGGAAGCTTCCCTGGAGCCGGTCGAGACCCTGCACACTCCCTATGACGTCCCCGCCGATGTTGCCGTGCTGGAGGACTTCAACTCCCTGGACGAGGAAGGCCTGCGCCAGTTTATCGCTCACTACGGCCTGGCTATGGACTTGGGGGACATCCAGTTCTGCCAGAAGTACTTCAAGGAGACCGAAAAGCGCGCTCCTACCATCACCGAGATCCGCATGATCGACACCTACTGGTCCGACCACTGCCGCCACACCACCTTCTCCACCCGCATCGAAGGGGTGGACATCCAGGCGGATTACGTCAAGGACGCTTACAACGACTACCTGCAGCTGCGCCAGAAGCTCTACGCCGGTAAGGACAAGCCCATGACCCTGATGGATCTGGCGGTCATCGGCGGCAAGGCCCTCAAGGCCCAGGGCAAGCTCAACGACCTGGACGAGTCCGAAGAGATCAACGCCTGCTCGGTCCGCATCAAGGTGGACGTAGACGGCGAGGACCAGGACTGGCTGCTTCAGTTTAAAAACGAGACCCACAACCATCCTACCGAGATCGAGCCCTTCGGCGGCGCAGCCACCTGCCTGGGCGGCGCTATCCGCGACCCGCTGTCTGGCCGTGCTTACATCTACCAGGCGATGCGTGTCACCGGCGCAGCCGACCCGCTGACCCCCTTCGCCGACACTATCCCCGGCAAGCTGCCCCAGAAGAAGATCGTCACCACCGCCGCTGCCGGTTACAGCTCCTACGGCAACCAGATCGGTCTGGCTACTGGCCAGGTCAACGAGGTATATCACCCCGGTTATGTGGCCAAGCGTATGGAGATCGGCGCCGTTATCGGTGCTGTTCCGGCTGACCACGTGATCCGTGAGGAACCCGCCCCCGGCGATGTGGTCATCCTGCTGGGCGGCAAGACCGGCCGCGACGGCTGCGGCGGCGCCACCGGTTCCTCCAAGTCCCACAACGTCTCCTCCCTGTCCACCTGCGGCGCCGAGGTCCAGAAGGGCAACCCGCCGGAGGAAAGAAAGATCCAGCGCCTGTTCCGGGACGGCGATGTTACCCGCATGATCAAACGCTGCAACGACTTCGGCGCAGGCGGTGTCTCGGTAGCCATCGGCGAGCTGGCCGACGGCCTGGACATCAACCTGGACCTGGTTCCCAAGAAATATGACGGCCTGGACGGCACCGAGCTTGCCATCAGTGAGTCTCAGGAAAGAATGGCTGTTGTGGTCCGCGCCGAGGATGCTCCCCGCTTCCTGGAAGCTGCCGACCGGGAAAACCTGCAGGCGACCGTGGTCGCTACCGTGACCGAGTCTCCGCGTCTGGTGATGCATTGGAGAGACAAGGTCATCGTGGACCTGTCCCGCGAGTTCCTGGGCTCCAACGGCGCGCCCAAGTTCACCCACATCGTAGCGGAAGCTCCCGCTAAATCCGAAGGCCATCCGGCTCACAACCCCGTCTCCTTCCAGGAGCAGGTGGAGCGCCTCATGAGCCGTCTGAACACCTGCTGCCAGAAGGGTCTGTCCGACCGCTTCGACTCCACCATCGGCGCTGGTACCGTGCTCATGCCCTACGGCGGCAAGACCCAGATGACCCCCGCCCAGGCCATGGCTGCCAAGATCCCGCTGGTCAAAGGCGAGACCAACACCGTCTCCCTCATGGCTTGGGGCTTTGACCCGATGATCTCCTCCCGCAGCCCCTTCCACGGCGCACAGATGGCGGTCATTGAGTCCATCGCCAAGATCATCGCCGCCGGCGGCAGCCGCAGCAAGTGCTGGCTCAGCTTCCAGGAATACTTCGAGAAGATCGGCTCCGACCCCAAACGCTGGGGCAAGCCCTTCCAGGCTCTGCTGGGCGCCCTGCGGGCACAGTTGGAGCTGGGCTGCGCCGCCATCGGAGGTAAGGACTCCATGTCCGGTTCCTTCGAGGACATCGACGTTCCCCCGACGCTGGTTTCCTTCGCCGTGTCGGTAGCCAAAAATCAGAACATCCGCTCCGGCGAGTTCAAGGAGGCCGGTCACCCGGTTTACCTGCTGCTGCCTCAGTACGATAAGGACGGCCTGCCGGTTTACGAAAGCGTCCGCAAGGTCTTTGATGAGATGGAGGCCCTGGTGGCTTCCGGCAAGGTCAAAGCGGTATACACCATGGGCAGTGCCGGTCTGCTGGAAGCCCTGTGCAAGATGAGCTTCGGCAACCGCATCGGCTTTGCTGCCAGCGAGAAGATCGGCCCCAGAGAGCTGTATCATCCTGTTTACGGCGGCTTCGTCTTCGAGGCAGCCGAGCCGGTAGAGACCTCCGCCGTCCGCATCGGCGACACCGTTTCCGCCTTCTCCCTGAGCGTCAACGGCGAGACCGCCGACCTGCAGCAGGTCCAGGAAGCCTGGGAAGCCAAGCTGGAACCGGTTTACCCCCGCAAGACCCAGTCCGAGGAGACCGTCACCCCCACCTTCTCCTACGAGGCCAAGGAACGCATCACCTGCCGTACCAAGGTGGCCCGTCCCTCGGTGCTGATCCCCGTCTTCCCCGGTACCAACTGCGAGTACGACACCGCCCGCGCCTTTGAGCGTGCCGGCGCCGAAGCGCACATCCTGGTGGTCCGCAACCAGACCTCCGAGCAGATCCACGAGTCGGTGGAGCGCTTCCGCGAACTGTGCCGTCAATCCAACATCATCGCCATCCCCGGCGGCTTCAGCGGCGGCGACGAGCCCGAAGGCTCCGCCAAGTTCATCACCTCCTTCTTCCGCAACCCGTTTGTTACCGAGGAGGTTATGGAACTGCTGACAAACCGCGACGGCCTTATGTGCGGTATCTGCAACGGCTTCCAGGCGCTGGTGAAGCTGGGTCTGGTGCCTTACGGCAAGATCATCGACACCGATGACACCTGCCCGACCCTGACCTACAACCTGATCAACCGCCACCAGTCCGCACTGGTACGCACCCGCATCGCTTCCAACCAGTCCCCCTGGCTGATGCACACCCAGGTGGGCGATATCCACACGGTGGCCATCTCCCACGGCGAGGGCCGCTTCGTAGCAAGCCCCGAGCTGGTGCAGCAGCTGGCCGAAAACGGTCAGATCGCCACCCAGTATGTGGACCTGGACGGCAAGCCCACCCAGGATTGGAGATTCAACCCCAACGGCTCGGTTTGCGCCATTGAGGGTATCACCTCTCCCGACGGCCGCGTCTTCGGCAAGATGGCGCACTCCGAGCGCTTCTGCGGCGGCCTGTACGTCAATGTCCCCGGCGAAAAGGACCAGAAGATGTTCCAGGGCGCAGTGGACTACTTCCGCGGCTAATCCCCATAAAACCAAACGATCCGCGCCCCGGCTTTCCCAAAAGCCGGGGCGCTTTTTGCAGGCGTTATTTACGCTGGGGGCTTGTACCCGGTCAAAAGCGGGTGCTATACTGGGAAAAACCAAGGAAAAGGAAGGCGTTTTTATGAAGAAGTACGAGTACCAGTTTATCCGGGTGCCGCGTGTGGTGGAGAAGAAGGGCTTTTTGCAGTCGGCCCCGTCGGGAGCCACCTTCGAAGCCTGCAAGGAGGTCATCCGCCAGGAGGCGGAGAAGGGCTGGCGCTTCAAGCAGGTGGTGGTCCCCTTCAATGAAAAGATGGCCATGTATGGCTCGGACGGCTACGAGATCATCTTTGAGCGGGAAGCCGAAGAGGAATAGGGGATGGAAAAACACCACTGGTCCCGGGAGGAGGTACGGCAGTACCGCCGGGAAAGAAGGAGCCTGGTTTCCTACAACCCCCAGGACGCAAACCTTTGGGTGAAAAAGGAGCGGGGCATCTGCGCCTGGACCCTCAACTGGGGCAACCCGAAAGGGGGGGCTGCTCTGTTTGACGGCTGCGGCGGGGGCTGTGCTGCGGGCGGTGGTTTTGCGGTAAAAAGTTGCGGTCCGGCGGGTGCGGGAAGGAGCATTTTGCCCCAAAAGCGGCCTGCTGCGGCGGGAGGGGCTGTGCAAACCGCAAAAACCGCCGAAATCCAGAAAAAACCCGCGTAAATCCTTGACAAAGCAGGGGCTGGATATTATAATAAATCCTGTTATGAACTGATTCGGAGGGGGCAGTCTGTCCCCGGAAAGGTGCGTTTCACTGGCGGGACGCATGGGGTCAGCTCATGCTGTAATAGATCCGAAGAAAGCTATTACATCATGAATCCCACCAAAGCAGGCCGAAACGCTTTGGGGTGGAAAGGAAAGTCATTATGCTGCTTGACCTGAAAAAACTGTTCGACGGCGCCCAGCAGAGCCTCCCGTTTTCGCTGGAGCTGGATCTGTGCGACTTTGAGCAGTGGGGTGAAAAACCGTTCCAAGGACCGGTCGCCCTGCAAGGAGAGGTCACAAACCGCGCCGGGATCGTCACCCTGCGTTACCAGGCGGACTACAAGCTGAAAGCCAGCTGTGCGCGCTGTCTGGAGCCGGTGGAGCGGGTGGAACACAAGGAGTTTTCTCACACCGTGGTCCGCAAGCTGTACCAAGAGGAAGACGACGATTACGTTGTGGTGGAGGATGGGATCCTGAACCTGGATCAGTTGGCCCAGGACGACATACTGCTTGAACTACCAATCAAGATGGTGTGCGGTCCTGACTGCAAGGGACTTTGCCCGCAGTGTGGGTGCAATCTCAACCGTGAGAGCTGCAGCTGCAAACAGGACGACTGGACGCCGGGGAGCAGAAAGGCTTTCGCCGATTTACTTTAACACGAAAACTAAAATAGAAACTTGTAAGGAGATGTACGACCATGGCAGTACCGAAGAGAAAAACCTCCCATGCCCGCAAAAATAAAAGACGTTCCAACGTTTGGAAGCTGGAAGCACCTGCTTTCTGCACCTGCCCCCAGTGCGGCGAGCTGAAGACTCCTCACAGAGTTTGCAGCAACTGCGGTTACTACAAGGGCAGAGAAGTTATCAAAGTAGAAAGATAATTTCACTCTGACGTAAAAGAGGAAACACGGAGTAGAGGGGGAGCAGCGGTTCCGCCTCTACTTTTTTGTTTATCCCCATTCCCAAAAAGGAGGAAGCGCATGGCAGTCAGGATCACCGGAGTGGAGCGGGGAACGCCCGCCCGCCGCGCCGGCATCAAGCCGGGAGATACCCTTATCAGTATCAACAAAAACCCCATCACCGATGTGCTGGATTACCGCTTTTATATGACCGACGAGCATCTGGAACTGCTGCTGTGCGACGCGGAGCGTCAGGTGCGCACCGTCCAGGTGGAAAAAGAGGAATACGAGGACCTGGGGCTGGAATTCGAGACCTACCTGATGGACAAGCAGATGGGCTGCCGCAACAAGTGCATCTTCTGCTTTGTGGACCAGATGCCCAAGGGGATGCGCAAGAGCCTTTACTTTAAGGACGACGATACCCGTATGTCCTTCCTCTTCGGCAACTACACCACCTTGACCAACCTCAAGGAAAGCGACATCCAGCGCATCATCAAGATGCGCATCAGCCCCATCAATGTGTCGGTGCACACCACCAACCCCCAGCTGCGGGTGCAGATGATGGGCAACCCCTTTGCTGGGGAGGCGCTGAAATTCATCCCCATGATGACCGAGGCGGGCATCCGGGTGAACACCCAGTTTGTCCTCTGCCCGGGCATCAACGACGGCCCGGAGCTGGAACGCAGCCTGGAAGACCTGGGAAAACTGCTGCCCGGCTTGCAGAGCATCTCGGCGGTGCCGGTGGGACTCACCCGCCACCGGGAGGGCCTCTACCCGCTGCGTACCTACACCAAGGAGGAAGCCGCCCAGGTGGTGGATATTATGGAGCACTGGGGGGATAAATTCCTCCAAGAATACGGCACCCGCACCGCCTATGCCTCCGACGAGTTTTACCTGCTGGCGGAGCGTCCGCTGCCGGACTGCGATTTTTATGAGGACTTTTCCCAGCTGGAAAGCGGCGTGGGGATGATGACCCTCATGGAGCATGACTTCGCCCTGGCGCTGGAACAGGCGGGCTCCTTCCCCAAGGCCCAGCGCTTTACCATGGCCACCGGGGAGCTGGCCTGGCCGATGATCGACCGCTTTGCCCGCCAGGTGGAAAAGCAGTTCCCCGGCACCTGCATCCAGGCCCAAAAGATCGTCAACCATTACTTTGGCGAGACAGTCACCGTGGCGGGACTGGTCACCGCCACCGACCTGCTGGAACAGCTTTCCGGCCTGGATCTGGGAGAGCGGCTGCTGCTGCCGGCCAATATGCTGCGCCACGAGCAGGACCGCTTCTTAGACGACATGACCTTGGAAGAATTTACCCAGCGCATCGGGGTGCCGGTGGTGCTGGTGGAGAACGACGCCTTCGCCCTGCTGGACGCCATGCTGGACCAGCCGGCTTGCTAAGAGAGAACCCAACACTCCCGGGAAGAACGGACCCCCGGGAAATCTGACATAGAAAAGAGTGATAACCATGTCTGCCCGTCCGATTATCGCGGTGGTGGGCCGCCCCAACGTGGGAAAATCCACCCTGTTCAATAAGCTCATCGGCCAGCGCCTCTCCATTGTGGAGGACACCCCCGGCGTGACCCGTGACCGCATCTACGCCCCCTGCGAGTGGCGCAACCACGAGGTGATGCTGGTGGATACCGGCGGTATCGAGCCGCATTCCGACGATATCATCCTCTCCCAGATGCGCCGTCAGGCCCAGCTTGCCATCGACAGCGCCCAGGTGATCATCCTGGTGGTGGATATGAAGTCCGGCATCACCGCCAACGACGCCGACGTCGCCACCATGCTGCAGAAAAGCGGCAAGCCGGTGGTGCTCTGCGTCAACAAATGCGACCAGATCGGCGACCCGCCGCCGGAATTTTACGAGTTTTACAACCTGGGTCTGGGCGACCCGGTGGCCGTTTCCTCGGTACACGGTCACGGCACCGGCGACCTGCTGGACGCGGTGTTTGAATACCTGGACTTCAGCCAGGAGGAGGAGTACGACGACGACTGCATCAAGGTAGCCATCGTCGGCCGCCCCAACGCCGGCAAGTCCTCCCTGGTCAACCGCATCGCCGGCAAAGAAGTGGCCATCGTTTCCGACATTGCCGGTACCACCCGCGACGCTACCGACACCGTGGTGGAAAACCAGTACGGCAAGTTCGTCTTTATCGACACCGCCGGTATCCGCCGCCAGAGCAAGGTGGAGGAGAACATCGAGCGTTACAGTGTGCTGCGCTCCTACATGGCGGTAGACCGCAGCAACGTCTGCGTCATTATGATCGACGCCACCGTGGGCTTCAGCGAGCAGGATTCCAAGATCGCCGGTTACGCCCACGAGCAGGGCAAGGCCTGCATCATCGCCATCAACAAGTGGGATGCCCTGGCGGAGAAGAACGACAAGACCATGGACGAGTTCCGCAAGAAGCTGGAAAACGACTTCTCCTTCATGCCCTACGCGCCCTTTGTGTTCATCTCGGCCAAGACCGGCCAGCGGGTGGACAAGCTCTTCCCGCTGATCCAGAAGGTGGACGCCGAAAACGCCCGCCGCATCACCACCGGCATGCTCAACGATATGCTCAGCTATGCCACCGCCCGGGTGCAGCCGCCGTCCGACAAGGGCCGCCGCCTGAAGATCTACTACATGACCCAGATCACCACCCGTCCGCCTACCTTCGCCAGCTTTGTCAACCGCGCGGACCTGTTCCACTTCTCCTATCAGCGTTACCTGGAAAACCAGATCCGGGAAAACTTCGGCTTTGAAGGGACCCCCATCCGCATGGTCATCCGGGAAAAAGGCGACAAACCCAAATAACCCTCTTGCAATTTTGTGAAACAGTTGATACAATAGCAAGGAACAAATTTGCGGAAGGATCGAGCAATCTCATGAATCAGACGATATTGGCCTCTTTGCTGGCGGCAGTGATCGCCTATCTGCTGGGGAGCATCAGCTTTGCGGTGCTGGTGTCCCGCCTGCTCGCCAAGGACGACGTGCGAAAATACGGCAGCAACAATGCCGGTATGACCAATATGCTCCGGGTGTACGGCAAGGGCCCGGCGGCGCTGACCCTGCTGGGGGACTTCTTCAAAGGGGTGGCGGCGGTGCTCATCGGACGCTGGCTCTTTGCCCTGTTTGGGGTGGAGCTGTTTGACGGCGGCTGCCTGGCCGGCTTCTTTGCCCTGCTGGGGCACCTGTACCCGGTGTACTTCGGCTTCCGCGGCGGAAAAGGGGTGCTGACCTCTCTGGGCATCATGCTCATCATCAACCCGATGGTCTTTGCCATCCTGCTGGTGGTGTTTTTGCCGGTGCTGTTTATCACCCGCATCGTTTCGCTGGTGTCGGTGACCGGCGCCCTGCTGTATCCGCTGGTCACCCTTCTGGTGGACATGGCCCAGCAGAAGGACCCGGTGTTCGACGTGCTGTTCGCGGCGCTGTTTTCGGTCATCGTCATCTGGAAGCACCGCTCCAACATTAAGCGGCTGCTCAACGGCACCGAAAAGCGCATCGGCGGGCAGAAGCCCCTTTGCCAACAGAACAACGAAAGCCAGCAGTAAGCGGCAAAATCAAACAGGCGGGCCCCGGCGGCCGGCCTGTTTTTGCTTGGAAAAGGCTGGATAAGGGCTTGCATTGCGGCCCAAGACGGGGTATCATGAAGAAAAAGACTGCGACGAAATGGGGTTTTGCTATGGCACAGGAAGCCAAACAAACAGCAGCAGTAACGGTATTGGGAGCGGGCGGCTTTGGCACCGCTTTGGCCATGCAGGCGCACGCCTGCGGGCACCGGGTGAGCCTTTGGTCCCACCGGACGGAGGAGGCCCAGCGCCTGGACCGGGAGCGGGAACAGCCTAAGCTTCTGCCGGGGGTGCGCATCCCCGGGGAGATCACCATCACCGATGACATCGCCTGCGTCCGGGGCAGCCGCCTGGTGATCTTGGCGGTGCCGTCCTTTGCGGTGCGGGAAACTTGCCAGCGCCTGTGCCCCTATCTGGACGAAGGCGCGGTGGTGGCCTGCGTCTCCAAGGGGTTAGAGAAGGGGACCTTCAAGGACTTCTCCCAGGTGATGACCGAGGAGCTGCCCCATAACGCCAACGTGGTGCTCAGCGGACCGTCCCACGCCGAGGAAGTGGCCCGCGGGGAGGCGACCACCGTGGTGGCGGCTTCCTACGACCGGCAGGCGTCCCAGCTGGTGCAGGACCTGCTCATGGGCCCGGGCTTCCGCATCTACGTCAACGACGACGTGGTGGGGGTGGAGCTGGGCGGCGCGCTCAAAAACATCATCGCCGTCTGTGCCGGCATCGGCGACGGGCTGGGCATCGGCGACAACGCCAAGGCGGCGCTGATGACCCGCGGCATCACCGAGATCGCCCGGCTGGGGGTGGCCATGGGCGGCCACAAAGAGACCTTCGGCGGGCTGTCCGGCATCGGCGACCTGATCGTCACCTGCAGCTCCATGCACTCCCGCAACCGGCGCTTCGGCATCCTGGTGGGGCAGGGGGTACCGGTGGAGCAGGCGCTGCAGCAGGTGGGCATGGTGGTAGAGGGCTACGCCTGTACCCAGACCGCCCACCAGCTGGCCCAGAAGATGGGGGTGGAGATGCCCATCACCGACCAGGCCTACCAGGTGCTTTACCAGGGAAAAAGCCCGGCGGACGCCCTGCGGGACCTGATGGGACGTCCCCGGCGGCACGAGTCGGAGTCCATCTGGCTGCACCAGAAAAACGAGCAGTAACCAAAACACAAGGCGGGGCGTACCCTTTGGGGGGAGCGCCTCGTTTTTCGCGTTTTTCGGCAGGCTTCGCCGCCTTTTGGCGGAAAAGGGCGGGGCCGCTTTTGTGCAAAGCGATAAAAAAGCCGGGAGCGTTGGCTTTTTGGGGGAAACTGTGTTATCATTAAAATAATACGCCCCCGCCCGGCAAGGACGGGGGCTGCGGCCTGCCCCGGCGACCCCGGCGGCCCGGCACGCATTACCAGGACACGGAGGTTTTTCATGGCAAGCAAAAAACATCAGGAATATGGCAATGAGAGTATCTCCTCCCTGAAAGGGGCGGACCGGGTACGAAAACGCCCCGGGGTCATCTTTGGCTCCGACGGCCTGGAAGGCTGCGAACATTCGGTGTTCGAGATCCTTTCCAACTCCATCGACGAGGCCAGAGAGGGCTTCGGCAGCCGCATCATCGTCACCAAGTTTTTGGACGATTCCATCCAGGTGGAGGACTTCGGCCGGGGTATCCCGGTGGACTACAACCCCAAGGAGGAGCGCTACAACTGGGAGCTGGTGTTCTGTGAGCTGTACGCCGGCGGCAAGTACAACACCAACAACGGCGAAAGCTACGAGTACTCCCTGGGGCTCAACGGCCTGGGTTCCTGTGCGACCCAGTATTCCTCGGAGTATTTTGACGTACAGATTTTCCGAGACGGATATGAATACAACCTGCATTTTGAAAAGGGCAAAAACGTGGGCGGCCTTTCCCGCAAGGAATCGGGTCGCCGCCAGACCGGCAGCCGCCAGCGCTGGAAGCCGGACCTGGAAGTCTTCACCGACATCGCCATCCCGGACGACTTTTTCCGCAACGTGCTCAAGCGCCAGGCGGTGGTCAACAAGGGCCTGAGCTTCATCCTGCGGCTGGAACAGCCGGACGGCAGCTTTGCTGAGGAAACCTTCCTTTACGAAAACGGTATCACCGACTATGTGGGCGAGATCGCCGGCGACCAGAGCCTGACCACCATCCAGTATTGGGAGACCGAGCAGCGGGGCCGCGACCGCGCCGACAAGGACGAGTACAAGGTCAAGCTGTCGGTGGCGTTCTGCTTCTCCAACCGGGTGAAGTTTTTGGAGTATTACCACAACTCCTCCCCGCTGGAATACGGCGGCTCCCCGGAAAAGGCGGTGAAGCAGGCTTTCGTTTCCAAGATCGACGCCTACCTGAAGCAGGGCGGCAAATATCTCAAGAACGAAAGCAAGATCGCCTTCCAGGACGTGGAGGACTGCCTGGTGCTGGTGTCCTCCTCCTTCTCCACCCAGACTTCCTACGAAAACCAGACCAAAAAGGCCATCACCAATAAATTTATCTACGAAGCCATGACCGACTTCCTCAAGCGGCAGCTGGAAGTCTATTTCATCGAAAACCCCGACGAGGCGGTGAAGATCGCCGAGCAGGTGCTGGTAAACAAGCGCAGCCGGGAAAACGCCGAAAAGACCCGCCTGAACCTGAAAAAGAAGCTGGCGGGCACCATCGACCTGTCCAACCGGGTGGAAAAATTCGTCGACTGCCGCAGCAAGGACCCGGCCGAGCGGGAGATCTACATCGTGGAGGGCGACTCGGCGCTGGGCTCCTGCAAAATGGGCCGGGACGCTCAGTTCCAGGCCATCATGCCGGTGCGGGGCAAGATCCTCAACTGCCTCAAGGCGGATTTTGACAAGATCTTTAAAAACGAGATCATTACCGACCTGCTCAAGGTACTGGGCTGCGGGGTGGAGGTGTCCTCCAAGGCAAACAAGGAGCTTTCCACCTTTAACCTGGAGGGCCTGCGCTGGAGCAAGATCGTCATCTGTACCGATGCCGACGTGGACGGCTTCCAGATCCGCACCCTCATCCTCACCATGCTCTACCGCCTGACCCCCACCCTCATCGAAAAGGGCTATGTCTACATCGCGGAATCGCCGCTGTACGAGATCACCACCAAGGACAAGACCTACTTTGCCTACTCCGACGGCGAAAAGGCCCGCATCGCCGCCCAGCTGGACGAAAAGAAGCAGAAATACACCCTTCAGCGCTCCAAAGGTTTGGGCGAGAACGAGCCGGAGATGATGTGGCTGACCACCATGAACCCCGAGACCCGCCGCCTCATCAAGGTCACCCCCGAGGACGCCCAGGCTACCGCCGATATGTTCAGCCTGCTGCTGGGCGATAACCTGGAAGGCCGCAAGAGCTTCATCGCCGAAAACGGCGCCCGTTATCTGGACGAGGTCGATGTGTCCTGATGGGACAATGACCCTGCCTGTTTACAAAAAGGAAAGGAACCCCTACCATGGCAAAAGCGAAAAAAGCCCCCAAGCCCGCCCGCCGCTCCGGCGACGCCAAGGCTTATATTGAAAACGCCGGGGTGGTCATCGACCAAACCATCACCGACACCCTGGAAAAAAACTATATGCCCTACGCCATGAGCGTCATCGTCTCCCGCGCGATCCCGGAGATCGACGGCTTCAAGCCTTCCCACCGCAAGCTGCTGTACACCATGTACAAGATGAACCTGCTCACCGGCGCCCGCACCAAGTCCGCCAACGTGGTAGGGCAGACCATGCGCCTGAACCCCCACGGCGACGCCGCCATCTACGAGACCATGGTCCGTCTGGCCCGGGGCAACGAAGCGCTGCTGCACCCCTATGTGGACTCCAAGGGAAACTTCGGCAAGGCGTACTCCCGGGATATGGCCTACGCGGCCTCCCGTTACACCGAGGTGAAGCTGGACCCCATCTGCGCCGAGCTGTTTTCGGACATTGACAAGGACACGGTGGAGATGGTGGACAACTACGACAATACCATGAAGGAGCCCAGCCTGCTGCCGGTGAGCTTCCCCACCGTGCTGGTCAACGCCAACACCGGTATCGCCGTGGGCATGGCTTCCTCCATCTGCCCCTTTAACCTGGAAGAGGTGTGCAACACCACCATCGAGCTGATCCGCAACCCGGACCACGATGTGGCTGCCACCCTCACCGCCCCGGATTTCCCCGGCGGCGGTCAGATCATCTATAACCCGGCGGAGATGAAGAAGATCTACAGCACCGGCCGCGGCTCCTTCCGGGTGCGGGCCCGCTATACCTACGACTCCGCCAGCAACTGCATCGACATCACCGAGATCCCGCCTACCACCACCGTGGAGGCCATTATGGACAAGGTGGTGGACCTGATCAAGCAGGGCAAGGTGCGGGAGATCTCCGATATGCGCGACGAGACCGACCTGTCCGGCCTGAAATTGACCATCGACCTGAAGCGCGCCGCCGACCCGGAAGCGGTGATGCAGAAGCTCTTCCGCTACACCCCCTTGGAGGACAGCTTCTCCTGCAACTTTAACGTCCTGGTGGGCGGTACCCCCCGGGTCATGGGGGTAAAGGAGCTGCTGGGCGAGTGGATCGCCTTCCGCAGCGAGTGCGTCAAGCGCCGGGTGTACTTCGACTTGCAGCGCAAAAAGGAAAAGCTCCACCTGCTCCAAGGCCTGGAGCGCATCCTGCTGGACATCGACAAGGCCATCGCCATCATCCGCGAGACCCAGCAGGAGCAGGAGGTGGTCCCCAACCTGATGATCGGCTTTGGCATCGACGAAAAGCAGGCCGACTATGTGGCGGAGATCAAGCTGCGCCACATCAACCAGGAATATATCCTCAAGCGCACCCAGGAGATCGGCCAGCTGCAGGAGGATATTGCCGACATGGAGGAGACCCTGCAAAGCCCCCGCAAGCTGCGGCAGATCCTCATCACTGAGCTCAAGGCGGTCATCAAAAAATACGCCAAGCCCCGCCGAACCCTGCTGATCTACCAGGAGGACGTCAAGACCTTCACCGAGGAGGACACGGTGGAAAGCTACCCGGTGAACCTGTTCTTCTCCCAGGAGGGTTACTTCAAGAAGATCACCCCCCAGTCCTACCGCATGAGCGCCGACCACTACCTGAAGGAAGGCGACCGCATCATCCAGCACCAGGAGGGCAGCAACACCGACCATCTGCTCTTCTTCTCCGACCGGGGCCAGGTATACAAAAGCCGGGCCAGCGAGTTCGAGGATACCAAGGCCAGCGTCCTGGGGGACTTTGTCCCCGCCCGCCTGGGCATGGAGGAGGGGGAGAGCGCCCGCTTTATGGTGGTCACGCCGGACTACGAAGGCTTCCTGCTCTTCTTCTTTGAAAACGGCAAGGTAGCCAAGGTGCCGCTGCGCTCCTACGAGACCAAGACCAACCGCCGCAAGCTGCTCAAGGCCTACTCCGACCGCTCCCCGCTGGTGAGCGTGGTTTCCATGCGCCAGGAGGGTCTGGTGCGGGTGGATTCCAGCTGCGGACGCATCCTGCTGTTTGACAGCGGCCTGCTTACCGCCAAGACCACCAAGGACACCCAGGGCGTCCAGGTGATGACCCTGAAAAAAGGCGCCCATGTCTGCGCTGCCCAGGTTTACGAGCCCGGCAGCCTGGAGGAGGAACACCGCTACCAGGCGGCGGCCCTGCCGTCCCGAGGCGGTATCCCCAAAGCGCCCCAGCAGCTGTCGCTGGAAAGCTTATAACCGCAAAACAAAACGCCGCCCGTCCTTCCCCAAAGCGAGAAGGGCGGGGGCGCTTTTTTGTTTTTGGGCAGAAAAAAACCGCCCCCCGTTGCCGGGGAGCGGCATGACTAAGCACGTAAGCCGGGTTCTGTTGTGATGACAATCTATCTAGACCAGCAGTCGCCCACTGGTTCCAGCCACCTGCCCAAGGAAGGGCGACGGGCCGCCGCCTGATCTTCCATACAGATACGGTGTTGCTTCGGATAGGGTTTACATGGCAGTACGGTCTCCCGCACTCCGGTGAGCTCTTACCTCGCCTTTCCATCCTTACCGGTCGAGGCCGGCGGTATCTTTCTGTTGCACTGTCCCTAAAGTCGCCTTCGGCTGCCGTTAGCAGCTATCCTGCCC
>JAHZAU010000027.1 GCA_019423755.1 Oscillospiraceae bacterium
ACCTGGAACAGGAATAGTTTTTTAAAGAAGAAGAAAAACTTCTTCTTTTCCGATGCCCGGCCGCCTGCAAGATCGTCCGCGAGATGCTGCCGGCCATACTGGCGGCCCTGCCGGAGGACCTGGAACAGGAATAGTTTTTTAAAGAAGAAGAAAAACTTCTTCTTTTCCGATGCTCGGCCGCCTGCAAGATCGTCCGCGAGATGCTGCTGGCGCTGCCGGAGGACCTGGAACAAGAATAGTTTTTTAAAGAAGAAAAACTTCTTCTTTTCCGATGCCCGGCCGCCTGCACGATCGTCCGCGAGATGCTGTTGGCCCTGCCGGAGGACCTGGAACAGGAATAGCCGGGCAAACGGCCCGCGGAGGGAAGGGGAGACCCCACCCGTTCCCCAGGCGGATTTTACATATATATTATATAGGAAGAAAACAGAACAAACCCCCTGTTTTGTAAAAATAAAGGAGGACATTATCATGGGAAAAGCTCTTATCATCGGCTGCGGCGGTGTTGCTTCCGTTGCCATCCACAAATGCTGCCAGAACAGCGAAGTTTTTGAGGAGATCTGCATCGCCAGCCGCACCAAATCCAAATGCGACGCCCTCAAGGAGAAACTGGCCCCCACCACCTCCACCCGCATCACCACCGCCCAGGTGGACGCCGACAACGTGGAGGAGCTCATCGCCCTCATCCAGCAGGTGAAACCCGACGTGGTGCTGAACCTGGCCCTGCCTTACCAGGACCTGCACATTATGGACGCCTGCCTGGCTACCCGCACCCACTATGTGGACACCGCCAACTATGAGCCGGAAGACACCGCCAAGTTCGAGTACAGCTGGCAGTGGGCTTACCGCAAACGCTTTGAGGAAGCCGGCATCACCGCCCTGCTGGGCAGCGGCTTCGACCCCGGCGTCACCAGCGTCTTCTCCGCTTACGCCCTGAAGCACGAGTTTGACGAGATCCACACCATCGACATCCTGGACTGCAACGGCGGCGACCACGGCTATCCCTTCGCCACCAACTTCAACCCCGAGATCAACATCCGCGAAGTGTCCGCCAAAGGCTCCTACTGGGAGAACGGCCACTGGGTAGAGACCGAGCCCATGGAGATCAAGCGCGAATACAACTTCGACCAGGTGGGCCAAAAGGATATGTACCTGCTGCACCACGAGGAGATCGAAAGCCTAGCGCTGAACATCCCCGGCATCCGCCGCATCCGCTTCTTCATGACCTTCGGTCAGAGCTACCTGACCCACCTGAAATGCCTGGAAAACGTGGGCATGACCTCCATCGAGCCCATCATGTACGAAGGCAAGGAGATCATCCCCCTGCAGTTCCTCAAAGCCGTGCTGCCCGACCCCGCCAGCCTGGGCCCGCGCACCAAAGGCAAGACCAACATCGGCTGCATCTTCACCGGCGTCAAGGACGGCAAAGAGAAACACTACTACCTGTACAACGTCTGCGACCATCAGGAGTGCTATAAAGAGGTCGGCTCCCAGGCCGTATCCTACACCACCGGCGTCCCCGCTATGATCGGCGCTATGCTGGTGATGAACGGCACCTGGAACCGTCCCGGCGTCCACAACATGGAGGAGTTCGATCCCGATCCGTTCATGGATGCCCTCAACAAATGGGGCCTGCCCTGGCAGGAGAACCACAACCCGGTGCTGGTGGACTAAATGGAGCAGAATCCCGCCCTTTCTACCCCTTATTACCTGGTGCAGGAGGAGCCGCTGCGCAAAAACTTAGAGATCCTGCGGCAGCTTGCCCAGGATACCGGCTGCAAGGTGCTGCTGGCGCAGAAGGCCTTCTCCATGTTTTCCTGCTACCCGCTGCTGCGGCAGTATCTGGCCGGCTCCACCGCCAGCGGCCTGTATGAGGCCCGTCTGGGCGCCGAGGAGTTCGGCGGCGAGACCCACGTTTTCTCCCCAGCCTACCAGGAAGGGGAGTTTGCGCAGATCCTCCGTTACGCCGACCATCTGGTGTTCAACTCCCCGGCGCAGCTGCGGCGCTTTGCCCCCCGGGCCCGGGAGGCGGGCAAACAGGTGGGCCTGCGGATTAACCCCCAGTGTTCCACCCAGGAAGGCCACGCCATCTATGACCCCTGCGCCCCCGGTTCCCGCCTGGGCACCACCCGGGAGCAGTTCACCCCCGACCTTCTGCCGCTGCTGGACGGCCTGCACTTCCATACCCTCTGCGAGCAGGACTCCGACGCCCTGGAAGTGACCCTCCAAGCGGTGGAGAAGCAGTTTGGCGCCGAGCTTTCCCAGATGAAATGGCTCAACCTGGGCGGCGGCCACCACATCACCCGCCCGGACTACGATTTGGAGCGTCTGCGCCGCCTGCTGCTCTCTTTGCGGGAGCGTTACGGCTTCCAGGTCTATCTGGAACCCGGCGAAGCGGTGGTGCTGCGCGCCGGCGTGCTGGTGAGCCGGGTGCTGGAGATCGTGGAAAACGGCATCGCCATCGCCATCCTGGACACCTCCGCCGCCTGCCATATGCCCGACGTGCTGGAAATGCCCTACCGCCCGCCGGTACAGGGCAGCGGCCAGCCCGGTGAAAAGCCCTACACCTACCGCCTGGCCGGTCCCACCTGCCTGGCCGGAGACGTGATCGGGGACTATTCCTTCGACGCGCCCCTCAAGGAAGGGGACACCGTTGTCCTGGAAGACATGGCGCTGTACACCATGGTCAAGAACAACACCTTTAATGGCATGCCGCTGCCGTCCATCGCCTGGCAGGGGATGGATGGGTCTGTTTCGCTGGTGCGCCGCTTCGGCTACGAGGACTTTAAGTCCCGCCTTTCCTAAAACCGACCCGAACAAAAAAGACCTCCCGTCTGGAAGAGCGCTTCCGGCGGGAGGTTTTGCTTTTGTGCGGGGGTGGATTTTTTGGGGGACACGCGTTATAATGGTACCATTCCCAGAAAGGAGTGCATACAGATGTGTGGAGGTATCCTGGCGCAAAAGATTGCATAAGCCCATGTAAATAGCCAAAGACACGCCGATATATTTACATGGGAGGACAAAAACATGAAAGAAAACAAGTACGACAACGAAAGCTTTTTCCAGAAATACAGCCAGATGCTGCGCTCGCAGAAGGGCCTGCAGGGTGCAGGGGAGTGGTCCGAACTGCAGAAGCTCCTGCCGGATTTTCGCGGGAAAACCGTTCTGGACCTGGGGTGCGGTTACGGCTGGCACTGCAAATACGCGGCCGACCATCAAGCGGCCTCGGTGCTGGGTACCGATATTTCCCAGAAGATGCTCCAGAAGGCAAGGGAGATCAACGCCGCCCCGCAGATCGACTACCAGTGCGTCGCTATGGAGGACCTGCGCTTCCCGGAGGGCAGCTTTGACGTGATTCTCAGCTCCCTGGCGTTTCATTACGTCGAGGACTTTGTACCGCTGGTGGAAAACCTGGCCCGGTGGCTCAAAAAAGGCGGCTCGCTGGTCTTTTCGGTGGAACACCCGGTGTTTACTTCCTACGGCACGCAGGACTGGTATTATGATGAAAACGGCAAGATCCTGCACTTCCCGGTGGACAACTATTACTATGAGGGCCGCCGGGAGGCGGTGTTCCTGGGGGAGAAGGTGGTAAAATACCACCGGACCCTGACCACCTACCTGAATACACTGCTGCAAAACGGCTTGGTGATCCAACAGGTGGTGGAACCGCAGCCGCCCCAGGAGATGATGGACATCGACGGGATGAAGGACGAAATGCGCCGCCCGATGATGCTGCTTGTTTCCGCGGTAAAAAGGTAAAATCACAACCAACCAAAACAGCCGGGCCGGAAGGTTCGGCTGTTTTTCTGCGTGCGGTCCTTGTTTTTGAGCGCGGGCGGGGACGTCTTGTGAAACGGCCGCATTTTTATTATAATAGTAGGAAAGACCTTCCCCAAAAGGGCTACACCCAGTCCAAGTTATAAGGAGAATACCAAGATGCGGATTTTGATCATCGAGGACGAGCAGGAACTGCTGCAGGATATTGCCAAGGGTCTGGCGCTGAAAGGCTACGCCGTCGACCAGGCGGACAACGGAAAAACCGGCTGCCAGATGGCGTTGGATGAAGAATACGACCTGACGGTGTTGGACCGGAACCTGCCGGGGATGGACGGCTTTTCGGTGCTGCAGGAGCTGCGAAAGGAGCGGCCGCAGGCCAAGGTGCTGATCCTTTCGGCCGATTCCCAGCTGGAAAGCAAGCTGTCCGGCTTTGCGCTGGGGGCCAGCGACTATCTGACCAAGCCGTTTCACTTTGCGGAGCTGGAAGCGCGCATCCGCGTCCTGCTCAACCGCAAATTTATCCAGGAGTCCAACGACCTGACCTATGAGGGCCTGACGCTGCATACCCTGCACCGTACGGCGGAGGTGGACGGCAAGCCGCTGGCGTTTCCCACCAAGGAATACGCGATTTTGGAGTATTTTCTGCTCAACCCCGGGCGGCTGATCACCCAGCAGGAGCTGATCGAACACGTCTGGAACGGGGACGCCGACCCGCTGAGCAATTCCATCCGGGTACATCTTTCCGCCCTGCGCAAAAAGCTCAAAGGCGCCCTGGGGCATGACCCCATCCAAACCCGCATCGGGGAGGGATACATCTTATGTTAAAGAAAATCTCTCTGCGGGTCCGGTTTACCCTGGTGGCCAGCTTGTTTTTGCTGGTCTCCTGCGTCAGCCTGACGCTGCTTTCCAACGTGTCGGCGGTGCGGATGATCGAGAAGGTGGCGCTGACGCCGGCTTACCGCGCGCCCGCGTCCACGCCCATGCTGGAATTGGAGGAGGCCGCCGCGGTCTGCGAGCCTTCTTATCATGTTTTCCAGCAGAAAACGGTGGTCGCCACGGTGCTCATCGTCCTCACCGGGAGCGTGGCCACCTATTTTGCGGCAGGATATGTGCTCAAGCCCATCCGGGACCTGTCCGGGGAGGTGCAGAAGCGCAATGTGGAAAACCTGGGCGAGCCCATCGCCCTGCCGCAAAGCGCCGATGAGATCCGCCAGCTGACCGTCTCCTTCAACCAGATGATGGCCGACCTGCGGCGGGCCTTCCTGCTGCAGAAGGAGTTTTCCGCCAACGCGGCCCACGAGCTGCGCACCCCGTTGGCCATCATGCGGGCGAAGCTGGACGTCTTTTCCCTGGCGGAAAGCCGGGATGCGGAGACAAAAGAGATGGTCGCGGCCATGGACCAGCAGTTGGAGCGCCTGTCCAAGCTCATCGAGGACCTGCTTTGGTTTAGCCAGGACCTGCCGCTGGAACAGATGGAGCCGGTCCCGCTGTATCCGCTGTTCTGCGATGTGGCCGAGGAACTGTCCAGCTTGTGGGAGAAAAAGCAGATCCAGGTCCAGATCCAGCCCACCGATTGCTACGTCCAGGGGCAGGACCGGCTGCTGGAACGGGTCTTTTACAATCTGCTGGAAAACGCCGTCAAATACAGCCCGCCCGGTACCTGCGTCCAGGTTACCGCCAAAAGGGAAGGGGACCGCGTGCGGGTGCAGGTCGCCGACCGGGGGGAGGGCATCCCCGAAGCCTGCCGGGAATCGGTGTTCGAGCCCTTCTTCCGGGTGGATAAATCCCGGAGCCGGGCGGTGGGAGGAAGCGGCCTGGGGCTTGCGGTCTGCAAAAAAATCCTGGAACGGCACCATGCGCCGGTCCGCGTCCTGCCCAATCACCCGTCCGGCTGCATTTTTGAAATTGACTTTCCCGCTTAACATCCGCTTTATACGCGTTGTGCTATACTCCTTTTGCAAACCAAAAGCAAAAGGAGTATTTTTTTATGAAGCGATTGACAGTGATCTTTGTAGCGGCCGTCTGCGCCCTTTCCCTGGCAGCTTGCGGCAGCCAGAAACCGACCCAGGACGAGGTGAAGCAGGCGCTGGAAGAAGGCACCATCACCCTGGAAGACGCCGTGGACAAAGGCTGGGTCACCCAGGAATGGGCGGATGATTATATCGAGGAGCGCAAAGTCCCGGCTGCCGATAAGATGCAGGCCGGCGCCATCGGGGACTTTTCCACCACCACCCTTTCCGAGGAGACCTTTACCCGGGAGCAGCTGGGCGAGGTGACCCTGTTTGTCTTTTTGGACCCGGCGGACCCGGATGCCGCGGCCTTTTATCAGGCGCTGGCAGACGGCTATGAAGGCGTAAAGGAAAACGGCGCCGAGATCCTGGTATGCACCAAAAGCGAGGAAGGAAACGAGCTGTTTGCCGAGGCGCCCTTCCCGGTGATCCTCTATAACGATTCGCTGCAGGCCGCGGTGGCGTCCCACAAAGAGATGATCGAAGGGATGCCCAACAGCGCTTCCTGGTGCGTGAACGGTTCCTTCTATTCTGCGTGGTTCTCCGCGGTGGAAGCGGAAAAGCTGGCCGGTTCTGCTGCGGGCTTTGTGTCCATGCAGAAGGAGATGACCGAGGAAAGCGGCGCCCAGAGCGGCGGGATGGCGGTGATGGGATGATCTGGCGGAAACCGACCCTGTTCTTTTTGGCGCTGGCGGTTGCCATGATCGGCATCGGCCTTTCCCGCGGCGAGGCGGCGGTCGTCCTGAGCAAGGGGATCAATCTGTGTTTGGAGTGTGTCGGCATTGGCTAAAAACAAAAATCGCTGGAAGGTCCAGCTGGCGGCGACCCTGGCCTCCAACCCGTTTTTGGGGAATTTCTTTTCCGGGAAGATCCACAAGGGAGACCTCAAAGGCGTCTGTGTCCCGGGGTTAAACTGCTATTCCTGCCCGGCGGCTGCCGCGTCCTGCCCCATTGGCTCGCTGCAGGCGGTCATCGGCTCCTCCAAGTTCCGTTTTGCCTATTATATCGTCGGCTTTCTGATTTTGATCGGGGTGCTGCTGGGGCGGGCGGTCTGCGGCTTCCTCTGCCCGTTCGGGTGGTTCCAGGAGCTGCTGCACAAGATCCCCACCCGAAAATTCAGCACCAAAAAGCTGCATATCCTCACCTATCTCAAGTATGTGATCTTGGTGGTGTTCGTCATCGTCCTCCCCATGACGGTGGTCAACGAGGTGGGGCTGGGCGACCCGTTTTTCTGCAAGTATATCTGCCCGGCGGGGATCTTGGAAGGCGGCATCCCGCTGTCGCTGGCCAACGAAAGCATCCGCGCCAGCCTGGGCGAGCTGTTTACCTGGAAAAGCTGCATCCTGCTGGGGACAGTGGTGCTTTCGGTGTTTTTCTACCGCCCGTTTTGCAAGTGGATCTGCCCGCTGGGGGCGTTTTACGCGCTGTTTAACAAGATTTCCGCCTACCGCTACCAGGTAGACGCCGGCCGGTGTACCGCCTGCGGGGCCTGCAGCAAGGTGTGCAAGATGGATGTGGATGTATTCCGCAACCCCAACCACACCGAATGTATCCGCTGCGGCGACTGCATCCGTACCTGTCCCTATCAGGCGATCACAACGACCATTTCACCCAAAAGAAAGAAGGAACAAAATGAGAAAAGCAATTAGCCTTTTGCTGGCTGCGGTCATGAGCACCATGGTGTTTGCCGGCTGCGGCGCAAAGGAGACCGACCTGGTTTCCAAAACGCCGTTCCCCACGTTTTCCGAAACGGATATGGACGGAAACACCATTACCAGCGATATTTTTGCCGGCTATGACGTTACCATCGTGAACTTCTGGAACAACGGTTGCGGCACCTGCATCGCCGAGATGCCGGAGCTGGAGGAGATGTACCAGGAATTTCAGAAGGATAATATCAACCTCATTGGCGTGGGCACCGATTCCGGGGAAGGGGAGGAGCAGCTGGAGCTGGCCCGCAGCATCCTCAAGGAAAAGGGCGTGACCTATCCAAATATCTCGCCCGACCCGGAAAACGAATTCTATCAGGAGTTTATCGCCGAGATCCCCGGCTATCCCACCACCTATATCGTGGACAGCGAGGGGAACATCATCGGCGCTCCGCTGATCGGAAACGTCAAGGAGCAGATGGACCGTCTGCAAAGCCGCATCGATTCTATCCGAGGAGAGAAAGCAGAATAAAAAAAGGCCGCCGCTGCGGGGATCGTCCCCACAACGGCGGTTTGTTTTGTTTGCGGATTATGCCGCGGTACGGCGGGCGCTGTACCAGCCCAGCAGGCTCAGCACCGAAACGGCGGTCAGGTGCAGCAGGATGTTGGGCAGGGTGAAGTTGTAGCTGTTGGAGACTTCGCCCCATTCCAGCAGGTAGCGGCAGCCCAGCCCGACGCAGGCGCTCCCCAGCACCAGCAGCAGGATGCCCGGCCAGCGGCGGCGGGGGAAGGCCAGGGTCAGCAGCCAGCCGATCATCCCGGCGGAGTACACCGTCAGGAACAGATAGCTCAAGGTGATGGTGCTGGGCCAATCCCGGGTCAGGTTGTAGACCGGGAACCCAAAGCAGTTGAGAAAGACCCCAAACCCCAGCGTCAGCCCCGCCAAGACCCGAGGATGCCGGGCGGCAAAACTTCCTTTCATACGCTCCCTCCTTTTTCTTTATTTTATCCTGCCGGGCGGGAAAATGCAAGCCGGCGCCCGCGCGGGGCAGGGAAGCGGGGCAATTTTACGCAGAGTCGTAGAAAGCAGACCGATCTGCCCGAAAACCGCCCAAAAACCGCAGGAAAATCCCCTTCTTACCGCCCAAAACTCTTGCAATCGTGCCGCAAAAAAGGTAAGATAATAAAGATAAGGTGTGACAAACCGCCCCGCCAAAAGGGGACCGCCTTATTGTTTTTTCTTGATTGATGAGCGTTTGTGCTTTTATACTTTTTATAATGTAGGGTCCCGCCCGGTGCGTCCGGCGTCGGGACAGCCAACCTTGCCGGTCCCAACACCGGACCGGCACAGCGCGCAGGAGAGTGATACGGTATGGGCGAAAACCCACAGGGGCTCGGCCCCCACTGCGGCGCGTCAGAAAACAGTCTGCCCCCGGGGACAGCGGTAGCGGCGTACACCATCCGCCAGCTGCTTTCCCAAAACGGGGAGGGCTTTGTGTATCTGGGCAGCTCCTCCCAGGAGGAAGCGGTCTGGATCAAGGAGTTTTTCCCCAATGGGCTCTGCCGCAGAGATCCGGCCTCCCAAAGCTTGAGCATCTGCCCGGGCTGCGAGGCAAAAGTGAAATATTTCCGCGCAGCGTTTGCGGACACCAACCAAACGCTGGGCAAATTGACCGGGGTGGACAGCCTGCCCACCCTGCTGGAACTGATCGAAGAACACAACACCGTTTACGCGGTGTTCCGCTATATCCCGGGCCAGACCCTGGCCCAATGGCTGGAGGACCACCCCGGCGGCATGCCGTGGCTCCGGGCCAAGCCGTTTTTAATGCCCCTGTACAACGCGGTGTCCAATCTCCACAAAAAGGGCATCTTCCACCAGGGTATCTCCCCCAGCACCATCCTGCTGGACCGGCAGGGCAAGCTGTACCTGCTGGGCTTTTCCATCTCCGAGGTGCGCTGCGCCGGCGGAGAACTGGCCACCGAGCTGTATTCCGGCTACGCGGCCCCGGAGCAGTATGACCTGCAAAGCTGGCAGGGCACCTGGACCGACGTTTACGCCCTGGGCGCCGTCACCTACCGGGTGCTGACCGGGCAGGAGCTGCCCCCGGCGTTTGAGCGCATCGGGGAGGAGGACCCGATCCTCCCGCCCTCCGACGAGGTGCCGGAAAACATCTCCCAGGCGGTGTGCCAGGCGCTGGAACCGCAGGTGCGCCAGCGTCTGCAAAATGTGGACGACTTTATGGGCAAGATCTTGGAGACCGTCTCCTCCAACACGGCGGTGTTCCAGGTGGAACCCCCCACCGCCAGCGCCATCACCGTCCACCTGGGCGAGCGCCAGAACAACAACAAAATGTACACCATCATCACCATGCTGGTGACCTTGGTGATGCTGCTGATCTTCGGCAGCCTTTTGTACCAGAGCCTGCCGCGGGCCGATTCCAAGCAGGAGCCGCTTCCCGGCCAGAGCGAGGAAACACCCCCCACCCCCGGCGGGGAGCTGCTGCCGAGCTTTGTGGGACGCAGCCCCGAAACGGTGATGCGGGACGCCAACTACTACGACCGCTACTTCTTCACGGTGGAGGAGCAGTACCACGAGGAGATCGGGAAGGGTTATGTCTGCGGCCAGAAGCCGGAGGCTGGCACCGCCGTGCCCCGGGGCAGCACCATCACCCTTTATGTGAGCCTGGGGTCGGAGAAACTGACCATGCCCGACCTGTACGGCGCCCAGCAGGCCGACGCCATTGCCCGGATGAACAGCCTGGGGATGGACTACCGCATCTACCAGCTGGAAAACAGCGAGGTGGAGCCGGGCCAGGTGTTCCGCACCGACCCGCCGGCCGGTACCGTCCTCAAAAAGACCGCCCTGCCGCGGGTGGTGCTCTATGTGGCCAAAGAGTCCACCCAGCAGAAACAGGAGACCACCAAACCCCAGGTGATCCGCCCCCGCACCCAAAGCCAAACGGCAGAGGAAGGGGACGACGAGCCTGCTGCAGAGCAGTAAGCGGCGGCAACACGTGGGAAAACTTCGCCGGCATTGTCGGGCAATTTGGTGAAATTGCGTAAATTGACGGCACAGGCTGGTAAAATAATTGCAAATCGTGGCGAAACATGGTAAAGTAATACCGTATAAGACCCGGAGGTTTTTTTGAGGGTATCCATTCGAGGAAAGGTATGATCGAACAATGAAATTAGGATTTTCCACACTTGGCTGTCCTGATTGGAAGTGGAGCGAGGTTCTCAACACCGCAAAGGATATGCGGATCGACGGCATTGAGCTGCGCGGCCTGGAAGAGGAGATCGATCCGCTGAAGATCGAGGTACTGGACGAAGAGCATCTGGCCGGGACCCTGGCTCAGCTGCAGGGCGCCGGTATCGAGATCCCCATGCTGGGTTCCTCGGTGGTTTTGGGCGGTGCGGATGCCCGGGAGCAGGCGGAAGAAGCCAAAAAGCACATCGACTTTGCCTCCCGCGCCGGTATCCCCTTTGTGCGGGTGCTCATCAGCCTGCAGCCGGAACCCGACCCGACCAGCAATTTTGACCAGGCGCGCCAGCTTTATCAGGAGCTGTGCCGCTACGCACAGGGCAAACAGGTGCGCGTGCTGGTAGAGACCTGCGGCATCCTGGGCGACTCGGCCCGGATGAAAGCCTTTGTGGAAGGCGCTGACCCGGAGACTTCCGGCGTCCTTTGGGATATCCACCATCCCTACCGCTACTTTGGCGAGACCCCGGCCCAGACCTACGAAAACCTCAAGGGCCTGGTGCAGTATGTCCATGTAAAGGACTCCGCTATGGAAAACGGCCGCCTGGAATACCGGATGATGGGCCTGGGCGACGTGCCGGTGTACGACGCCGTCAAGGTGCTGCATCAGGCAGGCTATACCGGCTACCTGATGCTGGAGTGGGTCAAACGTTGGCGCCCCGACCTGCGCGACCCGGACGTGATCTTCTATCAGTTCCAGAGCTACATGGAGACCCTGCTGGAAGAGGTGGAAAACGGCTAAGCCGCTTTTCCCGAAAACCAAACAGAAAAAGCAAGCCGCTTCCCGGAAGGGAAGCGGCTTTTTTGCGTTTTTGGGAAGATTTAGCGCACCGGCGCGGCGCCCGAAGCCCGCATACGGCGGAGGATGCGCACATCCTGCCCCACAAAGTCCTGACGCTGGTAGCCGCCGAACAGCCGGGAAACCAGCCGCTCGGAGTACCGCCGGCCGATCTCCAGCATGTCCAGATTGGTGCTGATGATGGTGGGCCGGCCTTCAATGAGGCGGGTGTTGATGATGTTGTAGATCATGGAGTTGGAGAACTGGGTGAGGAATTCCGTCCCCAGGTCGTCGATGATCAGCAGGTCACAGGTGAGGATCAGGTTTTGGTAGCTGGTGGAATCGGGGTCGTCTGCGTCGGAGAAGCGGTCGGAGGAGAAGCGCTCCCGTTCCAGCCGGGCCAGCAGGTTCTGCGCCGAGGAATAAACTACCCCGTACCCCTTGGCGATGACCTCCCGGGCGATGGCCAGGGAAAGGTGGGTCTTGCCTAGGCCGGTGCCGCCCAAAAACAGCAGGCTGGGGCTTTGCAGGGAGAAGGTGTGCGCATAATGCAGACAGGTGTCCAGAATGGCCGCCATCTGCTCCCGGGGCACCAGCTGGTTGGAAGGCAGGGGAGAGGGGGAGTAAAAGTCCAGGGAGAAGTTTTCAAACCGGCAGTCCTCCTGGCCGTCGGCGCCCAGCTGATGGAAGGCCGTCTCCCGCAGCAGCTGCTCAAAGCAGGGGCAGCGCCGGGAGCCTTGGTAGCCGGTGTCCTCACAAAGGGGACAGGTCCAGGGGATGGTGTGGTAGGCGTCGTAAAGGCCGGCCTCCCGGAGCAGCTGGTCGCGCTGCTGCTGCAGGGCAAGGCTTCGGTCCCGCAGGCGGGCCAGCACCTGTTCCAGTTGGTCGGGCGCTCCGGCCACCGCCTGGACGGCGCCCATGCCGGTGCGGGCCAGCTCCCGTTCGATGCCCGGCAGCTGCGGCAGCCGCTGGTAGACCTGCTGGCGGCGGCGGTCGGCTTCCTCCCGGGCGGCCTGACGGCGCTGGGCCAGGATGGCGCTTGCTTTTTGGTAGATCTCTTTGGGGAATCCCATGGGGTCACGTCCTTTCTTTGGCGGCTAGCGGCGGGGGCAGCTGCCCTGCATCAAAAAGCGCTGCATCTCCTCGTCGATGGAAGAGGCGGCAAACTGCCCGGAGGCAGCGGGGGCCCGGGCAGGGGAGGGGGCCTCCTTGGAGCGGGCGGCGGCTTCGGCGGCGGCGTCCTTGGGGGTGCGGATGCCCTTGGCGTGCCAGTCCTTGAGGATGGAGCCGATGTAGGGGAAGGAAAGCTTCTGGGTCTGGTCGATGCAGCGCTCGTAGGCCAGCCGCACCATGGCGATGTCAAAGCCATACGGCCCGAACCAGGTTTGGATGGCTTCCTTCTCCTGGCGGGTCAGCGCCCGGTCCCGGATGCCGAAAGCGGCCATGACCTGTCCTTCGTTGGAGGAACGGCGCATCTGCTGGTCCAGGTAACGCTCGGCCTTTTCGTAGGTGTCCACCTCCTGGGCCAGCATGTTGTCCAGCACCCGGCAGATGTAGTTGATGCTGGGCTTGTGCAGGACGGAAATGCAGTAGACGATGACCAGCGAAAGGAACTCCGGCGCCAGCCCGTCGCAGGTGTAGTAGGATACCAGCCGCTCGGTCTCGGTGCGGGAAAGGGGACGCCCCATCCGCTCCTGGGCCTCCTGGACGATGGCGCGGATGTTGCTGTCCCGCAGGGAGAGGGCGTCCAGCTCCCGGATGTCCATGCCGGCCCGGCGGACGCTGCGGGAGACGGGCTTGGGGGAGGGGGGTTCCGACGCGGCGGCCTGGGGCAGGTCGGCGGTTTGGGCCATTTGGGCCGCCGACGGCTGGGAAAGGTCCACTTCCGCCCGCAGCACCCCTTCCTGCGCCCAGTAGCGCAGGGCCTGCTCCGTCTCCTGGGCCGAGATCCCCAGTTCACCGGCCAGCGCCTGGGGGGAGATGGGCTGGGAGGGGTCGCTGAGCACCAGCAGCAGCACCCGCAGGGTGTTTTCCGGGCAGGTAGGCAGACAGCGCCGCACCGCTTGGGTGGGCACCGCGAAGATGGAAGAAAAGCTGTTGTAGCAGATGGTATAGCGAATGGGGGCGGGATTCATGGTCAAACCTCACTTTGCTGGCATCCATTGTGGAATGGTACCCCTAGTATAGCAAAAAAGCGCCGGTTTGTTAAGAGGCCGCGCCCGCCCGCCGGGGAGGGAAAAGCGCGGGGTTTTCTTCTCAAAATGCGGAAAAGGGCGGGAAATATTTTGGCGAATACGCCAAATATGGTAAAATCAATGGAAAAGGACGTAGAAAATCTTGCAAGATTGTATCAAATTCATAGACATGCGTGTCGCAACGTAGTATAATAAAACCATCCTTAGGCTTTTTGAAAGCCGTTTCCCAGAAGGAGGGACTCAGCATGATCGGGGATCTGCACATCCACAGCAAACTGTCCGACGGTTCCGCCAGTTTGGAGGACATCGTCTTTTACGCCAAGCGTTCCGGCTTGGACTTCATCGCCATAACCGACCACGATACCCTGGCCGGGGTTTCCCGCGCGGAAATTTTGGGCCGGCGATACGGGGTAGGCATCATCCCCGGGGTGGAGATCTCCGCCCGCGACCCGGACAACGGCCGCCGGGTGCACCTCCTTTGCTACCTGCCCCAAAAGCCGGACCGCCTGGCCGGGCTGCTGGAGCGCATCCTGGAGGACCGCCGCCGCGCCGGCCTGGTGATGCTGGACCGCGTCATGCGCAGCTTCCCCATTACCGAGGAGCACGTCATGCGCTACGCCTCCGCCAGTATGTCCATCTATAAAGTACACATCATGCAGGCGCTGCTGGACCTGGGCTACGACACCCGCATCTACGGCGACCTGTACCACAGCCTTTTTGATAAAGATTCCCCCAACAGCTGCTACGAGCAGGTCGCTTATCCCACGGTGGACGAAGCGCTGGACGCCGTGGCCGAAGCCGACGGGGTGGCGGTGCTGGCCCATCCCAGCATCTACCGCTCCATGGAGCTGCTGGAACGCCTGGCGCCCACCGGACGCCTGCAAGGGGTGGAGATCGACCACCCCCGCAACCACCCCGAGGACCAGCCCCGTATGCGCAAGATCGCCGAGGAAAACGGCCTGATCGTCACCGGCGGCACCGACTTCCACGGCTTTTACGCCTCCGGGCGCAGCAACCCCCTGGGCAGCTGCATCACCCAGGAGGAAAGCCTGCGGCGGCTGTTCGAGACCGCTCTTGCCGGCAGGGAATAGCCTGCTCGGGCCGAGCGTTTGCCAGACAGAGATAGGAGATGACAACAAGTATGCAAAGGTTGCAGCAGCCAACCCCACCGCTGCCCGCCGGACAGCTGGCGCGGGGGGACGAGGATATGAAGCTGGCGCAGTGGGACCGGCAGCAGCAGGACGACGGCCAGGCCGAGATCCTGCAGTATTGCCGCCACAAACGCACCGGAGACCTGCAGACCGCCCGGGAAAACGGCGCCCGCCTGGCCCGGATGATCCTGGAGGACCCGCCGGAACCGTTGGCGGCCAGCAGCCAGGGCGATTGGGCGCTGGTGCGGCAGCTGGCGCGGATGATGTTTTTGTATGTGGCGGAATCGGCGGCCAAGGCCTTTTCCCCCGATACCGTCCTGAGCCAGATGGTCATCGCTTCCATGAACGACCAGCTGGCGGACGAGGACCCGGCCTTCTATGACCAGTTGGAGGACTGCCGGGCCTATACCGTTTACAAGCTTTGCGGCGCCCAGCGGGACCGCCAGCGCATCCCCCAGGCCATGGGCGACGCCCTGAGCCAGATGGCAGGCGGAAAGGGGCCGGAGCTTTCCCTTTGGGGCGCCCGCTGCTACCAGCAGATGACCGACCGCTGCGCCGCCCTCTTTGCCCAGTACCCCTACCACGCTTCCCGGCAGTAAGCAAAACCGAAAAAAGAAAGCCCTCCCAAGCGGGAGGGTTTTTTTATACGGAAAAATAGGGAAAAGATGAGCAGGGCGAACCCATAGAATATCTGGTTATCCAGGTTGACGACCAAACTTATTTGGTATCTGTCAGGTTGCTTGCTGGCTTGAATATTTTTTTATTGTCCTGCGTTTGCCGGCTATATTCCAACTGCAGCATCCAGTATATATTTTCTTTTCCTCTTAAATCCAGTTTATCAAATTTTTTTAGTAGATCTCTTTCTTCTGGCGTGATATGGAATAATTGCTCGGAGACATCTGTCCTGCCGAATAGATAATCAATATTAACATGATAAAAATCAGCAATGCTACAAAGAACATCGTACCCTAATTGCCGCTTTCCTGTTTCATATAGAGCGTATGCGGAACGAGAGATATGCAGTTCAGAAGCGAGCTGTTCTTGCGTCAAGCCATGGCTTAAACGCAAGGTCTTTATTTTTTCATGTAAAAGCAATTATCCATCACCCCTTTTATGAATTATATTTAACAAAATGTGTTGTTACAAGCTTTGTTTCAATTAGTATCAATTATGCGCTATATTATTCCAAAAATACTTGATTTTGTTTCGATTTGTTGCTATAATGTTTTTAGAAAATATCAAAGGAGGGTCTGTTATGACAAAACAGAAAATGACGGCAAAAAAGAAGGCAAAACTTTCGGCACTCATTGGTATTGTTTTAGGCGTGGTAGTAGGGATGATACCTAATGTGCAGGCAATGAACGGAGGTGTGTGGGAACCGAGTCTATTGGTGCTCCTTTTGATTTATCCCCCCATTTTTATGCTATATTCGTTTGGTTATGTTTTTGGATGGGCGAGAACAAAACGATGGGCAGCAGCTGCATTTGGAGTGAGTGCAGATATTATGTTTTTCTCGATACTGCTGCAGATTATCTGCAAAAAAGGACTTGCGGGAGGAACGGTGCTGGCAATTCTTATCCTTTCTTTCGCCATTGGTTTGGCTTGGATTCCCGGCGTATTCCAAGGAATTGCAGAAATGCATAGAGAACGAAAATTAGCTGTTGAATAAAGCAATGCTTTAATTACGCTAAATTGTGAAGTAAATATGTATAGATATAAAAACACACCCCATGATGTGAGAAAACTGCATCATGGGGTGTGTTTTCAATTCTAATAGATGAAAACTAGTGCAGCGGCTCGGCGTGGGGCTGGCCCTGGTCGTCTACGGTGATGTAGTACAGGTCGCAGGAGATGGGCAGGCTGTGGTAAAAGTCCAAAATCTCCTCCCGGGTGCCGCTGACGAAGCGCACCGCCAGCCCGCAGCTGGCCGAGATCACCCGCGGCACCGGCATGATCTGCACCTGGAACCGCTCCTTGGCGGCCCGTTCGGTCTGGATGCTGTCGGTGGTACAATGGAAGGAAAGGATATGATAGCTGTTCATAGCGAAGCTCCTTATGGCAAAGATTTGGCCGCCGCTGCGGCATTTTCTCCATTATACCGCAAAATCCTAGGTTTGAATAGACTAAAACAACAAAACTTTCCCCATCAGCAGGCAAAGCGGGGCAGGCTTTCCCGGGCGACCGGGTGGGGGAGGGGAGCCATCGTGTCCAGCATCAGCGCCGCTGGGGTGACCGAATCCGGCCCGAAGCGGTTTCGCAGGGCGTAGACCGCCGTGGCGATGTCCTCCCGCTTGGCGTGCCGCTCCCAGTCGGAGAAGAAGGACACCTGCTGCGGGGTCAGCTCGGTGACCAGGTCCTCGGCCCGCAGGCTCAGCGCCCGCACCGGCAGCTCCCAGCGGTAGTGCTGGGCCAGCAGCTCCCGGGCGCGAAGGGTCAGCTCCAAGGCGTTTTGGGTGGGGCAGTCCAGCTTCCCCTGGAACTGCACCGTCTTCATGTGGCAGTCCCGCACGGCGATCTGTACCCTTGTGGCGGCCAGGCCCGACTGGATCAGCCGCCGGGATACCTCCTGGCTCAGCTGCAGGAACACCCGGCCGGTTTGTTCCGGGCCGTTCAGGTCCTGGCGGCAGGTGGTGCCGTGGCCCACGCTTTTCATGGGCGGCAGCTGGCCCGCCCGGGCCACCACCGACTCGTCCATGCCGTTGGCGTAAAGCCAAAGCTGCCCGCCGCACACCCCCAGCAGCCGCCGCAGAAATTCCACCCGCGCCCCGGCCAGCTCCCCGATGGTGCGGATGCCGTACCGGGCCAGCCGGGCGGCGGTGGACGGCCCCACCCCCAGCATGGACTGCACCGGCAGGGGCCACAGCTTGGGACGGAAGGCGTCCCGGGGGATGCAGGTGATGGCGTCCGGCTTTTTCAGGTCGCTGCCCAGCTTGGCAAACACCTTATTAAAGGAAACCCCCACCGAGATGGTCAGCCCGCCGGTCTCCTGGCGGATCTGCTGCTGGATGCGCTGGGCGATCTCCTCCCCGCTGCCAAACAGCCCCACGCTGCCGGTGACGTCCAGCCAGCACTCGTCCAGTCCGAAGGGCTCCACCTGGTCGGTGTACTGGCTGTAAATGCGCCGCGCCATCATGGAATAGTGCATATAGGCCTGGTAGTGGGGCGGCAGCACCACCAGCTCCGGGCAGCTGCGCTGGGCCTCCCAAAGGGCCTGCCCGGTGCGCACCCCGAAGGCCTTGGCGGCTTCGTTTTTGGCGAGCACCACCCCGCGGCGTTCCTCCTTGCGGCCGGCTACCACCACCGGCTTTTTGGCAAGCTCCGGCTGCCCCAGACACTCGACGCTGGCGAAAAAGTTGTTCATATCGCAGTGCAGGATGACGCGGTCTTCCACAAAAAATCCCCCTTTGGTTCTGGTTGACGGAATAAAGATTCTGGTGTATACTGAGACCAAACAGAACGCTTGTTCTGAACTGAGTATAGCATAATCGGAAATTTTGTCAAGGATAAACCGGAATTATTTTTCTGGAAAATTGCACCCGCAGGAGAGTGACCGCTGATGTCGTTTGGAGAAAACCTAAAAAAAGCCCGAAAGGATGCCGGCCTGACCCAAATCGAGTTGGCCCGCCGCGCCGGGATCACCGAGCGCAGTATCTATAATTACGAATACAACGACCGCGTGCCCCGCATCAGCACCGTGGCCAAGCTGGCGCAGATCTTGGGCGTCAGCAGCGACTGGCTGCTGGGCGGACAGGAGGGGCGCGGGGAGTTCCTGCACGCGGCCCGGGACCAGTTCGGCCCCCGGGGCGAGGCGGAAGCCCGCGAGATCCTGGAGCGCACCAGCGCCCTGTTTGCCGGCGGCGAGCTGGATCAGGACGCCAAGGACGCCTTCTTTGAGTCCATCACCCAGGCTTATTTCCTGGCGAAAAACCGCGCCCGGGAAAAGTACGGCCGGGGCGGCGGGGGAGAGGGCGGCTCCCATGCGTGATTATATCACCCGTCAAGTACAGGAGCTGGTGCGCCGCCGGGGCACCCGGGACCCGTTTTCCCTCTGCCGCCAGCTGGACCTGCTGCTCCTGTACCATCCCCTGGGCCCCAAGCTCAAGGGGTACTTTTTCTACCAGTCCCGGGTGGGGGTGGTGGTCATCAACCAGGAGTTGGACGAGGAGCTGCAGCGGGTGGTCTGCGCCCATGAGCTGGGGCACGCCCTGCTGCACCGGGACCTGGCCGCAGGCAACGCCCTGCGGGAGTTCACCCTTTTCAGCCAGACGGCCCGCCCGGAGCTGGAGGCCAACTACTTTGCCGCCGAGCTGCTGATCCCCGACGAGGAGGCGCTGCCCCTGCTGGAGGAGTGCCCGGTGGAGGAGGCGGCCTGCCGTCTGTGCGTGCCGCCGCCGCTGCTGGATCTGAAGGTGCGGCTGCTGGAAAAGAAGGGCTTTGCCCTGCATCCGGCGCTGGGGGCGCGGGGGGATTTTCTCAAATCCTGAGCCCGTGCGTCCCAGGGGTGATTTTGTACGCGATATAAATACACTAAATAGATCGTGATTTTGCCCCAAAAACACTTTTTCGAAAAAATACGGGGAATAATCACCAGAAAACCGCCGGCTCCCGCCCCGGAAAGTTGATGGAAACGGCGAAATTTTGGGCAGCCTGCCCGAAAAGCCGCCGGGCTTGGTTGCAAAAAAACAGGCAACTGTGCTAACATAAAGAAAACAAATCCCAACATCGAAACAAACGTTTTCAGGAGGTAGCATCATGAAGGGTATCATCACCGTAGTGGGCGTCAACAAAAGCGGCATTCTGGCAAAGGTCTGCACCTATCTGGCAGACCACAATCTCAACGTACTGGATATTTCTCAGACCATCATCCAGGGTTACTTCAACATGATCATGATCGTGGATCTGGAAGGCTGCACCACCGACTTTGACAAGATCGTGGACGAGATGACCGCTCTGGGCCAGGAGATGGGCGTTTCCATCAAGGTCCAGCATGAGGATATCTTCAACTGCATGCACAACATCTAACCCCCCACAGGGCGAAGCGGAGGAACTGCCATGATTTCCAGACAACAGATCAACGAGACCAACAACATGGTCCAGGAGTCCAACCTGGACGTGCGTACCATCACTATGGGCATCAGCCTGCTGGACTGCGCCGATGCCAACATCGACGAATTCAACCGCAAGATCTACGATAAAATCACCCGCAAGGCCGAAAACCTGGTGAAGGTCGGCGACGACCTGGCCAAGGAATACGGCGTGCCGGTGGTCAATAAGCGCATCTCCGTCACCCCGGTGGCCATCGCTGCTGCCGGCTGCCACACCGATTCCTACGTCAGCGTGGCCCAGACCCTGGACCGCGCCGCCAAAGAGGTGGGCGTCAACTTTGTGGGCGGCTTCTCCGCTCTGGTGCAGAAGGGTTACAGCACCGGCGACCGCATCCTGCTCAACTCCATCGCCGAGGCGCTGGACGTGACCGAGCGGGTCTGCTCTTCGGTAAACATCGGCTCCACCCGCAGCGGCCTGAACATGGACGCCGTGGGCCGCATGGGCCAGATCATCCTGGACACCGCCGAGCGCACCAAGGACCGCGACTGCATCGGCTGCGCCAAGCTGGTGGTGTTCTGCAACGCCGTGGAGGACAACCCCTTCA
>JAHZAU010000028.1 GCA_019423755.1 Oscillospiraceae bacterium
AACAGGGTATCATGGGTCTGCCTGTAATGGCTATCTACAAAGATGGCGCTCAGGTTGAAGCTCTCGTTAAAGAGGACTGCACCCAGGATTCCATCACCGCTCTGGTTGAGAAATACGTCAACATGTAGTTGATGGCCTTCAGCCTTTGCTGGAGCGGCACCGGAGAGATCCGGGGCCAAAAGTCCTACCGGCCTTGCCGGAGGCAGTTATCTTACTAAAAGCAGTTCGCAAGAGCTGTTTTTATAGAGCAAATCATACATTTGGTTTGTTTCAGTCATAAAATAAAATAAGGAGGAATAGCCACATGAGCATTTTGAATGGCAAAAAAGTCATTATCATTGGCGACCGTGACGGTGTCCCGGGCCCGGCGATTGAAGAATGCGCAAAGTCTGCTGGCGCAGAAGTAATCTACTCTGCTACCGAGTGCTTTGTCTGAACCGCCGCTGGTGCAATGGACCTGGAAAATCAGAAGAGAGTTAAGGATTTCGCAGAGCAGTATGGCGCAGAGAACATCGTTGTTCTTCTGGGCGCAGCTGAGGGCGAGGCTTCTGGCCTGGCTGCTGAGACTGTTACCGCTGGCGACCCCACTTTCGCTGGTCCGTTGACTGGAGTCCAGTTGGGACTCACTGTTTACCATGTTTGCGAGCCCGAAATCAAAGCTGAAGTTGATCCTTCCGTTTACGACGATCAGGTTGGCATGATGGAAATGGTTATGGACGTTGACAGCATCATCGAAGAGATGAAGCCGATCCGTGACGAGTACTGCAAATATCTCGGCTAAGAGATAGTTGCTTTCCTTGGTAACTGAGGTTAAGGGTGGTGATGTAGTGAAAACTGCATCGCCACCCTTTCTTTATATCAAACTGTGAGTATTTTATCGTAAAAGAGAATATACTGCAGCTTTACCGTTCCTTCCCCCGAAAAAGCCTTTAACTGGAAGAAAAATAGGAGGATTTTGGCCGGGCCGCAGGCTTCCTGCCAGAATCAACATTTTTCAAAAAAAGTATTGTGCATTTTCTTAAAAATATCGTTGGAAGCAATGACATTTGGAAAGGAATAGTGTATAATAGACTTAAAATATGGGGTAGGAGTCTCCTTCTGGCCCCTATTTTGGTTTGTGTAAATCAAGGGCGTCATCGCCCTGGATTATAGGCGAGCAGACGGGCCGAAACACCGCTGCAAGTAGAAATCATTTTGAATGAGAGGCGTGAAATACAATGAACAGTGTAGTAAAAGGCGCTAGCTACATCCTGGCCCATACACCAGACATGGTAATCGAAAACGGTACAACTCAGACTACTGAAAGAATCGTAAACCCCGATTCTGAGTACCTGAAAGAACTGCCGAGCCACATCAGAAGCTATGAGGACGCTGTGGCATATCTGCCCAACCAGACCTACATCGGCAACATGCATCCCGATGAGCTGGCTACCTATCCTCAGCCCTGGACTGACGCCAGAAAAGAAGGCTGCAACCAGAGATATGGTAAATTCGGTGAGATCATGCCGGAAGACGAGTTCTACATGCTGATCCAGTGCTGCGACGTTTTCGAGCTGTGCTTCCTGGAAAAAGGCTTCGTAGCTGACGTTAAGCCCAGATTCGCTGCTGACCCGGTTATCGATGAGTCCATCGTTGCTAGAGTTCACGACGGCGTTGATCAGGCTGAAATCGACCATTTCGTAAACGACGAGCATGCTGAGCCCCTGGTTTGCAACGGCAAAACCGTAGGCTTCATCAAGAGAGCTCACGACGTTGACGTCAACCTCTCTGCTCACACCATGCTGGAAAACCTGGTTTCCAAAGCTTCCGCTGTTCTGTCTCTGCTGCACCTGTGCAAAGACCAGAACGTAAACAAAGAAGACGTTACCTACGTTATCGACTGCTGCGAAGAGGCTTGCGGCGATATGAACCAGCGCGGCGGCGGCAACTTCGCTAAAGCTGCTGCTGAGATCGCTGGCCTGGTAAATGCTACTGGTTGTGACGTCCGCGGCTTCTGCGCTGGCCCCACCCATGCATTCATCAACGCTGCTTCTCTGGTAAAAGCAGGCACCCACAAGAACGTTATCGTTGTTGCCGGCGGCTGCACCGCTAAGCTGGGCATGAACGGTAAAGACCACGTTAAGAAAGGTCTGCCCATCTACGAGGATATGATCGGTGGTTTCGCTATCCTGGTTAGCGAAAACGACGGCGTAAGCCCCGAAATCGATGTTGAGCACACCGGCCGTCACACCGTTGGTACCGGCTCCGCTCCTCAGAACGTAATCAGCTCTCTGGTTACCAATCCTCTGGATGCTGCTGGCCTGAAGATCACCGACGTTGACAAATACTCTGCTGAGATGCAGAACCCCGACATCACCAAACCCGCTGGCGCTGGTGACGTTCCGCTGGCTAACTACAAGATGATCGCTGCTCTGGGCGTTAAGAGAGGCGAGCTGGAGAAGAAAGATCTGGCTACCTTCCCTGTTGAGCACGGTATGGTTGGTTGGGCTCCCACTCAGGGCCACATTCCTTCTGGTGTTCCTTACGTTGGCTTCTGCCGCGACGACATCCTGGAAGGCAGGATCAACCGCGCTATGATCATCGGTAAAGGCTCCCTGTTCCTTGGCCGTATGACCAACCTGTTCGACGGTGTTTCTGTTATGATCAACAAGAACTCCGGCGAGGGCGAAGCTGCTGCTGTTTCCGAAGCTGAGATCAAGAACCTGATCGCTAAAGCTATGAAAGATTTCGCAACCTCTCTGATGGTTGAGGAAGACGCTGAATAGTCTTAGGGCTTGTGCGGAGCGGACGGTCTGCCCCAGCGGCGGACCGCACCCTCCCGAAACTTAGGCAGAATTCGCTTTGAAAGGAATGAAAGATCATTATGGCTAAGAATGCTATTGAAAAAATGATCGCCAAAACTTTCCTGGACATGGCAGATGGCCTCGAGACTGGTTCCTTCGGACCCAGACCGAGAATCGCTGTCACCGGCCTCGGAAGTGAGCACGGCGAAGCTAACTCTGTGGAAGCCGCTATCCTGGCTGCCGACAGAGGCGTCGACGTTACCCTGATCGGTACCGCCGAAAACGAAAAATTCAAAACCGTACAGGTTCCCGATGAAGACACCATGTACAAAGAGATGGAGAAACTGCTGGACAGCGGCGATATCGACGGCTGCGTAACCATGCACTACCCCTTCCCCATCGGTGTTTCCACTGTGGGCCGTGTTGTTACCCCTGGTAAGGGCAAACAGATGTTCATTGCTACCACCACCGGTACCTCCTCTGCTGAGCGTATCGAGGCAATGATCAAAAACGCAATCTACGGTATCATCACTGCTAAGGCTTGCGGCATCAAAAACCCCAAAGTCGGCATCCTGAACGTAGACGGCGCTCGTCAGTGCGAAGGCGCTCTGAAAGAACTGCAGGCCAACGGCTATGACATCCAGTTCGCAGAGTCCTCCCGTGCAGACGGCGGTTGCGTTATGAGAGGTAACGACCTGCTGGTCGGCGCCTGCGATGTTATGGTCACCGATTCTCTGACCGGTAACATCCTCATGAAGATGATGTCTTCTTACTGCACTGGCGGCAGCTACGAAGCTATGGGCTACGGCTACGGCCCCGGTATCGGCGAAGGCTACGACAGACTGGTTCTGATCGTATCCCGTGCTTCCGGCGCTCCCGTTCTGGCCAACGCTATGGAGTACGCTGCTCAGCTGGTTAAGGGCGATTACAAAGCCGTTGCCAAAGCAGAGTTCGAAGCAGCTCACAAGGCTGGTCTGGATGCTGTTATCGCAGCTCGCAAACCCGCTAAGAAAGAAGCTGCCAGCGACGAAGTCGTTGAGTGCCCGCCGAAGGAAGTTGTTACCGCTTCCATCGCTGGTATCGAAGTTATGGACCTGGAGGACGCTGTCCAGGCTCTGTGGAAAGAGAAGATCTACGCAGAGAGCGGCATGGGCTGCACCGGTCCTCTGGTTATGATGTCCGAAGCAAACAAAGAGAGAGCAACCGAGATCCTGAAAAAGGCTGGTTACATCTCCTAGTTTCCGGGATATCTTCCGAAACTGCAAAATCCCGCATCCATTTGGATGCGGGATTTTTTTGTGCAAAAAAGCCGGCCCGGGTTTTCCACCGAGCCGGGAAGAATTTGTGGAAAACCTACCGCGCCGTCTTGCGGGAGAACTTCCAGTTATAATAGGTGTAGCTGAGGGAATGCACCGCCCAGACAATGGTCAGCAGCAGGATGGGCAGGATACCGGTCTTAAAGAGGCTACCGCCGAGAGCCACCAGGGTCCAGAGCACCATGATAGTGTACTTGAGGACCACCCAGCTATGGAAGGCGCAGCGGTGGGCCAGGGCTTTCTCCGCCTCGTCCAGCTGATCGGTATACTGGGTGGTGAAGTTCATGTCGCCCGGGTCGGCGGTCAGGTTGGGACGTAGCTTTTTGGTCAGGTTGACGTTGAGCACATCCAGCCAGGTGGACAGCAGCAGCACCGCAATCAGCAGGGCGCCGACCACCAGGGGGAAGGGCGGGCAGGTGGGGAAGCGGGAGGTCAGCGCCAGGCCCAAGGCCCCGAAGCAGAAGATCTGGCAAAGGAGGTTTGCCAGCATGGCGGCGCTGATGTGGGCGTTGACGCGGTCCTCGGTGGCGTCGTCCTCTACCGGACCTTGGGGGAAGGAGCGGCGGGCCAGCAGGTACAGTCCCCAAGCGGCGGCGGCCAGCAGCAGCAGGGGAGGCAGAATAAAGGCGTCGAAATGCAGCAGGAAGGTCTGTTCCCAGCCGCGGAGCAGCTGGGCAAGGGGCTGGTCGGTAAGAAACAGCAGCAGGCCGCAGCCAAAGCCGATGCCTGCGCCGATAGCGGCGCCAACGAGGAGTTTTTTCAGGGTACGTTTGTTGTTGGTCATGGTATGTCGTCCTTTCTGCGATGCGGTTATTCTTCTGTGTAGGAGAAGATCTCCTCCACGGTGGCTTGCAGGATGTGTGAAAGCTTCAGCGCCAGGGTCACCGAGGGGTTGTAGTCCCCGCGCTCGATGAGGCTGATGGTCTGGCGGGAGACGCCGGCCAGCTCGCCCAGCTGGGTTTGGCTCAGGCTGTGGCGGGCGCGCAGCTCCTTGAGTCGGTTTTGCAGCGGCAAGGTACGGACCTCCTTTCCCGGAAGGTTTGACAAGGATTTGCGTCAGGATGACAACTTTCCTTGTCATCATCTTGGCTTTATTATAGCAATGACAAAGATACTTGTCAATAGGCAAAGGAAAGTTGTCAAAAAAAGTTTCCCTCCTCCACGGCAAAGGCGCTTCGGGTTGGAAAACTTCCCCCAGCTGCGGGCGTTGGGTGCTTGCAGGAAGGGCGCGGCAATAGTATAATAATCTTAATCGCGGAAGAATCCCGCAACATGGAATGAGGTGAGCTACTTGGCCCGTGCAACCGTTTGCATCACATCGCCGTTTGGGAAGATCAAGCCGTTTTCCGACCTGGTGGTGTTTTCCGATATTAAAAACTACATCCCGGCCTGGGACGTGCCGGACTATCTGACCGCCTGCCGCAAATATGCTATGGAGCATCAGGTCTACCTGGTGCCCGGCCGGTTTGTGGTGGACCATATCCTTTATATGTGCCTCTTTTCCCCAAAAGGGGAGATCGTGGGCATCCAGGGCGCGACCCATCTGAACCTGTACAGCCAGGACGACCTGGAGCATTACGATAAGGTGGAGGTGCTGGAGACCCCCATCGGCCGCATCTTCCTCTGCGTGGATGTGGATATCTACCACCCCGAGGTGCTGCGTTTGGCGCGGCTCAAGGGGGCGCAGATCGTCATCGCCTCGCAGTTCATCGATTCCTACCAGCTGAGCCGCCAGATGCTCACCAGCGGCATCTGGAACGCCGCCCAGGCCAACGGCCTTTACGTGGTGGGCTGCTGCAACTGCTTCTCGGCGGTGTGCGCGCCCTGCTCCATTACACCGGACGCTTCCGGCTACCTGGTGCAGCCGGTCCATTCCCACAACCTGCTGGCAAAGCTCTACCTCAACAAGCTCAACCGCACCGAATTCGGCGGCTGGATGGGGGACAAGCTGGACTTTAGCGCCTATCTTCCGGCATCTCGGAAAGGAGGGAACGCGCAATGAACCTGAAGCTTATGACCGCCGCCAAGCTGCTGGCCGGCCGCTGCGCCCCCTCCAAGGTGGTGCGCTTTGTGGACGACCGCAACATCAAGGCGCTGCGTACCAAAGATTATTACATCAGCCCCAATAACGTGAAGCTCACCGCCGTCCAGCTGATGCTGGAGCCGGGGATGGGGCTGGAAGACTGCCTGGCCTCCCTGTGCGACGTGGTGGAAAAGGCCGCCGAGGACGGCTCCGACCTGGTTTGCTTCCCGGAGTACACCGGCCTGCTGCCGCTGCTGACCTCGCCCACCCTTTACGACCGCTGTATCCAGCTGCTGGTGGACCTGCAGGAGGACAACACCGCCGCCCTGCAGGAGGTGCAGAACCTCTTTGCCAGCCGGCTGGCGGAGCCGCTGTTCGAGGGATATTACAACTTCTTCTCCCTGCTGGCCAGCGTCACCCACATGTATATCCAGGCCGGCTCGGCCATCGTCCGGGCCCACGGCCAGCTGTATAACCGCGCCTATCTCTTCGGCCCCAAGGGCGAGGTGGTGCTGGAACAGAACAAGATTCACCTGACCCCCGCCGAAAAGCGCCTGGGCATCTGCCCCGGCCAGGAGGTGTCGGTGGCGGACACCCGTCTGGGCAAGGTGGGCATCCTCACCGGCCGGGACCAGCAGGTGTTTGAAGCCGCCAAGGCTGCCCATCTGCAGGGGGCACAGGTGCTGCTCTGCCCAGCGGGCCTGAGCCTGGCCGAAGGGGAAGCTTGGTTTTCCAGCGGCGCCTTCCTGCGCTGTCAGGAGCGCCCGGTGTTCGCTGTGTCCTCCTGGTTCTGCGGCGACCTGCTGGGCGAAGGCCGGGAAAAGGGCCTGCCCTTCCGCGGCCTGGCGGGGGTCTACGGCCCCTGTGGCGCCACCAAAATGGGCAACGGCATCGCTATCCAGGCGGAAAGCACCAACTGCGACGCCTGCCTGACCACCCGGGTGGACCTGGAACGCCTGGGCCGCGAGGTGGACCTGTACACCTCGGACACAAACTCGCTCATCCAGGAGCTGCTGTGGGAAGAATACGCCCATCCCCGGCCGCAGCCCGAGTCCCTGCCGATGGACGACCCGGAGGAGGAGGAAGTCCCGCCTGCCGCCGCTCCGGAGGAACCTCAGGAAACCGAAATATGACGGATTCCAGCTCCTTTCCGCCAGAAAAGAGCCGCCGTTTCCAGAGAAAAAAGCGCCCGTTTGGGCGCTTTTTTTGTGCCGAAATTTTCGATAAAAGTTTCACACAGCCTTTCCACAGAAGAAAGGTGGAAAGGGTGGAAAAGCGATTACCAATTGTAAAATCCAAAGTAGATATGATGTTCTCCACAATTTCCACAGAGTTTTCCACCAAAAAACTTGTGAAATCATGGGGGAGAACCGTGAAAAACTGCGGGGGATGACGGCCTTTTCCAGCATCGGACCAAAAGAGACAAAAAAATCCGCCCGGCAGAAAAACCGAACGGTGGAAAAAACGCAGGAAGCTTAGCGCAATCCTTCAAAAAACTGCTGCAATACCTCCAAGCACTCCTCCTGGAGGATGCCGGAGCGCACCCGGGGGCAGTGGTTGAAGGGCATGGCGAACAGATCCGCCACCGAGCCGCAGCAGCCGGCCTTTTCGTCCCGGGCGCCGTAGACCACCCGGTCGACACGGGCGTTGATGATGGCGCCGGCGCACATGGGGCAGGGCTCCAGGGTCACATAAAGGGTACAGCCCTCCAACCGCCAGCTGCCGACGACGGCGCAGGCCTGCTCGATAGCCAGCACCTCGGCGTGGGCGGTGGCGCGGTGGCCGGTCTCCCGCAGGTTGTGGGCGGCGGCGATCACCTGGCCGTCCCGGACCACCACGGCGCCTACCGGCACTTCTCCCAGCGCGGCGGCCAGCCGGGCCTGCTCCAGGGCCAGCTCCATAAAGGCGGCGTCCTGGGCCTGATAGGAGGGGACAGAGCGGGTCAAAGCCATGGCGTTACCTCCCGGTCAGGTTCTGCAGGATGCCCAGGCCCAGCAGGGTCAGGGCCACCACCAGGGTCACCGAGGAGAAGAAGGTGCGGTATTTGATCTGCTCGGTGGAGTAGGTGGAGGAGCGGATGAACATAAACATATTGGGGCGCACCCGCACCAGCGTCAGGAAGGCCACGATGCCCGCCATCAGGTAGAGAGCGATGATGACCAGCTGGAAGAGGGCGTACCACTGGTCCGGGATGGTCAGAGAGAGGGCCTGCCACAGCAGGATCAGGGAGTTGTTGATCATATGGATGACGATGCCGGTCCACAGCGAGCCGGTGCAGAGGACGAAGTATCCGATGACCAGGCCCATCAAAAAGGCGTTGGGCGCCTGGATCAGGTTGCCGTGGAACAGGGCAAACAGCAGCGCCGACACCAGCAGCGCGAAGCTGTCGCCAAAGCGGCGCATGGAGTTGAGGATGATGCCCCGGAAGATGACCTCCTCCACCAGAGGAGAGAGTAGCACCACATAGAGCATATACACCAGGAAGGAGGAGAAGTGGGTGGGCATGCTCAGCCCGGAAGAAAGCTGCGCCTGCAGGCCCAAAGCCCCCAGGAGCATCTGGATCAGCGAGGAGGCAAAGCCGCCGATGACGCTGACGCCCAAAGCGATGGCTACCCCGAAGGCCGCCAGGGAGGAATCGGTGCGCCGCAGGGGGAAGGCGATGCGCATGGGGATGCGGCAAAGCAGCACGAACATCAAGAAGGGCAGCAGCATGCAGACGGTGTTGCTGATCAGGTTGGTGAGATAGAACACCAGCTCCGAGGCAAACACCTGGTTGCCGTAGATGCGGATGGCCGGCTGGAACACCGCCAGGCCGCTGATGACCAAAAAGGGCACCACCCGGATAAGGATGAGATACAGCAGGATGGCAAAGCCAATGCCGTTGGAGTACCACTGCAGCAGGCGGCGTTCGGTGACGATGGGAGGCTGCGGAGTGAAGCCGTAGCCCTCCACATAGGTGTACTCGTTGGGGCCGAGGTCCGCTCCCTGCTGCGGGGGAGTAATATATTTGGAATAACGAGTCATAAAGACCTCCTAAAGGAATATCGGCATTTCTGCCTGGTTCGACTCCAGTATAGCACACTACCTCCAAAAAAATGTTAAGATTGTTCAAATAATCATCAACTAGGAAGAAAAATGCGCCCGGCGCCGGGGAAACCATCCGCAAAAAAACCGCCCCGGCCCCGAAGGGCCGAAGCGGAAGGGGAGGGGAAGGCGATTAATATGCCTTGCCCCAGATGATCATCTTGGTGGCAGGTTTGCCGCAGCAGACGCAGGTGTCGCCCAGGTGTTCCTGCTCCTGAGGCATGCAGCGGGAGGACACGCCAGCGACCTCCTTGAGTTTCTCTTCGCAGGCCTGGTCGCCGCACCACATGGATTTGATGAAGCCGGATTTTTCGTTGGCCAGCTGCACCAGCTCTTCCAGGTTGTGTGCGGTGAAGGTGCGGTTCTCGCGGTTTTCCAGAGCCTTCTGGTAGAGGCCGTCATGGACTGCTTTCAGCAGCTCAGGCAGCTTCTGCTCCAGCTCGTCCAGGGAGACGAAGGTCTTTTCGCGGTTGTCGCGGCGGACGATGACGCACTGGTTCTTTTCGATATCCTTGGGGCCGATCTCCAGACGCAGCGGCACGCCCTTCATTTCGTACTGGGCGAATTTCCAGCCGGGGGAGTTGTCGGTCACGTCGATGGCGGCGCGGCAGACGCGGTCCAGACGGGCTTTGATCTCCTGGGCTTTTTCCAGGACGCCTTCCTTGTGCTGGGCGACCGGAACGACCACGATCTGGATGGGGGCGATGGCCGGAGGCAGTACCAGGCCGTTGTCGTCGCCGTGGGTCATGATGATGGCGCCCACCAGACGGGTGGAAACGCCCCAAGAGGTCTGGTGCGGGTGCTGGGGTTTGTTTTCGCGGTTCTGGAACACCACGTCGTAAGCTTTGGCAAAGCCGTCGCCGAAGTAGTGGGAGGTACCAGCCTGCAGGGCCTTACCGTCGTGCATCATGGCCTCGATGGTGTAGGTAGCCTCGGCGCCGGCGAATTTCTCCTTGTCGGTCTTTCTGCCCTTGATGACCGGGATGGCCAGGCAGTTTTCGCAGAAGTCGGCGTAGATGTTGAGCATGCGCTCGGTCTCTTCCATAGCCTCCTGCGCAGTCTCGTGCATGGTGTGGCCTTCCTGCCAGAAGAACTCACGGGTACGCAGGAAGGGACGGGTGGTCTTTTCCCAGCGGACCACCGAGCACCACTGGTTGTAGAGCTTGGGCAGGTCGCGGTAGGACTTGATGATGTTGTGGTAATGGTCACAGAACAGGGTCTCGGAGGTGGGGCGGACGCAGAGACGCTCCTGGAGCTTTTCGTCGCCGCCGTGGGTGACCCAGGCTACCTCGGGAGCGAAGCCCTTCACGTGCTCGGCCTCCTTGAGCAGCAGGCTTTCGGGGATGAGCATCGGCATCGCCACGTTTTCGTGACCGCATTTTTTAAACTCGGTATCCAGGATGTGCTGGATGTTTTCCCAGATGGCGTAGCCATAAGGGCGCAGGATGACAAAGCCTTTGACCGAAGAGTAGTCGCACAGCTCGGCCTTCTTTACGATATCGGTATACCATTTGGCAAAGTCTTCATCCATAGAGGTGATGTCGCTCACCATTTTTTTGTTGTCTGCCATTGTATGTTCCATTCCTTTCCGTTTCAAGCGGGCGCCCCGGCAGCCGCCGGAGGCCAGAATCATTTTTATTATATTCTCCCCCCGGCAAAATTTCAACCGGAAAACCCGCCAAGGCGCATGAAATCGCAACTTTTTGCGCCAGCCAATAAAAAAGCCGCATCCCCCAGGCAAACGCTTGGGAGACGCGGTCGATGCAGCGTTCGAATTGCAAAGAACACAGAGGCTCCGGGGGCTTATTCGGCCACCTTTTCCTCCACGTATTTTACGATATCACCGACGGTGTGCATCTCCTCGATGTCCTCGTCCGGGATCTCAGTATCGAACTCCTCTTCCAGGGTCATGATCAGGTCCACGATATCCAGGGAATCGGCGCCCAGGTCATCGATGATAGCGGAATCTTCCGTTACCTGCTCCTCCTCGAGGTCAAGCTGTTCGCAAAGGATCTTTTTTACCTGCTCAAAAATATCCATCTTTTCTACGTCCCTCCTTTCCGGCTATCGTTCCGAAACCAGACAGCCTGCCCGGCGCTTGGCGCGGCAGCCTGCCGATGCTTCTTATCATACCTGCTTTGCCTGCAATATGCAAGGGCTTTTTCCCAAATTTACAAATTTTCAAACTTTGTTTTTGGGGGATGTTCCAGGTATTAGCTTATCATTTATATCATACATCCGATACCCTGTCAATACCAAACGCTACAACATTTTCCCAAAGCCTCCGGCGGGGCGACCGGCCCCCTTTTGGGGAAAAAGATTGTCAAGCAAAACAAGCTGTGTTATAGTGGAAAGAAAGAGCGGCGGCGGCCGGTCCGCCCGCCCAAAGGAGGTCCGCCCATCCATGAAACAGTTTGCGATTTTGGGGTACCCGCTGGTACACACCCTTTCCCCCCAGCTGCACCAGCTGCTGGCCGCCCAGTGGGGCGAAGAGCTGGAATACACCATCCGCGAGGTGCCGCCCCAGGACTGGGACGCCAGCCTGCCCGGGCTGCTGGCCCTGGACGGCTTTAACATCACCATCCCCTATAAGCTGCGCATTATGGAGCAGATGGACCGCCTGGACGCCACCGCCCAGCGCCACGGGGCGATGAATGTGGCGGTGCGGGAGGCGGACGGCTCCTTTACGGGATATAACACCGACTGCATCGGCTTCACCCGGTGCCTGGAAGAGAAAGGCATCCCCCTGGCGGGGAGCGTCTGCGTGCTGGGCTGCGGCGGCGCTGGGCGGATGTTCGCCACCGAAGCCGCCGGCCACGGCTGCCCGGTGACCATCGCGGTTCGCCCCACCGAAAAGGCCCAGGCGGAGGCCCGCCAGGTAGCGGAGCACATCCGCGCCCTCTGCCCCCAGGTGCCGGTGACCGTCACCACCCTGGACGCCCTGCGGGGCGGCTTCGACCTGGTGGTCAACGCCACTCCGGTGGGGATGTTCCCCCACACCCAGGAGTCCCCGGTGGCTCCCCAGGCGCTGGCGGGCACAAAATATCTCTTTGACTGCATCTATAACCCCGCCGAGACCCGCCTGATGCAGCTGGCCCGGGAGGCAGGCTGCCTTCGGGTGGCTGGCGGCATGAAAATGCTGGTTTGGCAGGCAGCGGCCGCCCAGGAGCTGTGGTATAGAAGAAAGTTTACCCCCCAGCAGGTGGCCCAGGTCATCCGCCAGATGGAAGGAGGAAGATAGGCTGTGAACACCCAACGGATCTTGCTTTGCGGCTTTATGGGCTGCGGCAAAACCAGCGTGGGACAGGCGCTGTCCTTCCGGCTGCGGTGGGACTTCCTGGACACCGACGAGATGATCGAAAAGCACGAAGGTCGTACCATCCCGCAGATCTTTGCCGAGGACGGAGAGGAGGCTTTCCGCGCCATGGAGACCGAGACCGCCCGTCAGCTGGAACGCCGCCGGGAGGTGGTCATCTCCACGGGAGGTGGGTTCCTTCTGCGGGAGGAAAACCGCCGCATCATCCGCGAGACCCCCGGCACCCAGGTGGTGCTGCTGGACTGCGACTTTGAGACCTGCTACCAGCGCATCAAAAACAGCTCCCGGCCGCTGGTGGCCTCCAACACCAAGGAGCAGCTGGAGGAGCTGTACCGCAAGCGGGCAGCCATCTACCGCCAGGCGGCGACGGTGGTGCTGCGAAACCGCGGCATCATCAGCGAGGCGGTGGACGAGATCCTGCGCCAGGTGGTCATTTTATAAGTAGAAAGAAGGGACGCCTGTGCGCACGGTTTCCAAAACCCAAGAGAAAACACACTATCGGGAGCTGCTCCTGCTGGCCGACCCCTGTTGGGAGATGGTGGAGCGCTACCTGGACGCCGGGGAGATGTTCCTGCTTTGGGAGGACGGCCAGGTGGCAGCGGAAGCGGTGGTGCTCCGCCGCGGAGAAGGCTGCGAGCTGATGAACCTGGCGGTGCGGGAGGACTGCCAGCGCCAGGGCCACGGCAGCTTTCTGGTGCGCGCCCTGCTGGACCATTACCGGGGGCAGGCCGCCTGGATGGAGGTGGGCACCTCCGAAAGCGGTATCCCCTTTTACCAAAGGCTGGGCTTTGCGCCCTGCGGCCGGCGGGAAAACTTTTTTATCGACAACTACCCCGAGCCCATCTGGGAGGACGGGCGGCGCTGTGTGGACATGATCCTGCTGCGCCAGCCCCTGCCGGACGGGAAAAAATAGACGGAAGAAAGGCAAAACAACTATGATCTATCGCTGTACGGAACGAGACTGTGAATTTATCGCGCAGCAGCAGCACCGCCCGGACTGCTGCCCCCGCTGCGGCGGGATGGTCCGCGCGGTAAAGGAAAAGGAGATGACCGGCCAGGACTGGACCCTCCTGGGGCTGTACTGGCTCAAAAAGCTGGCCGGGGAAAGCCGGGCGGTGGCCTGCTTCCAGAAGGCGGCGATGGAGGGGGACGCCTGGGGCATCTGCAACCTGGGCTGGTGCAACGAAAAGGGCATCGGCCTGCCGGCAGACCCCAAGGACGCCCTGTGGCTCTACGAGCAGGCGGCGGGCATGGGCTACGCCCCGGCTTGGTGCAACCTGGGGGTTTGCTACCAGGAGGGCATCGGCACCCAGGTGGACCGCAAAAAGGCCATCGAGTACTTTACTGCGGCGGCCCGCCACAACTGCGCTCGGGCGCAGGTGCTGCTGGCTTCCTGCTATGAAAATGGCCTGGGCGTGGCCCGAGACCTGGAAAAAGCCGCCGAGTGGCTGCTGGCAGCCGCCTGGCAGGGCGACGCGGCAGGACAGGCGGAGCTGGGGCGGCATTATGAGCACGGCGCCGGTCTGCCTCGGGACCCGAAGGCGGCGGTGCATTGGTACCGGCAGGCGGCCCGCCAGGGCGACAGCCTGGGCCAGTGCTGCCTGGGCTGGTGCTATCACGCCGGGGTCGGGGTGGAGCCCGACCAGGTGAAGGCGGTCTACTGGTACGAAAAAGCCGCCCAAAACGGCAGCCCCCGCGGGATGACCAACCTGGCCCTCTGCCTGGAAGCCGGGCGCGGGGTGGAGCAGGACCTTCTGCGGGCGCAGGAGCTGCTGTTCGCTGCCGCCAAGGAGGGCTATCCTCCTGCCATGCGGGTCATCGGGCTGGACTATTCCTACGGGGAATGCGGCCTGGAACAGGACCCGAAGCTGGCGCTGGAATGGTACCGCAAGGCTGCTGCCGCCGGGGATGCCGACGCCTGCTGCCGCATTGGGCAGGCCTACTGGGAGGGCCTGGGCGTGGACCGGGACCCGGAGGAAGCCGCCCGCTGGTTTTTGGTAGCGGCGGAGAAGGGCATCCCCACGGCGCAGTTTTATATGGGGCTGTGCTGTGAGCGGGGCGAAGGTATGGGCCAGGATCTTTCGGCGGCGGTACGTTGGTACCGTCGGGGCGCGGAAAACGGCAGCGCCCTGGCCCGGCACAATTTGGGCGAATGTTACTGCCACGGAAAAGGGGTGGAAAAGGACCCCGAAAAAGCGGTGAAACTCTTTACCAAGGCGGCGGAGCAGGGGCTTTCTATGGCGAAAAACAGCCTGGGCTGGTGCTACGAAAAGGGCGCCGGCGTCCCAGCGGACCCGCAGAAGGCCTTCCAGCTTTATAAAGAAGCTGCCCAGGGGGATAACCCCACCGCCAAAAACAACCTGGGCTGCTGCTATGAGCACGGCACCGGCGTGGAGCAGGACTGGCAGCAGGCGGTGCATTGGTACCGCGTTGCCGCCAGCGAGGGAAGCCCCGCCGCCATGTGCAATCTGGGCTGGTGTTTGGAATATGGCCGCGGGGTGGAACCGGACCTGGAAGAAGCCGCCCGCTGGTACCGCAAAGCCGCGGAGGAAGGCTCCCCCCGGGGGCTTTACCGGCTGGCCCGCTGCCTGCGCGGCGGCATGGGGGTGGAGCCGGACCCGGAGGAGGCCGTGCGGCTGCTGGAAGCGGCGGCGGGGCAGAATTACACCGCCGCTATGTACGACCTGGGCGAGTGCTGCCGCCGGGGCATCGGCACCCCGCAGGACCCGAAAAAGGCCCTGAGCTGGTACCGCAAGGCGGCCCAGCTGGGGGACTCCGGCGCTATGTGCCAGCTGGGCTGGTGTCTGGAAAACGGCGTCGGCGCCGAGCCGGACCAGGAGGCCGCGATCTCCTGGTATGAAAAGGCTGCGCAGGCCGGGGAAGGCTGGAGCTGGAACCGCCTGGGCGAGTGCTATCGGGAAGGCTTGGGCGTTCCCCAGGACCCGGAGGAGGCGGCCCGCTGCTTTGAAAAGGGCGCTCGGGCCGGAGATGGCGGAGCTGCCGCAGCCTGGGGCCGCTGCCTGGAGCAGGGCCTGGGGGTGGAAGTAGACCTGCCGGAGGCGATCTCCTGGTACGAGGCGGCCAACGCCCTGGGCGACCCGGAAGGGGCCTACCGCCTGGCTTGCTGCCTGGCCCAAGGGACCGGCGTGGAACCCGACCGGGAACGGGCTGCGGCCCTTTGCCGTCAGGCGCTGGAACAGCTGGACCAGGAGGAAGAACCCGACCCGGAGGACCCGCTTCGGGAGCAGATCCTCGCTCTGCTGGACACCCTGCAGCAAGAGCCCCACGAGAAGTAAAACAAAAACCGGACGGTATCACTTCGATACCGTCCGGTTTTTCTGTAAAAGCTTAACCTACCAGGATCTTGCCCTCGGGGATGATCATCCGGCGGGGGGAGGTGCGCTGGGAGGCGATGGTCATACCAAAGGCCACCGGTCCCACGCGGCCGATGAACATGGTCACCGACAGCGCCAGCTTGGAAGCCAGACCGGCCACCGGCGAGATACCGGAGGAGATGCCCACCGTCGCGAAGGCGGACACCGATTCAAACACCGCGTCCACGCCGGTAAAGCGGACATCGTCGATGAGGGAGGAGGCGGAGATGATGCCGGAGGTGACGCAAACCACCAGTACTCCCAAGAATACGATGGAGATGGAGCGGTAGATCACCTTGGCGGGGATGCGGCGGTTGAGGATCATCGGTTCGTCCTTGCCGCGGATCATCGAGACAGCGGTCATAATGATCACCGCCATGGTGGTCACCTTGATACCGCCGCCGGTGGAGCCAGGCGCCGCACCGATGAACATATAAAGGATGGAGATGGTCTTGGTAATGTCGTAGAACTTGCTGGCGTCGATGGTGTTGAAGCCGGCGGTACGCAGGGTCACCGACTGGAACAGGCAGGCGCCCAGCTTTTCCTTGAGCGAGAGGGGCCCCAGGGTATCGGGATTGTTCCACTCAAAGAGGGCGAACAGCACCGCGCCGGAAACGATGAGCAGGCCGGTGAAGACCAGCACGATCTTGGTGTGCAGCATGAACTTGTGGCCCTTTTTGTAGCTGAGCAGGTCGCTCCACACCAAAAAGCCCAGGCCGCCGACGATGATCAGCGCCATAATGGTAAACAGCACCAGGTAGGAATCGTTGTAGTTGCTCAGGGAGATGAACTGCCCCTGGAAGCCCAGGATGTCAAACCCGGCGTTGCAGAAGGCGGACACCGATAAGAATACCGAGATCAGCACCCCGTGCAGCCCGTAGGCCGGTACAAATTCCAAACTCAGCAGCGCCGCGCCGATGCTCTCCGCCGCCAGGGTGAAGAGGATCACCATCCGCAGCATCCGGGGCACATCCCCGAAGCTGATGGCGTTGATGGACTCCGAAGCCAGCTGCATGCCGCGCAGGCTCAGCTTCCGCCCCAAAACCATATTGAAGAAGGAGGCAAAGGTCAGCAAGCCCAGGCCGCCGGCCTGGATCAGCGCTAAAATGACCCCCTGGCCAAACAGGGACCAGTGGGTATAGGTGTCATAGACCACCAGACCGGTGACGCAGGTGGCGCTGGTGGCGGTAAAGAGGCTGTTCACCAGGTTGGTGGGTACCCCCTCCTTGGAGGAGATGGGCAGCATGAGCAGCAGGGTCCCAACCAGGATGATCAGCGCGAAGCTGCCGGAGATGATCTTCACCGGCGGCAGGTTTTTCATCTGAAAACGTGACTCATTCATAAACGTTCGTGGACTCCAGTGGGTCGGGATCCGCCGGCGCCTGGGGCAAGCGGGGAGGAAGCAGACGCTCCCGGGCCAAGCGGATCAGGTTTTTGTCGTTTCGGAAGGAGACCATGTGGTAGGCCTTGTCCAGGTTGACCCAGACGATCTGGCTGATCTCCTCTTCCTGCCGGTGGAACTCGCCTCCCAGCGAGCGGCCTAAGAAATAAACCACCTGTTTGCGGGTGTTGCGCTTGGGGAAATACTCGACGCTGTGGCGAAAGCCCTCTTCCAGCTCGATGGAAAGGCCGGTTTCCTCTTTGACCTCCCGCAGAGCGGTCTGGACCTCGGTTTCGCCTTTTTCTACATGTCCCTTGGGAAAGGACCAGTGCCCGCCAAAGCGATGCTTGATCAGCAAAAGCTGGATCCGCCGGTTTTTCTTGCGGTATACCAGTGCGCCGCAGGATTTTTCAAATCGGGTGGCCTTCATGGGCAAGCTCCTTTCGTCAGCATGGATTGGATGCAAATACAGATGCGTTCCATCTTATTACTATACCACGTTTCCGCAGTGAAGGGAAGATAACGGCGGAAAAAATCCTCCGCAGGCGTCGGTTTTGGCGGTTTGCTGTCCGGGAGATGGCGTCTGCCATCCCTTGACAAAGCCAGGCGCGCATAGTAAACTATAAAAGTTAAGGGTCTGTCCGGCCCAAAGGCGCCATGCCTCCTTAGTTAAATGGATATAACAAGCCCCTCCTAAGCGGCAGTTCGTTCGAATCCTGTT
>JAHZAU010000029.1 GCA_019423755.1 Oscillospiraceae bacterium
AGCGGGCGGTTGTTGACCTTTCGCTGAATGCGAAAGGTCTTTGCTAAAGCACTAACGGCAAAACAGCCGGGCCGCCTGCCCCTTGGGGGTGACGGCCCGGCTGTTTGTTCCGGGAAGAGGATATTTTTAGCGGATGACCAGTTCGCCGTCCTGGGCGTCGATGGTCACGTTGGACCAGCCGTCCTCGCCGGGTGCGGCGATCTCGTCGGCGATGATCTTGCGGCCCAGCAGGGTTTCCAGATGGCTCTGCAGGTAACGTTTCAGCGGACGGGCGCCGTAGATCGGGTCGTAAGCCTCGGAGATGATCAGGCTCTTGGCGGCCTCGGTCAGGGTCAGGCGGATCTGTTTGTGGTCCAGACGGCGCTGCAGGTCCTTCATAAGCAGGTCCACAATCGCGCCCACATTCTGGCGGGTCAGGGGCTTGTAGAAGACGATCTCGTCCAGACGGTTGAGGAACTCGGGGCGGAAGCTCTGCTTGAGCAGGGCGTCTACCTTCTCCCGGGCCTCCTGGGAGATTTCGCCGGTTTCGGTGATGCCCTCCAGGATGTAGGGAGAGCCCAGGTTGGAGGTCAGGATGATGATGGTGTTCTTAAAGTCCACGGTGCGGCCCTGGGAGTCGGTGATGCGGCCATCGTCCAACACCTGAAGCAGGACGTTGAACACATCCGGGTGGGCCTTTTCGATCTCATCAAAGAGCACGACGGCGTAAGGTTTGCGGCGGACGGCCTCGGTCAGCTGGCCGCCTTCCTCATAGCCCACGTATCCGGGGGGCGCTCCGATCAGGCGGGACACCGAGTATTTCTCCATGTACTCGCTCATATCGATACGCACCATGTTGTTCTCGTCGTCGAAGAGGGTCTTGGCCAGAGCTTTGGCCAGCTGGGTTTTACCGACGCCGGTGGGGCCCAAGAAGAGGAAGGAACCGATGGGACGGTTGGGGTCGGCGATGCCGGCGCGGGAGCGCAGGATGGCCTCGCTGACCTTCTTCACCGCCTCGTCCTGTCCGATGACGTTCTCGTGCAGGATGTCCTCCATGTGCAGGAGCTTCTCGCGCTCGCCCTCCATGATCTTGGAGACGGGGATGCCGGTCCACTTGCCGACGATGCGGGCGATCTCCTCCTCGGTGACCTTATCCCGCAGCAGGGTGTTTTCGCCGTGCTCGGCTTCTTCAGCCAGGCGCTCCTCCTCTTCCAGCTCTTTCTTCAGCTGGGGCAGACGGCCGTATTTCAGCTCGGCGGCCTTGTTCAGGTCGTATTCCCGCTCGGCGCGCTCGATCTCGCCGCCCACCTGCTCAATCTCCTCACGGAGCTTCTGCACTTTGGTGATGGCGTTCTTTTCGTTTTCCCAGCGGGCCTTCATGGCGTTGAACTTCTCGCGCATTTCGGAAAGCTCTTTGTTGACCTTGGCAAGCTGCTCCTGGCTAAGCTTGTCGTCCTCTTTCTTCAGCGCCGCCTGGGCGATCTCCTGCTGGATGATGCGGCGGTTCAGGTCGTCCAGCTCCGAGGGCATGGAGTCCATCTCGGTACGGATCATGGCGCAGGCCTCATCCACCAGGTCGATGGCCTTATCCGGCAGGAACCGGTCAGAGATATAACGGTTGGAAAGGGTGGCTGCCGCCAGGATGGCGTTGTCCTGGATCTTGACGCCGTGGTACACTTCGTAGCGCTCTTTGAGGCCACGCAGGATGGCGATGGTGTCCTCCACCGTCGGCTCGCTGACCAGCACCGGCTGGAACCGGCGTTCCAGAGCGGCGTCCTTTTCGATATACTGGCGGTATTCGTTCAAGGTGGTGGCGCCGATGCAGTGCAGCTCGCCCCGGGCCAGCATGGGCTTGAGCAGGTTACCGGCATCCATGGAGCCTTCGGTCTTGCCGGCGCCGACGATGGTGTGCAGCTCATCGATAAAGAGGATGATGCGGCCTTCGCTCTTTTTAATTTCGGAAAGGACGGCTTTCAGCCGCTCCTCGAACTCGCCGCGGAACTTGGCGCCGGCGATGAGGCTGCCCATATCCAGCGAGAAGATGGTCTTATCCCGCAGGCCGGCCGGCACGTCCCCGCGGACGATCCGCTGGGCCAGGCCCTCGGCGATGGCGGTCTTACCGACGCCAGGCTCACCGATGAGCACCGGGTTGTTTTTGGTCTTCCGGGAGAGGATCATAATGACGTTTCGAATCTCGCTGTCTCGGCCGATGACTGGGTCCAGCTTTTTGCTGCGGGCTTCCTCCACCAGGTCGTGACCGTATTTTTTCAGGGCGTCATAGGTGCTTTCCGGGGAGTCGCTGGTGACGCGGGCGTTGCCCCGCACCTCCTGCAGCGCCTTGAGGAAGGCGTTTTTCTCCACCGAGAAGGTCCGCAGCAGCTCGCGCACGGTGCGGTCCGGCTTTTCCAGCAGGGCCAGCATCAGATGCTCCACCGAGACGTACTCGTCCTTCATGGATTTGGCTACATTTTCGGCGTGGGCCAGGGCAGTGTCCACCTCCTGGGAGACGTAGATCTTGCCCTCCTCCCGGCCGCTGCCGGTGACACCGGGCAGTTTGCCTACCTCCTGCCGCACCTGAGACACCAGCGACGGCACCTCCACGCCCATCTTCTTAAACAACTGGGCGCAAAGGCTGTCCTCCTGGGTCAGCAGGGCCAGCAGCAGGTGCACCTGCTCGATCTGCATATTGTTCTGTTCGGCCGCCAGGTTGTGTGCCAGCTGGACGGCTTCCAGAGATTTTTGGGTAAATTTCTGTGCATTCATGGTTTCGCACCTCACATTCCTTTGCTTCACATGGCTTCTATATCAAAATCAAGGGTTACAAAATAATCGGGTCCCCGCCCTGGGTGATCTGGCGCAGATAGGCAAGATACACCCTCTGCACCGCTTCCTCCTGCTGAGGCGGCGGGGCAGCGGCGTAAGCCTTGAGCGCCTGGTCGATCATCTGGATATACCGGGCCATGGCCTCACCGATCTGGTGACTTCCGGCCTGAGGGTCCAGCAGGCAGAACCGCCGCAGCAAGCGCCCGTCCTGGATGCGGTACTGGGGCTCCAAGCCGGGACAAAGCTTGTGCAGATACGGCTCCTCCACCTGGCAGAACAGGTGGAAGAACCCGTTGAGCAGCCCCAGCAGCGCCTGGCTCTGGGTGCGGGCGGTGATGCGCAGCTCCCCGGCGCCGTCGGCGGAAAGCTCCACCGTATAGCGGATGGTGGGGTTGTACTTGACCCGCAGGGGGCTGCGGATGGAAAGGATGCTGTCCGAGCCCTGGGTCTGCACCTGGAACGGTTCCTGCTCCAGCATAGCGCACAGGGAGGAGAAGATGTCCTTCATCCGCTTTTCCGGGGTAATATAGGACAGGTACTCGGCCAGGATCTGGTTGATGAGGTTGGAACGGCTGGTCCCCCGGGCGTAAGCCTCCCGGTCCGCCGCCCGGACCACATCATCGCTGAGCACCAGGCTGTAAACACTTTTGGACATCCCGTGTCCCTCCTTTGTCTTGGTTTGGATTCTGTGCTTATTGTATTCCTGATTTTATAATTTGTCAACTATATTATATAATATTAACTGCAAATTAATATTTCATTCACGCTTTCCCGCAAAAGAAAAGACAGCGGATTTTTCCTCCGCTGTCTTTGGGCATTTTTCTTGCGTTTTTGCGCTTACCGGACCGCTTCCGGCGTGATCACCGGCTTGCCGTCCTGGTCCAGCAGCGGGGTGAACCCGGCTGCGTTTCCGTCTTTATGAAACAGGTAGTTGACGCCGGTCTGGGTATCCACCCAAATCTCGGTGACCTCGATGATGCCTTGATGATAGACCTTCTGAAACCGTTCCATCGGCTTTCCTCCTCCGGCTGGGGCCTTTTATCTGTTCTCGTCGGCAAACAAAAGCAGCATATCGTTCCACTGGGCGCCGCCGTGGGTAGAGGCGGAACGCCCCTGGCAGCGGTAGCCAAAGCGCTCGTAGTAGTGCAGCAGATGGTCCTTGCAGGTGAGGATGGCTCCGGTCTTGCCCCGCTGGCGGGCCTGGTCCAGGAAAGCCTCCATAAGCCGGGCAGCGATACCCTGGCGGCGCCATTGGGGCAGCACGTCCAGGCCGAACACCGTCTGGTAGGGGCCGTCGGGCTGGTGGAGGGTGGCGTCGTGGTACAGTTCATCGGGCAGGGTGGTGGTGTCGGTGACACAGCCGTTGATCATGCCGATGATCTCCCCCTGGGCGCTTTCGGCCACCAGGAAGCACTCCGGGAAGGCGGCGATGCGCCGGGCAAACTCCTCCTTGCCGGCCGCTTCTGCCGGCGGGAAGCAGGCTGCTTCCAGGCGGGCCACCCCGTCCAGGTCTTCCGGGCGCACCGGGCGGATGGTGATATCCATATCCGTCCCTCCTTACAGCACCATGGGCAGCACCAGCATGACCACCAGCACCAGGGCGATGGCAGAGAAGGCCACCCGCATCAGCTTCTGTTTTTTCTTGTAGGACAGTTTCAAGGGAATCCCCTTCCTTTCTGTAAGGGTCCCCCTTGGGCGGGACCCGTTCTTTCTTAAGAGTATACCTGCTTTGCCGCGGGATTTCCAGCCCTTTTTGTGTGGATTTTGCGGCGATTTTAAGAACGGAAGGAGTATTTCCCAAAACGGGGCCTAGCTTTTGTCCTTGGAGCGGGAAAGCAGCGCCGTCACCAGGGCAAAGACGATGGCCGCCGCGATGCCCCCGGCCGAAGCGGTAAGCCCGCCGGTCAGGGCGCCGAACAGGCCGTTTTGGTCCACCGCCTCCCGCACCCCCTTGGCCAGCAGCGCCCCGAAGCCGGTCAGCGGCACGGTAGCCCCCGCCCCGGCAAAGTCGATGAGCGGCTGGTACAGCCCCAAGCCGCCCAGCACCACCCCGGCCACCACAAAGGAAACCAGGATGCGCGCCGGGGTCAGTTTGGTGTAGTCGATGAGCAGCTGGCCCACCGCGCAGATGGTCCCGCCCACCAGAAACGCCCAGAGATATTGTATCATAACGGTTTTCTCCTTCCCCCGGGCTAACAGCCCGGCGTGTTGGACAGGTGCACCAGATGGGCGATGCCGGGGATGGTCTCCCCCTGCTGCACACTGATGGGGCTCATCAGGGCGCCGGTGGCGATAAACAGCACCTCCCGCAGGCTTCCGGCGCGGATCTTCTGCAAGATCTCGGCGCAGAGCACCACGGCGCTGCATCCGCACCCGGAGCCGCCGGCGTCCACCTGCTGGGTCTCCCGGTCGTAGATCATCAGGCCGCAGTCCTGGTACCGGTCGCCCAGGTGGTAGCCTTTTTCCTCCATGAGGCGGCGCAGCAGCTGGCTGCCCACCCAGCCCAGGTCCCCGGTGAAGATGGCGTCGTAGTTGTCGGCGTTGGTGCCGGTGTCCGCAAAGAAGCGGCAGAGGGTCTGCATCGCCGCCGGGGCCATGGCGGCCCCCATGTTGTTCATGTCGTTGATACCCAGGTCCTCAATGGTGCCGATGGTCACCGCCCGGACGTAAGGGGGCATACTGCTTTCCCCCAGGATGCAGGCCCCCGCCCCGGTGACCGTCCACTGGCAGGTGGGGGCGCGCTGGCCGCCGTATTCCAGCGGGAAGCGGAACTGCCGCTCCGCCGAGCAGAAGTGGGAGGATGTCGCCGCCGCACAGTGCCGAGCGATGCCGCCTTCCACCAGCAGCGCCGCCAGGGACAGGCTTTCGGCCATGGTGGAGCAGGCGCCGTACAGCCCCAAAAAGGGGATGCCCAGCTCCCGCAGGCCGTAGTTGGAGCTGATGCACTGGTTGAGCAGGTCTCCGGCAAAGATGTAGTCGATCTGCCCGGAGGTCAACCCGCACTTGGTCAGCGCTTTGGACACCACCTCCCGCTGCATCCGGCTTTCGGCCTTTTCCCAGGTCTTTTCCCCGAAGGTGGAGTCGGGGTTGCAGATGTCCAGCTGGTCGGCCAGCGGGCCGTCCGCCTCCTTTTTGGAACCAGCCGCCGCCCAGCCCAGGATGGACGGGCTGTGCTCCAGCCACACGGTATGATTTCCGATCCGTCTTGCCATACGCGCCCTCCTAACGGTTCACCGTCCACAGGTAGTAAAGGATGCCGTACCCCACCGAGGTGCTGATGCCGTAAACCAGCACCGGCCCGGCGATGGAGAACATCTTAGCCCCCAAACCCAGGATATATCCTTCGGTCTTAAACTCCATAGCCGGGGAGACCATGGAGTTGGCAAAGCCGGTGATGGGCACCAGCGTCCCCGCCCCGGCATAGCGGGCGATGTCGTCGTAGACATTGAGCCCGGTCAGCAGGGCCGACAGGGCGATAAGCGAGATGGACGCCAGGGCCGAAGCCGTGGACGGCTCCACCCCCTGGGCTTCCAGCCAGCTCCACACCACCTGCCCCAGCACGCACACCGCCCCGCCTACCGCAAACGCCAGCGGCAGGTCCCGCCCGGCCGGGGACACCGGGCAGATCTCCCGGTTCATCTGTTGATACTCTTTTTCCGTCATGGTCCGCTCCCTCCTGTGGGATGAAAATTTCTCCGGAGGGCTGGTTTCTGGTTGTATCTTCCCTGGGTTTCGTGTATGATAGAAACACAAAACGCCGCCCGGTCCGGTTGCTGCTTAGTATGGACCGGTGCTTTTCCTCATAAACACCCCGCCGCCGGCCTGTGCCGTCATCCTGACCTTCCGGGGCCAGGATGCTTTCTTTTGGAGGGGGATTTTTGATTTTCCTGGAAAGGAAGGATTTCTTATGGTAGATTTTCTGCGCCGCAGCTGGGCTGTGGTGGACCTGGACCGCATCGATTACAACATCCGCTCCATCAAGGCCCGCCTGCGCCCCGGCTGCCTGATTATGGGCGTGGTCAAGGCGGACGCCTACGGCCACGGGGATAAATACATCGCCGACGAGCTGGTGAAGCTGGGGGTCAACTGGTTTGCCGTCTCCAATTTAAGCGAAGCCATGTCCCTGCGCAACCAGGGCATCTTCCACCCCATCCTCATCCTGGGCACCACCCCGCCGGACAAGGCCCGCCTGCTGTGCGAGTACAACATCACCCAGACGGTGTTCTCCCTGCAGTACGGCCAGAAGCTCCAGGCCGAGGCCCAGAAGGCGGGGGTCACCGTCTCCTGTCACATCAAAGTAGACACCGGCATGGGCCGCATCGGCTTCGACGGCCAGGACCTGCCGCTGGCGGTGGAGGAGATCTCCCAGGTGTGCGCCTTCCCCAACCTGCTGTGCAACGGCGTCTTCACCCACTTCTCCAGCTCCGATGAGTACAACGAGGAGTCCATCGCCTACACCAAGCACCAGTTTGCCACCTTTATGGAGGTGCTGGACCAGCTGGAACAGCGGGGCATCCGCTTTGCGGTGCGCCACTGCTGCAACAGCGGCGGCATCGTCAACTACCCCGAGATGCAGCTGGATATGGTGCGTGCCGGGGTGCTTATCTACGGCCTGGTGCCCGACCCGGCCTGCGCCGGAAAAATCGACCTGCGCCCGGCCATGGAGCTCAAATCCGCCATCTCCATGGTCAAGGAGGTCAAGGCCGGCTCCAAGATCAGCTACGGCCGCACCTTCACCGCCCCGCGGGATATGCGCATCGCCACCGTGCCCATCGGGTACGCCGACGGCTACCACCGCAGCCTTTCCAACCGGGGCAAGATGCTGGTGGACGGCCAGTTTGCCCCCATTGTGGGCCGGGTGTGCATGGACCAGCTGATGCTGGACGTCACCGAGATCCCCACCGCCCGGGACGGCATGCAGATCACCATCGTCGGCGAAGAAAAAGGCCAGCACATCACCATGGAAGAGGTGGCCCAGATGACCGACACCGTCCACTACGAGATCATGTGCGTCATCGGCCGCCGGGTCCCCCGGGTCTACCGCCGGGGCGGCCAGGACGTGGGCGCGGTGGACTACATCCGCCACACGGTACAATAAAAAAGGCAACGAAAAAACCCCCTGTCCGGCGCGGACTGGGGGTTTCCTCTTACCTTGCAAAGGGAAATGAGAGATGTGATATCATAAGCAAGTAGACGATGTCTTTCCTTAACTTCGTTACTATATTAACATAATCGAAAAACAAAAGCAATATTCGTTTTTCACAAAGCGTGTCTGAATTTATATGGGTTTTTGTAAATTACACCCGGCATTTCCGGCATATTTTGCAAATCCCATTGTTATTTTGGACATTTTGTCCCGGAGGCGGGACGGGTTGTATTTTCCCGCCTTGTGAGTATAATAAGGAAGCGGACGCCGCGGCGTCCCTGCGCAATTTTAAAAAAAGGACCCGATAACATTGACCGATTTTTGGATTTTTCTCTGCCTGCTGGGCGGGGTGCTGCTGGCGGCGCTGGCCGTGCGGCAGTATCTGCGCACTGCAAACCCCTTCAGCCGGGCGCCCTACGGCCGCCGGACGGACTTCCTCTCCCCGGCGGAGACCGATTTTTACTTTACCCTCTCCCAGGAGCTGGAAGGTGAGGCCGTCCTCTGCCCCAAGCCCGCCATCCGGGAGCTGCTTTACGTCACCGACAAGGCCGGCCGGCACAGCGGCACCTATTTTAACTGGATCAGCCAGAAGCACGTGGATTTTGTCCTCTGCGACCCGGACACCATGCAGCCCCTCTGCGCCGTGGAGCTGGACGACGCCTCCCACCAGCAGCGGGGTCGCCGCCGCCGGGACCAATTTATGGACAAGGCTTTTGCCGCGGCGGGGCTGCCGCTGTTTCACGTCCCTTGCCAGCGCTCCTACTCCCAGCGGGACCTGCTGCCCATCCTGCGCTGCGTGTCCCAAAGCTTAGGCGAGCCGCTGGCCGATGACGAGGAGGAGCCGCCCCGCTGCCCGCTGTGCGGCAGTCCCATGGTGCTGCGCACCGCCCGCCAGGGACCCAACGCCGGGAAACCCTTTTACGGCTGCCCGCGCTTCCCTCTGTGCCGGGGCACCCTCCCCGCCCGGAAAGGATGATGGGCATGGAATTTGAGCTTGTGCGCTCCCGGCGCAAGACCCTGGGCCTGACGGTGCTGCCCGACGGCACGGTGCAGGTGAAAGCGCCGCTGACCCTGTCAAACCAGATCATCCGCCGGTGGGTGGAAAGCAAAGCCGGTTGGATCGCTGCCCGGCAGCAGGAGCTTGCCCGCCGGGCCCAGGTCCAGGCCGCTTATACCCTGTCGGAAGGTCAGACCCTGCCCCTTTTGGGACGGCGCCTGTCCATCCGCCTGGAACCCGGCTGCTCCGCTGCCCGCCTGGACGGAGAGACCGCCGTCCTCCCCCTGGGGGAAAATAGCCCCCAACCGGTGGCTCTGCGGCGGCAGGCGGCCCAGAATCTTTACCGCCAGCTGGCCCGCCCCTATCTTACCCAGCTGCTGAACCAATGGGGCCCGTGCATGGGCCTTTGCCCCACCGGGCTGCACATCACCTCTGCCCGCACCCGCTGGGGCTCCTGCTCGGGGAAAAACAGCCTGAGCTTCTCCTGGCGGCTGCTGCTCTGTCCGCCGGAATGTGTAGAATATGTGGTGGTGCATGAGCTGGCTCACATCGCCCACCACGACCACAGCCCCCGCTTCTGGCAGACGGTGCAGCGGCAGCTTCCCGACTACCGCCAAAGGCAGGAGGCGCTGCGCCGCTTCGGCCACGCCCTGGCGGAGGAAGGCTGGATGTCCGGCCTATGTACCCCGGCCGGGAATGCCGGACCGGGTGGGGATGGTGGGCGCAGTTAGCCCATCATGCCGGTGATGTTCTCCACAATGTCTCCCGCCGCCTGGACCGCCTTGCCCATGCGTTTTTTCAGCTGGCGGGTGTTCATCTTTTTCTTTCTGCCGGTGAGCATATAGGCAGCGGTACCCACCGCCGCGGTCACTGCCGCGCCGGTGAGGATGGTGCCCATGTTTTTCATGGTGTTCATGGTATTCACTCCTTCGAAGCATTTGCCGCAAAATCGCCGGTAGAGGCTTCCTGCCGGTGTTCTGCCCTGCCGGCAGGAGCACGCCCCGCCCGCAGTACCCATAGTCTGCCCCGCCGGGCGCGGGGATTTTCCAGAGAAGTGTTTCCATCCCGAAAAAAATTTTGTCCGCAAAAAGGCCCTCTGCCCTCCCACTCCGCCCCGCCGGAGCTGGCCGTTTTTTAAAAATCATGCAAACGCCTGTCCGTACCCTTCCCCGGGAAGGCCGCCCGCTGCGGGTGGCCGCCATCCACGACCTTTCCGGCTTTGGCCGCTGTTCCCTTTCGGTGATCCTGCCCACCCTCTCCGCCATGGGGGTCCAGGTCTGCCCGGTGCCCACCGCCGTGCTCTCCTCCCACACCGGCGGCCTGGGGGAGGTGGTCCTGCGGGACCTGACCGACTTTATCCCCGCCTGTCTGGAGCATTACCGCCGCCTGGAGCTGGAATTTGAGTGCATTTACAGCGGCTTCCTCGGCTCCCAGGAGCAGATCGACCACTGCCTCGCCTTCCTGGCTGCCTACCCCGATGCTTTGGCGGTGGTGGACCCGGTCATGGGCGACCACGGCAAGCCCTACCGCACCTGCACCCCGGACATGGTGCGCCGCATGCGGGAGCTGGTGCAGGCGGCGGACGTCATCACCCCCAACCTGACCGAAGCTTGCATGCTGCTGGAACAGCCCTTCCCCGCCCAGGGTCTCACCCACACCGAGGCCCGCAGCCTGCTGGTACAGCTTTCCCGGCTGTGCGGCCAGGGCGGCGGACGCAGCGGCCCTGACTGCGTGGTCATCACCGGGGTACCTATGGCTTCGGGGAACATCGCCACCCTGGGTTACGACAAGAGCCACAACGCCTTCTGGCTGGTGCCCTGCGACTACCTGCCGGTGGCCTATCCCGGCACCGGGGACCTGTTTGCCAGCGTGCTGACCGGGGGCTTCCTCACCGGGGACAGCCTGCCTATGGCTATGGGCCGCGCCACCGACTTTGTGGAGCGCTGCATCCGCACCACCTTCAGCTACTCCTCCGACCCCCGCTACGGGGTCATGCTGGAAAAGGAGCTGGGCGCCCTTTCCGGCCGGGGCAGCGTCAAGGCCTTTTCTCCGCTGTAATTTTCCCAGGAAAAAAGCAACCCCTTTCCCGCGTTTGGGAAAGGGGTTGCTTTTTTTGCCGTATGTTAGTCCTCTTTGGGAGGATAGTAGGTCTTTTTGTAGTAGCTTTGGGCGTTGTAGATGCTGGCCAGGGGGTTGTGACCGGTGACCCGGTCCTTCACCGCCAGCACCGTCACCGGCGCCTGGGAATGTTTGATGAACAGGGTGTCGTGGCCGACGCAAAGGCCCAGGATGATGTTGCACTGGGTGCCCTCCTGGTTTAAAAACAGCGCCTGGCCGATGGGGTTGCACATAACGTCCTCATCGCAGCTGCCGCCCAGGCACTGCTCGTCGCTGACCCCCAGGATGCGCTTGGGGAAGGCGCCGTTTTTGCAGATGACCGAGCAGACGGTAAAGCCGTTGTATTCCAGGATATTGGTCACCTCGCGGGCCTCGCGGAACAGGCCGGTGCAGAAGGCAAGACCCACCTTCTCGTAGCCGCAGCGGCGCAAAAAGTGCATGATCTCCACCAGGCGGGGGTCCCGGCCGTAGCCTTCCACCTCCACCAGCGCTGCCTCATAGGCGATGCGGTGGTTTTCTTCCTCCTCGTAGAGGGCGGCGGCCTGCTGCTGCAGAGCTTCGTCCTTGCTGGGGCACTCGGGCAGGGTCTTGGTCAGGTCCCGGCGGGTGCAGCCCCGCTGGGCGCATTTGGCGCATTGATACATGGTACGATCTCCTTTTTATACTACCTGGAACAGGTAGAACTTCAGATAGTTGGTCTCCGGCACGTTCCACAGGATGGGATGGTCGGGAGACTGCTGGCGGGCTTCGATCTGCCGCAGGCTGACACAGGCGTCCCGGGCGGCGTCGTGCAGCATCTTGACGAAGCGCTCCTCGGTCATAAAGTGGGAGCAGGAGCAGGTAGCAAGGTATCCGCCCCGAGGCAGCAGCTTCATGGCGCGGAGGTTGATCTCCTTATAGCCCCGGGCGGCGCTTTCCACCGTCTGGCGGGACTTGGTGAAGGCCGGCGGGTCCAGGATGATAAAATCGAACTTCCGCGGATCGTGTTCCAGCTGGGGCAGCAGGTCGAACACATTGGCGGCCAAAAATTCCATCCGGCCGTCCAGACCGTTGCGGCGGGCGTTCTGGCGGGCCATCTCGATGGCGGATTCGGAGATATCCACCGAAAGCACCAGCTCGGCCCCGCCCTGGGCGGCGTTGAGACCGAAGGAGCCGGTGTGGGTGAAGCAGTCCAGCACCCGTTTGCCGCGGCTGAGACGGGCCACCGCCTGGCGGTTGTATTTCTGGTCCAGGAAGAAGCCGGTCTTCTGGCCGTTTTCGTAGTCCACCGCGTAGGTGATGCCGTTTTCCACGATGGTGGTGCTGGTGGTCTCGGGCAGCTCGACCCCTTCCAGCGGGAAGAAGCCCTTGCCCTCTTCCAGACCTTCCAGCTTGCGGATGGCTACGTCGTTGCGCTCATAGATGGCGCGCACGCCCAGGCCGTTCACCCGGTTTTCCTCCTCGTTGAGGATGCGGTACAGCATGGGGAAGAGCATCCCCTTGATGCGCTCCATCCCCAGAGACAGGGTCTGGGTCACCAGGATGTCGCCGAAGCGGTCCACCGTCAGGCCGGGGAAGTGGTCCGCCTCGCCGAAGATCAGGCGGCAGCAGGCGGCGTCGGGACCCATGACCGTCTGACGGTAGGCCACAGCGTGGCGCAGGCGGCGCTCGTAGAAGGCCTCGTCAAAGCGGTCGTTGGCGTTGCGGGAGATGAGCCGCACCCGGATCTTGCTGACCTCATTGTAAAAACCGGTGCCCAGCCAGCTGCCCTTGGCGTTGACCACGTCCACCAGGTCCCCGTTTGTAAAAGGGACCGACGGGTCGGGCTCCAGGCGGAGCACCTCGGTGTTGTAGACCCAGGGGTGGCCGGAAAGGATGGATTTTTCTGCTTTGGGGGTGACGGTGACCTTAGCAAGGCCGCGGGATTGTTTCATAGGCGAGGTTCTCCTTTTTTGTGATATGTTCAGCGGTTACAGCGTTTTTTCCATGACAAAATTGGTGAGGAGCTGGCCGCGCAGCGGTACCTGCTGGCGGCGAAGTTCCCGGTAGCCCCGGCGGGCAAAAAAGCCCCGGGCGGTCAGCGATGCCTCCACCCGCAGGCGGGACGCGCCGGCCTGGCGGGCAAGCTCCTCCATCTTCTGGGCCAGGGCGGAGGCCACTCCCTGGCGCTGGTGCCGGGCGGAAACATACAGGCAGTCCAGGTGGTCCGGGGCTTCCAGATTGGCAAAGCCCGCCAGCTCCCCGTCCTGCCAGGCGGCCCAAACAAGGCTCGTCTCCCACTTTTTGCGCCAGCGGTCCCGGTCCGGGTCCCGGGGGGCCCAGGCATCCAGCTGGTCGGGGGTGTAGTCCTGGGCGTTGATGGTGTGGACCGTTTGCCAAAACAGATCGAGCACCGCGTCCAGCTGGTCGGGCGGGCAGGGGGTCAGGGTGAACATGGGCGAGCCTCCTTTTAAAAAGCAAAGCCAGGCCGCACAAACAGACGGCCCGGCGGCTGCACGGGTTATTGCAGGCTCAGCAAAGCCTTGGCTTTTTTGTAGGAGCTTTCGTCTCCCACGATAAGCAGGGAATCCCCGGCGAAGAACTGGGCGTGGGGGCCGGGGGAAAGGATGGTGTTTGCCTTGCGCTTGATGGCGATGATGGTGGCGCCGGTGTTGTTCCAGAAGCGCACCGAGGCGCTGGTCTGGCCCACCAGGGGGCAGTTTTCGTCGATGTAAAGCTCAAACGGGGTCAGGGGATTCAGGTAGTTGAAGCGGTCGTTGGCGTCCAGCAGCACGTTGATGTTTTCCTGGAGCTTGCGGTTGAGCTGCTTCTGCTCCTGCATCAGGCGGTTGATGTGGCTTTTGATGGTGTCGATGGAGTCGCGGTCGTTGGACTTGCTGATGAACTCCTCGGCGTTCTCCACCGACTTGATGATGATGCCGGCACCCTGTTTCACGTCCAGCACCCCTACCTGGTTGAGGAGGAACACCGCCCGGCGCACCGTTTCCGGGGAAACGTTGTACTGGCTGGCCAGGGTGGAACGGCCGTGGATCTTTTCGCCCAGGCGGTACTTCCCGTTGACCACCTTGGAGGCGATATCCATGGCGATCTGCTTGTATACTGCTTTTTCCTGAATCTCTTTGGACATGGTCTGGTTCTCCGTTTCTCTACACGCCTGTGCGCATTCTTCCTTATACCATAGCACAGAATCGCGCTAAAGTAAAGGAATTTTGCCGTTTGTCAGGCGGTTTTGCGCCGGGGAAGCGCCGCTAGGGGCGGTATTTTTCCAGCACCCGGGCCACTTCCTCCGAGCAGCGGCAGGCAAAGCGGGAAAAGGGTTCCGGCTCCCGGGGACCCTGGGGACCTTCCTCACCGGGCAGGCGCTTTTCGTACCAGAGCACGTCCCGCCACTGGCCGCACTTGTAGCCGCAGGCCCGGTGGACACCGATGAGCCGGAAGCCGCAGGCGCGGTGCAGCGCCTCGCTGGCCGGGTTGGGAGCGGTGACCACCCCGTACAGGTTGCGCACCCCCACAAGGCTCAGCAGCTCCTCCAACGCCTCGTAAAGCCGACGCCCCACCCCCTGGCCCGCCGCTTCCGGGGCCAGATAGATAGAAAGCTCGGCGTTCCAGCGGTAGGCTGCCCGCTCCATGGCCCGGTGGGCGTAGGCGTACCCCACGGGACGGCCGTCCTTTTCGCAGACCAGGTAGGGGTAGTACCGGGAATATTCCCGGATGCGCCGGGCAAATTCCTCCTCCGAGGGCAGCTGCTCCTCAAAGGTCACCGGCGTGTCCAGAAACGGCCGGTAGATTTCCAGCAGCGCCGGGGCGTCGGCCTCCTGCGCCATACGAAATTGCCAGCGGCTCATCGGGTCTCCTCCCCTTTTTCCCGCTGGACCGCCAGCTCCCGGGCCTCCTTGCCGGTCAGGTGCTGGATCTCCACCTCCACCAGGCAGAGCGGCGCCCACTCCCGGCGGATGGTCTCCTCCAACTGCTGGGGCTGGGCGGCAGGGTAGTAGCGCAGGCTCAGCCGGCGGATGGCCTGGCGCTTTTCTTCCTCCTCTTCCAGTACCCGCGCCTTGCCGAAGGCGATGACGCTGCGGTAGTAGGTGGTATACTCCTCGGGATGCACCTGGTCCTGGTCCACCACGCAGAAGGACACCTGGGGACAGCAGCGGATGGCGTCCAGCTTGTGGCCCTCCCGGGCGCAGTGGAAGTAGATCTTCCCTTCGGTATAAAAATAGCTCAGCGGCACGGCGTAGGGGTAGCCCTCGTCCCCCAGCACAGCCAGCACCCCGCTGGTGCCCCGGGCAAGCACCGCTTCGCACATCTCCTGGGAAAGCTGCTGACGGCTTCTTCTCATGGCTCGAAACATGGCGATTCCTCCTTTGTTTTCGCTGCCTTCAATGTACCACACCCGGGGCCGCTTGGCAAGAAAAAGGCCATCTCTCCCCTGCTTTACGCCGCCGGGGCTCCTGTGCTATACTGGGGGCAGATCTTTTTTGCAGGAGGGATGCGCCGTGATCCGCGCCATTGTATTTGATATGGGCAACGTGCTGCTGCGCTTCCAGCCCCAGCTGGTAAGCCGTCTCTGCACCGAAAACGAAGCCGACGCCCAGCAGCTTTATGCCGGGCTGTTCCAAAGCCCCGAGTGGGCCATGACCGATTCCGGCGCCCTTTCCGACCCGGAATTTTTGGAGCGGGTGATCCCCCGCCTGCCGCCCCACCTGCAGGAGGCCGGGCGCCGGGCCTTTGCCTGCTGGGACCAGTACCTGCCGCCGGTGCCGGGCATGGAGGAGCTGCTGCGGGAGCTCAAGGCCGCCGGCTACCGGCTGTATGTCTGCTCCAACGCCAGCCGGCGCTTCTTCTCCTACACCACGCCGCTGCCCATGTTTTCGCTGTTTGACGGCATCCTGGTGTCTGCTGTGGAGCGCTGCGTCAAGCCCGACCCGGCCATCTACCAGCGGCTGTTCGAGCGCTTTTCCCTGGACCCGGCCCAGTGCCTGTTTATCGACGATCTGCCCGCCAACATCCGGGGCGGCCGCGCCTGCGGCATGGAGGGCATCGTCTTTGATGGGGAGGTCTCCCACCTGCGCCAAAGCTTGGAGCAGCTGGGCGTCCGCCCTGCCGCCACCGAACCCACTACCACGAAATGAGAGGTACCATCCATGAAACTGATCTCCTGGAACGTCAACGGCCTGCGGGCCTGCGCCCAAAAGGGCTTTTTCGACTTCTTCCGCGACCAGCAGGCGGATATCTTCTGCTTGGGGGAAACCAAAATGCAGCCAGAGCAGGCGGATTTTGACCTGTCCGGCTACCACGTCTACTGGAACAGCGCCGAAAAGAAGGGCTACTCCGGTACGGCGGTCTTTTCCCGCATCGAGCCCCTTTCGGTGCGCTACGGCCTGGGCATCGACCAGCACGACCACGAAGGCCGGGCCATCACCCTGAAATATGAGGATTTCTACCTGGTCAACGTCTACGTTCCCAACTCCCAGGACGGCCTGAAACGCCTGGACTACCGCATGCAGTGGGAGGATGACTTCCGCGCCTACGTCACCGCCCTGGACGCCCAGAAGCCGGTGATCATCTGCGGGGATATGAACGTCGCCCACACCGAGATCGACCTGAAAAACCCCAAGACCAACCGCCGCAACGCCGGCTTCACCGACGAGGAGCGCGCCAAGATGACCCAGCTGCTGGAAGCGGGCTTTGTGGACAGCTGGCGCAGCCGCAACCCCGGGGTGGAAGGGGTCTACTCCTGGTGGTCCTACCGCTTCCAAGCCCGGCAGAAGAACGCCGGGTGGCGCATCGACTACTTCCTGGTGTCCCAGCGGCTGATGGAGCGGGTCACCGGCACCCATATCTACACCGACATCCTGGGCAGCGACCACTGCCCCGTCGGCCTGGAACTGCAGTAATCGAGAAAAGAAAAAGGGGCCCTCTTTCCCGCTGTGGGAAGGAGGGTCCCTTTTGGTATAGGAATGTAACGAGATTTCGTCGGAGGAGAAAAAGCGATGAAAAAGGATTAGCCCAGCTGAGCGATCACGTCCAGGTAAGCCTGCTTGGGATGGACGCCCACCAGACGCTGGACCTCTTTGCCGTCCTTGAAGAACACCACCGTCGGGATGCTCATGACGCCAAACTGACGGGCCAGGGATTTGTTTTCGTCCACATGGACCTTACCGACTACGGCTTTGCCGTCCAGTTCCTCTCCCAGCTGGTCGATGACCGGCAGAAGGGACTGGCAGGGCTGGCACCAATCGGCCCAGAAATCTACCATAGCCACCTTGCTTTCCACTGCCTGTGCGAAAGTTTCGGGATTGAGATGTTTTACTGCCATATTCCTAAACTCCTTTCGGTTCGAGGTGTTTTTTTGTTTGTGTCTTTATTATACACTATTTTAGTATATATTCAAGAGGTTTTTGCAGATTTTTTGGGAACAAACTGTGAACAGCCGGGCGATCCAGCCGCTTTTTGGGGCCTCGCAAAAAAATTGCAAAAAAGTTTGCGAGACCTATTGACATTCTTCCCAAAGCGAGTATAATAATATACGTTGTCAACAACAAACACATGTATTGCCCGATTGTGTAATGGTAGCACGACAGACTCTGACTCTGTTTGTCTGGGTTCGAATCCTAGTCGGGCAG
>JAHZAU010000003.1 GCA_019423755.1 Oscillospiraceae bacterium
TGGCTCGAGTTAAGGGCGCGATGATGACTCGCAAAAGAAGAAAGAAAGTTCTGAAGCTGGCCAAAGGTTACTTCGGCAGCAAATCCAGACATTTTAAGATGGCCAAACAGGCCGTTTACAAATCTGGCAACTATGCTTACATCGGCCGTAAGCAGAAAAAACGTGACTTCAGAAAGCTCTGGATCACCAGAATCTCCGCTGGCTGCAAAGCAAACGGCATCAACTACTCCAAATTCATCAACGGTCTGAAGAAGGCTGGCATCGACCTGAACAGAAAGATGCTGTCCGAGATCGCTATCCATGATCCGGCTGCTTTCACCGCTCTGGTTGAGAAGGCAAAAGCTGCTCTTTAATCCTTAATAAAAAACGCCCGCGTTCTTCAATGGACATCGGGCGTCTTTTATTATAGATTACTTCTTCCGGCAGGCAAAACCCGCCGGAGGTTCACAAAATCACGGTAGATTCTTCCGCAGAAACCTGCTATTCTTTTCAAAAGGACGGGGATTATGGACCGATTTTCTCTAAAGCCCATTACCTCAAAAGAAAATAAACAGCTTAAAGCGGCTGCCAAGCTCATCCAGGGCAAAAAATACCGGCAGCAGCAGGGGCGTTTTTTGGCCGAAGGGCTGCGGCTGTGCGGGGATATCCTGCGCAGCGGCCTTTGCCTGCGGCAGCTGTTCCTGACCCAGGAGGAGCTGGAGCGCAGCGGCACCGCCCTGGATGGTCTGCTGGACCGGGCCGAAGAGGCGTTCACCCTCCCGGCGGAGCTGGCAGCCCGTCTGAGCGACACCCAGACCCCGCAGGGGGTATTCGGCGTCTTTGACCTGCCCCAGACCGGCTCGGAGGAGGCTTCCTTTTCCGGCCGGCGGTTTCTGCTGCTCTGCTCGCTGCAGGACCCGGGCAACATCGGCACCATCCTGCGCAGCTGCGAGGCTTTTGGGGTAGATGAGGTGGTCCTTTCTGCCGATTGCCCCGACCTGTATTCGCCCAAACTGCTGCGTGCCACTATGGGAGGACTGTTCCGCCTGCGGCACCGGGTGGTGCCCGATATGGCGGCGGCCATCCGGCAGCTGCAGGGGGAAGGGGTCCGCGTCTACGCCACAGCGCTGCGGCCGGACAGCATCCCCATCACCCAGGTGGACTTTTCCGCTGCACCCAGCGCGGTGGCCATCGGCAACGAGGGCAACGGCCTTTCCCAGCAGCTGCTGGACTGCTGCGACGCCGCGGTGATCATCCCCATGGAGGGGGCGGCAGAATCGCTGAACGCGGCGGTGGCGGCGTCCATCTCTATCTGGGAGATGAGCCGGCAGTCTCTCTGCCAAAAATAACCGCCGGGACCGGCCGAAAGGAGGGGAGCGTCATGGACGCGATATATTGGATCTGGCTGCAGGATGCCCTGGGCTATGCCAGCAACATTGGCCAGGTGATCCTGGAGCACGATCTTTCCCCGCAATGGCTGTATGAGGCGGATCGCGACACCTTAGATGAGCTGGGCCTGCTGACCCCGGAACAGGTCACCAATCTAAAGCTGACCGGTCTCGACCACGCCCGTCAGGTGTGGGAGGACTGCCAAAGAAAACAGTACCGGGTGGTCCCGCTGGACGACCCGGATTACCCCGAGCGGCTGCGCAACATCTACCAGCCGCCGCTGGTGCTGTACTGTGAGGGGCAGCTTCCGCCTTTGGACCGGCTGCCCTCGGTGGCGCTGGTGGGGACCCGCAAGCTGTCGGCTTACGGGTGCCGGGTATCGTCCCAGTTTTCCCAGGGGTTGTGCCGGGCTGGCGTGGTGGTCGTTAGCGGCCTGGCAGTTGGGGTGGACACCGAAGCCCACAAGGGCTGCGTCCGCGCCGGCGGACCGACCATCGCTGTGTTGGGCTGTGGTTTGGACCGCAATTATCCCGCCCAAAACAGCGACCTGCGCCGGGTCATCCCCCAATACGGCGGCGCCATCGTCACCGAATATCAGCCGGACGTGCCGCCTATCCCGCGCAACTTCCCGCTGCGCAACCGCATTATCTCCGGCTTGAGCCTGGGGGTCGTGGTGGTGGAAGCCAGCCGCCGCAGCGGTTCGCTCATCACTGCCAAATGGGCGGAGGAGCAGAACCGGGATGTTTTCGCGGTACCCACCGATATTTACGACCCCAACGGGGCGGGGGTACTGGCCCTCATCAAGCAGGGCGCCAAACCTGCCACCTGCGTGGAGGATATTTTGGAAGAATATTCTTCCTTATTTGGAGACAAAATGACTATAACGCCCCCGGAAGCGGCGGTGGAAGCGCCGGCCCGCAAAAAGCGCACCCGCCCGAAAGCGGACGCCGGCTTCCCGGCGGAGGCGGCGCCTTCACCGGAGACGGTACCGGACCTTTCGCCGGAGGAGATGCAGCTTTTCCGGGTGCTGGAGCACGAGCCGCAGACCGCCGACCAACTGGTGGAAAAAAGCGGCCTGTCCCCAGCCAAGGCGCTTTCCATTTTGACCACACTGGAATTGATCGGGGCGGCGCGCTCCCATCCGGGACTGCGCTTTAGCCGCCCATAACCGCAAGCAATACAACAAAGCCCCTCCCGCCTGGCGCGGGGGACGGCGTGGAGGTATCGATGACCAAGAAAGTGACCCAAACCAGCGAGGAGCAGACCGTGGAGGCTCCCGCAAAAGCAGCCAAACCACGGGAGGCGGCGGCCAAAAAGACCACTGCCAAGACCGCGGCGAAGAAGCCGGCGGCCAAGAAAACCGCAACGAAAAAAACGGCTGCCAAGGGGAAGACTGCCAAATCCAGCACCAAGCTGGTGATCGTGGAGTCTCCCGCCAAGGCAAAGACCATCAAAAAATATCTGGGCAAGGGCTTTGACGTCATGGCCTCCATGGGCCACGTCCGCGACCTGCCCAAAAGCCGTCTGGGCGTGGATGTAGAGAACGACTTCCAGCCCCAGTATATCGACATCCGCGGCAAAGGCGAGCTGCGCAAACAGCTGAAAGCCGCTGCCAAAAAGTCCAGCTTCGTCTACCTCGCCACCGACCCGGACCGCGAGGGCGAGGCGATTTCCTGGCACCTGGCCAACATGCTGGGTCTGGATGTGGGCGAGCCCAACCGCGTGACCTTCAATGAGATCACCAAAGGCGGCGTCACCGCCGGTATGGCGCATCCCCGCAGCATCGACCTGAACCTGGTCAACGCCCAGCAGACCCGCCGTATCCTGGACCGTTTGGTGGGCTACAACCTGAGCCCCTTCCTGTGGAAGACGGTCAAGACCGGTCTTTCCGCCGGACGCGTCCAGTCGGTGGTGGTGAAGCTCATCGTGGACCGGGAGGCGCAGATCAACGCCTTTGAGGAAGAGGAGTACTGGACCATCGACGCCAAGCTCCGCACCAAACGCTCCAAGCGGCAGTTTAACGCCCGCCTGGCCACCTGCAACGGCGAAAAGTGCGAGATCAAAAACCAGGCGGAGTCCGACGCCATCCTCAAAAATCTGGAAGGCAAGGATTTCGTCATCGAGTCCATCAAAAAGGGCACAAAGAAGAAAAACCCGGCCCCGCCGTTTATCACCTCCACCCTGCAGCAGGAGGCTTCCCGCCGCCTGAGCTTCCAGGCCAAGCGCACCATGAAGGCCGCCCAGGAGTTGTACGAAGGCGTGGAGATCCCCGACCTGGGCGCAGTGGGTCTCATCACCTACATGAGAACCGACTCGCTGCGCGTCTCCAACGAGGCGATGGACCAGGCCCGGGCTTATATCCAGGGCAAATACGGCGCCGAGTACCTGCCGGAATCGCCCCGCATCTATAAGAAAAACAGCAATGCCCAGGACGCCCACGAGGCCATCCGTCCCACCATGCCGGAGCTGGTCCCGGAGCAGATCAAAGAATCCCTCACCGCCGACCAGTTTAAGCTCTACCGCCTGATCTGGAAGCGGTTTATCGCCAGCCAGATGGCAAGCGCCGTTCTGGATACCGTCAACGCCAACATCGACTGCGCCGGTTACGGCTTCAAAGCTTCCGGCTACTCGGTCCGCTTCGACGGCTTCACCGCGCTGTATGAGGAGTCGCTGGATACCCCGGAGGAAAAGACCTCCGCTCTGCCGGAGCTGCTGGACGGGGAGACCCTCCTTTCCGACGGCGTGGAAGGCAGCCAGCACTTCACCCAGCCGCCTCCGCGCTACACCGAGGCTACCATCATCAAGGCTTTGGAGGAAAACGGCATCGGCCGTCCTTCCACCTATGCGCCCACCATCACCACCGTGCTGCAGCGCGGCTATGTGGAGCGAGACGGCAAGAGCCTGGTGCCCACCACCCTGGGCGAGGTGACCACCAAGGTCATGGAGGAGCAGTTTAAGGACATCGTCAACGTGGACTTCACCGCCGAGATGGAGCACCGTCTGGACCTGGTGGAGGAAGGCAGCACCGACTGGGTGGAGACCCTGCGCAGCTTCTACACCGGCTTTGAGCAGGAGCTCAAGGAAGCGGAAAAGAAGATGGAGGGTACCCGCCTCTCGGTTCCGGACGAAGTGACCGACGTTATCTGCGAAAACTGCGGCCGCAACATGGTCATCAAAATGGGCCGGTACGGCAAGTTCCTGGCCTGCCCGGGCTACCCGGAGTGCAAAAACACCAAGCAGCTGGTGCAGGAGACCCCCGGTTCCTGCCCGGTGTGCGGCGGCAAGATTCACGCCAAAAAGTCCAAAAAGGGCAAGGCGTACTTCGGCTGCGAGCACAATCCCAAGTGTCCCTTTATGACCTGGGACACCCCCACCGACCAGACCTGCCCGGTCTGCGGTTCCAGCCTCTTTAAGAAGGCCGGCCGCGGCGGCAAGCTGCACTGCCTGAAAGAGGGCTGCGGCTATGTGCAGGAATAGCACGGAGAAAGGCAGGATGGACCGCATGCAATCGGTTGTTATCATCGGGGCAGGGCTGGCCGGCTGCGAAGCCGCCTGGACCCTGGCCCGCAAAGGGGTCCCGGTGACCCTGTATGAAATGAAGCCCGCCCAGTACACCCCGGCCCACAAATACCCGGGCTACGGGGAGCTGGTCTGCTCCAACTCCCTCAAGGCCATGCGCCTGGGGTCGGCTGCGGGTATGCTCAAAGAGGAGATGCGCATCCTCGGGTCGCTGACCATGGAAGCCGCCGCCGAGACCGCCGTCTCGGCCGGAGGGGCGCTGGCCGTGGACCGGGAACGCTTTTCTGATTATATCACCCAGAAGATCCAGTCCCACCCGCTGATCCAGGTGGTACACGAGAGGGTGGACACCATCCCGGAGGAGGGACTGGTGCTGGTGGCCAGCGGTCCGCTGACCGAAGACCACCTGGCCCAGGATATCCAGCGCCGGTGCGGGGAAGGGTACCTTTCCTTCTTCGACGCAGCGGCGCCCATCGTTTCCTTCGAGTCGCTGGACCAGGAGAAGGTGTTCTTCGCGGCCCGCTACGGCCGCGGCGAGGACGATTACATCAACTGCCCCATGAATAAGGAAGAATACGAGGCCTTTTACGACGCCCTGATCCACGCCGAGGCGGTGGAGCTCAAGGAGTTTGAAAAACGGGACTTTAAGGTCTACGAAGGCTGCATGCCGGTGGAGGTCATGGCCCGGCGCGGGGCGGACACCCTGCGTTACGGCCCCTTGAAGCCGGTGGGCCTTACCGACCCGCGCACCGGGCACCGTCCCTGGGCGGTGGTCCAGCTGCGCAGCGAAAACCGGGAAGGTACCCTCTACAACCTGGTGGGCTTCCAGACCAACCTGAAGTTCCCCGAGCAGAAGCGGGTCTTTTCCATGATCCCGGGGCTGGAAAACGCGGAGTTCATGCGCTACGGCGTCATGCACCGCAACACCTTCCTCAATTCCCCGCAGCTGCTTTCCCAGGAGCTTTGCCTGCGCAGCGACCCGCGGGTCTACTTCGCCGGGCAGATGACCGGTGTGGAAGGATACATCGAATCGGCGGCCTGCGGCATCCTGGCGGCCCACAACCTGGCCCGGAAGATCGCCGGCCAGCCGCCGCTGCTTCTGCCGCGGGACACCATGCTGGGAGCGCTCATCGCCTACATCAGCGACCCGGAGGTCAAGGATTTCCAGCCTATGGGCTGCAATATGGGCATCCTGCCGCCGCTGGGCGAGCGCATCCGGGACAAGAGCCTTCGCTACGAAACCATCGCCAAACGGGGCATCGCCAGCCTGCGCAGTTATCTGGACGCAGTGGGCGAGGCGGCCTGCTGTTAGCTTGAGAAAGGAAGGATACCCATGAAGATTATCGTTGATGCCTTCGGCGGCGACAACGCCCCGCTGGAGGTGCTGCGCGGCTGCTCTATGGCTAAGGAACAGCTGGGGGTAGACATCGCTTTGGCGGGCGACCGCCAGCAGATCGAAGCCTGCGCCAAGGAAAACGGCCTTTCCCTGAACGGGATGGAGATCCTGGACGCCCAGGGCGCCATCCCGGTGGAGGAGGACCCAACCCTGCTGCTGAAGGAATACGCCAACTGCTCCATGGCAGTGGGTATGCAGGCGCTGAAGGAAGGCAAGGGCGACGCCTTTGTTTCCGCCGGAAGCACCGGCGCGCTGGTGGTGGGCGCTTCGCTCATCGTTAAGCGCATCAAAGGGGTGCGCCGCTGCGGTATCGCCACGGTGATCCCCAACGCGGCCGGTTCCTTCCTGCTGATGGACTCGGGCGCCAATGCCGAGTGCTCCAAGGAGATGCTGCTGCAGTTCGGCCTCATGGGCAGCGTGTACATGAACCGCATCATGGGGGTGAAAAAGCCCCGCGTCGGCCTGCTGAACATCGGCACCGAGCCCACCAAGGGCCTGGACCTGCAGCGGGATACTTATCAGCTGCTGGAAAACGCCCCGGTGGAGTTTGTGGGCAACGTGGAGGCTCGGGAACTTCCTCTGGGCGGCTGCGACGTAGCTGTCTGCGACGGATTCACCGGCAACGTGGCTCTCAAGCTCATCGAGGGCATGGCCAAGTTCTTCTCCAACGAGCTCAAGGGGATGCTGCTGGCCAGCACCAAAACCAAGATCGCGGCGCTGCTGCTCAAGGACAGCGTAGCGGCCTTTAAGAAAAAGATGGACTACAAGGAGCACGGCGGCGCACCGCTGCTGGGCGCTTCTCAGATCGTGGTGAAGGCCCACGGCAGCTCCGACGCCCGCGCCTTCTTCCACGCCATCCGTCAGGCGAAAAACTGCGTGGACAACCATGTTGTCGAGGAGATCGCCGCTCATCTTTCTCAGATGAAGGAAGCAACCCGGGAATCGGCCCGCGCTGCTTCGGAAGAATAAAAACCAGACCCAGCCGTCCCCTGTGCGCCGTTTTGACGCACGGGGCGGTTGTCTTTCGTGCCGGGCGTCCTTGAAAAATGCCTGCAGCCTGCGGTAAGGAGCGGCTGCCGGAATTTTTGAAGTATGCCCACCTGCCCGAGATAGGAGGTATTATGCAAACGCAATCGTTACAAACGCTTCAGGATACCATCGGCTACCAGTTTAAAAACCCCGCCTTCCTGGAGGTGGCGGTGACCCACTCGTCCTATGCCAACGAGGTGAAGCATCAGACCAAGTACAACGAACGCCAGGAGTTTTTGGGGGACGCGGTGCTTTCCATCATCGTTTCCGACTATCTGTTCAACAACTACACCGTGCCGGAAGGCGAGCTGACCAAGCTCCGTGCAGCCATCGTCTGTGAGCGCTCGCTGGACGTCATGTCCAACCAGATCCACCTGGGCGATTACCTGCGCCTGGGCAAGGGCGAGGAGCTGACCGGCGGACGCACCCGCCCGTCCATCATCGCCGACGCCTTTGAGGCGCTCATCGCCGCTATCTACCTGGACGGCGGCATCGAAAGCGCCCGCGCCTTTGTGCTGCCTTTTGTCAAGGAGATGTTGGAGGATGAAAGCCGCCTCTCCTTTAAGGACTATAAGACCATCCTCCAGGAGATCGTGCAGCAGAACCCCGAGGAAAAGCTGCAGTATAAGCTGGTGGAGGAAAAAGGCCCCGACCACAACAAGCGCTTTGTGGTGGATGTCATGCTCAACAGCAACGTCATCGGTACCGGAGAAGGCCGCAGCAAGAAAAACGCCGAGCAGATGGCTGCCAAGGAAGCGCTGCAGCTGATGGGCCGATGAAACACGGCCGCCATGCCAACGTTTCCATCTTTGTGCCCCATGTGGGCTGTCCGCATCAGTGCAGCTTCTGCAACCAGCGGAGCATCTCCGGCGCGCAGAAGGCACCCACACCCGATGAGGTAACGCAGGTCTGCCAGCAGACGGCCCAGCAGATGGGCCCGGCGGCCCGCGAGGCGCAGATCGCCTTCTTTGGGGGCAGCTTTACCACCATCCCGCGCCCGCAGATGATCGCTTTGCTGGAAGCGGCGGCCCCCTTTGTGCGTAACGGGACCTTTGCCGGTATCCGCTGTTCCACCCGTCCGGACGCCATCACGCCGGAGATCCTGCAATTATTGTGTGATTACGGGGTCACAGCGGTGGAGCTGGGGGCCCAGAGTATGGACGACCGGGTGCTTCGCCGCAACGGCCGGGGGCATACCGCCGCCCAGACCGAGGAAGCCTGCCGGCAGATCCGCCAGGCGGGCCTGGAACTGGGGTTGCAGATGATGACCGGTCTGGATGGAGACACCCCGGAGACGGCGTGGGAAACCGCCCGCCGTATCGCCGCCCTGCGGCCCGACACCCTGCGTATCTACCCGACGCTGCTCATCCGCGGGACGCCGCTGGAAGAGCGCTGGCGCGAGGGCAGCTACCGCCCCCAGACCTTGGAGGAAGCGGTGGAGCTTTGCAGCGGGCTGCTGGCGTTTTTTGACCAGCAGGCGATCCCGGTGATCCGCCTGGGACTGCAGGCCAGCCCCACCTTGGAGCGGGACCTGTTGGCCGGGCCGTACCACCCGGCTTTCCGGGAGCTGTGCGAAAGCCGCATCTACCTGCGCCGGGCCCAGGAGGCTTTGGAGCAGGCAAACCTTCCCGCCAGGGAAGGGGCGGTGCTGCTGGTGACGCCCCGGGCCCTTTCCGCCATGGTGGGGCAGAAGCGGCAGAACCTGCTGGCGCTGGAAGCCTTGGGCTATCCGGTGCAGGCAAAGCCCGACCCCAGCCTGGCGCCCTACCAGGTGCGGGCCATCTCCTGGCGGGAATACCGCTTACGAAAATCCAACCGAAAGGAGGGCCAGGGACCTTGCAGTTAAAATCTTTGCAGATCCAGGGCTTCAAGTCCTTCCCGGACAAGACCACCCTGGACTTTGGCAACGGCCTCACCGCCGTAGTGGGACCCAACGGCAGCGGAAAGAGCAACATCTCCGACGCGGTCCGCTGGGTGCTGGGGGAACAGTCCACCAAAAACCTGCGCGGTGACAAGATGGAAGACGTTATCTTCCTGGGCTCCCAGACCCGAAAGCCCAACGGCTTTGCCTATGTGGCCCTGACCATCGACAATACCGACCGCAGCCTGCCTATGGACGCCGACGAGGTGACCATCAGCCGCAAGCTGTTTCGCGACGGAGAAAGCGAATATCGCATCAACAAGACCGCCGTCCGCCTGCGGGATGTCCACGAGCTTCTCATGGACACCGGCCTGGGACGGGACGGTTATTCCATAATCGGGCAGGGACGTATCGAGGAGATCGTCTCCGCCCGCAGCAGCCAGCGGCGGGAGATCTTCGAAGAAGCCGCCGGCATCACCAAATACCGCTACCGCAAGGCCGACGCCGAAAAGCGGCTGGAAGCGGCTTATGAGAACCTGCTCCGCCTCAAGGACATTATGGCGGAGCTGGAAGGCCGGGTGGAGCCGCTGCGCCAGCAGGCCGAAAAGGCCCAGCAGTTTTTGGAGCTTTCGGAGGAAAAGAAGACGCTGGAGGTCTCCCTCTGGTCGGCTTCTTTGGACCGGACCCACGAAAAGCTGGAACAGCAGGAAGCCCAGCGCCTGGTGCTGCACAACCGCCAGCTGGACCTGCAGGCGGTGCTGGACGAGTTCACCTGTCAGATCAACGACGGCTATGAACAGATCCAGCAGGCCAGCGCCCAGATGGAAGAAACCCGCCGCCAGATCTCGGCCCAGAAAGCGGAGATGGCCCAGTGTGATTCCGACGCTGCCGTCTGCCACAACGATGTGCAGCACCACCGGGCGTCCATCGAAGAAGCCCAGCAAGAGGTGCTGCGCCACACCCAAAGCAGCCGCAGCACCCGCCAGCGCCTAGAGGAGCTGGAAGCGGGCATCGCGGAAAAGCAGCAGGAGGCCCAGCGCCTTGCCCAGCAGCAGGCCCAGATGGACGAGTCCTTCCGGGAAAGCTGCCAGCAGCTGGAACAGGTCAGCCAGGAGCTTTCCGCCCTGAAGCTGCGCCGCGCCGCCTTCGAGCAGGACATCACCATGCAGAAGCTCAACAGCGTCTCCTCCGCCACCCGTTTGGAGGAAGCCTCCCAGCGGATGGAAAGCCTGCAGGCTATGATGGGGGAGAAGGAGCAGGCGGTGCAGGACGCCAAGGAGCAGTTTGCCCAGTGCAAAGCCCTGCTTGCTACCATCGAAGAACGCCGCCGCACGCTGGAAAACGAGCGGGCCGGCTACGAGATGAAGCTGGCTTCCCGGCAGAACGCCTTGGAGCAGCAGCGCCGCCAGCAGGAGCAATGGGGCTTCGAGCGGGACCAGGCCATGCAGCGGGCCCGCATTTTAAGCGACATGGAAAAGAACATGGAGGGCTACTACAACAGTGTCCGCCATGTGATGCAGGCCGCCCGCAAGGGGAGCCTTTCCGGGGTGCGGGGGACGGTGTCCCAGCTGATCCGCACGCCGGGCGAATATGCCGTAGCGGTGGAGACCGCGCTTGGTTCCGCCATGCAGCATATTGTGGTGGAAAACGAGCAGGCCGCCAAGCAAGCTATCGCCAACCTGAAATATGCCCACGCCGGAAGGGCCACCTTCCTGCCGCTGAGCGTTATCCGCGGGCAGGAACTGCACGCCCCCGGCATCCAGCAGATGGAGGGCTACCTGGGCACCGCAGCCCAGCTGGTCTCCTGCGAGGAGTGTTACCGGGAGATCCTCTCCAACCTGCTGGGGCGGGTGGTAGTGGCACAGGATCTGGACTGCGCCGCGCTGATTGCCCGCAAATATCAATATAAGTTCCGCATCGTCACCCTGGACGGCCAGCTGATCAACGCGGGCGGTTCCTTTACCGGCGGTTCCACCGCCAAAAACAGCGGCATCCTCTCCCGCCGGGAGGAGATCGACTCCCTGACCCGGAGCGCCCAGGCGTTGGAGGAAAAGATCCAAACACAGGCTCCCAAAATGGAAGCCCTGCAGCAGGAGGCCGCCGCCATCCAAGGTACCATCCGCGGGTTGGAAGCCCAGCTGCGCACCGCCCAGGAGGACCACATCACCTATACCGCCGAGCTGCGCCGCCTGGAACTGGCGGAACAGGAAGCACAAAAAGCTCTTTCCGACGCCAAGTCCCAGCTGCAGGATACCCAGAAAAAGTTAGAACAGCTGCGGCAAAGCAGCGGCTCGGCCCAGGAACAGATCGCCGGCATCACGGCGGAGCTGGCGGAACTGACCGCCGCCTTGGAGGAAAAGAGAAGGGTCCAGGAGGCGCTGACCGGTTTGCGGCAGCAGGCCCAGGAAGCCATCAACGAAAAGCGCTTCGAGCTGCTCAATGTTACCCGGGACGTCCAGTCCTTAGAACAGATGGCCCGCCAGCTGCGGGAGATGGACGAGGACCAGTCCCGCCAAACCGAGCAGTACCTGGCGCGCATCCAGCAGCTGCAGGAAGCCGCCGCCCAGTGTGAGCGCAAGGCCCAGGAGCGGTTGGAACGCAAAAAGGAACTGCTGGAACTGGTCAATCAGGAGGCCCAGAAGATCCAGCAGCTGCAGGAGCAGCAGACCCAGTGGGAACAGACGCTGACCCAGCTGCGCAGCCAGGAAAAAGAAGCCCTGGCCCGCCGGGAGCGTCTGGCTGGGGAGCTCAGTCACATCGAAGAGAAGAAGCAGAGCCTGCAGATGGAATACGACAAGGTCATCGCCCGCCTTTGGGAGGAATACAGCCTGACCCGTTCCCAGGCCGCCGAACTGGCGGTGCCGGTGGAGGACGAAAGCCGGGCCGCCTCCCGCCTAAGCGAGCTCAAAGGCCGCATCCGGGCGCTGGGCAGCATCAACGTAGCGGCGATCCAGGAGTACCAGGAGGTCAACGAACGGTATCTCTTCCTCAAAGGGCAGATCGAGGATGTGGAGCAGTCCCGCAGCGAGCTGATCCGCCTGATCCGCGACCTGACGGCCCAGATGCGCCAGCTGTTTGCCGAAAGCTTTGCCGCCATCAACGAAAACTTCCAGACCATCTTCCAGGAGCTGTTTTTGGGCGGCGAGGGCAAGCTGATCCTCTCCGACCCGGACAACGTGCTGGAATCGCCCATCGAGATCCAGGTACAGCCGCCGGGCAAGATCATCAAGACCCTGGCGTCCCTTTCGGGCGGCGAGAAGGCTTTTGTTGCAATCGCCATATATTTTGCTATACTTAAGGTACGGCCTGCCCCTTTCTGCATCCTGGACGAGATCGAGGCGGCGCTGGACGAGGTCAACGTCTCGCGCTACGCCCGGTACATGAAGGAGCACCTGAGCCACAGCACCCAGTTCATCGCCATTACCCACCGGCGCGGCACCATGGAGGAAGCCGACGTCATGTACGGCGTCACCATGCAGGAAAAAGGCGTGTCCCGCCTGCTGGAACTGGATATCTCCCAGGTGGAGAGCAAGCTGGGCATCAAGGGGTAAGGGATATTTTGTAGGAGATAGGAGAAACGTATGGGTTTATTTAGCAAGATCACCGAAGGTCTGAAAAAAACAAGGGATTCCTTCATGGGGAAGGTGGACCAGCTGCTCAATTCCTTTACCAAGATCGACGAGGAATTCTTTGAGGAGCTGGAAGAAAACCTGATCATGGCGGATGTGGGCGCGGTCACCTCGGCCCGCATCTGCGAAGAACTGCGCAAGAAGGTCAAGGAGACCGGTGCCACCGATACCAAAGAGGTCAAGGTACTGATGAAGCAGATCATCGCCCAGATGCTGGACGGCGACGCGGCACTGGACCTTTCCACTAAGCCGGCGGTGATCCTGGTCATCGGGGTCAACGGCGTGGGCAAGACCACCACCATCGGCAAGCTGGCCAACAACCTGCGCCAGGACGGCAAAAAGGTGCTGCTGGCCGCAGCGGATACCTTCCGCGCTGCCGCTATCGACCAGCTGGCCATCTGGGCCGACCGGGCACAGGTGGAGCTGGTTCGCCACGAAGAAGGCTCCGACCCGGCAGCCGTGGTCTATGACGCCATCCATGCGGGACAGGCCCGCGGCTGCGATGTGATCATCTGCGATACCGCCGGCCGTCTGCACAACAAAAAAAACCTCATGGACGAGCTTGCCAAGATCTCCCGCGTCATCGACAAAGAGGCCCCCGGCTGCGCCCGGGAGACCCTGCTGGTGCTGGACGCTACCACCGGACAGAACGCCCTCAACCAGGCCCGTCAGTTTAAAGAGGCCGCCGGTCTCAACGGCATCATCCTCACGAAATTGGACGGTACCGCCCGCGGCGGCGTGGTCATCGGCATCAAAGAGGAGCTGAACATCCCCATCAAGTACATCGGCGTGGGCGAGCAGATCGACGACCTGCGTCCCTTTGTAGCGGAGGAGTTCGTGGATGCGCTCTTTGAAGGCAACGAGCCGGGCCAGCACGCCCAGGAAGCCCAAACCGAGACAGAAGAATAGCGAGGTATCATCATGCAGCTGATCGTTGCAACCAATAACCCCGGCAAGCTCCGGGAATTCCGCCGCATCCTCGAGCCCCTGGGCATCCAGGTGCTTTCCCAGAAGGAAGCCGGCGTCCAGGTGGACCCGGAAGAAAACGGCGAAACCTTTGCCCAGAATGCGTACATCAAAGCCAAAGCGGTTTACGACATCGCCGGACTGCCCTGCGTAGCGGACGACTCCGGCCTGTGCATCGACGCTCTGGACGGCCGCCCGGGGGTGCTTTCCGCCCGGTACTACGGCCACGACACCCCCTATTCCGAGAAGATGCAGCATCTGCTCGACGAGATGAAGGACGTTGCTGACCCGCAGCGCACCGCGCGCTTTGTCAGCCACATTACCTGCATCCTGGACGAAGATACCGTCCTGGAGTGCGAGGGCACCTGCGAGGGGATGATCGGTCACCAGCCCGCCGGGGAAAACGGCTTTGGCTATGACCCGCTTTTCTATGTGGACGGCAGAAGCTACGGCGAGCTTTCCGCAGAGGAAAAGGACCGCATCAGCCACCGGGGAAAAGCCCTGCGCCTGCTGTACGACAAACTCAAGGAACAGCTGGGCCGGTAAATACAAAACGAGAAAGAGACCGGTTTTTGCCGGTGAAAACAGCCAAAGATAGAATGGAGAGAAGTTATGTTAACAAGTAAAGACCGTTCCAAACTGCGCGCCCTGGCAAATCCCCTGGAAACCATCCTGCAGGTGGGCAAAGGAGGCATCGGCGAACAGCTGATCAAACAGGTGGATGACGCCCTCACCGCCCGGGAACTGATCAAGATGCGCGTGCTGGAGACCGCTCCGGACTTTGCCGGCGGCATCGCCCAGCAGCTGGCGGAGGCCACCCACTCTGAGGTGGTGCAGGTCATCGGCACCCGCTTTGTCCTCTACCGCCGCAACCCCAAAAAGCCGAAGATCGAGCTGTAATCTGTCACAGGAGGGGGAGGCCCCATGCGCCGTATCGGAATCTTTGGAGGAACCTTTAACCCCATACACCTGGGGCATCTGCGGCTGGCGCAGAACTACTGCCGCTACCTGGAGCTGGACGAGCTGCTGGTCATCCCGACCCAGCAGCCTCCCCACAAGGCGGCGCCGGACCTGCTCCCGGTGCAGGAGCGGCTGCGGCTGTGCCGGCTGGCCTTTGCCGGGGAAGAACGGGTCACCGTCAGCGACATGGAGGCCCGCCGCCCGGGCAAAAGCTTCACCTGCGATACCGTAGCCCAGCTTCGCCAGCAGTACCCGGAGGACCGGTTGTTCCTGCTGGTGGGGAGCGATATGTTCTTAGGATTTCGCCGGTGGAAAAACTGGGAATACCTGCTGGAAAACACCACCCTCTGTACGGCGGCCCGCCACCCGGGCGAGCTGCCCGCCTTGCGCCGCATGGCACAGGAGCTGAGCGGGGAGGGAAGACAGACCCCCATGGTGTTTGATTTTCCGGTGCTGGTGGTGTCCTCCACCGAGATCCGCCGCAGGCTGGCGGAAGGGGAGGACTGCTCCGCGCTGCTGCCGCCCGCCGTGGACGAAGCGCTGCGCCGGGAGAAGCTTTTTGCCCCGAAACTATCATAAAAGAAGGAAGCGAATATGTCTTATCCTGATTACACACCGCTGGCCCGCGCCATGCTCAAGCCGGAGCGGTTTGTCCATTCGGTCAACGTGGCCCAGCAGGCCCGGATGCTGGCGGAGCATTATCACGCCGGTCCCGAGCTGTGCGAAAAGGCCCAAACTGCGGGCATTCTTCACGATATCTGCAAAAACATGTCACATGACGAGCAGTTGCATTGGATCGCGAAGTCTGGTATAATTTTGGACGATGTCATCGCGGCGCAGCCGCAGGTCTGGCACGGGATCGCCGCCAGTGTCTATATAAAGGAAGAACTGGGGATCGAGGACGAGGACCTGCTGAATGCGGTGCGGTATCATACATTGGGCCGGAAGGGAATGAGCCTGCTGGAGATGATCATCTATCTGGCGGATCTGACCTGCGCCGAGCGCAGTTATCCCGACGTAGATCAGATGCGTCAGGCGGTGCTGCGGTCCCTGGAAGAGGGGATGTACCGCGCGCTGGCCTTTTCTCTGCCGAATCTCGTACAGCGAGGGCAGCCCATCGCCCAAGACAGCTGGGAAGCCTACAACTACTATCTGTCCTGCTTTACAAACAGCCCGCATTAGCTTCATGGTCATGCAAAACTGCTGGGAGGTCTTTTACCATTGAAATATCTAAACAACAAACTCACTGCCATCTTTTCCTTCATCGTCATTGCTATGGCGGCTGTTTTTGTCGGTTTTTTGGTCGGCCCGCGCATCCATCGGGTGATCCCCGGATCGGGAAGCGCGTCTTCCTCCGCCAGCTCCCCCAAGAGCGGAGAGGTGGAGGAGATGGACGAGGACGACCTGGAAAAGATCGATGATCTGGACGAGGATGTGATCAACGTTCTGGCCCTGGGCGTGGACAACACCCAGCGTCTGACCGACGTGATCATGTACGTCCGTCTCAACCCCAAGGATACTTCGGTATCCATCCTGCGTCTGCCCCGCGACTGCTTCGTGGGTCCGGAATATCCCACCGCCAAGATCAACACCATCTACGGCCATCCGGACGAAGGGAAGGACGGCATCACCACCCTGATGGACTACCTGGAGGAGAACTGGAAGCTGGAGATCGACTACTACGCTGCCATTACTCTGGACGGTGTTCGCCAGATCGTGGACGACATGGGCGGCGTGACCATGGATATCCCGCAGACCATCAACTATCTGCCGGGTAAGGTGCTGTATCCTGGTGAGCAGGTGCTCAACGGCGAACAGGCCGAGTGGCTCATCCGTTACCGTTCCGGCTACGCCAACGGCGACCTGGGCCGCATCGATATGCAGAGCCAGTTCCTTATGGCCTGCCTGCAGACCGCCAAGGACCTGGGACGCATGAAGTGCCTGCCGATCCTGATGAAAAACTACGACGCCATGGAGACCGACATGCCGCTTAATAAGATGATCTCCATTGCCGATACCTTCTTTAATATCGACCCCAACGACATCGATATGAATGTGGTACCCGGTAACGGCGCCATGTACTATTCCTACGCTGTTTACAACGTGGACAAGGAAGGACTTCTGGATATCATCAACGAGAAGTTCTGCCCGTCCACCGGCCCGCTGACCCTCAGCGACCTGAGCGGCATCCCCCAGACCGGAAGCAGCGGCTCCTACGGCGGTTCCACCTCCGGAAATACTTCCTCCGACAACGAGACCCAGGAGGGCAGTGAGGATACCTGGCAGGAAGGCGGCGAATTTGGCGACACCAATGGCGAGACCGGTTCCCAGGATAACTGGGAAAATAACTTCGAGGACGGTTCTTCCTTCACCGAAGAGGAAGAGCAGGGCGAAGGGATCGTCATCCGCCCCAACAAGGATTCGCAGCAATCGGATGAGCAGAACCAGGAGGATGAGGAGACTTCCTCCACACCTTCCGGCGCCGTCCGCCGCAAGGACGAGTCCTCCAGCGACCGTCAGCCCATTACCAGCGACAACTATACCGTGAACAACGGTTCGTACTCCTATTACGAATAATCATCCCGAAAATATAAGGAAGTGAAGAATATGACATCTTTGGAAAAAGCCAAACTGATGGCAAAGGTACTGGACAGCAAAAAAGCATACGACATTCAGCTGCTGGAGATCGGTAAGCTTTCCAGCCTGGGTGACTACTTCCTGCTGGCCACCGGCTCCAACACCTCTCAGGTCAACGCTATGGCCCAGGAGGTTGAGGACGCTATGAGCAAGCAGGGCGAAGAGCCCCGCCGGGTAGAAGGGTATCAGTCCTCTCAGTGGATCCTGCTGGACTATTATGATGTAATGGTCCACATCTTCCTGGAGGATACCCGCAAATTCTACAACCTGGAACGCCTGTGGTGCGACGCACCCAAGGTGGACCTGTCCGACGTGATCACCGCGGAATAACGGCGGGACGTCCGGCGCTTTTTGAGGAGAAGCAACATAGACGATGGGAGGCAATCCACATTGAAATACAATTTCAGCGAAATTGAAGCCAAATGGCAGAAAAAGTGGCAGGATAACAACACCTTCGCTGCCACCAACGACTACACCAAGCCCAAATACTACGCTCTGGTCGAGTTCCCGTATCCGTCCGGCCAGGGTCTGCACGTAGGCCATCCCCGGCCCTACACCGCCCTGGACATCGTGGCCAGAAAACGCCGCCTGCAGGGTTACAACGTGCTGTACCCCATGGGCTGGGATGCCTTTGGCCTGCCCACAGAAAACTACGCCATCAAAAACCACATCCATCCCGAGATCGTGACCCGGCAGAATGTGGCGCACTTTAAACAGCAGCTTCAGTCCCTGGGCCTGTCCTTCGACTGGAACCGCGAGGTCAACACCACCGACCCCAACTACTACAAATGGACCCAGTGGATCTTCCTCCAGCTGTACAAAAAGGGCCTGGCTTACAAAAAAGAGATGTCGGTCAACTGGTGCACCTCCTGTAAGGTCGTTCTGGCCAACGAAGAAGTGGTCAACGGCGTCTGTGAGCGCTGCGGCGGTCAGGTCGTCCACAAGGTCAAGAGCCAGTGGATGCTGAAGATCACCGAGTACGCTCAGCGTCTGCTGGATGACCTGGACGAGGTGGATTACATCGAGCGCGTCAAGACCTCCCAGATCAACTGGATCGGCCGTTCCACCGGCGCTGAGGTAGACTTCGACACCACCGCTGGGGATACCCTCACCGTTTACACCACCCGTCCCGACACCCTTTACGGTGTGACCTACATGGTCATCAGCCCGGAGCATCCCTACCTGAAGAAATGGGCCGACCGCATCACCAATATGGATCAGGTAGTGGCTTACCAGGAGGAGTCCTCCAAGAAATCCGACTTCGAGCGCACCGAGCTGGCCAAGGAAAAGACCGGCGTGCGTCTGGAAGGCGTCTGCGGCATCAACCCGGTCAACGGCAAGGAGATCCCCATCTTCATCTCCGACTATGTACTCATGTCCTACGGCACCGGCGCCATCATGGCCGTACCGGGCCACGATACCCGCGACTGGGAGTTTGCTAAGAAGTTCGACCTGCCCATCATTGAGGTAGTCCAGGGCGGCAACGTGGAAGAAGCTGCCTTCACCGACTGCGCTACCGGTATCCTGGTCAACTCCGGCATGCTGGACGGCCTGCCGGTAGAGGAGGCCAAAAAGAAGATCATCACCTGGCTGGAGGAGACCGGAAAGGGCCATCCCAAGGTGAACTTCAAGCTGCGTGACTGGGTCTTCTCCCGTCAGAGATACTGGGGCGAGCCCATCCCCATGGTTTACTGCGAAAAATGCGGCTGGGTACCGCTGGATGAAAAGGATCTGCCCCTGCGCCTGCCGGAGATCCAGGACTACGAGCAGACCGAGGACGGCCAGTCCCCGCTGGCCAAGCTGGACAGCTGGGTGAACACCACCTGCCCGCACTGCGGCGGCCCGGCCAAGCGCGAAACCGACACCATGCCTCAGTGGGCCGGTTCTTCCTGGTACTTCCTGCGCTACACCGACCCCACCAACGACAAAGAACTGGCTTCCCCCGAAGCCCTCAAATACTGGCTGCCCATCGACTGGTACAACGGCGGTATGGAGCACACCACCCTGCATCTGCTCTACTCCCGCTTCTGGCATAAGTTCCTCTACGACCTGGGCATCGTTCCCACCAAGGAGCCTTACGCCAAACGTACCAGCCACGGCATGATTCTGGGAGAAAACGGCGAAAAGATGAGTAAATCCCGCGGCAACGTCATCAACCCCGACGACGTTGTGGCTGAGTTTGGCGCCGACACCATGCGTCTGTACGAGATGTTCATGGGCGACTTCGAGAAGGCTGCTCCCTGGTCCAACTCTTCGGTCAAGGGCTGCAAACGCTTCCTCGACCGCATCTGGGCCCTGCAGGATATCCTCACCGAAGGGGAGGAGTACTCTCCTGAGCTGGAATCCGCCTTCCACAAGACCATCAAGAAGGTCAGCCAGGATATCGAGGAGATGAAGTTCAACACCGCCATCGCTGCGCTGATGACCCTGCTCAATGATATCTCCGACCATAAGTCCATCAACAAAGCCGAGCTGCGCACCCTGCTCATCCTGCTCAACCCCTTCGCTCCTCACATCACCGAGGAAATCTGGGAAGTACAGAACCTGGGCGGCATGCTCAACCAGCAGGCTTGGGTCAGCTACGACGAAGCTAAGTGCGTGGACGCTACCATCGAGATCGTAGCCCAGGTCAACGGCAAGATCAAAGCCCGCATCCTGGTACCGGCCGACGCTTCCAAAGAGCAGCTGCTGGCCATCGCCAAGGAAAACCCGGCGGTCCAGGGCTCGGTGGAGGGCAAAACCGTGGTCAAGGAGATCGTGGTACCCGGCAAACTGGTGAACATTGTTGTCAAGTAGGGAAAAGAAGAAGAATCTTACAGCAAAAGTAGGAAAACACTTGACACACCGTGCAAACCTATTGTATAATATTATGCGTTACAGGTTGTTTTAAATCTCGAATCTGATTTTAAACCCAAGGTCAGGTTGGGTGGAACATCCTTGTAAAACTCCTGCCCAGTGGCGTGAGGAGGGATTAAAGAAATGGCAGAAATTCGTGTTAAAGACAACGAGTCTTTGGATAGTGCTCTGAGACGTTTTAAGAGACAGTGCGCACGCGCTGGCGTTCTGAACGAGGTCCGCAAGAGAGAGCACTACGAGAAGCCCTCTGTGAAACGGAAAAAGAAGTCTGAAGCTGCTCGTAAGCGTAAATTCAGATAAGTTCTTTTGTGGAACAGACTGAACTGCGGCAGTTCAGCTTTTGGAAGGGTGTTCCGTACATGGCGCAGCTGTGTACGGGACGGCCTCCAGAGTATGGCTTCGTTCTGGTCTGATCGGCAGGCCAGGAGACGGAAATGCAAAGAAAAGCGAGCTTCGTGCTCGCTTTTTCATTTATCCGGCTTTTTTGCCGGGAAACCATAGGGAAAGGTGGTTCTGCGTGAACTGGTACCCCGATCTCACCTGTCATCGGGTGAGCGACATCACCCTGGAACAGCTGCATCAATGGGGCGTCCGGGGGCTGATCTTGGATATTGATAACACCCTCACCACCCACGACAACCCCGTCCCCAGCCAGGGTGTCAGCCAATGGCTGGACCAGATGCGGCAGGACGGCATCCAGCTGATGGTGCTTTCCAACAACAAGCCCGAGCGGGTGGCGCCCTTTGCCGGGCTGCTGGGGCTGGACTTTATCGCAAACGGGGCAAAGCCGCTCAAGGGCGGGTACCGCCGCTGCGCGAAGGCCATGGGACTGTCCCGGCAGGAGCTTGGCACCGTGGGGGACCAGCTGTTCACCGACATCTGGGGCGGAAACCGCTTCGGCTGCCGGACCATCCTGGTGGAGCCCATCCAGCTGGAAACCATGCCCTTCTTCCGGGTAAAACGCTGGTTGGAGCGCCATTGCCTGGCGCACCGCCGCCGCAAAGGAGGGGAGCGCTCATGAGTCATCCGCGATTCGGCCCGGCCGGCAACGCCGAAAGCTTCCGGGCTATGGGCTACCGGCACACCATCCAGGTCCCGGAATACCTGGAACGGATGGGCCTGGACGCCTACGAATACCAGTGCGGCCGCGGGGTGCGTATCTCCCAGGAGGCTGCGGCCCAGCTGGGGGAAGAGGCCCGGAAACGGGGGATCTCCCTGTCGGTGCACGCTCCGTATTACATCTCCCTTTCTAGTTTAGAGGAAGAGAAGCGGGAAAAGAGCATCGACTATATCCTGCAGACCGCCCGCGCCGCCAAGACTATGGGGGCGGAGCGCATCGTGGTACACACCGGCTCCTGCTCCAAGATCAGCCGGGAGGAGGCGCTGGAACTGGCCGCCGAGACCTTGGAGCGGGCGGTGGAGGCCCTTCGGTCGGAGGGGCTGGACTCGGTGCACATCTGCCCGGAGACTATGGGCAAGATCAACCAGCTGGGCACTCTGGAAGAGGTGGTGGAGCTGTGTTCCCGCAGCGAAAGCCTCATTCCCTGTATCGACTTTGGGCATCTCAACGCCCGGACGCTGGGCGGGCTGGGGGATTTTGCGGCGGTGCAGCATATCTTCACCCTCATGGAGGACCGGCTGGGCAGCGACCGGATGTGCCGCTTCCACGGGCATTTTTCCAAAATTGAGTACACCAAAGGCGGGGAGAAGGCCCATCTGACCTTCTCCGACCGGCAGTTTGGCCCGGCGTTCGAGCCGGTGGCGGAGATGATCCTGCGCAAGGGATGCACCCCCACCATCATCTGTGAATCCGCCGGGACCCAGGCGGAGGATGCTGCCTGGATGCAGCAGCTTTGCCGGAAGATGGCCGGCGGCCAGGCGCCGCGGCTGTCGGACGATTGGTTTTTCCAAAGAGAGGAGCGCGAGCAGCAATGAAAAAAGTATTGGTCATCCACGGACCCAACCTGAACCTGACCGGTCTGCGGGAGCCCGGGGTCTACGGCACCGTATCCCTGGCGGACATCAACGAGGAGATCCTGCAGACGGCAAAGGAGATGGGCCTGGAGTGCGAGGTGTTCCAGAGCAACCACGAGGGAGCCATCATCGATAAGATCCACCAGACTCTGGAGGGCACCGATGGTATTATCCTCAACGCGGGAGCCTATACTCATTACAGCTACGCCATCCGCGACGCGCTGGCTTCGGTGAAGAAGCCCTGCGTGGAGGTGCACCTTTCCAACATCCACGCCCGGGAAGAGTTCCGCAAAACCTCCGTCATCGCGCCGGTGTGCGTCGGCCAGATCTGCGGCTTCGGCAAGGACAGCTATCTGCTGGCCCTGGCGGCGCTCAAGACCCGCATCTAGGCTTCCCGGCTGGGAAACTTTCGCTTTCTTCCCGAAAAGGTCTTGCAAAAATCCGCAAGATAAGATAAAATTATACTAGTTCATTTTGCAGAGAATCCTGCGAGTGGCCCGTGTTGCCCCAGTTTCGTTTGGCAGGGGCATTTGAAAGGGCGCGCCGGACAGCGGCAGAGCAATCTTGCAGCGGTCGGGGCCCCGATTTTCTTCCAGTCTTTGCGGCGGTTGGGCCGGCAGGATGGATGGGAAACAAAATTATCTTATTTGTCGTATTGGGATACGGCAGAATGGAGGATCATAACATGATTACAGCAGGCGATTTCAGAAACGGCGTAACTTTCGACATGGAAGGCAACGTATTCCAGATCATCGAGTTCCAGCACGTAAAACCCGGTAAGGGCGCTGCTTTCGTGCGTACCAAGATCAGAAACGTTATCTCCGGCGCTGTGGTGGAAAAAACCTTCAACCCCACCGATAAATTCCCGACTGCTTTCATCGAGAGAAAAGAGATGGAATATCTCTACAATGATGGCGATCTGTACTACTTCATGGATCAGGAATCCTATGAGACCGTTCCGATCGACCGCAGCAAACTGGGCGACGCCTTCAAATTCGTAAAAGAAAACACCATGGTCAAGATCCTTTCTTACAAAGGCTCCATCTTCGGCTGCGAGGCTCCCAACTTTGTTGAGCTGACCGTTACCCAGACTGAGCCCGGCGTAAGAGGCGATACTGCTACCAACGTTACCAAACCCGCTACCCTGGAGACCGGCGCAGAAGTTCGCGTTCCGATCTTCATCAACGAGGGCGAGGTTATCCGTATCGATACCCGTACCGGTGAATACATGGAGCGCGCATAATCAACGGCTCGCTACATTGATTTAATTAAAAGGGGGATTTTCAAATGACTCTCACTGAAAAAGTTGCTTATCTGAAAGGTCTCGTAGAAGGCATGGGCGTGGATGAAACCACCAATCAGGGCAAGATCATGAAGGCCGTTCTGGACGTTCTGGACGACATGGCGTTCACCGTTTCCGACCTGGAAGACAGCACTTCCGAACTGTATGAAGAAGTAGAGGCCATTGACGAAGATCTGAGCGTTCTGGAGAACGATTATTACGACGACCTCTGCGACGAGGACGAAGAAGATGAAGACGACGATTGCTGCTGCGGCTGCTGCGACGACGAAGATATGTACGAAGTCAAATGCCCCAACTGCGACGAAGTGATCTGCATCGACAGCTCCGTTCTGGAGGAAGGCGAGATCGAGTGCCCCAACTGCGGCGAACTGCTGACCTTCGAATTCGATGAAGACGAAGATTGCGACTGCGGCTGCTGCGGCGGTGACTGCGACTGCGATAAGTAATTATCCTGCATTTTCCCAAAGCCAACAAGGAGATTCTCCTTGTTGGCTTTTTTTATAAAAAAAGCCAAATTTTATTGTGATTTTAATATCAAACATACAAAGAATCCGTCTGCAATAACAATAAAATGTGCAAAAATATACCCGCAAGGACAGGGAAAACTGATTTTGATAACAAAAAACGACCAGAATGCATAAACCCATGCAAAAATCATTGAAACTTTTCGTATCATTATGTAAAATAGGTTAGGGAAAGCATTTTGAAAGATTTCCTGCAAATTATTCGCCAAGAAAGGGAATTTATGACAAAGGTAAGGCAGTGGTGTTTGGCGGTACTTGCCTTGGCTGGGACGGCGGCTGCCGTTGCTGCCGGGCGAGGGTATCTTGCCACACGGACACCAGTCACCTCAACTACCTATATGATGGACACCGTCATCACCCAGCAGCTTTTCGGCCCCGAAGCAGAGGAGGCCGAAGCCGCCATCCGGCAGCAGCTTTCGGGCATCGAGGATCGCCTTTCCCTTTACCGGGAATCAAGCGAGATCGCCGCGATCAACGAAAACGCCGGCGGCGATTGGGTGAGCCTTTCCCCCGAGAGCTACGCTCTGTTGGAGCGCAGCGTGCAGTTTTGCCAGGAGAGTCAGGGGCGCTTTGATATTACGGTGGCGCCGTTGACCACCCTTTGGGATGTAACGGCCGAGGACCCCAAGGTCCCGCCGGAGGAAGCCATCACCCAGGCGCAGGCCCTGGTGGACTACCGGGACCTGCAGCTGCAGGACGGCAAAGCCCGCCTGGCCCGCAGCGGTCAGGGACTGGACCTGGGCGCGGTAGCCAAGGGTTACGCCTGCGACGTGGTCCGGGAGACGGCGGAATCGTACCGCTTATCTGGCGGTTATGTTTCGGTGGGCGGGAACGTGGTGGTCCTGGGGAATGACCCCAACGGCAAACCGTACCGCTTTGGGATCCGCGACCCGCAGGGCGAACCCAGCGAAGCCATCGGCTCGGTGGCGCTGTCCAACCAGACCATGGCCACCACCGGCACCTACGAGCGCTACTTTGAGGTGGACGGCAAACGCTATCATCATATCCTCGACCCCAAGACCGGTTATCCCGCCGAAAGCGACCTGCTTTCGGTGACGGTGATCTCGGAGGACGGCACCTTGGCGGACTATCTGTCCACGGCGCTGTTTTTGGAAGGGGAGGAGGCCGTGCGCCAGCATCTGGACGAGGATGATTACTCCCTGGTGGTGGTGACCGAAGACGGCGAGGTCCTGCTTTCCTCCCGGCTGCGGGGGAACTTTGAAAACGACCCCGAAAGCGGGTATTCCTTCGTCTTTTCCGATACCCTTTCCCAATAGAAAGGAGGACAGGATGCACAACCGCAAAAACGGCTTTTCCGCCGCCTGGGTGGCGAGGATGGGCCTGCTGCTGGCGGCGGCCTGCGCCCTGTCCGCAGTGGAAAGCATGATCCTGCTGCCGGGAGCCCCTCCCGGCGTAAAACTGGGGCTGAGCAACGTGGTGACCATGTGCTGCCTGTTTGGGATGGGCAGCCGCCCGGCTTACCTGTTGGCGGTCCTTAAGGGGCTGTTTGTTTTGCTGACCCGCGGTCCTGTGGCCGGGCTTTTGAGCCTGGGCGGAGGACTGCTTTCCTTGAGTGTGTTGGTGCTGCTGTGCCGGTGCCGCCGTCCGGCCTTGGGCTGGGTGGGTCTGGGCGTCTGCGGAGCGGTCAGCCACAACATCGGCCAGATGCTTCTGGCTCGGCTTTTTACCAATGCCTTCTTATTTTATTACCTGCCGGTGCTGCTGGTGTCTGGTGTGATCATGGGCACCATTACCGGCCGGATCGTGGCGTCACTTCTGCCGTACTGGGAACGGACCTCGGCCTTTTTGGGGACGGGGGACGGCTTTGGACGGCGTTCATCTTCCTTTGGGGCGGGCGCAGACCCTTCCCAGGGGGAAAATATCAAGTAATGGGGGAAAGAAAACGTGTCTATCTTTGGGAAACAAGGGTTAAACGGCGTGAAGGTCCCGCACAAGAAACAGACCGCCGCCTGCGTGCCGCAGAGCATGCCCATCCCGGACCGGGTGTACATCTCGCTGCACATGCACATGGGCGCGCCGTGCACACCTCTGGTGAAAAAAGGGGATATGGTGAAGGTGGGGCAGCTGATCGGCGACAGCTCCGCCTTTATGTATGCCAAGACCCATTCCAGCGTGTCGGGAACGGTGGAGGGCATCCAATCCATGACCACCAGCTCCGGCGCGGTGGATCAGGTGGTAGTCATCGCTACCGATAAGCTGCAGACGGTGGACGAAAGCGTCCAGCCGCCGCAGGTCACCGACTACCCCAGCTTTGTCCAGGCTATTAAGGATTCCGGTCTGGTGGGACTGGGCGGCGCAGGCTTCCCGGCGCACGTGAAGTTCAATCTGAAGAATCTGGACGCTGTGGACACCCTTATCATCAACGGGGCGGAGTGTGAGCCTTACATCACCTCCGACCACCGCACCATGCTGGATAAGACCGATTATCTGCTGCAGGGTATCCGCGCGACCCAGAAATATATGCAGATCCCTACCGTTTACATCGGCATCGAGGACAACAAACCCGACGCCATCCAGAAGCTCACCGAAGCTACCGCGGACGACCCGTCCATTCACGTGGTGTCCCTGCGTGCCCAGTACCCCAAGGGCGCGGAGAAGGTCATCGCCTACGAGTGCTGCGGCCGGGTAATCAAGGAAGGCCAGCTGCCGTTCCAGGCGGGGCTTATCGTCAGCAACGTCACCTCCATGGCGTTTTTGGGCGAGTATCTGGCTACCGGTATGCCGCTGGTCAATAAGGTGCTGACGGTGGACGGTTCCGCCATTGCCAAGCCCCAGAATGTGATCGCTCCCATCGGCGCTACCTTCCGGGATATTATCGACTTCTGCGGCGGGTTCTCTCAGGAGCCCGGCAAGGTGCTCATGGGCGGCCCCATGATGGGTACCCCCATCTACACCCTGGACGCTCCCATGGTGAAGAACAACAACGCCCTCATCGCTTTGAGCAGGGAAGAGTCCCAGGAGCCTCAGCCCACCGCCTGCATCCGCTGCGGCCGCTGTGTCCGGGCCTGCCCCATGTCGCTGATGCCGGCCATGTTGGAATCGGCGTACAAAGCCAAAAACATCGAGGAGTTAAAGGCTTTGAAGGTGAATCTCTGTATCGAATGCGGCTGCTGCTCCTATGTCTGCCCGGCCAGAAGACCGCTGGTGCTGGCAAACCGGATCTCCAAGCGGCTGATCGCTCCCAAAAAGTAAACGGAGGTAAATGGCGTTGAATAACAAATTGATCGTATCTTCCTCTCCCCATATTCGGGACCGCGTCACCACCAGCGATATTATGCGCGACGTGGTGCTGGCGCTTATGCCGGCGCTGGTGGCTTCGGTGCTGATCTTCGGCCTGCGGGCACTGCTGCTGACTGCGGTGTGCGCCGGGTCTTGTGTGTTGTTTGAATATGGTTCCCGCCGGCTCATGGGCCGGGAAAACACCATCTCCGATTGGAGCGCGGTGGTCACCGGCGTGCTGCTGGCCTTCAACCTGCCGGTGCAGTTCCCCCTGTGGATGGCAGTGATCGGCTGCTTCTTTGCCATTGTGGTGGTGAAGCAGCTGTTCGGCGGCCTGGGGCAGAACTTTGCAAACCCCGCTATCACCGCCCGTGTTTTCCTGCTGCTGAGCTTCTCCCAGCCGATGACCAGCTGGCTCAAGGTGGAAAACGGCCGGGCCGTTGCTGATGTGGTGGGCGCCACCCCGCTGGCCGTTATGGCAGCGGAGGGCAGCGCATCCCCCAATCTGCCCAGCTATCTGGAGATGCTGCTGGGTCAGCGCGGCGGCTGCTTGGGCGAGACCTGCATCCTGGCTCTGCTGCTGGGCGGCGCATACCTGCTGTATAAACAGGTCATCACCCCAACCATCCCGGCGGCCTTCCTGGGCGGCATTGTGGTGTTCTCGCTGCTCTTTGGCGTGGACCCCATTTACCACCTACTCAGCGGCGGCGCTGTGCTGGGCGCCTTCTTCATGGCAACCGACTACGTCACCTCGCCCGCTACCGAAAAGGGCAAGCTGATCTTCGGTCTGGGCTGCGCCTTCCTGACCATGCTCATCCGCGTTTACGGCTCTTACCCCGAGGGTGTGTCCTATTCCATCCTGCTGATGAACATCGTAACACCGCACATCAACCGGCTGGTGCGGAGCAAACCGTTTGGAGGTGTGGCAGCATGAGTTTGGCAAAGGATTACGCAAAACCCACTTTGGTGCTGACCCTGATCTGCCTGGTGGTCACGGCGCTGCTGGCGCTGACCCATCAGATCACCCAGCCCATTATTGAAGCAAACAACCTGCGCATCGCCGAGGAGTCCCGCGCCGAAGTTCTGGCAGAGGCCGACGGCTTCCATGAGGTAAAAGGGGACTTCCCGGAAAACACCGTGGACGTCTACGAGGCGGACAACGGAGCCGGGTATGCCATCACCGTTACCTCCAAGGGTTACGACAGCACCCCGCTGAAGGTGATGATCGGCATCCAGGCGGACGGCGCCATCGAAAAGGTCAAGGTCCTCAGCAGCAATGAGACCCCGGGCCTGGGCTCCAAGGTCACCGAGGACAGCTTTACCGGACAGTTCGCCGGGATGACCTCCGACGGGGTGGACGGCATGCAGATGATCAGCGGCGCCACCTATTCCTCCAAGGCCATGCGGGCCGCGGTGGAGCAGGCCTTCGCGATCTATGAAATGGTGAAAGGAGCGTAACCGAAATGGCAAAAGAAAAAATCAGTCTGCGTATCCTCACCAACGGCATCATCAAGGAAAACCCGGTCCTGGTCTTGGTTTTGGGTACCTGTCCCACTTTGGCGGTGACCACCCTTGCCAAAAACGGCATCGGCATGGGTCTGGCGGCGACCTTCGTCCTGCTGGGCTCCAACGTGGTCATCTCGCTGCTTAAGAATATCATCCCCGATAAGGTGCGCATCCCGTGCTATATCGTGGTCATCGCAGGCTTTGTGACCCTGCTGAGCGCGCTGATGGAAGCCTACCTGCCCGACCTGTATTCGGCGCTGGGTATCTTCCTGCCGCTGATCGTCGTAAACTGCATCATCCTGGGCCGGGCGGAGATGTTCGCCAGCAAACACGGCGTGGTCGCTTCCGCGCTGGACGGCATCGGCATGGGATTGGGCTTTACTCTGGCGCTGGTGATCATCGGCTCCATCCGTGAGATCTTGGGCTCCGGTACCTGGTTCGGTATCCCCATCACGGCAAATCTCATCTCGCCCATCTCTATCTTCATCCTGGCTCCCGGCGGTTTCTTCGTTTACGGAGTGGTCATCGCCGCTCTCAACAAGCTCTCCAACGGCAAGGCCGTGAAGCGCAAGAGCTTCGGCTGCGAAAGCTGCCCCAACGCGGCGGCCTGCCCCAACTGCGGGAAAGGAGGCTGTGAATAATGGAACTGTTTAAAAACTTGATGTTCATCCTGGTTTCGGCCGCGGTGGTGGACAACATCGTCCTTTCCAAGTTCCTGGGCTGCTGCCCGTTTTTAGGCGTCTCCAAGAAGCTGGATTCCGCGCTGGGCATGGGCTCGGCGGTTATCTTCGTCATCCTCATGGCCACCGCTGTGACCTGGCCCATCTACACCTACATCCTGGAACCCAATGGCCTTGCCTACCTGCAGACCATCGTCTTTATCCTGGTTATCGCCACCCTGGTACAGCTGGTGGAGTTCATCCTGAAAAAGTACGTCAAATCCCTCTATCAGGCGCTGGGTATCTACCTGCCGCTGATTACCACCAACTGCGCGGTGCTGGGCGCGACCTTGCTCAACATCCAGAACCCCTACAACTTCCTGGAGGCCATGACCAATGCCCTGGGCGTCGGCCTGGGCTTCCTGCTGGCTATGTTCCTCTTTGCCGGGGTACGCAGCCGGGTGGAAGCTTCGGATATCCCGAAGAGCTTCCAGGGAATCAGCATCACTCTCATTGCGGCGTCCATCGTTTCCATGTCCTTTATGGGCTTTGCCAACGTCGCCAACGGGATCTTTAAGTAAAGAAAGGAGCTGCTCGAACCATGCCGCAAACCATTCTGCTCCCGGTGGGCATCGTTGCTCTGACCGGGCTTTTGGCGGGGCTGCTGCTTTCGGTGGCCTCCAAGATCTTTGCCGTCCCGGTGGACGAAACGGTAACCCGCCTGCGCGCGGTGCTGCCCGGCGCCAACTGCGGCGCCTGCGGCTGTGCCGGTTGCGATGAGTATGCCGCCAAACTGGCCAAAGGCGAGGTCCCGGCCAACCTTTGTACCGTGGGCGGTGCAGCAGTGGCCGGTCAGCTGGGCGAGATCCTGGGCGTCGAGGTCGGCGCGGTGGAAGCCAAGCACGCGGTGATGAAGTGCCGCGGACATCTGGGTACTTCCGACTATATCATGGAGTACCAGGGCCCCCAGTCCTGCTCGGTCGCCAAGATGCTTTACAACGGCCGCACCAGCTGCAACTTTGCTTGCCTGGGCTACGGCGACTGTGTGGCTGCCTGCGAATACGATGCCCTGCAGATCGTCAACCATCTGGCCCGGGTCAACGACGACCTGTGCATCGGCTGCGGCGCTTGCGCCAAAGTTTGCCCCAACGCCCTGCTGGAGGTCGTTCCCCGCAGCCAGAAGGTCTTTGTCGCTTGCTCCAGCCGCGACAAGGGCGGTGACACCCGCAAGATCTGCACCAACGGCTGCATCGGCTGCCACAAGTGCGAAAAGACCTGCGAGTTCGGCGCCATCACGGTGGACAACAACTGCGCCCATATCGACCCGGAAAAATGCACCAACTGCGGAAAATGTGCCGAGGCTTGCCCGGTACACTGCATCACCATCCTGGCGTAGTTTTAAAAACAAACAGCAAAAGAGCCTCTGTCCCAAACGGACAGGGGCTCTTTTTTGCAGAAAACCAAACTAAAAGACCATGACCAGCGTGCCCGCGGTGATGAGCAGCGCCCCCAGGATGGACTTGGGGCTGGCGGTCTCATGCAGCAGGGCAAAGGCGAAGATCAGGGTGAACAGGACGCTGAGTTTGTCGATGGGCGCCACCTTGGACACCGGGCCCAGCTGCAGCGCCCGATAGTAGCACAGCCAGGAAGCACCGGTAGCCAAACCAGACAGCACCAAGAACAGGAGGCTTTTCCGAGAGATGCCGGAAAGCGCCTGCTGCTCGCCGGTGAGGAAGACCATTCCCCACGCCAGCGCCAGCACCACCAGCGTCCGGATGGCGGTCCCCAGGTTGGACGGGACGGCCTCGATACCGATTTTTGCCAGGATGGTGGTCAGTGCGGCAAACACCGCCGAACCCAACGCATAAACTGCCCACATAAACAATGCCTTCTTTCCTCCATGTGCATTTCTTTTTCTCCATTATAGTCCTCTTTTGAAAAAAGGGAAGAGGGTTTGCCACTTTCGACTATCTTTCTGCGGCTTTTCATATACTGTCCCATGCAAACAAGGGAGGTCGTTGCCAAATGAGAAGAGGACTTGAGTTATGGGCGTTGGTTGGGATCGTTTTGCTGCTGGTTTTCTGCGGCGGGCTGGGGGTGGTGGCCCATCGGAGCATCCCCACCCAGGGGCAGGTGTTTTCCCCGCGGCCGGTGGTGATCTTGGACGCGGGGCACGGCGGGCCGGACGGCGGCGCGGTGGCACCCGACGGGACGCCGGAAAAGGAGATCAATCTTTCCATCGCTCGAAAGACCCGGGACCTGTTGTCGCTGAGCGGCTTTGATGTTATAATGACAAGAGAAGATGACCGCTCCATCCACGACCCGGAGATCACCGGTATCGCCAACCAAAAGCGTTCCGACCTGTACAACCGTCTGGGCATCATCACCCAGCACCCGGAAGCGGTATTTTTGAGCATCCATCTGAACCGGTTTTCCCAATCCCAGTACCACGGGGCGCAGATGTTTTACAGCCCCAACGACCCGGATTCTTCCGTTTTGGCGCAGCTTCTCCAGGACGGCTTTGTGCAGCATCTGCAGCCGGATAATCAGCGGCAGATCAAGCCCGCCGGGGAGGAGCTGTTTTTGCTGACCCAGGCGCGCATCCCGGCGGTGCTGGTGGAGTGCGGCTTTCTTTCCAATCCGCAGGAGTGGGAAAACCTAAAGGACGAAACCTATCAAAAAAAGATCGCCTTTGTGATCCTGGACGCGCTGCTTTCCTACGAGCAGCAGACGAACCAGGCCGCGGGCGCAGCTGATTAGGAGAACAAAAAGCATGGCAAAGACCAAGATCAACTATATCTGCACCGAATGCGGAGCCATCCAGCCCCGCTGGATGGGGCGCTGTCCCGACTGCGGCAGCTGGAACAGCCTCACCGAAAACATCGAAGCCCCGGCCCCCAAGGCTTCTGCCGCCGGGCTTCCCGGTGCGGCCCAGACGGCGGTGGTCCAGGCGCTGCAAAACATCGATTCCACCGAGGAACAGCGCTATCTGACCGGAATGGGAGAGCTGAACCGGGTGCTGGGCGGCGGCATCGTGCCCGGCGCGGTGATCCTGCTCAGCGGCGACCCGGGCATCGGCAAATCCACCCTGCTGCTGCAGATCTGCCAGACCCTTTCTCAGGAGGCTTCCGCCCTGTATTTTTCCGGTGAGGAAAGCCTGCGGCAGATCAAGCTGCGTGCCACCCGCCTGGGGGTGACCACCTCCCGGCTGAGCATCAGCGCCACTACCAACATTGAATCCGTAGTGGAAGCCATCCACCGGCTGCGGCCGGACATTGTGATGGTGGACTCCATCCAGACCATGAACCTGTCCAGCCTCAACTCCTCCTCGGGCAGCGTCAGCCAGGTGCGGGAATGTACCCAGCTCCTGATCAACACCGCCAAGACCTTGGAGATCCCCACCTTTATCGTCGGCCATGTCAACAAGGACGGTGCCATCGCCGGACCCAAGGTCATGGAGCACATGGTGGACGCGGTACTGTACTTTGAAGGGGAGCGCAACCTGTCCTACCGTATCCTTCGGGCCATTAAAAACCGCTATGGCTCCACCAACGAGATCGGCGTCTTTGAGATGACCGAAGGCGGCCTGGAGGAGGTCCCCAATCCTTCACTGGCTATGCTGGAAGGCCGTCCCCAGAATGTTTCCGGCACCTGCGTGGCCTGTGTCATGGAAGGGACCCGGCCCATCCTGGCGGAGGTGCAGGCACTGGTGAGCCGTACCGGATTTGGGACTCCGCGCCGCATGAGCACCGGCTTTGATTACAACCGTCTGGCCCTGCTTTTGGCGGTGCTGGAAAAGCGCTGCGGCTACTTCTTCGGCAACCTGGACGCCTACGTGAACGTGGTCGGCGGCCTGCGGTTGGACGAGCCTGCGGCGGACCTGGCCATCGCTATGGCGATGGTCTCCAACCTGGCGGACAAGACCATCCCCGACGACCTGGTGGCCTTCGGTGAGGTGGGTCTGGGAGGGGAGATCCGAGCGGTAAACCGCGTAGCCATGCGGGTCCGCGAAGCCGAACGTCTGGGCTTTGCCCGCTGCATCCTGCCCAAATCCTGCCTGGCTTCGCTGGGCCAGGACTACCACATCCAGTTGATCGGGGTCTCCAACCTGACCCAGGCGCTGAAGGCGGCGCTGGAAGGATGAGCCGATGGCTTTCCCAGCCGGGACTGCCACAGCGCAAAGTGACGCTGGCGGCGGTGTCTGCCCAGGCTCCCGAGGTGGCAGCAGCTTTGGAACAACTGGGCTGCCGGTGCATTTTGGCAAAGCCGGTGTCTGCGCTTTCCGGGCCGGTGCAGCACCATACCGACTTACAAATGTCTCACATAGGAGGCAGGGAAGTGCTGGCCGCGCCGGAAGCGCCCGCACTCCAAAAGCAGCTGGAACAAGCTGGATTTCATCTGCGGTCCGGCCCGCCGCTGCAAGCTGGCTATCCCGGAGAGATTCTTTATAATGTCGCTTTCGTGGGAGAATATTGTTTCTGCGGCAGGAAAAACCCAGCGTATCCGATGATACAGGATATTTGTGAATATTTTAACAAATTGATCGTGCCGGTGGCGCAGGGATATTGCCGGTGTAATATCTGCGCGGTCAATGAACACGCGCTTTTGACCGAAGACCCGTCCATCGCACAGGCTGCAAAACGCTGCGGTTTGTCGGTGTGTATGGTGTCTGCGGGCGCGGTGCGGCTGGACGGCTATCCTTATGGATTCCTGGGCGGATGCTGCGGCAAGATCGGTCCAGACCAGCTGGCGTTTGCCGGTGAGCTGGAACAACACCCGGACGCCGAGCGCATCCAGCAGTTCCTAACGGAACACGGCGTCCAGGCGGTATCTCTGCAAAGCGGCCCGCTGACCGATATCGGCGGAATCCTTCCGCTCATGCAGCAGCCGCTTACCGCAGATAAAGAATAAAGAAAAAGATAAAACGCAAAACGCAAAACCAATGTGTGATAAGAATGTACCAGAACCAAACGCACAGACGAACATATGGACAAGCCAACAGCTTAGCCTAAAACCTTATGAAATGAATCCAACGGGATTTCATATCCGCAAATTTGATTTCCCAAATCCGCTGCCCCTAATTTCGCTAAATTTCTATTTAGCGAAATTAGTATAAAAGAAAAAGGGGTATCCCCATTTTAAGCAAGAATCTGCGTCAGCTGAGGTGATGCAACGACTATGAACCCAAACAATCTCAACGACTGTCCGGAGATCCTGAGGGAGTTTCTATTTTATATGGAAACCATCCGCGGACGGTCGGCCAAGACGGTGGACGCCTACTACATTGACCTGCGGACCTACTTCCGGTACCTGAAATCGGTCAAGGTCCTGGGCATCCAGCCCAAAAACAACGACGCCTATCAAAATCTGTCCATTGCGGACCTGGACCCCAATATTATCTGCGGCATTACGTTAAACGACGTTTACGCCTACCTGCACTTTGCTCTTTCCGAGCTGGGCAACAACTCGGCGGCCCGCTCCCGCAAGGTGTCCAGCATCCGTTCCTTTTATAAGTACCTCTCTACCAAGACGCCTTACCTGGAAGAAAATCCGGTTCGTAACCTGGAAGTTCCGGGTATCAAGCGCGCTATGCCCCGCTATCTGACCTTGGAGGAATCGTTGGAGCTGCTTTCCCACATTCGGACCTCCGCTTCCGCCCGGGACTACTGTATGATCACCTTTTTCCTCAACTGCGGCATGCGTGTTTCGGAACTGGTGGGCATCAATCTCACCGACATCCGGGGCAACACCCTCCGCCTGCTGGGTAAAGGCAACAAGGAGCGCATCGTTTATCTCAACGAGGCGTGCCTCTCCGCGCTGGAACAGTATCTGACCCGGGAGCGCAAGCAGCCGGAAAAAGGCACCGACGAGGAGCGCAACGCCCTCTTCCTTTCCAGCCGCGGCAAACGCCTGACCAGCCGCCGAGTGGAACAGATCGTGGAACAGTGCCTGAAGCTGGCGGGTCTGGACGGCCGCGGCATCTCCCCCCACAAGCTGCGGCACACCGCGGCGACCCTCATGTACCAGCACGGAAATGTGGATATCCGGGTGCTCAAGGAGATTTTGGGCCACGCCAACCTGGGTACCACCGAGATCTACACCCACGTCTCCAACCAACAGATCGAAGGCGCGGCGGACCGCTCTCCCCTTTCCCATGTGCGCGCTCCGAAAAAGCAGGAGATCCCCTCGGTGGACGCCCTGCCGCCGGAACCGGAAGTGGAACAGACACCAGAGCCGGAAAAGGATATGAAATAAGGACTACAAGAAAGGAAGAAAACCACCATGCAGCTTACCGAAAAAGCACGTCTGGCCGTGGAGGCGCTGGAACGGCGCTACCCCGAAGTCCAGTGCTCTCTCGTTTATGAAAAACCCTATGAACTGCTGATCTCTACCCGTCTGTCGGCCCAGTGTACCGACGCCCGGGTCAACATTGTCACCAAGGACCTGTTTGCCCGGTATCAGTCTCTCGAGGACTTCGCCAACGCCCCCCTGGAAGAGATGGAGGAAATGGTCAAGACCTGCGGCCTGTACAAAACCAAGGCCCGGGACATCATCGCCATGACCCAGATGCTGCTGGACGAGTACGGCGGTCAGCTACCGGACACCGTAGAGGAGCTGACCCGTCTGCCGGGCATCGGCCGGAAGACCGCCAACCTGATCGTCGGCGACATCTTCCACAAACCGGCGGTGGTCTGCGACACCCACTGCATCCGTATCACCAACCTGCTGGGCCTCTCCAAGGGCAAAGACCCCTATAAGGTGGAGATGCAGCTGCGGGAGGTTCTGCCCATGGACCGCGCCAGCGACTTCTGCCATCGCCTGGTCCATCACGGGCGGGATACCTGTGTAGCGAACCGGCCCAACTGCGCCGCGTGCTGCATGAAGGACTTCTGCTCCTACGCGCTGGGCGAGCTTCCGGAGCTGGCCCCCAAATCCCGCAAGCGTTCGTAATAAGCTTAGAATATCAGAAAGAAGGATGCGGCCATGGGACAGACAGGCTTGCGGCGCTCGGCGGCGCGGGAACAGCTGAAAGCTGCCATTGCAAAGATGGACCTGAAAGCGGACAACCGCCTTCCCCCGGAGATGGAGCTGGCGGAGCAGCTGGGCATCGGTCGGACCACCTTGCGCCAGGTCTTGGAGGAGCTGGAAGCGGAGGGCTTGGTGATCCGCCGAAAAGGCAAAGGGACCTTTGTGGTGCTGCCGGACCCGCGGCACGCCCTCTCCCCTTTGGGACCTTGGGACGCCGAGGCGGTTTTTGCCCGGCAGGGCTATCACCTTTCCCACCGGCTGGTGGAGGAGCGGATGCAGACGATCCCCTGGCTGGATGGCGTCCAACGTCAGATGCGGACCGTCTCCCAGGTGCTGTATCTGGACCAATCGCTGTACGGCGTTCGAGTAACGGCCTTTCCCCCGGACCTGCTGCCGGATACCCTGGTGCAGGTCTGGAAAAATTCCTTTGATCCGCTCCCCGTCTTTCTGTCCGGCCGCAAAATGACGGTGACCCGTCTGCGCTCCCAGATCACCGCAGTTGCGCCGCTGCGGTGCCCGGAGCTGTTTGGCTGCCTGGGCGGAGAACCCGGTCACGGGCCTGCGGACCAGAGCTTTCTGCAGATGGACGGCTATTTTACCCTGGAAGGCGCGCACGCGGGGCCCATCTTTTGGAGAGAATATTCTCACCCTCGCTGGATTTCATACCAGGTGTAGGGATTTTTCGCTTTTTTCTGTCTGGGAAGATGTATTTTTTGTGTAAAACCAGCGAAATTTGTTTTTGCGGTACAGAAATGAAAAAAGATTCTGTACTTTTATTATAGCCTGCGTTATAATAAGCTTGTACTTGTAAACGCGATCAGCAGACCGCAGAACACACCGCGTCAGCGCCAAAGGAGAGCAGCTCACTATGTCTTTGCATATCGGCGAAATCATGAATCTGGAAGAATTTAAAGAATACCGCTTCCTGGGCGGGAAGAAGGGCATGGACAACGAGATCACCTCGGTCACCGTCCTGGACGAACCGAACATCCTCCCCTCCCTCAGCGGCGGAGAGCTGGTCCTCTCCACCGGCTATGTGATCCAACAGGGTGTGGAGGATATGAGCCAGCTGATCAGGGGCCTTTCCGCCGCCGGCTGCGCTGCGCTGTTTGTGCAGACGGAAAAATATCTGGGCACCCTTCCGCCGGAGGTCATCCAGACCGCCAACGAGCTGGCCTTCCCTATCGTCAATATGCCGCTGACCGCCACCCTCAAGGAGGTCATCTCCCCCATCACTAAGCGGCTGGTGGATATCCAGACCTCCTCCATCCGCCTTTCGGAGAACATCAACACCTCCTTCATCAACGCGGTCATCAACGGCGGCGGCATTTCCGAGATCATCAATACCATCGCTACCCTGCTCAACTGCAACATCGCCTTTTATGACGCGGTGTTCAACAAGATCTACCCCTCCAAAAACACCTCCCTCAAGGAGGGCTTTTCCGACTGCTTCCAGGATGAGTATCCCAACATCCCCATCTGCGTGGACGAAAAGCAGTACGGCTTCCTGGTGATCGTCAATGAGGACCACGGGGCTTTCTCCAAGTACGAGGAGATGATCCTGGGCCATGCGGCCACCGCTCTCAAGCTCATCGGCCAGAAGTATCTCTCCAATATGGAGATCGAAGCCCGTTACCGCGACGGCTTTGTACAGGATATCGTCCTGAACAACATCAAGAGCCTGCAGGAGGTCATCAAGCGCGGCAAGATTTACGGCTGGGACCTGAGCGACCGCTGGTACACCACCGTCGTAGTGGATATCGACGACTTCAAGATCCAGTACCTGAACATCCACAGCAAGAAGGACAGCGAGAGCATCGAAAAAACCAACGACGAGATCTTCGACTTCTCTCTGAAGTTCCTGCGCAAGCACTTTAAAAACGTGCTGTACACCAAGTTTACCGACAGCGCGGCCTACATTATCAAGCATGATAAACCCACCGAAGAAACCACCGCCCGGATGCGCAAAGTCTGCAACGAGCTGCGCCAGGAGGTCAACCGCCTGTACCACTTCACCATCACCATCGGTGTGGGCGAAAGCAAAAGCTCCATCATGGACTGTCACGCTTCCTATCAGGAGGCACAGAAGTCCATCAAGATTTCCCGCCTGATCTACAAGCGGGACAACGTCATGGTCTACACCTCCCTGGGCATCTATAAATTCCTGGATGGCATCAAGGAAAACCCCAGCGTCCGGGAATTCTATAAGGACTACATCGACAAGATCTGCCGCCACGACGAGCAGCACAACACCGACTTTATGGAGACCCTCATCAACATTGTCCAGAATGGCTGGAACCTGAAGATGGCGTCGGACTCCATGTACCTGCACTACAATACCATCAAATACCGCTATAAAAAGATCGAGGAGATCGCCGGGCTGGACCTGGACAAGACCGAAGAGAAGCTCAGCATGGAACTGGCGGTCAAGATTTACCTGATGAACCATATGTAACAGAAAACCGCCTTTGGAGTTTTTCCAAAGGCGGTTTTTTCGGCTTTTCGGCTTTTCGGCTTTTCGTTAGATTAGATGGAACAGCGGGTGCATTTTATAAGAGAATACCCCGCTTTCTGGACAATGGCGCGGATCTCCGTCTCCCCCAACAGGCGTTTGGAGCGGAGCAGTGCGCCGTTTTCGTTGGCTTGGGCCCACAGCCCCTCCTGCTCGTGGAAGGCGTTTTCCAGGCGGCGGCTGCAATTTTCGCAGGTCATGCCGCTGATCTGCAGCTCATAGACAAACAGGTAATGCTTGGGGTCCTGGTCAGAGACCGGGGTGCGCTTCACCGCCCCTTCCCCTGCCCCGCAGCACCCGCAGGTGAGCTTTCGCATATAACTGCGGACCGCAAAGATGACGACGACGATCAATGCCAAAAGGATGATAGCTGTACTCATAAGAACCCTCCTTGTTGGTTAGCTATTGCTAATCTGCGTTCAGTATAGCATATCCTCCCCGTTTCGTCAAATCTCTTCCAAAAGAAAAATCCGCCGAAGGGATTCTCCGGCGGACTCGTTTCTATTTACTTGTGGCAGCCCAGGTAGAGCATCACCAGATTGATGGTGCTTTCCATAGCGCTGTAGTGGGTACGCTCCATGCCGTGGGAAGCATGAACGCCGGGGCCGATCAGGCCGCCCTTGATGTTGTGGCCGCCAGCCAGTGCCGCGCCCACGTCGGAACCGTAGCGAGGATAGATATCCACAGCGTAGTTCAGAGCGTTGTCCTTGGCCAGCTGGATAAGACGGCTGGTGATGTCGTAATCGTAAGGACCGCCGGAATCCTTGGCGCAGATGGAAACATCGTACTCGGTGCAGCTCAGGTCCAGACCGATGCAGCCCATATCCACTGCGATGACCTCGGTCACATCGTCCGGGATGTAGGAAGCGCCGTGGCCGACCTCTTCAAATACCGATACAAAAATCTTGGTTTTGCATCTGGGTTTCAGGCCCTGGTCCTTCATGACCTTGAGCATCGCCAGCAGGCAAGCAACGCTGCCCTTGTCGTCGATGAAGCGGGATTTCAGGAAGCCGCTGGGGGTGATGGTGGTCTTGGGGTCGAAGCAGATGTAGTCGCCCGGCTGGATACCCAGGAGCTGAACATCTTCTTTGTTGCGGACCTGCTCGTCGATGCGGACGGTCATGTTGTCCGCGTCACGGGTACGGGTGGAAGCATCGGGGAATACATGGACTGCCGGGCTCTCGCACAGGATGGTGCCGGTGTAAACGCGGCCGTCACGGGTACGGATGCGGCAGTATTCGCCGTCCAGGGTAGGAAGCAGAGGACCGCCTACCAGGGTGAATTTCAGCTCGCCCTGATCGGTGATGGAGCGGACCATGGCGCCCAGGGTATCCACATGAGCGGAGAGCATGACGGTCTCGTCGTTGCTGTCGCCTTCTACGGTGATGATGCCGCAGCCTTTGCGGATCTGCTCGAAGGGGTAGCCCAGTTCATCCGCGATCTTGTGGACCTCGTCCATGACAGCGTGGTAATAGCCGCTGGGGCTGTCGATGGAGAAGATGCGATGTACGGTTTCAAACAGGTAATCTTTATAATCCGAAATGTTAAAGACGTCCATTTTCGGTTCCTCCTTGTTTCATTTTTCTGAAAGTATTATACAACAAATTTCAGAAAAAAACAGCTTTTTCCCCGGGAAAATCGTGATTTTTTCCTTTTTCACTAAAATTGTATACGGTATTTTGCCTATTTCAGCTCAGCGATGGTCACGCCGTCCTCGCCTTCTCCATAAACACCCAGGCGGAAGGTGCGCACAGCGCTGTGGCTCTTCAGGTGCTGCTGGATGGCCTTACGCAGGGCACCGGTGCCCTTGCCGTGGATGATGGTGATGGTCTTGATGCCCAGCAGGATGGAACTGTCGATAAACTGGTCCACCATCATGATGCCTTCCTCAATGGTCTGGCCGCGGATATCCAGCTCGCTGCTGGCGCTGCGCTGGGATTTGTCCTTGAGGCTGCGGGAGACGCTGCCGGTTTGGGCGCGGGCGGCTCGCTCCACCTGGCGGCGGCGCTTTTTGTCCACCAGCCGCAGATCGGAAAGGTCCACCTTGGTCTTGATGATACCGGCCTGGACCTGGACCTTGTTGGAGCTGTCCGGCAGGGAGAGAACGGTGCCCTCCTGGTTCAGCTGGCCGATAAACACCAGGTCGCCCTTCTGCAGCGGGCGGGGCAGTACATACTCCTCCCCTGCCTGATTGCGCCCGATGACCGGGTTGGCGATATCGTCCAGGCGGTTGATCTTGGATTTATAGGAAGATTTTGCTCCCTGTACCAGCTGGGAGAAGGCCTCGCTTTCCTTCTGGCGGCGCAGGTCGTCCAGCTCTTCCATGAGCTTGGCGGACTCTGCCTTTACCGAGGAGACGATGCGGGACGCCTTGTCCTGGGCGTTCTGCAGCTCCTTCTCCATCATCTGGTAGGTCTTGTTCTTGTACTGCTCCAGCACGCGCTTGGATTCCAGCTGCTCTCGCTTGAGCTGGTCCACCGCCTCTTTTTCCTTTTCCAGTGCCTGACGGGCGGAATCCAGCTGGGCGATAACATCCTCAAAGCGGGTGTTTTCGGAGGAGATGTTCTCCCTCGCCGCCTGGATGATCTCTTCCGGCAGGCCCAGCCGCTGGCTGATGGCGAAGGCGTTGGACTTGCCGGGGATCCCGATAAGCAGGCGGTAGGTGGGACGCAGGGTCTCCACGTCGAACTCACAGCTGGCATTCTGCACCCCTTCGGTCTGCAGGGCGTAGACCTTCATCTCGGCGTAGTGGGTGGTGGCGGCGATCTTCGCCCCGTAAAGGGACAGCCGTTCGATGATGGAGATCGCCAGCGCGGCGCCCTCGATGGGGTCGGTACCGGCGCCCAGCTCATCCAGCAGCACCAAGCTGTCGGAGTCCGCCTCCTCGATGATGGAGACGATGTTGGTCATGTGAGCGGAGAAGGTGGACAGGCTCTGCTCGATGCTCTGCTCGTCGCCGATGTCCACCAGGACTTTTTTGTACACCGAAACGGTGCTGTTGTCGTTGACCGGCAGCATGAGGCCGCACATGGCCATGAGGGTCAGCAGACCGATGGTTTTCAGGGTAACGGTCTTACCGCCGGTGTTGGGGCCGGTGATGACCAGGGTGCGGAAGTCCTTGCCCAAAGAAATATCGGTCGCCACGACCTTCTGCGGGTCGATGAGCGGATGACGGGCTTTTTTAAACTCGATAACGCCGGTGTCTACCAGGTTGGGCACCGAGGCCTTCATCTGATAACCCAGCGCAGCTTTCGCAAAGTACAGGTCCAGCTCTACCAGGTAGCGGTAGCTGGCCTCGATGGGCTGAGCGTAAGCGCCTACCTGATTGGACAGCGCCAAGATAATGCGGTCGATCTCCCGGCGCTCCTTGGCTTCCAGCACGCGGATCTCGTTGTTGGCTTCCACCACTGCCATGGGCTCGATGAACAAAGTGGCGCCGCTGGCGGAAGTATCGTGCACCAGGCCTTTGACCTCGGCGCGGTATTCGCTTTTGACCGGCACCACGAAGCGGCCGTCGCGCTGGGTGATGATGGTCTCCTGCAGGTATTTGCTCTGGGTGGGGGATTTGATCATCTGTTCCAGACGTTCCCGCACCCGCAGGCGGGCGCTGTTGATCTTGCGGCGAATGTCGCCCAGCTCGGGGCTGGCGGTGTCGGCCAGTTCTTCCTCCGAAACCACCGCACGGTTGATGGTGTTTTCCAGGTCCCGGTTGGGGCAAAGCAGCTCAAACAGGTCGTCCAGCGAGGTCTTTTCGGTCTCGCAGCGGTTGCGCCATTCCTTTACGGTGCGGATGTTCCGCAGCAGGGCGGAGATCTCCAGCAGCTCCGCCAAGGTGAGGAAGGAGCCTTTTTCCGCCTTTTTCAGAGCCAGGTCGCAGTTTTTGAGCCTATGTATGCTCGGCGCGCCGTAACGGGCGGAAAGGACATACGCGTCCGAGGTCTTGTGCATCAGCGCGGTGGCCTCGTATAGATCGGTAGAGGGGGTCAGCCCCAAAGCCAGCGCGCGGCTGTCGTCGCAGCTGGTGTGCTCTGCCAGCATGGAGAGGACCTTGTCCAGCTCCAGGGCGCGGCAGTATCGTTCCCGGTCGTACATAATCATTCTCCCTTCTGGGTTCGGGCGTTTTCCGGCTCCGGCGGCATCCCGCCGGCCGGAAGATGGATGCTATGATAAAAATCCAGCGAGGCGAAGGTCCGCCCCAGCTGGGTCTTGAGATATCGTTCGGTGATCCGCCCCAGCTGCTCTAAGCCGGCGGCGGACATACGAAATTGAAACAGGGTCTTGCTGTCGGAATACAGGATGTGCCGCAGGGCGGCCAGTTGGTCGCAGCTCAGGGGCACCAGACCTTCGCCGGAGGGCGGCAGGCAGTTTTGGCAGTAGAAGCAGCCCTGCTGTGGGGAAAAGTAGTTTTTCTCCCCACAGAAGGTGCCGCAGCCCTGGCAGCCTACCAGGTCCGGCATATAACCGGTCATCGAAAGCAGCCGCAGCTCAAAGAGCGGCTTGATCTGCTCTACCGGGCGCTTTTTTGTCTCCATGAGATGCAGGCAGTTGAGGAACAAGCTCAGGTATTCCCCGGCGTCCTCCTGCTCCGGGCCAAGCTCGATGAGCAGCTCCGCCAGATAGGAGGCCAGGCTTAGCTGGTCCAGGTCCTGGCGCAGCTGGAAAAAGATCCGCTCGCTGTCGGCCTTGTCCACCGTGTAGCGCTCCTTGCTTTGAAACAGCACAAAGTTGGAGTAGCTTAAAAACTCGGTGGCCGCCGCCATGCCGCCCAGCTTTTTGGCCGGACGGGCAAAGGCGTGGAGCACGCCCCGTTCCTTGGTCAGGATGGTCAGCAGCCGGCTGTCATTGCTCAGTTCCCGGTCCCGCAGCACCACCCCTTTGGTCGTGATCTGCAACTTCCTCTTCCTCTCCTTGGGGGCCGCTGCCGCAGCAAGCGCGGTAGGCCAAATAATCCGCTACCCTGCCGGAGCGGGCAAAGTTCTGCCAGGCGGCCTCCTCGGCGCCCGGCTGGGAAAGATGGTGGTTTGACAACTTCATGGAAAACACCTCCGAGGGATAGTGTTCCCCTTTCTTTCAGAAGCTATGACCACCGCCGCTGCGGAAAGTTCTTCCCGAGAAGGTTCCCGGTTAATTGAAGCCCAGGTCGCGGATGGCGGAGGCGCTGTTTCTCCAGTCGGAGCGCACCTTCACCCAACACTGCAGGTTGACCTTGGTGTCCAGGAAGGCTTCCAGCTCCAAACGGGACTCGGAGGCGATCTTTTTGAGCATGGAGCCCTGCTTGCCGATGATCATACCCTTGTGGCTGCTTTTTTCGCAGAGGATGGTGGCGTCGATATCCAGGATACCGTTGCCCTGGGCGCGCTCCCGCATCCGCTCGATGACCACCGCAGTGCCGTGGGGGATCTCGTCGCGCATATTGCGCAGCAGCTTCTCGCGGATGATCTCTGCGGCGATGATCTTCTCCGGCTGGTCGGTCAGGGTATCGGTGTCGAAGAAGTGCGGGCCTTCCTGGGCCTGCTTGTCCAGCAGCTGAAGCAGAAGGTCGATGCCGTCCTTTTCCTTGACGCTGATGGGCACCACATCGGCAAAATCATACAATTGGGAGAAGGCTACCATCTTCTGCACCATGTCCTCTTTTTTGCTCAGCAGGTCGATCTTGTTGATGACCAGCAGGGCCGGCAGGCGCAGGGCGCGCAGGTTCTCCACCAGCTGCTTTTCCGATTCGGTGATCTCGCCGGTGGGTTCGGTGACCAGTACGGCGCAGTCCACGTCCGCAACCGAGTCTTCCACCTGCTTGACCATGTAGTCGCCCAGCTTGTTTTTGGGGCGGTGCAGGCCGGGGGTGTCGATGAACACCAGCTGGGTCTCCCCCTGGGTCAGGACACCGGTGATGCGGGTCCGGGTGGTCTGCGGTTTATCCGAAATAATGGCGATCTTCTCCCCTACCAGGCAGTTGAGCAGGGACGATTTGCCCACGTTGGGCTTGCCGACAATGGCCACAAAGGCAGATTTGGTCATAGATTACTTCCTTTCCTCCCCACGGGTCCCCGCGTTTCCGGGGCGCACCGGCAGGGCCTTTTGCTCCTCTCCATAAAAGAACACGAATAGAAATGCCGCCACGATCCAGCCCACCACAGCAGCGGCCAAGGCGGGATAGTGGATGATCGCAGAGGCGATGCGGCGCAGCTGCTCCCAGTCGCCCAGCAGGCAAAGCCCCGCCAGGGCGGCAAAGAAGGCACAGACCATGACGCCGCCGGCTGCCGCGTCCTTGGCAAGCTTCGCCAGCGGGTGGTACCCCGGGCTCAGCAGGTCCACGGTATACTCTACCGCCGTGTTGAGCATCTCTGCGCCCAGCACCGAACCCATAGCCAAAAACAGCACCGCGCGCTCCACCGCTTCCAGGGGGTAGGCGCTTTGCAGCCAAGCAAGGGTCAGGGCAGCCGAAAGGTGGAACCGGAAGTTGCGCTCCCGGCGCAGCACCGCCCCCACCCCTGATAATGCAAATCCAAATGCGCGGAAAAAACCGCTAAATCTCTTCATCCTGTCCATCCACAAAGGTCAGATCCCGCTGCAGGCCCAGCTTGGTGAGGATCATTTCCTCTTTTTCCCGCATCTGAGCCGCTTCGATGCCGCCGTTTTCGTGGTCATAGCCCAGCAGATGCAGCATGGAATGGACCGTCAGGAAACCGATCTCCCGGCGCAGCGAATGGCCGTAAAGTTTGGCCTGCTCGATCGCCTTGGGCACCGAGATCACCACATCGCCCAGGGTATAGGCGCCGGTCTCCGGGTTCTGGTCGTAGACGCCGTTTTCGCCCAAGGGGAAGGACAGCACGTCGGTGGGTGCGTCCTTGTGGCGGAACTCCGCATTCAGCTGGCGGATCTGTTCGTTATCAATGAAGCTGACGCTGACCTCGGCAGGACCTTCAAAGCCCTCCATAGCCAGCACGGCGCTGCAGCAGCGGCGGATCAGCAGGCGGATACCGGTGGGGATCTTTACTTCTTTCTGACGGTTGGAAATCAATACTTTTACGCTTTCCATACTCTATCTGTTAGCCTCCTTGTTGTGATACTTCTCATACGCCTTGATAATATCCTGAACCAGCTTGTGCCGGACGACATCGCGTTCGGTCAAGCGCATAATGGCAATGTCCGGGACGTTGTGCAGCACCTTCAGCGCCTCGATCAGGCCGGACCGTCCCGCATTGGGCAGGTCGATCTGGGTCACGTCGCCGGTGACGATGGCTTTGGAGTTAAAGCCCAGTCGGGTCAGGAACATCTTCATCTGTTCCGGGGTGGTGTTCTGCGCCTCGTCCAAGATGATAAAGGAATCGTCCAGGGTGCGGCCGCGCATATAAGCCAGCGGCGCTACCTCGATGCAGCCCTTTTCCATATTGCGCTGGAAGTTTTCCGGGCCCATCATCTCAAACATAGCGTCGTAAAGCGGACGCAGGTAGGGGTCTACCTTATCCTGCAGGTCACCGGGCAAAAAGCCCAGCTTCTCGCCGGCTTCTACCGCCGGACGGGTGAGGATAATGCGGCTGACCTCCTCGTCGCGGAAGGCTTTGACCGCCATGGCCACCGCCAGGTAGGTCTTACCGGTACCGGCCGGCCCCACGCCGAAGACGATGGTGTTGTCGCGGATGGCGTCCAGATACTTCTGCTGGCCCAGGGTCTTGGGCTTGACCGGCTTGCCCTTTACCGTGACGGCAATGCAGTTGTTGTTCATCTCCGCCATGCTCTTTTCGGCGCCCTGTTCCACCAGGGTCATGACGTAGCGGATGTTCTGCTCCGAAATGTTGCCGTCCTTCTGGATCATGGCAAGGAGCGTATCTATGGTGCGCTGCGCCTGGTCCACCGCCTGGCTTTCGCCGGTGATCTTCACCTCGGTGCCGCGGCAGACGATGCTCACGCCGAAGTGTTCTTCGATCAGGCGGATGTTTTCATCGGCGCTGCCGAACAGGATCAAGACCTGTTCGATTTTTTCGATTTCAAGTACCTGTTCGATTGCAAAATCCCTCCAAACAAACCACGGATGGGTTCTAATACAAATTCAATAACATTATATCATAATTTTTATGAAAGTGTACTAGTTTCTGCGCCGGTTCCCCATAAAAATTCCGCGTGAGATTTGGTTTTTCCTTGTATATTTTACACGATTCCCGCAGGAGAAGCCCCATCCGGCGGGGGCGTTCCTCCGCTACGGGCGAAACTGGATAGCGGCTTCCTGGGAGATATCCTCCAAAAACCGGTACTGCGCGGTGATCACATACCTTCCGTCCTCCACCTTGCCGCTGGTTACCTTCTGGAGAATCTCCCGCTCATTAGCGATGCTCCGCTCAAACTGCTCCATGGCGGACAGGGCCAGCTGACGCGCCCGCTGGGTACTGTTTTCCGCTTCCTCCTGCCGCCAGGGGATCGCCTGGACGATTTGGATATCCCAGGGCAGGTCGCTCCCCTGCAGGCGGGCCGGACGGGAAAAGGTGCGGGTAAAGCAGTTTTCCAGCTGCATCGGCCCCAAAAACAGCGGCAGACGCAGCCCGCCTAGGCAGAGGAACTTATAATTGGCCGGGTCGCCGTCCGGGACCCGCAGTACCGGCTGCACCGGCGCGGAAAAGGTGCGCGTCTCGGTATATTGGGCCAGGACCTTGCCCTGAGCGTGGCGGTAGAAGGTGCCGCCTTTTGCCCCCTGGACGATGCCGCTCACCAGCAGGTCCCCTTTTTTGACCGCTGTCCCCGGCCGGACCATGCCTTTGCCGTCGTAGGCGTCAATGGAGACCACTGTCCCCCCTTTGGAGGCAACCACGTTGCAGGGCTGGTCCCGGTGGATGGTCCCGGGCGGCGGGGTAGTCTCCTGCAATTCCACCTGGGCCACCGTCCCCACCAGATTGACCGCCGCCCAGGAAAGGGAGTCGTACCGGATGAGCAGCGCCTGCTCCAAGGCGGTGACGTCCACCTGCCGCTTCCAGCTGCCTTTGTGAAGCCCTTCCTCCCGCAGAAACTCCCGCAGCTCCCACGCCGGGATGCTGGGCGCGCCCTGGATGGTAACGTCCCAGACAAAGCACCCGGAGGCCAGCACCAGCCCGAGGCAAAGCGCCGCCCCCGCTGCCAGACCCGGTCTTTTGCGCAGCCGCAGACAGAAAAACGGCAGTCCCCGGCGCTTTGTCACCCGTGTTCGGACCTGGCACCGCCGGGCAAGGGGGCGCAGTTTTTTGTACTGCCGCGGCGCTACCTCCGCTTCCAGGCCGGATTTTTCGTGTTTGACCCGGTTTAGCTCGATGCCTGCCCGGGCCGCCAGGTTCAGCAGCCGTTCTGGATGCTCTCCCCGCACCGAAAACCGCACGCTCCCCCGCATCCCGTTCCACAAAGACGCCAGCACCATGGCACCCCCTCCTTAGTTTCCGTATTCCAACGTGAGGATCTCCCCGCGGATCACCAAACTGCTTTCGCTCAGGCAGTCCAGCTGCAGGTCCCGTCCCCGGAGCTGGATGCGTATCCGCCCGGCCCGCAGGCAGACCCGGTCCTCCTGGTAGTCGAGAATCCCCCCGCAGCCTTCCACCAGCACCTGTTGGTTCCCCAGCAGCTCCACCCGGGGCGCCTGCCGGAACACCTGCTGAGTCAGGGTCGGGGGTTTGGCCGCCTTGGGCCGTTTGTTTTTTCCCATGCTTCGTTTCCCTCCTTGCCAAGTTCCACATGGGATATGTATGACGCCGGAAGCGGTATTATCTCCCCAGGCGGCTGGATAATTTCCCCCGCCGCCGCATAAGGATTCCCCATCGCCGGGTGCGCCGGAGAAAGAATAGGAGGGGTCTGAAATGTGGGATTCGCTGCGGTCGGTATGGAAGGGATTTCCCCGGTGGGTGGGCGCCGGATTGGCGCTGCTTTGGGGGTATCTACTGCTTGCCTATCCTCAGCAGGCCGGGGACGGCATCCGCCAGGGGCTTTTGCTCTGTGGGAATGTGGTGCTGCCGTCGCTGTTCTGCTTCTTTGTGCTGACCAATTTTGTGATCCGCTCGGGGCTCAACCGTTCCCTTTCCCTGCCGCTGACGCCGCTCACCCGTTGGGGCTTTCGGCTGGAACCGGCGCTGGGGTGCGTAGTGCTTATGAGCTGGACCGGAGGTTACCCGGTGGGGCCACGGGCCATTTCGGCACTGGTGGCCCAGGGCCAGCTGGACCGCCGGACCGCACACCGGATGCTTTGGTTTTGCTGCGGGGCGGGACCTTCTTTTGTGATCACCGCCGTGGGGCAGATCATGTTGGGCAGCCGCCGGGCCGGGATGCTCCTTTACGGCATCCAGCTGCTTTCTGCTTTGCTGGTAGGGCTGACGGCGGCTCGCTTTGCTCCCAAGGGCAAGCGCTCCCACCGGAAAGCGCCTGTTTCCCTGCCGGAGCTTCCGCTGACCGCAGCCTTTACCCAGGCGGTGGAGGATTCGGTGCGTCTGTCCCTGCAGATGTGTGGCACCATTTTGCTCTTTGGGTCGCTGGTCTCTCTGGTGCGGCTGTCGCCCCTTCCGGGTTGGGGGCAGGACCTGCTTTGTGGGCTGGCGGAGGTGACCAACGGCTGTATCCTTTCCACCCGCATGACCGGTCCCGCCCGGCTGGTACTGACCTCCTTCTTCCTGTCCTTCGGGGGACTTTCGGTGCTGTTTCAGGTCATGGGCATCCTGCGGGAGGCGCAGCTTTCGGCGCGGTATTATCTGGGCGGAAGGCTTTTGCAGGGGGGCTTATCTGCCGGGTTGTGCTGGCTTTGCTGCCGCCTTTTCCCCGAGACCGCCGCAGTGTTTGCCCCTTCGGCGCCGCCGGTCCCGGTCTCGGCCCCCAATCTGCCGCTGACCACCCTCTGCCTGCTGGGAGCCAGCAGTCTGCTTCTGCTGCGGGCCTGCCGGAAGGAAACCCCGGATTTTGGCAATGCAGCGGGAAAATCATGAAGAAAAGATAGCTTTTCCGGCGCTTTTTTGGTACACTATAAGTATCGAGAAAAAAGAGAGGTCTCCTGCCATGTTTGGACGTCGAAAACTGTTTGGCGAGCGCATCCAGCCCGCCTGTGAATATTGCCGCAACGGCCAGTACTCCCAGGACCACCGGATGATCCTGTGCCGGCACAAGGGCATCGTCGCCCCGTATTTCAGCTGCCGGAAGTTTGAATATGAACCTACCCGGCGTATCCCAAAGCGGATGCGCCGTCTCCCCCAGTACCAACCGGAGGACTTTGAATTATAAGCGGGAGGGATCGCCTTGAAAACCAGTTTGACCATTGGGGCTCGTAGAGCCGTCTGCCTGCTGTGCAGCGCCGGGCTGGTCCTGGGCTGCTGCGGGTTTTCTTGGTTTGAGCCTGCCGCTCCTACTGCGGAAAGTGCCCCCCAGCAGGAGGCTTCCTCCACCGTGCCTTTCCTCTCCCTGAACCGGGTCTCCTCCGACCGAAACTCCGACCAGGGCCGGCTTTTGGGGCTGTATGTGGAAAGCCAGGGTAACCGGGAATACCCGCTTTTTGCGCCGGTGAGCGGCCGCAGCTTGAGCCAACAGGCCAGCCGCATCACCGAAACGGCCTTGGAAGCGGGTTATAACAGCATCTTTTATCCCGTCACCGCCCAGGGGAAAAGCATGTACCGCTCCAAGTACCTGCCGGTAAGCCCCTATTTTTCCGAAAACGGACAAGCCCTTTGGGCGCGGGACCCGTTTGATATCCTCTGCCAGGCGGCGGAGGAGCAGAACCTTTCGGTCTGCGCCGTGGTGGACCCCTTTTCCTTTGGGTCGGCAGAAGAGGAACCGGAAAGCGGCACCCTCCCGGCCCTGCATCCCGACTGGATGATGGTCCAGGGCGGGAACTATTACCTGGATATCCGGGAGCCGGAAGCGCGGGAATGGGTCGGCCAGCTCTGCCAGGAGCTGGTGTCAAAATACCCCATCGCCGGTATCGTCATCCAGCTGCCGGAGGAATACCCCACCTCCCTGAGCGCCATCTCCCTGCTGCCGCAGCTTCGGCTCTGCCTGCAGGAGTGCTTCCGCTCCATCAAAAAGACCGACAATCTGGTGAAGCTGGGGCTGGGGGCCGATGTTTCCCTGGCATTAGACACGCCGGGCGCCCTGTTCCTGGAGGAGCTGAGCGTCAACCGGGTGGTGGAATTTCTGCTGCCCACCATGTCCCTGTCCAGCAACGAGCTTGCCGACTACCGGGCAGCGCTTCAGGCCTGGAGCAGCTGTTGCTCCGGTACACGCACCCGGGTGTTTACCCAAAATATGCCTGTCCGAGTCCAGTCCCCGTCCACCGACGGCCTGTATTACAGTGACCCCAACGAGATCCAATACCAGCTGCTTTTGAGCCGGATGGCCGGGATCTCCGGCTGCGTCATGCAGTCCTACCGCAGCTTGGTCATGAGCTATGACCGCACCAAAGAGGACCTGCAGATGGTGCTCAGTCCCCAGGAGGTGTTCTCCTCCCTGCCGTGGAAGCTGCCCAGCGGATTCTTCCTCGGTTCGCTGCAAAAGGCGGTCCACACCGAAAAGGACACCTACTGCATCACCGGCGTCTGCCGTCCGGAAAGCCCGCTGTATCTCAATGGAGAACTGGTGGAAAACGTCTCTGACTGGGGCGGCTTCGGCATCCCGGTGACGCTGCAGCCGGGGACCAATACCTTCACCCTCACCCAAAACGATGAGACCCGGGTGGCGACCATCATTCGGGACACCGAACAGTCCAAGGCGGAGCAAGCCATCTCCACCATCCAGCCGGACAGCGTGTTCCCCCAGCACGATGCGGCGATCCCCACCAGCAAAGAGGCCATTTTGGAGTGCATCGCGCCCTCCGGCGGCAAGGTGACTGCCTCCTTTAAGCAGGTGTTCGTGGAGCTGATCCAGGAAGACCCCACCATCCTCGAGGGGCTGCCGGCCCGCTATGTCTACGCGGTGGACCTGAGCCGCTTTGCTACATACGATGTGATCAACATGGGCCGGGTCATCTACAGCCTGACCTATAACGGCAGCTCTACCATCCAGAAATCCCCGGCCTCCCTCTACGTTACCGCGCCCAGCCGCCGTCTTTCGGTGGAGATCACCGAAGAACTGGCCCCGGTTTACACCGATGCGGAGAATACCCAGGTCAGCCATTTCCTCCTGCGCGGAACCAGGGATTATATCCTGGGGGTGAAGGGCAGCAGCTACAAGCTTTCCTCCGGCGGTTATCTGCCCATTGATTCCGCCAAGCTGATTACCGAAACCGTCGCCCAGGTGGAAAAGACGGTGAAAAACATCTTCCTCCAACCGGCGGAAGGCGGGGAATATCTCTCCTTCATCGGTGCCAGCGGCCTGCCCCTTACCATCGAATACGACCAGGAGGCTCGGGCCCTCCGCTTCCGTTTGTCCAACGCTTCCTCCGTCCCGGTGCAGATCGCTTCGGTGGGAAGCAGCCTGTTCGGCGACGCCTCCTTCCAAAAGGAGGGCAAATCCGTCACCGTTACCCTTCCCCTTCAGCCGGAAGCGCAGCTGCTTGGCTGCGACTATTCCTTCCAGGGAGATACGCTCACCGTTTTCTGCAAATCCGCCGAGCCGTTGGAAGGGAACCAGCCCTCCCAGCCGCTGAACGGGGTGACCATCGTTCTGGACCCGGGCAAAGGCGGCGAAGGGGAGGTCTCCCCGCTGGGAAGCAACGGGCCTTCCGACGACCAGCTGAACCTGGCCATCTGCCAGCTGCTGGAGGAGAAACTGGAACAGCGCGGCGCCGAGGTGTACCTGACCCGGTACAGCGACACCCCCATCAACCAGCTGGACCGCATCATGCTGGGCCAGTTTAAAGAAGCCGACCTGTACCTGAGCATCCACCACGATTCGGAGAAGCTCCCGGACGGGGAGCCGAAGATCTCCCTGAGCAGCAACGATATTGTTTCCTCCGAGGTGATCGAGGCCAGCGCCAATCGCATCGCCTTGCTGCTGGACCGGCCCGTTGAACTGGTACAGCAGCCGGACGATCTGCTGCACGCGGTGGTGGACTTCCCTGCCCTGCGTCTGGACCTGGGGAACCTTCAGGACCCGGAACAGCTCGCCCAGCTGGGAGACCCGGTATCCATCCTGCGCACAGCCTGCGCGCTCACCGATGAGATCGCCCGCTTCTTCACCCAAGGCTAAACCGAAAAAACAAAACGCTCCCCCCAAAAGCCAACCGGCCCGGGGGGAGCGTTTTTGTTTGACTTTGTTTGTTAGAACACCAGGAAGGTGGATTTGGCTTCCTGAACGGCCTGCTTCCAGTCCGCCTTGATGACGGTGGAACGGTCCAGCTGCATCTGCTCTACATACTCGTCGAATTCGTTCTCCTTACAGAAGAAATTCATGACGTTTCAGCAGGAGCCGGCCCAGTTGGCCAGTTCGCCCAGCACGAAGGACAGGGCGTAGAAGTTTTCCGGGGAATGCTCGACGATCTCCCCGTTGTGGAACTTAATGTGGACAGGGGTGCCGCAAGCAGCGCAGACCGAGTGGATCTCGCTGTCCTGATGGAAGGTGAAGGTGGAACCCATTGCGTCAATGGCGCACATGGCGCAGTAGGTACGGCCGTCTGCCAGGGTCACCTGGTGGTTGGTGGGCAGAGCCGAAACCGGGTAGATGAAGTTCACATTCCCCTCTTCGTCGGCGACCATGCCGTCCTTCTCCCGCAGTACCGACACGATCTGGTCAAACTCGGCCTCGGTGGAAAGGCGGATGCCGGAAAGTGCCGCAAACCCGTCTTTTTCCAGGTTGAACGGGCGCTGCTCGTTGATGATGAATTCCATAATCGCCAGGCGGATCTCGTTCTGCTTGGCGTCAAATTTGGCGTGAACGTTCTGTTTCATGTTCAGGCCTTCGGTGCTGTATTGCATGCTGCAATCTCCTTTTTCTAAGATAACGACAAAAACAAACCAAATCGATATTCTTGCTTGACTTGTGCGGAAAGGGGGACCCGTCAGCGGTGGATTCTAACGGGTTAGATTTTGCCGGACATGACAGAACCGCAGCACAAAGGCTGCGGTTCTGGGTGATATTGTGTTGTTTGGGGGACTATTTGGACTCGCCAGCAGTAGCAGCGGCAGCTTCTTCTGCTGCCTTCTTCTCGCGGGCGGCCTGTTCCGCCTTCAGCTGCTCCTCGTGAGCGGCAGCCGCTTTTTCCGCGTCGGCCTTCAGCTGATCGTCGGTAATGTTGTCGATCTCCATGGCTTTTTCCAGCCAAGCGTCGTACTCCATACCCAGGGGGAACTCTTCGTCCAGGTTGACGCGTTCTGCGAAGTCATTGAAGCTTTCGATACCGCACTTCTCGATCCATTCCGGGTTGCAGAAGTCGGTGAAGTTCTGCAGGTTACCGGTACGATCTTCTTCCGGAATACCGAATTTGTCGTACTGACCGATACGGTTCTTGATGTTGTCTTCGGTGAACTCGTAAACCAGGGTACGGCCTTCTTTTACGCACTTCATGTACATGGTACGCAGACCGACGGTAGCGGTAGTACCGAAGGTGTCAGCGAAGATCATGGAAGCGTTGTAAGGATGCTCGTACATATACTGGATCGCCAAGCAGTGAGCCAGAACCAGACGTTTTGCCAGTTCCGGATGTGCGTTAGCGAAGTCTTTCTGCATGGCGTATACACAGCACATGCCCCAACCAGTGGATTTATCTGCGGAAATGTCTGCGCCCCAACCGGTGCAAACGATGTGACCAATGCCTTCCTCCTCAGCCTGAGAAGCATAAGGGTCTCAGCAGGTGAAGGCCGCCAGCTGGCCAGCCTTCATAGCAATGAGAGCATCGGTCGAACCCATGGAGATGGCTTCATAACCACCAGTGGTCGGATCGGGGTCAATGCCCAGCTCACCGGCCCAGGTGTGCCACTCGGGGCGTTTTACGACGGAGTTACCGCCGATGGCCAGCTGTTTACCCAGCAGCTGCTGGCCGATCTCCTCCATGCTGCCCTGGATGTCGTTGGAAACGACCAGGTAACGGGAGCCGCCCAGATGGTTGGCTGCCGCCATGTACAGCGGAGCGCCGTTGTTGTTGGCGTTGATGGCGCCGTCGATACCCAGATAACCGCAGTCCATATCACCAGAAGACATTGCGGTATCGATGTTGCCGGTCTTGGTGATGTTCACCTTCAGGCCCAGTGCATCGTAGATGCCAGCGCCCTGACCGACCAGAGCGGCCACCATGTGGTCACAGTTGTTGTAACCCATCTGAATCGTATAGTTTTTGTCCTCCTCGGACAGCTCGCCCAAATACTCCGCGTATTTGTCGACCGCTGCCTGTGCGTCGTAGTCCGTTTCCACGGTGACGCTCTGCTGAGAGCTGTCTACACAGCCGAACAGCGCAGAAGCAACCATGCATGCTGCCAGGGCGGCAGCGAACAGCCTGGTTTTCTTCATGTCTCATTCCACCTTTCCATCACAAGTCAAACAAACTTTATAATATAACCTGCCGCGGGGGCAGGAAATATTCGATCTTCATCTTCTCAAAAAACAAACCTCAAATTAGTCTGCCTTCCAACGCAGGAGAACGCTTTCCACCAAAAGCATCACCTTGTCGATGAGGAAGCCGATCAGACCAGAGATGACCATGTAAGCCATGATCGTGGGAGTCTCCATTCTCCCCTGAGCTTCTACCATTATGTAACCGAAACCGGCACTCGTCGCAACGAACTCGGCTCAGATAACCGACATCCAGCCTGCGCCGATTGCTAAACGGATTCCGGTGATCATGCCCGGCAGAGCGCCCGGCAGGACAACGTCCCGGATCACATCCATGGTGTTGGCTCCCATGCTTCGAACCGCGTTGTAGTAGTCGCGGCTGATATCCTGGATTCCGGCGACCATGTTCAGGATGATGGTGAACACGCCGCTGAACCCGATCATAAAGATGGTGGGTCCATCACCCAGACCGAACCAAACGATCGAAAGCGGTACCCACGCCATGATCGGCACCTGACGCAGCGAGTTGATAAACGGAGCCAGCATCTTCATCATCTTGGGAGAGTATCCCATAAGCAGACCGATGGGGAAGCCGAACAGGCAGGCGTACAGGACACCAGTCAGTACACGGCGCATGGTGATGGCAATATTGCGCAGCACATACAGGTCGCGCACCGAGAACCACAGCTGACCCAGCACTTCCTCAAAGTAGGGGAAGATAAACGGCTTGTCAACGATGTGGGCGGCAAAGAACCAGATCACACAGATCGCCAGCAGCGCTACCGGGGTGAGCCAGTTGAACTTGCCTCCCTGCATCTTTTTCCAGTTGCGGCGGTCCTTCATTTTGGTTGCTTGGATCATTCGGTTCATCTGTTTTTGTGAACTATCCATAATTCGTCACCCCCTTACACTCAGGATACGAAATGTGACACAGTCCGCCCGTGTCGTACATAGCATACCACAATATTAGAATAATTCAATAAGTCATCTTATAGATAATTTCTATTCATTACCAGTGTATATAGATATCATCTATCCATTTCTTGACTAATTGTTGAATTTGAAAGAAAGCTCTCGGTTAATTCCAATAAAGGATATCCATTTTATCTATTATCGTGGAAATGTCTATTAATTGTATCTATATCTGTTTCATTTGCACAATTTCTCTGCTATAATGTAACCAGATTCCCCATGTATAGGTTCTTTTCTTCCTATTATGTGGGATGTATTGGCATGTATTTTTATCCTATTCCAATGGAATGAAAGGGGAAACCAAGGAATGACCAAACCGTGTATCGAGTACATCTCCGCCTGCGCATGATGCGAGCCCTTTATCGGATTCGTGGAATCTTTGGCAAAGGAATATGCAGGAAAGGTCGAGGTCGTCATCTACCGCGCCGGTAAGGACTTCGGTTACATTAAAAAATACGGCGCTACCACCAAGAGCATGGTGGTCATCAACGAAAAGAAAGCGGTCAAGAAGCTTTCCAAAGAAAGCATCCAGGCTGCGTTTGAGGAGGCTGCTGCAAGTTGTTAGGTGAGTTTTTTGATTTTATCTGGGGGGTATGCTGGTCCGCTCTCAATATGATGAACAGCTCCTCGGTTTGGATGTGTACCAGCTTCCTTATTGCTGGTGCCCTGCACGAGTTTTTGAACCCGGAGACCATGCGGCGCAGTTCCATCGGCACCACCCGGATTTCCGGCGTGCTGTCCACCACCGTTATGGGTATGTTCATCCCCATCTGCAGCTGCGGCACCATCCCGCTGGGCATCAGCCTTTACTATTCCGGTGCCTGCCTGGGGCCGACCCTGGCCTTTATGACCTCCACCCCCATGATCAACCCCGTAGCGGTGATCCTGTCCTGGGGCCTTCTGGGAAAGGAGATCACCATCATCTACATCATCACCGGATTTGTAGCCCCGATGATCATCGGTATGGTGGCCAACAAATTCGGCGGGAAAGAATTGTACGCGCCCGGCTGCAGCCCGGAGGAGACCTCCCCCGCTATCCAGCTGGAAGGCGATGATGACGACGAGGACAGCAGCTTTTCCGGCCCGGCCATCCAGCTGGAAGAGGAAAAAATGGGCTTCTGGGAGCGCCTGCGCTCGGGGCTCAAATGGTCTCTCACCGACCTGGCCGTCACCGTTTCCAAGTACGCCGTAGGCGGTATGCTCATCGCTGGTCTGCTCTTTAACGTGTTTCCCCAAAGCGCCATCCAGACCTATCTGGGCAACCCGGGCTTTGTTTCTCTCCTGGGCATCACCGTCGTGGCTGCGCTGATGTACGTCTGCGCAGTGGGGCACATCCCCTTTATTGCGGCCCTGGTCGCCAGCGGCGCTGCTCCCGGTGTGGCTATCACCTTCCTGATGGCCGGCGCTGCCACCAACATCCCGGAGCTGCTGACCATCACCAAAACCATGGGCAAGCGTTCCATGCTTATGTACTTCGGCATGGTCACCATTATCTCCAACATCGTCGGTTACCTGACCAACCATCTGCTCATGCCCGGTTTCGTCCCGGTCATGGACTACGACGCCACCCACAAGACCATCACCACCGCCAACAAGCTGATCACCGTTGCGCCGGTGTGGCTCAAATATGTTTGCAGCTTCATCCTCATCGGTTACGCTGCTTACGCACTGATCCGCAAGGCTCGCCCCTCTCTGAGCCGCCGCGCGGCATAGTCTGACCCCAAACAAAGGAGGATTTTCCCTATGGACCAAGCATCCCCTGCCCCGGAGAAAAAACCGGAGTCCCGCCTGCGCTCGGTGCTGAGCGTTGTGGTGGTCTTCGTGGTGGTTTTCGCCGCCTTCGGTCTGAGCCGCTATCTCCAGCAGCAGAACGAAAAACTGGAAACCATGGAGGACCGCCCCAAGGTCTTCGCCCCCATGGTGGAGGACGACAACCCCATCCTGCTCTACTTTACCGAGCAGTTCCCGGAATATGAGATCCTGCTGGCCTGCCAGGAGGACGTGACCAACGACCAGCTGGATGACCTGCTTGTTATCTGGCGGTACGACGGCAACACCCGCCTCACTGTCGTCTGCACCCAGGCCGACGGAAGCTACACCATGACCGAACCCATCAAAGCCCCCATCGAAAACCAGGGCATCCAGTTTAAGGACATCGACCACAAGGACGAGATGGAGTTCATCGTATCCGGCGAGAAAAAAGGCCAAGCCGGTTACGCCATCTACCGGATGATCGACGGTCAGCCCACCGACCTCTTTGGCGACGGCATGGAAGATTGTTGTTAGGCGGTTGGGAATGAGTATTCAGCGACGCATTTTTCTGGTGGGCCTTTTGGGGCTCATCGCCGGTCTGTTTATCCAGTTTTGCTTCCCGCAGGAGCCGGAGAAAAACACCATGGCCCAGCTTCGCATGGGCGCGGGGGACGACGCATCCGGCCTGCTGCTGCGCCAGATTATGGAGGTAGCTCAGCAGGAAGGCATTCTGGATGAAGAAGCCGCCGGCTCCCAAGCGGTTATGGAATCCTTTGAGTTCAAGGACTGCTGAAACAACACCGCACAATGGGCCTTGCGCTCAGAGGAAATCGACCTGGCATTTTACTGCAACCACATGGCGGTGCATCTGGTGGACGAGGATGACCGCTTTACCATCTACGCGCCGGTGATCATGAATTCCGAGGTTTTGGCCTACGACCAAAATTTAGAGGATATCCGGCACCTGGGCATCGGCCAAAAGCGAAACCACATCAAGACCCTGGCTCTCGAGTCCTATCCCCAGATCCAGGAGGTCAGCGAGATGACCGGCCGTGCCCTTCCCTATTCCCTCATCGACGGTCAGGTGGACGCGGTGGCGCTGGACGTCACCAAGGCGGTCCTGGTCCCGGACTTCACCTTTGCTCCCCTTTCCAAAAACGACTTCATCTCCTACGTTCTGGTGGTACGAAAGGACCTGATCGGCACTCCCGCTTTCGAGTCCTTCCTTTCCTGTTACAACCAGGCGGCCGAACAGCTCAACCAAACCAGCACCCTGATAGACAAAATGGGGATGGATGAGGCATTCTGGGAGATGGCGGACCTTCAGTTCCTGCCGCTGGACCAATAGGCAGGCCCCATCATTATGTATTTCAATTTTGATTCATTATAGGAGTGGTCAGACAATGAGTATTTCGGTACAGGGAATCACCAAGGAATTTCCCAATCGCCGCAACCCCAAGGAAAATAAAGTGGTGCTCAAGGACATTTCGTTTGATGTTCAGGACGGTCAGTTTGTCTCTCTGCTTGGACCTTCCGGATGCGGAAAAACCACGACCCTTACCATCATCGCCGGCTTCCAGAAGCACGACGGCGGCAAGATCCTGGTCAACGGCCAGGAAGTGACCAAGCCCGGGCCGGACCGCGCCTTTGTTTTCCAGAACTACGCGCTGCTGCCCTGGATGAAGGTGGGGGAAAACATCATGTACCCCATGAAAAAGCGCCACATCCCCAAGGCGGAAGCGGAGAAAAAGCTGGACCACCTGCTGGAGATGGCACAGCTCACCGACTACAAAAATTACTATGTGCATGAGCTTTCCGGCGGTATGCGCCAGCGTGTTGCCCTGCTGCGTGCCCTGGCCTGCGACCCGAAGGTCCTGCTCATGGACGAGCCCTTGGGCGCCGTAGACTTCCAGATGCGTCACCTGCTGCAGATGCAGCTGGAGGCCATGCTTCAGGAGCAGAACACCACCTCCATCATGGTTACCCATGACGTGGACGAGGCCATCTACCTGAGCGACCGCGTGGTCGTCATGTCCCGTGACCACGGACGCATCCTGGCGGACGTTCACATCGACCTTCCCCGTCCCCGCGACCGCACGGCGGAGAAATATCACCACTACACCGACCAGCTGACCGAGATCCTCAAAGCCGCTCTCGAAGGCGACGTCAAAGACAAAGAGGACGAAAACTTGCTGGAATTTATCCAGAAAAGCGAACACGAGCAGCAGCTGCGCCAGGCCGCTAAGGCCACCAGCAGTGTTGCTGCCGACGCATAAACCCGAAAAACACGCAAAAAGAACCGCAAGCCCGTTTCGTGGCCTGCGGTTCTCTTCCTGTAAGGGAGATTCCAACGCGTTAGACTCATTTGGCATAACTTCTGCGTACCGGCGGAGCTTCCGCTGACATAAATCTTATTTAGGAGGTACCCCCTATGAAAGTTGCTTACATCTTTGAATCCAACTACGCCAGAGAGATCCTGGAAAACATGATCGTTCCCCAGCTGGAAGCCGGCACCCACGGCGTGGACGTGGTCGGCATGATGTTCTTCTTCGACAACGCCTACATCCTGCACAAAGACAGCGAGCTGGGCAAACGCCTGGCCGCCCTCAGCGAGAAAACCGGCATGCTGCTCATGGCCTGCGACCGCTGCTGCTACCAGAGAAACATTGCCGACGATCTGGTCCACCCCGCCGGCATCGGCTGCTTCCCCAACCTGTACGCTGCTCTTGGTCAGGTCTGCCCCGACCAGTGCATCACCCTGTAAGACTTTCCTTCCTCTCCCCTGCTCCCCACTCGGCGGAGCGGGGGGTTTCTTATGCAAAAAACGGCGGCTCCCTCCTTTTGGAGAGAACCGCCGTTTGGCGTTGCTGTTACAGGGTGATCTTGTGGAAGACCTTTTTGCCTTTTTTGAGGATAACGTGGCCAGCGGAAGCGATCTGCTCCTTGGTCACCACCGCGTCAAACTGGGTCACCTTGGCGTCGTCCACGCTGATGCCGCCCTGTTTGATCAGGCGTTTGGCCTCCGCCTTGGAGGGAGCCAGTTCCGCTTTGACCAGCAGGTCTGCTACCTGGATGCTGCCATCGGTGAAGTCCTCGTCGGTCAGGGTGGTGGTGGGCATATGCTCGGAGTCGCCGCTTTTGACAAAGAGTGCGCGGGAAGCTTCCAGCGCTTTCTTGGCTTCTTCTTCGCCGTGGACCATGGTGGTCAGCTCCACAGCCAGACGCTCTTTGACCTGGTTGAGCTGTGCGCCTTCCAGCTTCTCCATCTCCTCGATCTCCTCGATGGGAACGAAGGTCAGCAGCTTCATGCACTTGATGACGTCGGCGTCGTCCACGTTTCTCCAGTACTGGAAGAAGTCGTAGGGGGAAGTCTTGTTGGGGTCGAGCCATACAGCGCCGGACTGGGTCTTGCCCATCTTCTTGCCCTCGGAGTTGAGCAGCAGGGTGATGGTCATAGCGCAGGCGTTCTTGCCCAGCTTGCGGCGAATGAGCTCGGTGCCGCCCAGCATGTTGCTCCACTGGTCGTCGCCGCCGAACTGCAGGTTACAGCCGTATCTCTGGTAGAGAGCCAGGAAGTCGTAGCTCTGCATAATCATGTAGTTGAATTCCAGGAAGCTCAGGCCGCGCTCCATGCGCTGCTTGTAGCATTCTGCGGTGAGCATGCGGTTGACGCTGAAGCAGGCGCCCACGTCACGCAGCAGCTCGATATAGTTGAGCCCCAGCAGCCAGTCGGCGTTGTTGACCATCAGCGCTTTGCCTTCAGAGAAGTCGATGAAGCGGCTCATCTGCTTTTTGAAGCATTCGCAGTTGTGCTGGATGGTCTCGGGGGTCATCATCTGGCGCATATCGGTACGGCCGGAGGGGTCGCCGATCATGGCGGTACCGCCGCCGATGAGGGCGATGGGACGGTTGCCGGCCATCTGCAGGCGTTTCATCAGGCACAGTGCCATAAAGTGGCCCACATGCAGGCTGTCTGCGGTGGGGTCAAAGCCGATGTAAAAGGTGGCTTTTCCGTTGTTGATCAGTTCTTTGATTTCTTCTTCGTCGGTAACCTGGGCGATCAGTCCGCGCCGGGTCAGTTCTTCGTACAGGGTCATGGTCATCGTTCCTTTCATTTGATCTGGAGCAGCGGCCGGATATACAAAAAAGCCCTCTGCTCGTATTCCAAGCAGAGGGCGACAAATTGACGCGTTACCACCTCTATTTACCGGGCCCTCACAGGCCGCGGCCTCACCAGGTACCGGCCCCTTCTATTGAAAGCAGCTTGATACCCTGACCCCATAACGCAGGTCACGCGGCCGGTCCTACTGAGGGAGGTTTCCCCGTTGGGATGGCAGCTCCGGGAGGTATTCACACAGGGGCCTGCGCTTCCTTGCACCAACCGGAAGCTCTCTGCAGCAGACGCATCTGGGCTACTCGTTCCCATCTATGCCGTTGTATACTATTATAAACAAAGGGGGACCTTTTGTCAAGAGGAGACTTCCTCCGGCGGACGATGGGCCAGTTCGAGCATCTCCCTGGCGTTCTGCATAGCGGTGCCGGTCAGGTTTTCGCCGGAGACGATGCGGGCGATCTCCTCCACCCGCTCCTCCGGGCTCAGCACACGCACCCGGGTAAAGGTGCGGCCGTCCTCCTCCTGCTTCTGGATCACCAGATGGTGGTCGCCGAAGGCTGCCACCTGGGCCAGATGGGTGACGCAGAGCACCTGCCGGTTTCGGGACACCTGGGCCAGCTTCTGGCCGATCTTCTGGGCCGCTTTGCCGCTGACGCCGGTGTCGATCTCGTCGAAGATAGCGGTGCCCACCTGGTCCTTTTCCGCCAGGACGTTTTTAATGGAGAGCATGACGCGGGAAAGCTCGCCGCCAGAGGCGATCTTCGCCAGCGGCTTGGGGTCCTCCCCGGCGTTGGAGCTGATGAGAAATTCCATCTGATCCTGTCCGCCGGCCTTGAGACCGGTGCGGGCCGCCGTGATGCTCAGCTTCACCGACGGCATATTGAGAAATTCCAGCTCCCGCTTCACCCGGGCCAAAAACTCCCTTGCGGTACGGTGACGGGCAGCGGTCAAAGCGTCGGCCGCTTCCAGCAGACGGGGCCGCAGCTCGGCGTACCGGTTCTGCAGCTCCTGCAGCCGGTCGTCGGAGGACTGGTACTGTTCCAGCTTCTTTTGGCTCTCCGCTTCGTAGGCGAGGATCTCCTCCACCGTGCTGCCGTATTTGCGCTTGAGGCGGTGGATGGTGTCCAGCCGCTCCTCGATGCAGTCCAGGGCGTCGGGCTGATAATCCACCTGGTCCAGCTGGCTGCCCAGGGTGCCGCTCCAATCGGAAAGCTCGTAGGTCATCTCCTCACAGCGGCGGGCAGCGTCCTGCAGCTGGGGCAGGTAGCGTCCCAGTTCGGTCAGGTTCTGGCAAAGCTGTTCCATCAGCTGGCTGATGCCGCCGCCTTCCTCCCCGCCTTCCAGCAGCTCCCGGGACTGGCTCAGCAGGCGGACGATCTGCTCGGCGTTGCGGATCTGGTCCCGGCGCAGAAGAAGAGCTTCCTCCTCCCCTTCTTCCAAACCGGCGGCCTGGATCTCGTTGATCTGGTAGTTGAGCAGGTCCATCTGGTGTTCCTTCTCCCGGTCGTCCCGGGAAAGGCGGTCGATCTCCCGGCGCAGCTCCCGGGCCTGGTCGTACCGCTCCTGGTACGCCGCCTTCACCGGCTGCAGCTGGCCGTAGTCGTCAATGTAGCCCAGATGGGTCTCCGGCTGCATGAGCTTCTGGTTGTCCTTCTGGCCATGGATATCGATGAGCAACGAAGCAATATCCCGCAGGATCTGCAAGGTGGCCGGGCGGCCGTTGATCTTGCAGCTGTTGCGCGCGCCCATCTCCCGGGTGATCAGCAGGCTGCCTTCCTCGGTCTCGTAGCCCATCTCCTCGATGCGCTGGGCCGCGGCCTCCGGGATGTCGGTAAACAGTGCCGACAGGCAGGCGCGGTCCTCCCCGGCCCGGATCAGGTCCTTGGAGAGCCGGGCGCCCAGCACCCCGTTGATGGCGCTGACCAGGATGGTTTTTCCGGCGCCGGTCTCGCCGGTGAACACGTTGAACCCGGGGCCCAGCTCGATGCTGGCCTCCTGGATCACCGCGATATTTTTAATGTACAGCTGTGACAGCACCCAGATTCCCTCCCAAAGCCGTGCGCGCGGGCTAGTTTGTGGTCAGTTTGATCAGCTCTTCCTCGATGGAGATGGCTGCTTCTTCGTTGCGCATCACCAGGAGGATGGTGTCATCCCCGGCGATGGTGCCTACCACGCCCTGCCAGTGCAGGGTATCCATAGCGGCGCAGGCTGCGTTGGCCATACCGGTGTAGCACTTGACCACCACCAGGTTCTGGGCATGGTCCACCGAGCGCACCGCCTCGGTAAAGATGGCGTGGAACTTAAAGGAAAGGTCTGCCTGGTTGTCTTTGGGGCCGTGGGTGGTATAGCGGTAGGTCCCATCGGCGCCCAGGGTCTTGATGAGGCGCAGTTCCTTGATGTCGCGGGAGACGGTGGCCTGTGTGACCGAGAAGCCCGCCTCGTTGAGTTTGTCCTGCAGCTCCTCCTGGGTATCGATTTTGTAGTTGGAAATCAGTTCCAGAATCTTGCTGTGGCGTTTGGATTTCATTCCTTATCCCCTCCCCAGAATCTTTTTGTTGATCTTTTCGTAGTATGCGTTGCTCCCGAAGCTGACGAACTGCGCCGTCTTGGGATAGCGGCTGATGTAGATGGTGTCCTCCGGGTCGATACGGACGCCGTTTTCGCCATCTACCGTCATGTAGAGAATATCGGGGTTGTTGACGTAGCGCCCCCGGACCCGGAACACCTCCTCCGGCGAATAGAGGATCGCGCGGGAGAAGAGAGAGTGCGGGCAGATGGGGGTGATCATAATGGTGTCCATGGAGGCGTAGATGATGGGACCGCCTGCCGAAAGGGCGTAGGCCGTGGAACCGGTGGGGGTGGAGAAGATGAGTCCGTCGGCCCGGTAGCTGGAAAGGAAGCCGTTTTTGGTCTCTACCTCGATGTCCACCATCTTGGCCAGCTCACCCTTGGAGATGACGATATCGTTGATGGCCTTAAAGACCGACTTCTTCCCCTCGTGGATCAGCTTCGCCTGGATAAGCATCCGGTTCTGGATGGTGTAGTCGTGGTTGACCACCTTTTCCAGGGTGCTCAGGTCGTTGTATTCCAGTTCGGTCAAAAAGCCCAGCCGGCCGGCGTTGATGCCCAACACCGGGCAGCCGATCTCCATGGCCTGGTGGGCGCTTTGGATCATGGTGCCGTCGCCGCCGATGGAGAGGACCATATCGATCATCCCCTGATGCAGCTGGGGCTCATAAAGCCGAACGCCCTGGTCGCGGAAGTGGGCCAGATAGTAGCCCTCCATATATGTAGCGCAGTGATAGCCTTCCAGGCGGCGGATCACCTCCTGGGTACATTCCACCGTGTTGCGTTTTCCCAGATTGGGTATAATGAGAATATTCATCAGGAATTCCTCCTGGCATCGTGATTTTTGGCCCCGTCCAGCGAGTCATGGGCCATCTCCACCGTGTGGAAGATGGTCTCCTCCGCCAGCGGCTCCCCGCCGGGCTCCTTGCTCAGGTACAGCAGGTACTCGATGTTCCCTTCCGGCCCTTTGATGGGGGAAAAGTCCAGCCCGCGGACCGCAAAACCGGTCTCCTGGGCAAAGGAAGCCACCTTTTGGATCACTTCCCGGTGGATCTCCGGCTCGCGGACCACGCCGTTTTTGCCGACCTTGCCTTTTCCCGCCTCAAACTGGGGCTTGACCAGGCAGACCATCTGTCCCTGCGGGCTCAGCAGCTCATACGCTACCGGCAGCACCAGGCACAGCGAGATAAACGAGACGTCTACCGACGCAAAGTCGATCTCCTCCGGCACCTGCTCGTGGGTCACATACCGGATGTTGGTGCGCTCCATGTTGACCACCCGCGGGTCGTTGCGCAGCGACCAGGCCAGCTGGCCGTAGCCCACGTCCACCGAGTAGACCTTCACCGCGCCGTTTTGCAGCATGCAGTCGGTAAAGCCGCCGGTGGAGGCGCCGATATCCATGCAGCACTTCCCTTCCAGGGTCACCGGGAAGGCGGTCATAGCCTTTTCCAGCTTAAGACCGCCGCGGCTCACATAGCGCAAGGTTTCGCCCCGGATCTCGATCTGGTCGTCGTCCTTTACCTGGGCGCCGGCCTTGTCTGACTTCTGGCCGTTGACGTAGACCTTGCCCTCCATAATAATCACCTTGGCTTTCTCCCGGCTGGGGAGAAGGCCTCGTTCCACTAATGCAATATCCAGCCTTTGTTTCACGCTGTTCCCTCCCAAGGCTGCCTACCCTGCAGCCCTTTGCAATTCAAGCGATTTTAACTGTTTTGCCACCGGCGGGCGATGCTTTCCCCGTCCAGTCCCGCCAGGAAGAAGGCCCGGGCGGCGGAAGACTGCGGAATAAAGCGGTTGCGGATCGCCTGGATGTGGTAGCTTCCGGTATAGCCCGCTTCCAGCAGGGCGGCGGCCATGGCCTCGCCCAAGCCGCCGGCTTCGATGCCTTCTTCGGCAAAGAGGATCTTCTTTTTCTGTTTGAGCCAATCTACTGCATCCTGCGGCAGCGGGAAGGCCCGTTCCAACTTCAATACCGACACCGGCTCGCCCTGCTCCTCCAAAAGCTGGGCCGCTTCCAGCACCTGCTGGGTCAGGCGGCCGTAGGTAACGATACAGCCCGCCGCGTCGGCGTTTTTCTGCCAAAGGGACCAATCGCCCCGGGATTCCATCTGCCCCGGCAGCAGGGAGATCTCTCCCCCGCGGGGATAGCGCACGCAGCAGGGGCCGCTTTCCTCATAGCAGGCGCGGTACAGGTCCCGGCGCAGCTCGGCATAGGTGGCCGGGGAATAGATCACCATCCCGGGCACCGTGGAAAGCATGGCCACATCAAAGACGCCCTGATGGGTCTCGCCGTCGTTGCCCACCAAACCGGCCCGGTCCACCGCCAGCACCACGTGCATGGGCTCGATGGAAAGGTCGTGGAGCACCTGGTCGTAGGAGCGCTGCAGGAAGGAGGAATACACCGCAAATACCGGCAGCATCCCTCCTGCCGCCAAGCCGCCGCAGAAGGTGACGGCGTGGCTTTCGGCAATGCCCACATCGTAAAAGCGACCGCTGCTTTTAAGCTCCTTAGAAAAATAGTTGAGCCCGGTCCCGTATTTCATAGCGGCGGTCACCGCACAGATCTTCGGGTCCTGGTTGGCAAGCTGGGTCAGATAGCGGCCAAATTGCTCCGAGAAATTGGTGCCGCCGCTGCTTTTGGGGATGCCGGTCTCAATATCGAAGCCCGGCGTCCCGTGAAATTCGCCCGGGTTTTCCTCGGCAAAGCGATAGCCCTTTCCCTTCTGGGTCTCTACATAGATAAACACCGGCCGGTGCAGCTCCCGCGCACGGGTCAGCACGCTGCACAAAGCGTCCAGGTCGTGGCCGTCCACCGGACCCATATAAACATAGCCCATCGCCTCGAACCAGTTGCTGCTGTACAGCGCCTCCTTCATCGTCCCTTTGAGGAACTGAAGGGCGTGGTTGATGGGCTTGCCCACCAGCGGCACATGGTCGAACACCTGGGACACGGTATCCTTCAGCTTAAAGTAGCCCGGGCGGGCCCGCAGCTGGGAAAGATAGCGGGAAGGCCCCACGTTATTTTTGGAAATGGACATTTTGTTGTCGTTAAAGATGACGATCAGGTTATCCCCGGTGCGTCCGGCGTTGTTGGCGCCTTCGTAAGCAAGGCCGCTGGTGAAGGAGCCGTCGCCGATGACCGCCAGCACATGGTGATCATCCCCCTGCAGGCGCTTGGCCCGAACCAGGCCGAACGCCGCCGAGATGGAGGTGCTGGAATGCCCTGCCAGATAGGCGTCGTAGGGGCTTTCCTTGCGCTTGGGGAAGCCGGACAGGCCGCCCTCCTGGCGCAGGGTAGAAAACCGCTCCCGCCGTCCGGTGAGCAGCTTGTGGGTATAAGCCTGATGCCCCACGTCCCAGACGATCTGGTCCTGGGGGCAGTCGAAAACGCGGTGGATGGCCACCGTCAGTTCCACCGTACCCAGGTTGGAGGCCAGGTGGCCGCCGGTGCGGGAGGTGGTCGAAATCAGCTCCTGCCGGATCTCCGCACACAGCTGCTCCAGCTGCTCTCGGGGCAGCTTCTTCAGATCCTGCGGGCTGTTGATCCCATCCAGAATACGCTGATCATTCATAGTATCGGTTCCCTTTCCTTGGATGTAATTACAGCGGCATCAACATACCGATGCTGATACCAAGCACCGCTCCGGCCAGGACCTCCAGCGGCGTATGTCCCAAAAACTCCTTGAGCATGGCCTCGCGCTCCTCTTCCTCCTGGCTGACCTCCTGATCGGGTTTTTCCCGGTGGAAAAGGCGGTACAGGCGGCTGTGCTTGGGGTCGGTGAACAGTTCCTGCAGGTTGAGGGACATGTTTTCGATCATCACATTGAGGACCTTGGCCTGCTGTCCGGCTGCCCGGCGCACGCCCATGGCGTCATACATGACGATGGCGGAAAGCACCAGACCCAGCGCGAACTCCGGGGAAGCAAAGCCCAGTTGCCGTTCCAGCATGGCCGTCACCGAGCAGACCAGCGCCGAGTGGGCACTGGGCATGCCGCCGGCGCCCACCATCCGCTCCCAGACCAGCTCCCGGGTGACCAAAAGGGTCAGCAGCGTTTTCAGCACCTGCGCCGACAGCCACGCCACAAACCCCACGTTGATATAGGGGTTGCTAAGCAACGTTCCGAAGAAATTCATAAAATCATCCTGTTCCATAGCCGCCGCAGCGGTATTTTCTGTCGTGATTAGTTTCGGCGTTCCAATACAAAGTCGGCCAGCCCTTCCAGGAAGGAAGAAGCGATCCCGCCCTCCCGGAGCGCATCTTTGGCCTGGCGGATGTAGTCCTCCGCGATCTGCCGCGCTCCGGAAATGCCGTAGGCCGAAACGTAGGTGGTCTTCTGGTTCTGCTCATCGCTGCCTACCGGTTTGCCCAGCTCCTGGCTGGTGGAGGTCTGGTCGAGGATATCGTCGGTAATCTGGAAGGCCACGCCCACCGCCTGCGCATAGGCGCGGATGGAGGCAAGCTGCTCTTCCCCAGCGCCGCCGATCATGCTCCCCATGACCGCTGCCGCTTCGATAAGGGCCCCGGTCTTGAGACGGTCGGTCTCCTGGACCGACTGGATGGGCACGGCACGGCCTTCGCTTGCCAGGTCCATGACCTGCCCGCCGATCATGCCACCCGTGCCGATAGCCCGGGCCAGCACCAAGGCAGCGCTCAGGGTCCGCTGCGGGTCCCCCGGGGCCTGGAGCATAGTTTCAAAGGCGGCGGTCAGCAGGCCGTCCCCAGCCAGCAGGGCGGTCGCCTCACCGTAAGCCACATGGCAGGAAGGCTTGCCCCGGCGCAGGTCGTCGTCGTCCATGCAGGGCAGGTCGTCGTGGATCAGCGAATAGGCGTGCACCATCTCCAGGGCGCAGCAAAACGGCCGGACTGCTTCCTCCGAGCCTCCCCAGGCACGGCAGCATTCCAGCGCCAGCGCGCCGCGCAGCCGCTTTCCTCCGCCCAAAAGGCTATAGCGCATCGCTTCCACCACGCTGGCCTGCTCCCCGTGACACACCGGGAGCGCCTGGTCCAGCGCTTCTTCCAACCACTCTGCGTCTGCTTTGAGACGCTGGGCAAATTCCATCATCGATCTTGCCTCCCTTACCTTTTCCGTCTTTGTCCGGCCCGAGGGTTACTCGGGCTGGGTCTTGTCCGGCTCCGGCACCACAGCCAGCAGCTTTTCTACCTTCGCCTGGGCGGCATTGAGCTTCTTATCGCAGAAAGCGATGAGCTTGGACGCCTCGGCGTACAGCTCCAATGCCTGGTCCAGCGTCGCGTCCCCGGCGCTGAGCACCGACGCGATCTCGTCCAGCCGCTGCATGGCTTCCTCCAGCTGGTATTTTTCTGCCACGATAGGTTCCCCCTAATCTTCCGAAGAAAGCGACACCGACTCCACCCGGCTCTGCACGATCCCGTCGGCAAAGCGGGTACGAATCACCTGTCCCGGCTCCACCTGAGCCGCCGAGCGCAGGGTCTGTCCTGCTGCGTTCAGCGTCACGGTATAACCCGAGCGCAGGCGAGCCATGGGGTCCAGCGCGTGGAGCGCCGCTCCTTGGGCCGCCAGACGTTCCTTTCTTCTCATTATATCATTTTTTGCGGTATTTCGCAGGGTGTTTGTAAAATATTCTAAATTTTTTCGCAAAGGGTCCACAAAATAGCCACGATTCGCAAAAGGACCGGCAGCAAGGAGTTCCGAAAAATGGGCTTTTCGCGCTGCCAAAAGGTCCTCCACCCCCTGACGGATGGCAAGTTCCATGCCGCCCAGGTCCATGCGCAGCTCCCGGGCATCGGGCACCGCCAACTCCGCCGCAGCCGACGGGGTCGGGGCCCGCAGGTCCGCCGCGTAATCGCAGAGGGTGAAGTCGGTCTCGTGCCCCACAGCGGAGATCACCGGGATAGCGCTGTCTGCCACCGCACGCACCACCGCTTCCTCGTTGAAGCACCACAGGTCCTCCATGGAACCGCCGCCTCGCCCAACGATGAGCAGGTCGCAGGCCTTTTGCAGGTTAAACTGCCGGATGCCTTCGCAGATGGACTGGGCTGCCCCGTCCCCCTGGACCAAGGCCGGCCACAAGATCAGCCGTACCCCGGCAAAGCGCCGGCCCACCACCGAGCGGATATCCTGCAGCACCGCCCCGGTCTCGGAGGTGACGATGCCGATGCGCTCCGGGCAGGACGGCAGCGGACGTTTCCGGGCCGGGTCAAACAGGCCCTCCCGTTCCAACTTGCGGTACCGCTGCTCAAAAGCCAGCTGCAGCTCGCCCTTCCCTTCCGGGAGCATCTCGTACACATAGACTTGGTAGCTTCCGTCCCGTTCATACAAGGAAACGGAACAGCGCAGGATCACCGCCAGGCCGTTTTCCGGCGCAAAACGCAGTTGCCGCGCGTAGGAAGCAAACATCACCGCCTTGACAGCGCAGCCGCCCTCCTTGAGGGTAAAGTACAGGTGGCCGCTTTTGTAGTGGTCCACCAGGTTGGAGATCTCCCCCCGCACAAACAGATCCCGGAGCCTTCCGTCCTCGTCCAGCCGGGCCTTGACGTAGCGGTTGAGCTGGGAGACGGTCAAGATGGAGCTAGACACGGCAGCCGCTCCTTTGGGCCGTCAGCACCGCGATGCCTGCGGCGTTGTCGGCGGAAAATTCCGGCTGGGCAAAGAAACCGCCCAACTCCTCGGTGAGCCGCTGGCGGATGAGGCTGTTGGACATGACACCGCCGGAGAAGATCAGCGGCCGTCCAGGCAGGGCCTCCCGGGCGTCCAGCGCCATCTGCCGCACCACCGCGCAGACGTATTCGATGCAGTAGCGGGCCACGTCCTCCGGCAGAGCGCCTTCCCGCACCATGCGGGCACACTGGTTTTCCAGCCCGGAAATGCAGCAGTTGCCGTCCCGGAAGGTGGTGCGGATAGAAAACTTCTTCTCGCTCTTGAGGGAAAGGGCGTCCAGCTCCTTCCCCGCCGGGAAGGAAAGCCCCAGCATCGCGCCCACCCGGTCGATAGCCTGTCCGCATTTCAGGTCCATGGACTGGCTCAGCACCTGGGCCGAAAAGACCTCCTGCTCGTCCGGCGTCACATGGACGCACTCGGTGGTGCCGCCAGACAGATGAAAAGCGATGAACTCCTGGCCGATCAGGTCCAGCCGCCCGGCGGAGTACAACGCCGCCGCAATGTGGCCGTTCTGGTGAGACAGCGGGTAAAAGGGTACCCCCTGAGTCGCCGCCACACTGCGGGCCGCCAGCTCCCCTACCAAAAAGCAGGGCATGTAGGAGCCCTCCTGGCTGCGGGGACGCACCGAAGCGCCCACCGCCGCAATGGGGGCAGAAAGCTCCTGGCGGACAGCAAAAAACAGCCCCTCAAGGATCTGGGGGAGCTGTTTTACATGAGCGAAGACGGCGTCGCTTTGCTTGAGGCCCAACGCCCCCGAACGCACACAAAGCAGCTGCTTGCGGTGGATCACCCGGCGGGCGTCGCTGTCGTAAACCGCTGCCGAGGTGGTATAGTTGCTGGTGTCAAACCCCAAATAAAGTGCCACGCCTGTTCCTCCTGTTATTCCGATTTTTCTGCTTCCGCCTTGCCGGTTTCCTTGGCGATGGCGCCCAGGACGCCGTTGACAAAGGCGCCGTCCTCCTCGCCGGAGAAGGTCTTGGTCAGTTCCACGGCCTCGTTGATGGAAACGCTTACCGGCACGTCGGCCAGGTACTGCATCTCATAAACGGCGATACGCAGCGCTGCCAGGGATACTTTGGAGATGCGCTCCAGGGTCCATTTTTTCAGTCTGGGGCGGATCAGTTCATCGATCTCTTTCAGGTGCTCTGCGGTGCCTTTGGCCAGCTCCAGGGCGAAGTCGCTGGGGACCAGCTCCCGTCCTTCGGCGGCGTTTTCGATGATCTCTTCGATGGTCTGGTCGCTGAACGCTTTTTCAAACAGAAGGCAGAAGGCCTCCTGGCGGGATTCACGTCTGGTTGTCATGTTTTATCGTTCCTTCCTGTCTCGTTCCTCTCTCATTTGCCTGGGCGGCAAACAAAAATCAGCCCTCCCGAAGATGCCCGAGCCTGCGGGAGTATTGTCGGGAGAGCTGCGTCCTTGTGTATTGGCTTATTCCTGTTCTGCTGCCGGGGGCTGCGGGAAAACGATCCCTTCCACATGGATGTTCACCTTGGAAACGGTGATACCGGTCATGTTCTGGACTGCGTCCTTGACGGTCTTCTGCAGGGTCTCGGCCACATCCGGGATGCGGGTGCCAAACCGAAGGTCGACGCTCATGTCGATGATGGCCACATCATCGTTGAGGTTGATCTGGATGGGCTTGAGCATACCGCCCTTTTTCAGCATATTTTTGATGGGAAGACGGGACTCCGAAAGAGCAACCACGCCCTCGATCTCGCTTGCCGCATATCCGGCAATGGTAGCGATAACATCCTGGGAAATCTTCAGGCTGCCGCCTGGCTGCTTGGTGTTCTCAAGGTTCATGGAAATTCCTCCTACACGAATCAAAATGAAGGCGCCGCCGGAGTGGGACGTCCGCCGGAATACAAACTGGTTTATCCTCTTTATTATACCACAAAATCCCCAATACACAACCATTTTATCACCAAAAGCTGTGCAAAGGGGATCTTATGCGTATTTTTTTACACAAAACTGCGGTAGCACAGGCCGTTGAGCAGCACTTCCCCGCTATCCAGCGGCACGAAGGACAGCTCTTTGCCGTCCACCGAACGGATGTGGTAAAGCGGGCGGCCGTCGCTGCTGCCTTCCATCAAGGTGCGTTCCAAACGGACCTGACGCAGCCAGCTGCCCAGTGTCGTCTGGAACTGCCGGCTGCAGGGGATCTCCCGGCCGTCCTGCACCAGGGTGACGCTTTGGATGCGGTCCGGGGAAAGGGACCGAGCCAGCCCCAAGGTCTGGTCACAGCCGCGGAACACAAAGCAGCTGCTCAAAAGGATGCAGCAGAGCGCTACGCCGCCCAGCAGCGGCCAGCCTTTCCGGCGGCTGCGGACCCGCAGCAGATGATCAAACCGGCGGCGCAGCAGGGTCTTGCTGTTGGCCATACAGGTGGAGAAAACACCGCAATGCCGGGGCATGCAGCCCAGCTTGGCCACCTCGAGGATGCTTTGGGCGTAATCGTGTACAAAGGGCTCCGGCTGCTTCTGCACCACCTTGCTGTCGCAGGAAAACTCGATGGAACAATAGGCCGCGTGGATCATCCCGTGTACAAAGGGGTTGAACCAGTGCAGCGTTCCGGCGCAAAGGAGCATCAGCTTGTACCACTGATGACGGCTGCGGTAGTGCACCAGCTCGTGCCGGAAGATCATCTCCAACTGCCGCTCGCTGAGAGGACAGTCGGGGATCAGGATGCGCGGGTGCATGACACCGGTGAGCATGGGGCTTTGGATCAGCGGGCAGCGCTCCAAAGGGATGGTGTCGTAGATCCCCATACCGCAGCGGATGCGGTGGAAGATGGTCAGGGTGTCGCGGTCGGTCACCGGGACCGACCAGCGGCGCAGGCGGTTCTTCTGCACGCTGTAACAAAGTACATGATAAACAAAGTAGCACCCGCCGCCGATGAGCCAGATAGAGGTCAGCAGCTGGGAAAGAGAAAGGCCGCTTTGCGCCGTCATGGGAAACAGCGGCATCCCTACCTCTCCCGGCGGGGCCGGCAGGGTCATGTGGTAGGGCGCCAGCAGTTTGATGCCGTAAAACGGCAGCCCGCGATTCAGGGGGATCAGCAGCCGGATCGAAAGCACCAGCCACAGGATATACTGGCAGCGGACGGTATACCGCTGCTCGATGCGCTGGGAAAACAGCAGCGCCAGCGCCAGCAGGACCGACACAGCGGCACTGACCTCCAAATTAAAGAAAAAGACACGCTCCAGCAGCATCTCCTCACCTCAACTTTCCATGCGCGTTCTATTGATAGTATAGTGACGCTCCTGCGGAGAGTTTGTTACATCCTTTTGGTAAGTTTACAATTTGCACATGATTTATTCTCCATTTTGTAACAAAAAACAGGCCCGGCGCGTACAATACGCCGGACCCGCTCGATTATCGTTCGATCTTGACCGGGAAGCAAAGCTCCACCGTTCCTTCAGAAATGCCGGCAGGATACCGCTCCTGGATGGCTCCTTCCAGCCGCAGCTCCTCCTTGGGGAAATAGTACCCCAGGGCCAGGTCGGTGGCCTGGGCCATCTCCTCCTGGCGGCAGCGCACCACCAGACAGAGCATCTGCGGCAGGTGCCAGCAGTCCCATCCTTCGGGGACGTGCTCTTCGGTCAGCCGCTGGGAAAGCTGGCAGCCGGCCAGGTACTCCCCTTCCCCGTTCTCCCAGGGGGCGAAGCTTTCGTCCCGGCGCATGGCGCCCCAGAGGCAAAGGGGACGGCCGTCCGCTGCCGGCTGGGCCAGCGGGCCGATCTGGGCAAAGCCCTCGCTCAGCTCCTTCCAAAGGGACAAGATCCACCCGGCTCCTGCCCCAGCAGCGCCGCGTCCGGCTTTCCCCACCAGGGTCATGGGGCCGATAAATTCAAACTTTGCGTCCATGCTGCGCCTCCCGGCTTATCTGCCGTTTTCCTGCTTCCACTCGATGTACTCGTCGAAGGTGCAGGCGCGGTCGATCATCCCTTCCGGGGTCAGCTCGATGATGCGGTTGGCGATGGTCTGGATGAACTCGTGGTCGTGAGAGGTAAAGAGGACGTTGCTCTTAAAGTCGCACAGGCCGTTGTTCACGGCGGTGATGGACTCCAGGTCCAGGTGGTTGGTGGGCTGGTCCAGCAGCAGCACGTTGGAGCCGAAGAGCATCATTCGCGCCAGCATACAGCGGACCTTCTCACCACCGGAGAGCACCTTTACCGGCTTGTACACGTCGTCACCGGAGAAGAGCATCCGGCCCAGGAAGCCGCGCAGGTAGGTCTCGGTCACATCCTTGGAGTACTGGGACAGCCACTGGATGATGGACAGGTCGCAGTCGTTGAAGTACTCGGAGTTGTCCTTGGGGAAGTAGGAACGGGAGGTGCTGACGCCCCACTTGAAGCTGCCGCTGTCCGGTTCCATCTCCTCGGCCAGGATCTTAAAGAGGGTGGTCTGAGCGATCTCATTCTCGCCCACAAAGGCGATCTTGTCCCCCTTGGCTACGGTAAAGGACAGGTGATTGAGCACCTGGACGCCGTCCACCGTCTTGCACAGGTCGGTGACGGTGAGCACGTCCTTGCCGATCTCGCGATCCATGGTGAAGCCCACATAGGGGTATTTCCGGGAGGAAGCCGGCAGCTCCTCCACCGTCAGCTTCTCGATGAGCTTGCGGCGGCTGGTGGCCTGCTTGGATTTGGATTTGTTGGCGGCAAAGCGGGCGATGAAGTTCTGCAGTTCTTTGATCTTCTCGTCGGCTTTGCGCTTCTGGTCGTTGATCATCCGCTGCATCAGCTTGCTGGACTCGTACCAGAAGTCGTAGTTGCCCACATACATCTTGATCTTGTTGTAGTCGATATCCACGATGTGGGTGCAGACGTTATTGAGGAAGTGACGGTCGTGGGACACGATGATAACGGTGCCCACATAGTCCATGAGGAACTCTTCCAGCCAGGCGATGGAAGCCAGGTCCAGGTGGTTGGTCGGCTCGTCCAGCAGGATGATCTCCGGCTGGCCGAACAGCGCCTGCGCCAGCAGGATCTTTACCTTCTCCTTGTCGCCCAGGGTGGACATCTGCTCATAAAGCAGGCTCTGGTCCAGGCCCAGACCTTTGAGCAGCTTGCTGATCTCGGTCTCGACCTCCCAGCCGCCCAGCTCGGAGAACTCGGTCTCCAACTCGGAAGCCAGCACGCCGTCCTCCTCGGTGAACTCCTCCTTGGAGTAGAGGGCGTCCTTCTGGCACATGATCTCGTAAAGACGGGGGTTGCCCTGGATGATGGTATCCAGCACCGAGAAGCGGTCATAGGCAAAGTGGTCCTGTTTGAGCACCGACATACGCTGCCCGTCGGGGATCTCCACCGAGCCGGTAGAAGGCTCCAGCTCCCCGGAAAGGATGCGCAGGAAGGTGGACTTGCCCGCGCCGTTGGCGCCGATGACGCCGTAGCACTCGCCGGGGTTGAAGATCAGGTTGACGTCGGAGAAGAGCTTCTCTCCGTTGAAATCCAAGCTGACGTTATTGACAGTAATCATGCAAATATTCTCCATTTCTCCGCCGTTTCCCCGGCGGCGGGACCTGTGGTCGTGTGTTCCGGACGCATCCGGTCATGTAAAGATAAGTATAGCATAGTTCCTTGATTTTTGGCAAGGTTTCCCGGCCTTTGGACGCAAAAAAGGAGGGGACCGCTGTCCCCTCCTAAAAATGCTGCTTACCGGACGAAATTAGTCGCGGCCATAGCGGGTACCGCTGCTGTAACGGTCGCGGTAATCATCGTAACCGCTCTTTTCGATGCGCAGGGTATAGGAATCGTTGTCGTCGTTGGTGAAGTAGAAGTCGTTGTCGCCCTTGGAGGTCTTGCCCAGGTAGTGGCCGTCCACATAAACCGACGCGCCGGACACTTCGCACTCAAAGGAAACCGACTCGGCACGCAGCTTCACATCGTCGATGCCCAGCTTGCTGCCGTAGCGGTAGGAGATGCCGTCATCATCGTCGTCATCGCCCCATCTTTCCTCCCACTTGCCGGTGGCAGCGTTGTACTTCACGGTCAGATGACGGCCGGAGCTGTCGCTGTCCTTCTTGCTGCTGGTGATCACGCGGGTGCCGGAGGTGTGGATGCGGCTGGAATCCAGGCCCTTCACGGTGGTGCCGTTTACCACGTCAGCGCGGCGGACGGAAGCACCGGTACCGGAAACGGTGATGGTAGCGTCGGCGTCCTGAACATCCAGCTGGTCGACTTTACCGTTGATGGTGACCTTGCCCTCAGAGCTGACGGTCAGGTCGTCAACCTCGGCGCCGGAGCCGATGATCACCGGGACATTGGCGCCCAGAGTGGAGGACAGGAATAGATAATCCACATCGCCTTCAATGAGGACGGTGCCGTAGGTGCCCAAAGTCACCTTGCGCAGGCTGCCGTTTTTGTTGGTGAACTGGATGGCAACGCTGCCGGCTTCGTTGCTGCGGGCCAGGGTGTAGCGGCCGGTCTCACACTGCCAGTTTCCCTGGGATTTTCCGTCTTTGAGGAACTCAAAGCCATCGTCATCCAGGCGCAGGGTGTAGTCGGCTTCCACAGTCTTGGTGGAGGCAGTAGAAGTCTTTCTGCGGACGACAGCGGCGCTGGCCGGCAGTCCGGAGCTTGCCAGGATGGAAGCCGCCATCAGCAGCGCGGCGAGATTTTTCATTTTCATGGTCATTTCCTCCTTAAAAAAGTATGATAAAACCAAAAAGCACAGCAAACTTTTTCGTTTTTTGACAACTGCGGGAATTGTATTCATTATAGCCCGTTTTCCCCGGGAAAGCAAGGCAATCGCAAGGGCGAAATTTTACCAAAATCAGTCTTGATTCTGGCGGTTTTCACCAATGCTCAACGCAAAAAAGCTTTCCGCCAGCTTCATAAAGAAGCCGGTCTTTCCCTTGCGGAAATACGCAAAGAAGGACGGCAGCAGGCAGAGCGCACCCACCAGGCAGACGATCATATCCAGCATGGTGTCGTTGACGCCGGTTTCCGCCACCTTCTGCGGGTCGTTATGCAGCACCAGGTTGATGGCGTATTCAAAGATCTCCCAGCCTACCGCCACCAGCATGGTGAAGCTCACCGAGAACCAGCACACCCGGCCGCAGTCCACCGGCTCCGCCTTGTGCCCTGGCTTCAGCCAGTAATAGAGGATGACCCCCATCATACCGAAGGCAAAGCCGGTCAGGGTATGGGCCAGTTTGTCATAATAGGGGATCCGGCTGTAACCGTTGAACACCATACCGATGCCGAAAGCCATGGCGGTGTACAGGTGGATCAGAAAATGCAGCAGGTAGTTGGGGTGCAGGCGGGCCACCTTTTCCAGCATCCAAGGGACCAGCAGAAACAGCGGCGCCACCGCGGTCAGTCCCCAGTAATAGGGCGTGGAAAAGAAGATGTTGTACACCAAAATCACCAGGCAGGCCGCCGTGTAAGCGATGGCCCACACCCGGCAGATCTTCTGGTACGACGCATTGGTTTGAGCAAAGCGGTCCATGGGGCTCTCCCTCCTTTTTGAATGATATTTTATTTATCCCTGCAAAATCGGCAGGGATTTTGCGTTTTGCACAAAAGAACAGCGATTATTTTGACATATTAGTTTTTTTCGACAATAACGGGAAATTTTACTGTAAAGCAGTTTCCCTGTACAGCTATTCCCTCTCCCAATCGAAGGCCCGTTTCACCGCCTTATTCCAGCCAGCGATGCGGGTTTTGCGCTGTTCTTCGTCCATCTGAGGCAGGAAGGTGCGTTCCACCTGTCCATTTTGCAGGATATCTTCCCTGCTCTGCCAAAATCCTACCGCCAAGCCCGCCAGATACGCCGCGCCCAGGGCGGTGGTCTCGATGCAGCGCGGGCGCTGGACCGGCACGCCGATGATGTCCGACTGGAACTGCATCAGGAAGTTGTTGGCGCAGGCGCCGCCGTCCACCTTCAAGGTCCCCAAAGCGATCTGGGAGTCCTCCTCCATGACCTGGAGCACGTCCCGCGTCTGGTAGGCGATGGACTCCAGCGTCGCGCGGATCAGGTGGTATTTGTTCACCCCGCGGGTGATGCCCACCACCGTCCCCCGGGCGTACTGGTCCCAGTAGGGAGCACCCAGACCGGTAAAGGCCGGTACCACATAACAGCCATTGCTGTCCGGCACCTTGGTGGCCATATACTCGGAATCCGCCGCCGAATCGATCAGCCGCATCTCGTCCCGCAGCCACTGGATGGCCGCGCCGGCTACGAAGATGGAGCCTTCCAGCGCGTAGGTCACCTGTCCGTCTAGCCCCCAGGCGATGGTGGTCAGCAGGCCGTTTTGGGAGAAGACCGGGCGGCTGCCGGTGTTCATCAGCATGAAGCATCCGGTGCCGTAGGTGTTCTTGGCCTCCCCCGGCGCAAAGCACGCCTGTCCGAAGAGGGCCGACTGCTGGTCGCCCGCCGCCCCGGCAATGGGGATCTGTCCCCCGAAGATAGCCGGGTCGGTGTAACCGTAAACGGCGCTGGAGGGCACCGGCTGGGGAAGCATCTGCTCCGGGATATCCAAAATGGAGAGGATCTCCTTGTCCCAGCAGAGGGTGTTGATGTTAAAGAGCATGGTACGGGAGGCGTTGGAATAGTCGGTCACATGGACCTTGCCCCGGGTCAGCTTCCAGATAAGCCAGGTCTCCATGGTTCCGAAAAGAAGCTGTCCCCGCTCCGCCTTTTCCCGGGCGCCGGGGACCTGCTCCAAAATCCAGCGGATCTTGGTGGCGGAAAAGTAGGCGTCGATGACGAGGCCGGTCTTTTCCCGGAAGGAATCCACCAGGCCGCGCTCCTTGAGGCTGTCGCAGTATTGGGAGGTGCGGCGGCACTGCCACACAATGGCGTGGTAGATGGGTTCCCCCGTTTCCTTGTCCCAGACGACGGTGCTTTCCCGCTGGTTGGTGATGCCGATGCCGGCAATATCCTGCCAGGAGGCGTCGATCTTGTACAGCGCCTCCTGGGCCACGCCGATCTGGGTGGACCAGATCTCCATTGCGTCGTGCTCCACCCAACCGGGCTGGGGATAGTATTGCGGGAACTCCTTCTGCGCCATGCTGACGATAGTGCCCTGCCGGTCGAACAGGATGCAGCGGCAGCTGGTGGTCCCTTCGTCCAGCGCCATGATATATTTATGGTCGGTCATCCCAATTTCCTCCAATCAAGCGGGAATATTCTGGGACAAGTATAGCATAAAAACCATAGGTTGGGAACAGGGAGGTCGAATTTTTAGATATTATTCATAACGCAGCGCTTCGATGGGGTCCAGGCGGGCGGCCTTGTTGGCCGGGTAATAGCCAAAGAACACACCGATGAGCATGGAGAATCCAGCGGCGATGACGATGGCCTGCAGGGAAACCTTGGCCGGGAAGCCCAGCAGCGACGCCCCCAAGAAGCCCAAGCCGACGCCCACCAGAATACCGATGACACCGCCGATGAGGCAGATGATCACCGACTCCACGATGAACTGCACCCGGATATCGCCGTTTTTGGCGCCCAGGGCTTTGCGGGTACCGATCTCCCGGGTACGCTCGGTCACCGACACCAGCATAATGTTCATAACGCCGATGCCGCCCACCAGCAGAGAGATGGCCGCGATGACCGAGATCGCAACCTGTACGGTGTCCATCATGGACATATACTGGTCGATGATGGAATCCAGCGACATGGCCGTGATGCCGAAGTTTTCGTTGCGGGTATAGAACTTATTGAAGTACTCCTCGTAGGTCGCAGCCATGGCGCGGGCGTCCACGCCCTGGTTGGTCTGGACGGTGATGTAATAGTAGCCTTTTATGGTGTTGGTCAGGCGCTGCTCGGTGGTCACCGGGATGTAAAGATTGGTCTGCAGGTCCTTGTCGGAAGCAGCAGCACCCATCATCATGGACATGAGGGCGTTCATTTCATATTTATAGACGCCCACCACGGTAAAGGTGTGGACATCCTTGCCCACATGAAGCTTGATTTCCTGGCCCAGCGGGTCCGCGTTGCCGAAGATGTTCTTGGCGGAACGGTCCGAGATGACCGCCACGTTTTTGGCGCCGACGGTATCCTTTTCGTTGATGAAGCGGCCCTTGACCATCTTCACGTTGTTGACGGTGGCATATCCTTCGTTGACGCCGGAAGCGGAAACGTTGGCGTAATCCCGGCCGTCCATGATCTTGCCGGTGCCCATGCTTTCCTGGACGCTGATCGCCTTGATGTCCTCCTGGAAGCGTTCCTCAAACTGGCGGAGCATCTCGTCGCTGATCATATCCGATTCCTGCAGGCTGATGTTGTAGTCCATGCCGTATTCACTGGCCTTCTGCTGGACCTGGATCTGGATGTTGTTGGCGCCCATCTCCTGCAGGGAGGAGGACATGGAGTTACTCAGCGAGTCGCCCACCATGACGATGCCGATAACCGAGGCGATACCGATGATGATGCCCAGCATGGTCAGCAGGGCGCGCATTTTGTTGGCCCGCAGGCCGGATACCGCCAGGGTGATGTTTTCGATTAAATGCATGGCCAGCCGCCCCCTTTCCGGTCGTCGATGATCTGGCCGTCGCGGAGGGTGACGATGCGCTCGGTCTCCTCCGCCAGCTCGTTGTTGTGGGTGATGAGGACGATGGTCTTGCCCTGCTTCTGGTGCAGGGTGTGGAACAGGTCCATGACCAGCCGGCCGGTGGCGGAATCCAGTGCGCCGGTGGGCTCGTCGGCCAGGATGATGGCCGGGTCGTTGGCCATGGCGCGGGCGATGGCCACCCTCTGCTTCTGGCCGCCGGAAAGCTCATTGGGCTGGTGGTCCATCCGCTCCTCCATCTCCACCATCCGCAGCAGCTCTTTGGCACGGGTGGTGCGCTGGGAGCGGCCCGTACCGGCATAGAGCATGGGCAGCTCCACGTTTTTCAGGGCGCTGGTGCGGGGAATCAGGTTGAAGGTCTGGAACACGAAGCCGATGCGCTGGTTGCGGATCTGGGAAAGCTTTTTGTCGTCGGCGCTGCTGATGTCCACCCCGCCCAGGGTGTAGCTGCCCTCGGTGGGGCGGTCCAGCGCACCGATGATGTTCATTAAGGTAGATTTACCGGAACCGGACTGCCCGACGATGGAAAGGAACTCCCCTTCCCTCACCTGCAGGTCCAGCCCCTTGAGGATGGTCAGTTCGTTGGGGGTACCAATATAGAACTTTTTGACGATCCCCTTCATATCAATGACGATGTTTTCGCTCATGGACTATTCCTCCGAAGCGCCGGGCACCAGAGCGTCCTCCGCCGGCAGAGCGGTGGGGTCCATCTGGATGGCCATGCCCTCGGTGATGCCTTCGGCGTTGGAGATCACCGTCATACCCTGGCTCAGGCCCTCACCGGATACCTCCACATAGAAGTCGGTTTCCAGGCCGACGGTTACCGGGATCGCCTTGGCGATCATGCCCTTTTCGGCAGTCTCCGGGACCAGCAGGCAGGTGGTGCCGTCCGGACGGGTGTAGATGGCTTCCGCCGGTACGGCCAGCACCTCGTCCTTCTGTTCCAGGACGACGTTCATGCGGGCGGTGGTACCGATGCGCAGGCCGCTGTCTTCATCCAGCACCTGGACGGTGGTGCCGAACTCCACGTCGGAGCCGGTCTTGATGTCGCCGTTGGCGTCCTTGGCGGCAACCGGGTCGATGGAGGAAACCTGTCCGGCGATGGCTTCCTCGCCGGTGGCGTCGGTCTTGATGATGACCGGCATGCCCTCCTTAATGCTGCCGATGTCGTATTCCTTTACGCGGGTGGACACCTGCAGGGTCTGGGTATCTTCGATGACGAAGAGCAGGCCGTTTCCGGGCTCGCCCACCTGGGCGTAGACGGCGGTGACGGTACCGCTGACCGGAGCGGTGACGATGGTGTCGTCGATGGTGTTCTGCAGCTTCTGGATGGCGTAGGACTGGGCCTGGTTGGCCTGGGCCGCCAGCTCACTGGAACGGATGTTGTCCTGTAGGGTCTCCAGCTGCTGCTCGGTGGCGTTATGTACGGCTGCTTTCTGGTCGGCAGCGTTGCGGGCGGAGCGCTCCGCCGAGTCGATAGCCTGGGCCTGCTGGTTCAGGCTGGAACCGTGGTAAGCGTCCTTGGCGCTGTTGTAGGCCGACTCCGCACTGCTGACCATGCCCTGGGCGCTGGCGACAGCAGACTGTGCACCACTTACTCCAGCTTCCGCACTGGTAATTACCGATTGCAGCTGTTCGATTGTATCGAAATGTACCGAACGTACTACTGCAAACTCCGTACTTAATGCAAATTTCTTTGTTTCCAGATCTTCGATTTCTTGAAGCAATTTTTTGGCTTCATCCGATTCTTTATCCTCTATTGCGTTATACTTTGTTTCATTTTCTTCGATTAATGTTTCAATATTTTCCTTATCTGTGTTATATCTTTCTGCTTCTTTTGAATATGAAGCATTCTCTTCTTCTATCTTTTTCTGAATTTCATTGATATTAGTGGCAGCAAGGTTTTCTTCTGCTTCCTTCTTCATTTTTTCCGCCTGAGCCAAAGCCGCTTCGGCCTCGCGGAGAGCGTCGCGGGCGTCGTCCACGTTGCCTTCCAGCTGGCTTTCCGCGATGCGGAAGTTCTCTCTGGCGTCGGATACCGCTGCGCGGGCGTCCCGCACGGCGGCGTCCGCTTGCAGCACGCTGGAATCCAGGTTCTCTTCGTAGTTATTCTTGGCGTTTTCGTAGGCCTTCTGGCTCATCTCGATCTGCAGGTCCGCCTGCTGCTGGGCAGTGGCGTAGCTAGCCTGCTGCTGGGCCAGGTCCAGCTGAAGGTCATCGGATTTCAGCAGGCAGAGCACATCCCCGGCCTGCACCTGGTCGCCGACCTCCACGTTGACCTGCTCCACTGGGTAGTTGAGGGTAGAGTAAACCTTGCGGCCGTCCTCGCTTTCCACGGTGCCGGTCAGGCTGACGGTGTTCTGCAGCTGCATGGTCTCCAGGGTGGTGGTGCTGACCAGCACGCCTGCGGCTGCGCCTTGGGAGGAAAGGTTGGTCCAGATCAATGCCCCGGCGGCCAGGACACATACCGCGGGGATCACGACTTTCTTTTTCAACATAATCGCTTCTCCTTGCTTATTGTACTAATGAACTAATACAATAATATCATCAACTTTTTCATTGTCAAGAGGATGGAAGAAAAATTTCCCTCACCGGGCGGCCAGGCCCGTACCCTCCTCTTAATAGAGCCATTTTTGAAAATAGGACGGAACAGAATCAGTATACGCCCCCGGACCTTTGGTTACAATATCCAAAAAAGCCAAGATTCTTTCCGCCCCAATCCACGGGATTGGCAGGATTGCCCGGCCTTCATACTCTGGACATAATTCCGTCACACTCTTCCCTTTTTTCTCCTTCGTCCTTTCATCAAACGAAGAAACACCGCCGTTTTCTTCACCTTACCCCCAGCGGGTGGCGAAATTTTCCCCTGCCGCTTTGTAACTCTTGGAAGCGACGGCCTTGCTGCATCACCCGGCGCCCCGGCGGGGCATACTGGGAGTGCAATCAACGGGGCCTGGCCCCACAAGGAGGAAACGCCAAGTGTACAGCAAGGTGGAGATCTGCGGGGTGGATACCTCCCGCCTGCCGGTTCTGCGGGAATCGGAAAAACTGGAGCTGCTGCGCCGGGTGCGCCAGGGGGACCGAGCCGCCCGGGACGCCTTGATCCAGGGCAACCTGCGGCTGGTGCTCAGCGTGGTGCAGCGCTTTGCCAACCGGGGAGAAAGCATGGACGACCTGTTCCAGGTGGGCTGCATCGGCCTGATGAAGGCCATCGACCACTTCGACGCCGACAAGATGGTGCGCTTTTCCACCTACGGCGTGCCGATGATCGCCGGGGAGATCCGGCGCTTCCTCCGGGACAGCGCCCCCATCCGGGTCAGCCGCTCCCTGCGGGACACCGCCTATCGGGCGCTGCAGGCCCGGGAAGCCCTGACCGCCGAGCAGAACCGGGAACCCACCCCCGAGCAGATCGCCCAGCGGCTGGGCTGCAGCCGCCAGGAGGTGGTGCTGGCCCTGGAAGCCATCACCGACCCAGTCTCCCTCTTTGAGCCGGTGTTCACCGACAGCGGCGACCCGCTCTGCGTCATGGACCAGGTGGGCAGCCTGGAGGACGACCGCGACTGGCTGGACGAGATCTGCATCCGCGACACCATCCAAAGCCTGGAACCCCGGGAGCGGCGCATCCTGTCGCTGCGGTTTCTCACCGGGCGCACCCAGATGGAGGTAGCCAAAGAGATCGGTATCAGCCAGGCCCAGGTCTCCCGCCTGGAAAAGGCCGCGCTGGACAAGCTGCGCCAAGCCGGGGGCCCGGCTTGATCCCGTGCTCCCAGCATACACCGTCCACCCGCTGGAAGGTCAAGCATTTTCGGTCGCTTGATTGTGTTTGCCGCCAATTTATGCTATGATGAAGCTGATTCATCCGAAAAAGGAGGGCCTCACATGGACCGTCAACCCCTCCGCCTGCCCATCCGGGGTCTGGCGGAGTTTTTATTGCGCCGGGGCGATATCGACGCCGCCGGTTCCAGCCCGGACCGGGCCGCCGAGGGCGCGCGCATCCACCGCCAGCTACAAAAGCGCTTCCGCCAGCAGTATGGTGACGCCTACCGCTGCGAGGTTTCCTTGAGCGCCGAGGTGGCGGACGGGGAGCTGCTCTACCGGCTGGAAGGCCGGGCCGACGGAGTTCTGGAAGAGGACGGCCAACTGACCGTAGACGAGATCAAGACCACCCTCCACCCGCTGGAAGACCTTTCGGATGAGAGTTTCCCCGCCCACTGGGCCCAGGCCGCCTGCTACGGGTATATCCTCAGCCGCCAGCAGGACCTCCCCCTGGTAAGGCTGCGGCTCCTTTACTACCAGGTGGAGACCCAGGAGGAGCGCGCCTTTCTGCGCACCCTTACCGCCCAGCAGCTGGAAGACGAGGTGAACGCCCTGCTGGAGCAGTACCGCCCCTGGGCGCTGATGCAGCAAGACTGGCAGGCCCGGCGCACCTCGTCCATCCAGGCGCTGGGCTTCCCCTTTGGCGCCTACCGCCCGGGGCAGCGCCAGATGGCCGCCGCTGTCTACCGCACCATCCAGCGCAGCGGGCGGCTTTACTGCCAGGCGCCCACCGGCATCGGCAAAACTATGTCCGCCCTCTTCCCCGCCATCAAGGCCATGGGCGAGGGACTGACTCAGCGGCTGTTCTTCCTGACGGCTCGCACCATCGGCCGGCAGGCGGCCTTACAGGCGCTGGACGTATTGCAGCAGCAGGGTCTTTGCCTGCGGAGCCTGACCCTCACCGCCAAGGACAAGGTCTGCTTTTTGGAAGAACGCTCCTGCAATCCCCAGGACTGCCCCTGGGCCAGAGGATACTACGACCGCATCAACGCCGCCCTTTTTGAGCTGCTCAACGGTCCGCCGGACCTGACCCGGGAGCGGCTGGAACAGCACGCCCGCACCCACCGGCTCTGTCCTTTCGAGCTGGCGCTGGACGCCTCCCTGTTCTGCGACCTGGTCATCGGGGACTACAACTATCTTTTTGACCCGGTGGTGAACCTGCACCGCCTGCTGGACGCCCAAAGCCGCTCGGTGTTCCTCATCGACGAGGCCCACAACCTGGTGGACCGCTCCCGGAAGATGTATTCCGCTCTGCTGGAAAAGTCCGCCTTCCTGGCGCTGAAAAAGGAGATCCCTGCCCAGCAGAAGAGCCTGCGCCGGGCGCTGGACCAGGTGAGCCGGGGCTTCCTTCCCCTGCGGGACGCCGCCGCCCAGGAGGACGGGCAGTTCCTCATTTTGGAGGACCAGCCGGAGGACGGCCCCCTGGCCGAAGCCTGGCAGGAGCTGGACACCCGCTTGGAAAAACTGGACCGCAAGATGACCGCCTGGCTGGAAGAGCACCGGGGGCAGAACCCGCCCGAGGGCTTCCTGCCGCTGTTTTTTGAACTGCGGTTTTACCTCCGTATCCGGGAGCTTGCCGACCAAGGCTATCGACGGGTCTGCACCGCTCGGGGCTCCAACGCCAAGGTCCGTCTGCTTTGCCTGGACCCGTCACCGCAGATCGACCGCTGCCTCCGTCAGGGCCGGGCCGCAGTGTTCTTCTCCGCCACCCTGACCCCTTCGGAATATTACATTTCAGTGTTGGGCGGGCTTCCGGCCCCGGAGCCGGACCCCAAGGCCCCGCCGGTGCTGCGCTGCATCCTCCCCTCCCCCTATCCCCAGGAAAACCTGGGCCTTTTCGTCGCCCGGCGGGTCAGCACCCGCTACCAGCACCGGGAACAGAGCCTGCCCCAGCTGGCCCAGCTGCTGCACACCTTCTGCACCGCCAAAGCGGGGAACTATCTGCTCTGCTTCCCCTCCTACCGCTATCTGCAGCAAGGCTTGGAAGCGCTGCGCCCCTTCCTCCCGGACAGCTGCCATATTCTCGTCCAGCAGCCCTCCATGACCGAGGAGGAACGAGAGGAATTTCTGGAACAGTTCACACCCGGCGGGCAGACCATCGCCTTCTGCGTGCTGGGCGGACTCTTTACCGAGGGTATCGACCTGCGGGGCGACCGTCTCATCGGTGCGGCCATCGTGGGGGTGGGCCTGCCGCAGATCAGCCGGGAGCTGGACCTGCTGCGCCGCTACTACGACCAGCGCCCGGGCCGCCCGCCGGAGGGCTTTGCCTTTGCTTACCAATACCCCGGCATGAACCGGGTGCAGCAGGCCGCCGGGCGGGTTATCCGCTCGGAAACGGACAAGGGTGCCGTCCTTCTGGTGGACGACCGCTTCCTCCTGCCGGATTACAACCGCCTGCTGCCGGAGCATTGGAGCCACCGCAAGGTAACCGACAGTGCCGAGGAACTTCGACAGCAACTGGAAGATTTCTGGGCCCATTGACATGACAGGAAATATATGGTACTCTACCTACAGTATTTTGCCATTGGCATAGGAATGGAAGGAGAGGACCATGAAATTGTTCCAACATCGCAAAGCGCTTTCGCTGCTGCTCTGTGCCTGCCTGCTTTTGGGCACAACTGCCTGCTCGCAGGAAGCAGAAACCGACATGCCGGAGGAGGAACCGACTGTTTCCGCCGAATTAGAGGCGGACGAGCCTGCCGCATCGGAGGACGAGGAAGCAAAAGCCAAGGAGGAAGCCGAAGCAAAAGCGGCCGCCGAGGCCAAGGCCGCGGAAGAGGCTGCTGCTAAAGCGGCTCAGGAGAAGGCTGCTGCCGAAGCTAAGGCTGCCGAGGAAGCTGCCGCCAAAGCAGCCCAGGAGAAGGCCGCCGCCGAAGCCAAAGCCGCGGAAGAAGCCGCTGCTAAGGCCGCTCAGGAGAAGGCTGCTGCTGAAGCCAAAGCTGCTGAGGAAGCCGCCGCCAAACTGGCCCAGGAAAAAGCCGCTGCCGAAGCCAAAGCCGCCCAGGAAGCTGCTGCCAAAGCTGCCGAAGAGGCTGCCCGTCAGGCGGAGGAAGCCCGTTCCTCCGGCCGCGGTACCACCACCAGCAGCAGTTCCACCTCCACCGAGTTTACCGGTTCGCTGCAGGAAGCCCCATCAACCAACGAGGTCACCGGCGAGCTGGGTCAGACCGCTTACTGGACGCCCGGCGGAAAGTCCTATCATTTTTCGAAAGACTGCGTTACCCTCAAGCGCTCCAAAACCATCCTTAGTGGGACCTTGCAGGATGCGCTCAACGCCAAGAAAAAAGACCCGTGCAACGTCTGTGCCAACGGGTAAACCATCCCAAAACACACAAAAGCCCACCCAGAAGTTTCCGGGTGGGCTTTTGCTTTATTCTATTTTGAAAGGATGAAGAAGAAATCTTAGCGACGGAACCGCCAGGCGATTCCCAAACCGACCACCAATACCAGAACCGAACCGTCCAACAGAGCGACGATCGTGCCGGTGGAAGCGGTTTCCTCTACCGTCGACTGTCCCCAAGGCGGCATCCCGCCGTTACCGCGAGAAAAGCGGGAATCTTCGGTTTCACCGGCTCCCGAAGCGCTTTGGGCACTTTCTTCCGCCGGTTGTTCACCGCTACTATCCGCCGATGCGGTTGCCGATTCGGTTTCGGTACTCTGCTCGGCCATTCCACCAAAGGGAAGTTCCGGAGGTTGGGCGAAGTCCCGGGCTTCTGTGCCAGGCTGTGCCGAACCGCCTTCCGCTACAGAATCATTCGTTTGGGAGGAAACGGCAGACGCTTCGCCTTCTGTTCCCTCTCCCGGCACCTCACCAAAGGGCAGTTCCGGCGGCTGGGTGAAGTTTTGGGCTTCGCCACTCGGCTGCTGACCTTCTGCTGCAAAGTGATCTGCAGAAGCGGAATCGGTCGTCTCGGCGTTCGGGTTTCGCATCCCGCCGGGACGCTGCTGGGTCTGTACGGAACCATTTTCCGAAACGGTATCCGTGCTTTCTGCCGGCGGAGAAGCCGTCTCCGCCTCACCAGAGGTATCTGCGGTAGTTTCCTGGTTCCTCTGGCCGGGGAAGGCACGGTCCATACCGCCGCGGCCGCCGCCCATACCCATAGAACCCATATCCGAAATGGACAGGTTCGAAGCATCCACCAGCGAATCCGGGTCCGCCTGCTGCCCTTCCTGGGTGGAGGGGATGGTCCCATCCAGCTGACCCTGTACGCTTTGGGCACGCAACTGGCAGAAGCTGCGCAGTGCGTCAACAGCGGTCTCAAACTCCTCCACCGTGCAGAACTTGGTCGGGTCCTTCTCCACATAGGGGGTGATCATCTGCACCACCTGTTCCAGCTCCAACTCAAAGGCGCCGCTGGAGAAGTATTCAGTCAAGAACTGCTGGAAGATGCTGTGATACAATTCGGTGTAGTCCTCTTCCTGGAAAATCCAGGCCAGCATGGGCCGGGAGTCCACCGTTCCGCCGGAAACCGGCGTGTCGATGGGATAGTTGACCAGGGAGGTAGCGTCGGAGCCGCCCACAAAGCCGCCGAAAGCCAAGTTATAATCCCAAGGGATCATGGAAAGCACACCGTCCTCCTCGTAGAGGTAGTAGTTGTGGATTATGGAGCCGGTGTAGCTGTCGAAGTTAGAGACAAAGTTATGGGCCACAAAGTACCGGATGACCGCTTCGATGTCTACGGTATTTTCCAGGTCCTCCCCTTCTCCCAGACGTTGCAGAGCTTCGATGAGCCGCTGCTGGTCGGCGTCGGAGATGTCGGTTTTGGCGTTTTCAAAGATGTTGGAGTAGCTGTCCGGGTCGTCGTCGGTATAGATCAGCGACACATCGCTGCTCCCCATGCTGCGGCCGCCGCCCATGCCCCCGCCTTCCGGGCGCTGTGGCATCTGGACAGAATCGCTGCCGCTTTCTCCGATGACGGCTTCTTCCTGCGGCAGAGCGGGAGGCTGCATCTGCTCCCTTTGGTCAGCGGAGTCCGACGAGTCCTCGGTCTGCTGTTCTTTGGGGCCGCCGCCCATCTGCGTGCTGTCCGGTTTATACAGCTCTCCGTAATCGCTGCCGTAGTTTCGTTCCAGGAAGCTTTCCTCCACCGCTTCCACCGCCAGATAAAGTCCCCAGTCCTCGCCGTTGACCGTAATATATACAAAGCTGCACAAAGGGGCCGCCGCGCCGGCCTCTGCCATCATCCGGTAGCAGAGATAGTCCTTTAGGTAGGTGTTGTCCTGGATGATGTTGTTAAGGCAGAGCTTATCCAGCCCGTGGTAGGTGATGGAGTCGTCGTAGTGGTCAAACTCGATCTTGAAGCTGTACCGGTCCCCGCCGCTGGCGGCCACGTTCTGCAGGGAGGTGTTCCCCTTGGCGCGGATGGCCACGTTGGCGTATTCCTCCTGGTCGATGGTCACGGTACAGCTGGAATATTCCTCATTGGTGCAGGTTTCCAGAAAGCTGTCCCAGTCCTCCATGGTGATGTCCAGCGTGTGGACCCGGCTGGTGTCGAACAGCCGGTCCTCATAGCCCATGGTGTGGGACGCCGCGGTGATCCCAATCCGCTCCCCCTGCAGGAACACCACCGTCACCACCAGCACCACCGCCAGCATGGCGCAGCATATCTTGTCGATGTGCTTATATGCTGCCATCAAAGCCCCTCCTTATCCCATGTAATCGCCGTTGTAGCTGACCAGCACCGCGCTGGTGACCCCCGGCATCTCCGCCAGGAAGTTGATAAAGTCGGTGTCGTCCTCCTTCATGCGGATCTCCAAATTCAGCTCGATCTCGCCCTTCTGCGCGGTCTTGCTTTTGACCACGCAGCGCTGAGTTTGCTCCTTGAGGAAGGCGGTGGCGTTTTTCTCGCTCTGATGGTCCTGACAGCGCAGCACCACGATGTAGGGGTTCTGGTGGGACTTTTTATTGACAAAGACAAGCAGAATCACGCCGATGACCACGCTGCCGAACACCGCCAGCGGGATCATACCCGCAGCTAAGATGATGCCCACCGCAATGGCCCAGAACAGGAACGCGATGTCCAGCGGCTCCTTGATGGCCGTCCGGAAACGGACGATGGAAAGGGCGCCGACCATGCCCAGGGAAAGGACCACGTTGGAGGTGACCGCCAGGATGACGATGGTGGTGATCATGGTCAGTGCCACCAGGGTCACGCCGAAACTGGACGAGTACATAACGCCGGTAAAGGTCTTTTGATAAACGAGGAAGATAAGCATCCCCAGGCCGAACGCCAGCAGCAAGGCCAGCACCATGTCCAGGATGCTGACGCTGGTGACGTTTTCCAGGAAGCTGGATTTAAAGATATCTTGAAATGTCATACAATTTGGCTCCTTTCAAATCTAACCGTAGATACGGCAGGCCGCATATTTGGAGAAGGCCGAGGTCCTCCGCCCGTCCAGCTGCACCGCGTCGCGGATGACCGACGGCAGGAAGGCGTCCCACTTGACCTCCAGGATGGCCGGCGCGCTGCCGGCGGCGATGGTGGTGCAGTCCGGGTCCAGAAAATCGGTGCAGCCCAGCCCGGTGCGGATGTTATAGTCCAAGGTGACCCGTACGTTGCCGGGGCCGTAGACGTAGGGCTCCCGGGTGTAGTCCACAATGGTCTTGGGCCGCAGCTGCTGGGACTGCATCTTGCTGTACAGTTCCTGCACCAGGGGGCGGCCGCTGTCCAGCATCCAGTCCAGGTCCCCATCCAGGAGCTTCTGCACCTCCTGGATGCTCAGCGGGGCGCTTTGTTTCTGCCCCAGGCCGTTGATCTTGCTTTTCTTTTCTAGTTGGATGCGGGACAGGTCCCCGTTGTAGCAGCGGATGCGGAATTTTTCCCGCCGGTTGACCCCATCCAGCTTTTCCCGCAGGGCGCGGTCGGTGGGGCTGTCAAAATATAGGCTCCGGATCTCGTATTTGCCCTGGATGGTGTGGGGGTCCAGCCGGGCCACCGCCCGCAGACGCTGGCGCAGGGCGATCTGGTCGGAAGCATTGATCTCGTGCTTCCATTCATGCCGGTAGTTCATCTCATCGGCTCCTTTCTGAAACTTTACCTTGATTTTACCTGCCGAACCTTATCTCAACCTTAAAAAAATGGACAGTTTTTAAAGAATCCGCAAGAAAAAAACGGGGCCTCCGCTTTCACGCGAAGGCCCCGACGGGCTTTTTCTTATAGTTTTACGGTGAATGTCACCACATCCGGCTGCTGGTAAGCGGCGGTGATGCTGCCGCCGTGGGCCTCTGTAATGGCCCGGGCTGCCGAAAGACCGATGCCGTAGCCGCCGCTTTTGCCATGGGTACGGGCGTCGTCGTCCCGGTAAAAGCGCTCAAACAGGCGTTCCGGCTCCCCTTTGGGCAGCTGGTCGCAGCAGTTGCTCACCTGCAGCAGCAGGCCGTGCCGCTCCCGGCGGGCCTCCACCCGGATCCAGCCTCCCGGCCGGGCATACTTTACCGCGTTGTCCAGCAGGATGGACACCAGCTGGGACAGGTACTCCCGATTGCCCTGGCGCACCAGCTGGGGCGCGATCTCGGTTTCCAGGCGGATCTCCCGGCTGCGGGCCGCCTCCCCAAAGGGCGGAAGCATCTCCTCCACGAGCTGGCTCAGGTCCACCTCCGCCGTCCCGAACTTCACCCCGCCTTCCTCCATCTTGGCCAGGGTCAGCAGGTTCTGCATCAGGCCGGTCAGGCGCTTGACCTGAGTACGGATGTTGCGGCTCCATTTGTTTTCGCCGTTGTACAGTTCCAGGGCGTCGATGTTGGTCTGGATGATGGCCAGCGGCGTTTTGATCTCATGCCCGGCGTTGGTGACAAATTGCTTCTGCTTTTCGATGTTCTCCAAAATGGGCAGGATCGCCCGCTTGGAAAGGGCGATGACCAGCAGGAGCATCAGCGCCCAGCACACCCCGCCGGTCAGCAGCGAGATCATCGCCACCATCAGCATATAGTACCGGTGGGTAGAGACATCCAAGAACACCACCAACCAGCCCTTTTGGCTGCGGTCTAGGGCGATGCGGTAAGCGTAGGGGCCGACGGTCCCTTCCTGCTGCTGTTCTTCCAGCGCCTGGGCCGTATACTGCTGGGCTTCCTCCTCGGTAATGGTGGTCTGGACTCGGCTCAGGTCCAGCGCCAGGATCTCCCCTTCCTCGGTGCAGTAGGCCACGAAGAAGCGGTCGCCCATGGCTTTCACCGCTGCATCCGGCGGACGAAATGCCCCGGGCGGCGGTTCTCCCGGCGGCAGGCCCCGTCCCCCGTTTTGGGAGATACGTTCCAGCAAAACGGCCTCCTGCTGGCTTAGCAGGCAGTAGGAGGCGATATTGATCCCGCCGATCACCGCCACCAGCAGCACCGAAATGGCGGTCATCGCCACCAGGACGAACTTTTTCTGCAGGGTCTTGGTCATTCCAGCACCTCCAGACGGTATCCCACATTGCGCTTGGCGCGGATCTGCACCGGGGCGCCCAACCCTTCCAGACGGCGGCGCAGGTAGGACAGGTAGACCCAAACGGTGCCGATCTCCGCCTCGGTATCGTAGCCCCAAACCCGCACCAGCAGCTGCTCGGAGGTCAGGTAGATGCCCTGGTTGAGCATCAGCTGTTCCATGAGGCGGAATTCCAGCTTGGGCAGCACCACAGCGTTTCCGTTGGCAGAAAGCTCAAAGCTGCGGCGGTCCAGGCTCACCGGCCCAAAGCGCAGGCAGTCGGGGGTATATTCCTCCCGGCGGCGGAGCATGGCCCGCACCCGGGCCAGCAGTTCCCCCATCTCAAAGGGCTTGGGCAGATAGTCGTCCGCCCCCATGTCCAGCCCCAGGATGCGGTCCTCCACCTCCCCTTTGGCGGTCAGCAGCAGCACCGGCGTCCGGCAGCCTTCCCGGCGCAGCTGTTCCAATACCTCCAGGCCGCTGCGCTTGGGCATCATAATATCCAGGATGATCCCGTCGTACTGTCCGTTCCGGGCAAAGGACAGCGCCTCCTCCCCGTCGGACACGGCATCCACCAGGTAGTGATGGTAGCTTAAAATATCCACCACCGCTTCCGACATGCTTTCTTCGTCTTCTGCAAAAAGCAGCCGCACGCTGCATCCCCCATTTCCTTCGGTTAAAAAATCAGCGGCAGACAGCGTTCCCACTGCCTGCCGCTTGCGATCGATCGTTTGGCGGTTATTTGACTTCGGTCATCAGTTCCTTCACCGAGGTAGCCAGGCCGGCCAGGGACTGGATCTGGCTGGGGATGATGATCTTGGTGGCCTTGCCGTCCGCCGCCTTCTGGAAGGCTTCCAGGCTCTTGAGCGCCAGGACATGGTCGTTGGGAGCCGCTTCGTTGAGCATCCGCAGCGAGTCGGCTACGGCCTGCTGCACCTTGGTGATGGCCTCTGCCTCACCTTCTGCCTCCCGGATCTTCTGTTCCCGGACGGCTTCTGCGCGCAGGATGGCGGATTCCTTGTCGGCCTGTGCCTTGAGGATGGCCGCTTCCTTTTCACCTTCGGCCAGCAGGATCTGGCTGCGTTTTTCACCTTCGGCGCGCAGGATGGATTCCCGGCGCTGGCGTTCTGCCTTCATCTGTTTTTCCATGGCGTCCTGGATCTCCGCCGGAGGCAGGATGTTTTTGAGCTCCACGCGGTTGACCTTGATGCCCCACTTGTCGGTGGCGCTGTCCAGGGTGGCGGTGATCTTGGTGTTGATCACGTCACGGGAGGTCAGGGTGTGGTCCAGCTCCAGCTCACCGATGATGTTTCGCAGGGTGGTAGCGGTCAGGTTCTCGATAGCGGAGATGGGGCGCTCCACGCCGTAGGTGAACAGCTTGGAATCGGTGATCTGATAGAAGACCACGTTGTCGATCTGCATGGTGACGTTATCCTTGGTGATCACCGGCTGGGGCTTGAAGTCCACCACCTGCTCCTTCAAGGAGACACGCTTGGCAATGCGGTCGATAAACGGGATCTTGAAATGGACGCCGGTGGACCAGGTCTCATGATAGGCGCCCAGGCGCTCCACCACAAACTCCATCGACTGCGGGACGATCTTGATGTTGGTGATCAGAAGCACCAATACAAGCACGATCAACAACAAAACAATAATAATGGGTCCCATATTGCATCCGCCTTTCCTCATGCCGGTATTTCCGGCTTATTTGACACATTCGGCCGCTTTCACCGGCTCCACCACCAAGGTCACCCCGGTGATGCTGCACACCCGGACAATCTCGCCGGGCTGCGCCGTTTCTTCGCGGCAATCTTCCTTCATCTGGGCACTCCAATCCTGGCCGTCCACGACGACGCGGCCCTTTTGCAGCGGGGTAATGGGCTGGAGCACCACCGCTTCCTGGTTTAAAAGCCGGTCCGCGTTGGTCGCGACCTTGGCGCCGTGGAGCATCTTGTGGACCACCGGCCGGGTAGCGGCGTAGGTGATAGCAGACAGCGCCACGAACACCCCAAACTGTACCAGGCCCGAAGCGCCGCAGACCGCTGCCACCAGGCCGCCGATGGCCCCGATGGCAAACCACACGGCAACCAGCTGATAGGTAGCCACCTCCACCACCGTGAAGACGATCACCGCCAACAGCCACAGCAGCGGGTATAGTGGGATCATTCCGAAGAGCATCTTCCCCCTCCTCCCTTGTATAAACAAAAACCAATGCGTGGGGTTTCCCCGTTTCTTGCATTTAATATAGCATATCTGTTTTGAATTGACAAGAGTAGAGAGAGGAGGCTGCCGGTGGATTGGGCAGGTTTTCGCCCGAAAAAACACAAGGGGGTCGTCCGCTGGCTGCCGCACATGCGCTTACGGGGCAGCAGCCGTTTTTTCGGTCCGACTTAGCTTGCCCCGCCTACCACCCGGACAATCTCCAGGATCATCTTCTTCTGTTCCAGGTTCAGCTTGGAAAACTCCACCCGAAGCTCCGCTTCCAGGCGGTTGGTCTCCTCGTCGCCATCGCCCAGGTCATAAAGCAGCTCCACCACGTCGCAGGAAAAATACCCGGCGATGCGGCTGAGGGTGTCCAGGCTGATCTTGGTCACGCCGCGCTCCAGCTGGCTGATATATCCCACCGAAACATCCAGGTAAGCTGCCAAGCTGTCCTGGTTCTTTTTGTTTTTCTTCCGCAGTTCTTTTATCCGCTTTCCGATCTGCGTATAGTCTACCGACATGTTATTCCATTCCTTTCTTTGATTCCGTAATGTCCTTCCCCAAACTCGGAATCCAGGAGGAGCTCGTGCCCGAGAAACTCCGCTTTTCTCTCCCCAAACTACAGCAAGCGCAGCCCGACCCGCTTTGCTGGTCAGGTCCTCTTGTGGGAGAAGATCGGCGGGAGAAGGCCTTCCCCACACCGGACAAACCTTCTTTCCCGGTATCTCGCCGTCCTTTTCTTCATTTTACCATAATTTTGTCATAAAGTCATGCAGAAAATTTTGGATAAAAAAAGCGGCGCCGCAAAGAATGCGGCGCCGCAGATCGGAACATTTTTCTGCAAGGAATCGGAATTACTTGTCGCTTCTGTCTACGTAATGGGTATGGAGCAACTCGTGAGCCAGATGGCTGTTGGGCTCCTGCAGGAACTCTTTGTACAGGGTCTGGATATCCGGGTTCTTATGAGACTGACGCAGAGGCAGGTTCTTATCCACTTTATACAGACCATCCATACGATGCTCTTTGATCGCTGCAGTGGTGCGGAAGGGCTGGCCGCCGCCGCCAACGCAGCCGCCGGGGCAGCACATAACCTCGACGAAGTGGTAGTCGGCCTCACCGGCACGGATCTTATCCATAATAACCTTGGCGTTCTTCAGACCATTGGTGATCGCCACCTTCACCGGGGTGCCGTTCAGGTCCAGAGTAGCCTCTTTGATGCCCTCGTGACCACGGCAAGCGGTGAAGTCCAGGCTAGCAGGCTCTTTGCCGGTAACAACCTCGTAGACGGTACGGATAGCCGCTTCCATAACGCCGCCGGAGGTACCGAAGATGGCGCCTGCACCGGAGCCCAGGCCCAGCGGAGAGTCGAACTCTTCCTCCGGCAGGACATTGAAGTCCAGACCGGCGATGCGGATCATCTTAGCCAGTTCGCGGGTGGTCAGAACCACGTCCACATCCTGGTAGCCGCTGGCGTTCATCTCGGGACGCTGGCACTCATACTTCTTGGCGATACAAGGCATGATGGATACCACGAACATCTTGTCTCTCGGGATCTCCATCTTGTCGGCATAGTAGGTCTTGGCGATAGCGCCGAACATCTGCTGCGGGGATTTGCAGCTGGAAACGTGAGGCAGCAGGTCGGGGTAAGTTTTCTCTACGTAGTTGATCCAGCCGGGGCTGCAGGAGGTGATCATCGGCAGGGTGCCGCCATTTTTCAGGCGGTCCAGCAGCTCGGTGCCTTCCTCCATGATGGTCAGGTCGGCGGAGAAGTCGGTGTCGAACACCTTGTCGAAGCCCAGACGGCGCAGAGCAGCTACCATCTTGCCGGTAGCGATGGAGCCGCGAGGCATACCGAACTCTTCACCAATAGCAACGCGGACAGCGGGAGCGGTCTGAACCACAACGTGCAGGTCTTTGTTGGCGATGGCATCCCAAACCTTGCGGGTGTCGTCCTTTTCGTGGAGGGCGCCCACCGGGCAGGCAGCGACGCACTGGCCGCAGTATACGCAGGGGGACTCATCCAGAGGATGATCGAAGGCGGTGGTGATGGAGAACTCGGTGGAACGGTGGGAGTAACCGATGGCATTGGTGCCCTGAACAGCCTGGCAGGCGTCAACGCAGCGGCCGCAGCGGACACACTTGGTCATATCGCGGACCAGAGCCGGGTTGGTGTCTTCCACCGGCAGACGTTTATAAACCGATTCAAAGGGATTGGAGCGGATGTTGTATTCCTGAGCCAGGGCCTGCAGTTCGCACTTGCCGTTTTTGTCGCAGGTCAGGCAGTCCTGGGGATGGTTGGCCAGGATCAGCTGCAGAACAGTTTCTCTAGCCTTGCGGACCTTGGGAGTGTTGGTGAACACATCGCCGCACTCGTCGACCAGGTTGTTGCAGGCGGTTTTCAGTCTTCTGCTCCAGGTATCCTCAACCAGGCAGACGCGGCAGAAAGCGCGGACGGTCAGGTCGGGGTGATGGCAGAGGGACGGGATCTTGATGCCAATCTTCTTGGCTGCTTCCATGATGGTGGTACCAGAGGGAACGGTTACCGGGATACCATCGATGTTGATGGTAACCATTTTATTCGGATCAATATGCATACTTGTCACCATACTTTCTACTATTTAAGCAAACCGGGCAGATCCCGTTGATGTGGGCTTCGAACTCTGCTCTTCTGTGTTTCAGGCAGGAATCCAGAGCGGTGCAGGCAGCCTGGCCCAGACCGCAGGAAGAAGCGGTGGACATGGTGAAGGACAGGCGCTCCATGATCTCCAGATCCTTTTCGGTAGCCATACCGGTTGCAAACTTGTGCAGCAGCAGGTACATCTGACGGTTACCTTCGCGGCAGGGTACGCACTTACCGCAGCTTTCATGGATGAAGAACTCGGCGACCTTCTTCAGGTAGTCGATGAGGCAGATGGTCTCGTCCATGACCACGACGGCGCCGGAGCCGATGGACAGGCCCACGTTTTTCAGAGAAGGATGGTTGTATTCGGTGTCCAGCTGCTCGGGGAAGCCGATGGGGCCGGACTGGCCGCCCAGATGGTAGAACTTCAGCTCTTTGCCATCGGGGATGCCGCCGCCGAACTCGTTGTCGTAGATGATGTCGCGCAGGGTAACGCCGTGCAGCGGGATCTCGAAGGTGCCGCGGTTCTTGACGTTACCGGACAGACAGATCAGCTTGGTACCGCCGGTATTTTCGCAGCCCAGGGCAGCGAACTCTTTACCGCTCATCTTCAGGATGTTGGGGATGCTGGCAAAGGACTCGACGTTGTTTACCAGGGTGGGCTTGGAGTACAGACCCACCTCAGCCAGATGCGGGGGTTTTACGCGGGGACGGCCGGCTTTGGCTTCGATGGAGTTGAGCAGACCGGAGTTCTCGCCGCAGATGTAAGCGCCGGCGCCGGAAACGATATGTACGCGGAAGTTGAAGCCGGAGCCCAGGATATCGTCACCCAGGTAGTTGGCTTTCACTGCGTTGTCCACAGCGGCCTGGAAGAGCTTCTGGATCTCGCGGTACTCGCCGCGGATGTAGATGTAACCGTCGTTGGAGCCGAAGACGAAACCGGCGATCATCATACCTTCGATGATGCTCAGCGGGTCTTTTTCCAGCAGGATACGGTCTTTAAAGGTACCGGGCTCACCTTCGTCGGCGTTGCAGACGATGTATTTGGGGCTACCTTCGATCTGATAGAGCTGTTTCCACTTCTTGCCTGCCGGGTAAGCGGCGCCGCCGCGGCCCAGGAGGTTCGCGTCGATGACTTCGTTGATGATATCCATGGGAGCCATGCCGAGGGCTCTCTTAAAACCTTCAAAACCGCCGTTGGCCACATACTCCGCCACAGAGTCGGGGCGGATCTTGCCGCAGCGGGCAGTTAATAACTGTACTTGTTTTGACATAATCGATGACATCCTTTCGCTCAAACTGCTTATGGGCGCTGATGGGCGGCGTTTAGGCTTTCTCTCTCAGCTCCTGAAGGATCTTTCTGACCTTTTCCTCCGTCAGATTGCCGTAAACCTTGTCTCCGATCTTGATGACCGGGCCAATGTTGCAGGCGCCGACGCAGGGCATGTACTGAAGGGTGAACATCCCATCCGGGGTAGTTTCGCCAAAGTTGATGCCCAGCTCTTTGCGCAGGAATTTGGCAATGATGTAGGACTTGGAAACGTAGCAGGGGGCGTTGTTGCACACCTCGATGATGTAACGGCCGCGGGGTTTGGTTTCCAGCATGGCGTAGAACGTGAGGATGTCGTAAAGCTGCACCAGAGGCATATCCAGCTTTTCAGCTACGATCTTCGCGCAAGCCTCGTTGATGTAGTTCCGTTTGCATTCTTTCTGAATTTCCAGCAGAATGGAGAGCAGGTGTTCTTTATCGCCGCCCTCTTCTTCAATGATCTGGAGAACTCGTTCCCTGGACAGAGTTTCAGTAGGCATAGGTTTTCCTCCCTTGTCGGTGAAATGAAACAGGGGTTGGCAGATTTCCTTTGCGGGGGGAGGGAAATCCTCCCTGTTTCTGTGGCACAATTGACAAAAACATGACAAAACGGTGACTCTCGGCACCGTATCTTGTCTATTAAGTACAATTATATTGAGTCCCCTCCCCTTCGTCAAGTGTTACGCCTTTCACAAACTCGTCAAAACCCCCGATTTTGTACCTGAAAACAAACGAAATCCAGCAAATAAATTCCAAATGGAAAAAACCTGTATTTTTCTGGTTAAAAAGAACTAAATATACAAATCAAATCCGTACAACATTCACGGTGTTTTTCACATGGTAAACAAATCCATTTTATGGATGTCGCGTTCGGATTTCTCTCGATCCGGCCCTATATTTTATCGGTATAAACCGGTCTTCTATGTTTTTTCCGACAAGGCGGTTGCCGCCCTTCCCCGCCCTGTGCTATACTGCTTAAAAAGCATTCCCAAGGGGGTATTTTTGTGAAACGGTCTTCTTTCCTTTCTGCTCTCTGCTTCTGGCTGGCGGGGATCGTTGTGTTGTGCGGCACCGGCTGGGTGGCCTACAAATGGGGTTACCTGCAGGGGCTTATCGACTCCCACACGGCAGCCTTCAGCGCACCGGCTTCGGTGGCGCTGTTGGACGGAATCCTGCCGCTTTTGGCGGCGGTGGTGCTTGTGACCGCCGGAACCCTTCTGCGCCGCCGCGGGCGCTAGCCCCTTGCTAGATTAACGCTATTTTAGGAAGTGAACCTCATGTCCTCGACCCTTTCCCCCCAGCCCACGGCGAAGCGCGCCGTCTTTTTCGACTTTGTGCGCGGTTTTTCCATCCTGAGCATGGTGGGCTACCACCTTTGCTACGACCTGACCGCCCTGTTCGGCATCTCCCTGCCGTGGTTCTATCAGCTGGCGGGCATGCTGTGGCAGCAGAGCATCTGCCTGCCTTTTATCTTTATCGCTGGGGCCTGCTGCTTCTTTTCCCGCAACAACCTGCGGCGCGGAATCCGGCTTTTCCTGCTGGGAATGGGCTTTACCGTGGTGACCACCTTTGCCCTGCCGGGTGCGCCCATCCGCTTCGGGCTGCTGCACTTTTTGGGGGTCTGCGTCCTGCTTTATGGCCTTTCGGCAAAGCCGATGGCCCGCTGGGCAGAAAAAATCCCCGCCGGGCTGGGCCTGGCAGGGTGTTGGGTTCTGTTCTATCTGTTTCGCTGGACGCCGCAAGGGGTGGTGGGCATCACACTGCCGCTGAACTCCTGGGATTTCCTCTCCATCTGGACGGTGTCTCTCCCCTCCTGGCTTTACGAGACGTCCTTCCTCTTCCCGCTGGGGTTCCCCGGGCCGGGCTTCACCTCCTCGGACTACTTCCCCCTGCTGCCCTACGGCTTTGTGTTCGCCGCCGGGCTGTTTTTGGGGAAGCTGGCAAAGCAGGGGCGCCTTCCCGCCTGGGTCTGGAGCGACCCGTGCCCGCCGCTCAGCTGGCTGGGGCGGCACAGCATGGCAGTCTACCTGCTGCACCAGCCCATCCTTTTGGCCTTGGTTTGGTTGGGCGTGCGCCTTTTGGGATAAGGGCCTAGTCCATGCCGTAGAGCAGGGCGTTGCAGATGGCCGCCGCCACGTTGCTGCCGCCTTTGCGCCCCCGGGCAACGATGCAGGGCACGCCGGAGCGGATGACCGCTTCCTTTGCCTCCACCACATTGACAAAGCCCACCGGCACCCCGATGACCAGCTCCGGCCGGAGGGTCCCCTCCTCCATAAGCTCACACAGCCGGACCAGCGCCGTGGGCGCGTTGCCCACCGCGAAGATCACCGGATGGGGCAGCCGGGCCGCCCGCTCCATGCTGACCATCGCCCGGGTGATGCCCCGCTGGGCGGCCTCCTGGGCCACATCTTCCTGCGCCATAAAGCACACCGCCTCCCCGCCAAAGCGGGCGAGGCTTTTTTTGTTGACCCCGGACCAGGCCATCTGGGTATCGGTGACGATCCAAGCGCCGTTTCGCAGCGCTGCCCGAGCCTTCTCCACCGCGTCAGGGCTGAAGTACAGGCTGTCGGCGTATTCAAAGTCGGCGGTGGTGTGGATCACCCGCTTGATGATGGGCGCCTGCACCGGGTCCAGCTGCCGCTCCCCCAGCTCCTGGGTGATGATCTCAAAGGAGCGCTTCTCAATATCCTGCGGGCGCACCTGTTCCAGTTGAATCTCCATGCCGTTTCCTCCCCTGTTTACCATTCGATCCCCTCCCGGGCGGACAAGCCCTGGTCGAAGGGATGCTTGACTTTGCGCATCTCGGTGATATAATCGGCCAGCTCCTGTACCGCCGGAGACGGTCCCCGGCCGGTGAGCACCACTTCCAACGCCTGCGGACGGTTTTGCAGCAGGCTCATTAGCTGCACCTCATCCACCATACCCGTGGAGATAGCGCCGAACACCTCGTCCAAAACCAGCAGCCTGGGCTGCGTTTGGGAAAGGAGCTGCTGCATCTGCTGCCAAAGCCCCTGCTGCACCTGGCGGCAGTGAGCCTTTTCCTCCGGCGTCATGCGGAAGGTAAAGCCCAGCGGTTCGGTGCCGCGCAGCACCTGCACCGATTCCAGCTTGGCCAGGCTTTCGAGCTCGCCGGTGGGGCCGGATTTGAGGAACTGCACCACCAGCACCAGCCAGCCGTGTCCCGCTGCCCGCAGCGCCAGGCCCAGAGCCGCGGTGGTCTTGCCCTTTCCGTCGCCGCAATAGATCTGCACGCAGCCTTGGTTATCTTTTGTTTCCATGGGCGTTCCTCCTATCCGTTGCATCCTTGTTCCAGGATGCGGTAGACCTGCTCCATATCCAGGTTTTCCCGCACCGCCTGGGCCAGACGGTCCAGCTCCCGTTCCCGCCGCTGCTGGGGGTCGGGGATCTCCAATTGATCCGAGTCGATGCCGCGCGGCGCGCAGAGCAGTTCCAGCAGTCCCCGCAGCGCCTGGGGCGTATCCAGCAGGCCGTGCAGATAGCAGCCCGCTGCGTTTTTCCAGACGGCGCCGTCCTCCCGAAGGGTGCCGTTCTCTTCCAGCTGCACCAGCGGGCAGCAGGGCTCTAGGTGGCGGCTGCGGCCCATGTGAATCTCGTACCCTTGCACTTCTCGGCCAGAAAAGGCGGCAAACCGCCCCTCCTGCGGGGCAAACTGGCCCTTCGCCTGGGTGCGGGCCTTTTCCCGGGAAAACACCGTTTCCACCGGCAGCAGCCCCATCCCCCGCAGGCAGGTGCCGGGCGCTTCCTCCGCGCCTACCGGGTCGGAAAGGGTCTGGCCCATCATCTGGTAGCCGCCGCAGATGCCCAGCACCGGCACACCCTGCTCCGCCAGCCGCAGGATGGCCGCTTCCAGGCCGCTTTGCCGCAGCCAGCGCAGGTCGGCCATGGTGCTTTTGGTGCCGGGCAGCACCACCAGGTCCGGGTGCCCCAGCTGGTTTAAGGAGCGGACGTACCGCACCCCTACCCCGGGGCAGGCCGCCAGGGCGTCCAGGTCGGTAAAGTTAGAAAGGCGCGGCAGGCGGATCACCGCCACCTGGATAGGCGCGTCGGAGGCGGTGCTTTCCAGCTTGCCGGAAAGGCTGTCCTCGTCTTCCAGGTCCAGGGTCAGGTAGGGAAGCACGCCGGTGACTGGGCAGCCGGTGATCTGTTCGATCTGCCGAAGGCCCGGTTCCAGGATACGCCGGTCGCCCCGGAATTTGTTGATGACAAGCCCTTTGACCCGCGCCCGTTCCTCCGGTTCCAGCAGGAGCAGCGTCCCGGCCAAGGCTGCGAACACCCCGCCGCGGTCGATGTCCCCCACCAGCAGCACCGGCGCTTGGGCCAGCTTGGCCATCCCCATGTTGACGATGTCGTCCTGTTTCAGGTTGATCTCCGCCGGGCTCCCCGCCCCTTCCAGGACGATGATGTCGTTTTCTGCCGCCAGGCTTTCGTACGCTTCCATAATCTGCGGCACCAGGCTCTGCTTTTTGGCAAAGTAGTCCCGGGCCGAAAAATTGCCCAGCACCCGGCCGTTGACGATGACCTGGGAACCGGTTTCGGTGGTGGGTTTGAGGAGAATGGGGTTCATCCGCACCGAAGGCTCGATCCCCGCCGCCTGGGCCTGCAGCACCTGGGCGCGGCCCATTTCCAGCCCTTCGGCGGTGATGTAGGAATTGAGTGCCATATTTTGGGATTTAAACGGAGCGACACGGTAGCCGTCCTGATGAAAGACCCGGCAAAGTCCCGCCGCCAGCAGGCTTTTGCCGGCGTTGGACATGGTGCCTTGGATCATAATGGGTCGTGCCACAAGGGGTACCTCCTTTTTTTATTCTGAATAAGATCGGGCCAGCACCTGGCTTAAAGCCGCCAGCAGCTGCTGGTTTTCCTCGCGGGAACGCACCGCCACGCGGCAATCCTGCTCATCCAGGCCGGGATAGTTAGCGCAGGAACGGACCAGGATGCCCAGCGGTTCCAGACGCTGGGGCAGGTCCTGGCAGGGCGCCCGGAAGAAGATGTAGTTTGCCTGGGAGCCGGTGACCGCCAGCCCCAGCTGCTCCAAACCTTGGCGCAGGAAAGGCCGCTCCTGGGCGATCCACTGAGCAGTGCGGCAGCGGTAGTCCTCTTGGTCCAGCGCCGCCAGCCCAGCCGCTTGGGCCGGTGTGGAAACGCTCCACGGCTGACCGCAGGCAGCGGCCCCATCCAGCAGTTCTTCCCCAGCGCAGAGACAATAACCCAGGCGCAGCCCCGGCATAGCGTACAGCTTGGTGAAGGCTTTGAGAATCACCAGGTTGGGGAGCTCCGCAAGGTATGGTTTCACGGTCCAGGCGTCGGGCTGGTCGAGGAAGTCGTTAAAGCACTCGTCCAACACCAGTACCGCGCCGATCTCCCGGCAGCGCTGGGCGATTTTCCGCAGCAGGTCGAGGGGGATCAGCTGGCCGGTAGGGTTGTTGGGGTTGCAGAGGAACACCATCCCCACCCCGGGGCAAAGCCGTTCCAGGAAGTCCTCCTCCAGGACAAAACCGCTTTCCCGGCGCAGAAGATGCTGCTCCACCGGGCAGCCGCAGGCTCGCAGCGCCTGCTCGTACTCGGAGAAGGTCGGCACCGCAACCAGCGCCCGTTGGGGCCGGCAGGCCAGTACCAAACGGAAGATCAGGTCGGCCGCGCCGTTGCCGCAAAGTACTTGATGCGGCTGCACCCCTTCCCATTTCGCAATTCCTTCTACCAGCTTCCTGCAAAAGGGGTCGGGATAGTGACAGCAATCGGCTAGGCAGTCTGTGACCGCCTGTGCTACCGCTTCCGGCAGGCCCAGGGGGTTGATGTTGGCGGAAAAGTCCAAAATCCGGCTAACCTGGCTGCCGATCCGTTCCTTGGCGGAGAGAACGTCGCCGCCGTGACCGTATTTTATCATGGAAAGTCCAACTCCTTTACAGGTAAAAATAGTATTATGAAAGCAATTATTTGAATAGCAAAAGAATCGCCGTTAATTTAGCAATTATGCACAGAATTAGAAACAGCACCGATGTCGTAATCATCAGCCGGTTGGCGCGGGGGATGTCCTCCGCTTCTACCGGGCGGATAGCGTCGCCCAAGGTGGGTTTGTGATGAATCTTGCCAAAGTAGCTTGCATCACCGGCCAGCTGGACTTGCAGCGCGCCGGCGCAAGCTGCTTCCGTGTGGGCGCTGTTGGGGCTGGCGTGCTTCCGGCGGTCCCGGCGGAACACCCGCCACGCGCCTTTGCCGTCCATGCCGCAAACAAACGCCGCCAGCACCATCATAACCCCAGCCAGGCGCGCCGGGAGCCAGTTCGCCAGGTCGTCCAGGCGGGCCGCGGTGCGTCCAAAATGCAGGTAACGCTCGTTTTTGTAGGCGATCATCGAGTCCATGGTATTAATGGCCTTGTACAGCACGCCCAGCGGGGCGCCGCCCAATGCCAAATAAAACATCGGCGCAATGACCCCGTCGGAGGCATTTTCCGCCACCGTCTCCACCGCCGCCTTGGTGACCCCTTCCAGGCTCAGGGACTGGGTGTCCCGGCCCACGATCATCGAGACAACTTTGCGGGCGTCATCCAGCCGCCCCTCCTTGACCGGGGTGTAGACGGCCATGCTTTCGTCCCGCAGGCAGCGCATGGCAAGCATTTGATAACAAAGCAGGGTTTCCAGCACCAGCTGCAGCCAGGGCGAAACCCGTCCGGCCACCGCCAAAAGTGCCCAAGCCCCGCCGCCGTAAAGGGCGCAGATACCAAGCACCAGCACACTCCCGGCCAGGCGCTCCCCCTGGGGCGTTTTGGGGAATAGGCGGCGCAGAAGCCGCTCCCCTGCCGCGATGCTCCGGCCCATCCAGCGGACCGGGTGCGGGAAGCTGTGCGGGTCCCCCAGCAGGGCGTCCAATGCCGCGCCCAAAACCAGCGCCAGCAGGGATAATTTCCAATGAATCATGGTCTTTCGTTTCCTTTCCGGGATGAAATGGGGCCCAGCACCAGCAAGCGGGCCGATTTGGCTTCCCAGCGAACCTGCCAGCCTTCGCCGTTGCCGCAGTGCCAGTCGTAGAAGGGGCGGCTTGGTTCGCCGAACGCTTCCAGCAGGGCCATAATGGTGCCGCCGTGGACCACCAGCGCCGCATCGTCCAGACTACCTTCCTCCGCCAGGCGGTGGAACGCCTCAGTCACCCGGCGGCAGAAACCTGCCTTCTCCTCCCCCTGAGGGATGGGCGCCAGGCAGCCGCCGTCCACCCAGGCTTGGTAGCCGCTTTGCGGGTCGTCGGCCAGTTCCTTCCAGGTACGGCCCTCGTAGATGCCAAAGTTCATCTCCTCCCACCCAGGTACCGTCTCGGATTGTCTGTCGGGGAAGAGAATCTCCGCCGTTTGGCGGCAGCGGAGCATGGGACTGGTGAAGATCTTCCCCGGCGGGTCACCGGTCCAGGCGGACAGTTCCGCCGCTCCTTCCGGGCTCAGGGGCAGGTCGGTCCGGCCCAGATAGCGCCCTTGCTGGTTCCACAAGGTCTTTCCGTGGCGAAGCAGCAGCAGGCTCATGCTCTTTCCTCCTTGATGGTTTGCGGGATACCGCAGAACACACGGTCCACCCGCCGGGCGCGCCGGGCCAGCCAGCAGCACAGGCGGCCGGTCTCCTCTCGCCAGCGGCGTTCCTCCGGTTTCAGCGGCACCACGCCGCAGCCGATTTCGTCGCAGGTGATGGCCCAATCTTCCTGGCGGGAAAGCAGCTCCTCCATCCATTGTTGGGGGTCTTTCCCCTCCTCCAACAGCAGACGAACCCAGTCCTGCAGCCCTGCCAAAATGCAGCAGCCTTCCGGCACCCGGCCGCCCGGCTGGGCGAAGGCTGCCTGTTCCGGTCCCACCTGCATTTCCCGGCAGAGCCAGTCCAGCTTTCCCTGGTATTTTCCTCCAATCACGAGGCGCATCTTCCGCCCTCCTTCCCGTTTTAAAGCAGCGCCGACAGCGTCACCGCAGCCAGCATGGCAAGCTGGCCGCAGGCAAAATACCACCCGGCCAGGTCCCCGGTGATGCCGCCGAATTCCTTCCGGCACATTTGAACAAACCCCGCTGTCACCAGCGCAAACACGCCCAGCGCCGCCAAGGCGGGCCAAGCTGCCAGCCAAAGCATCGCCGCCGCTGCCAACAGAGCAAGAACGGTCAAAATGCCCAGCACCCGGCGTTTTTTCTGCGCCGCTGCCTGGGAAAAGGTGGCAGCCAGGCCTTTTTTGCGGGCGGAAGGCAGGGCAGCCACCGCTCCCCCGCTGAAGCACCGGCCCCAGACGCATCCTGCGGCCAGAATCCCCGCCCAGCGCAGAAACGCTCCGCTGTCCGCACGGCCCAGCTCCCAAAGCTGCGTCCAAAGCCCCGCCTGCACCAGCAGGTAGGCCCCGGCGAACACCACCGCAAAGGCACCGGCGCGGGGGTCCTGCAGGATGCGAAGCTTCTCCTCCCGGGTCTGGTGGGAGGAAAGGGCGTCCACCGTGTCGCAGAAGCCGTCCATGTGGATGCCGCCGGTGAGCAGCAGCGGCAAAGCTACCGCCACCGCGCCAAACAGCAGCGGCGCAATACCCAGCCGGACTGCCAGCCAGGCCCAACCCCAAAGCAGGGCGCCTTCCAGCACCCCCACCAACGGGAAGGCCGCCAGGGCGTATTTCATGTTCTCCTCCGTCCAGTCGATCTGCGGCATGGGGACAGAAGAATACATGGAAAACGCCACGATGACCGTTTCCCAGACGTTTTTTACCCGATGAAGCACGAGAGTCCCTCCTTTGTCGTATCCTTGCGGCAGAGCGGGATGCCGCAGACCACCTCGTATACCAAGCTTGCCTGCCAGGCCAGCGCCTGATTGACCCGGCCCAGCATCTTTAAATATTCCTCGGTGCTGGGGTCGTAGCGCAGGCCGTCGGAAAACAGCTCGTTGGTGACCACCACCACATCCCCCTGCTGCGCCAGATGGAGCACCCCTTCCACCGCCGCTTGTTCCGGGTCCGGGGAGGGCGGCGTGCCGAAGCACTCGTTTGCCAGCAGGTTGCTCATGCACTCCACCAGCGCCACCCCTTCCCCGGGCAGGGCCAGTCCGGACAGGTCCCGGGGACGTTCCAGGGTAAGAAAGCCCTTCCCCCGGCGCAGCTCCCGGTGGCGGAGCACCCGCCGGCGGCTCTCCTCGTCGAAGACTTCCATAGCGGCGACGTAATACCGGGGCCGCTCCCCAGCCAGACGCAGGGCCAGCGCCTCGGCAAACTCCGATTTCCCGCTGGCTGCCCCGCCGCTTACCAATGCGATCATCCTGCGTCCTCCTTTACTTGAGATGCTGGTACTGCTCCACCGCGATCTCCTGGAAGGTGGGCATCCCGTCGTAGACCGCCAGGGCCATATCCCACAGCGGGAAGGATGCCACCGCGCCGGTCCCCTCGCCCAGGCACATGCCGCAGGTGAGCAGTGGAGAAAGCCCCAGCGCGTCCAGCACCATCTGGCCCGCCGGTTCCCGGGACACATGGGAGGCAAAGAGCACCTGCCGCACATCGGGGCAGAGTTTCACCGCCACCAGCGCCGCCGCCGTAGAGATCAGACCGTCCAGCACCACCGGCACCCGGTGCACCAGACCGCCCAGGCAAAGCCCGGCCATACCCGCCAGATCAAAGCCGCCCACCTTGGCCAGCACGTCCACCGGGTCCGCCGGGTCGGGACGGTTGAGGGCAATGCCCCGGCGGATGGCAGCGACCTTCCGTTCCAGCCCGGCGGAGCTAAGACCTGCGCCGCGGCCAGTTACCTGCTGTGGGTCCACCTGCAGCAGCACCGAGATCAGCGCGCTGCTGGTGGTGGTGTTGCCGATGCCCATCTCGCCAGTGGCAAGCAGGGTCACGCCCTCCTCCTTGAGCTGGCCCGCCAGCTGGATGCCGTACCGCAGGCCGTCCACCGCCTGTTCCCGGGACATAGCCGGTCCGGCGGTAAAGTCGGCAGTGCCGTTGCCCAGCCGGTGGGAGCGCAGTCCCGGCCCGGCCACCAGGCGCACCACGCCCATATCCACCGGGACCACCCGGGCCCCGGCGCATCGAGCCATGCAGCAGACGCTGGTGGCGCTCCGGGTCAGGTTTTCCGCCACGATGGCGGTGGTCTCCTGGGAGGTCTGGGTGACCCCCTGGGCTACGACGCCATTGTCGGCGCAGAACACCACCACCGCCTTCTCCCCCAGTTTGGGACGGGGCGTCCCCTGGATGCCAGCCAGCCGGGCGATCATCGGTTCCAGGTCGCCCAGTCCGCCGAGGGGCTTGGCGATGGTGTCCCACCGCTGGGCGGCCGCCTGTTGGACTTCTTGGTCGATGGCGCTGCCCGCTACGGGAAGTCCTTCCTCATTCCACTGCATGATCATCTCTCCTTTCCAGCCGGGGAAAATCCGGCTGCTCGCTGCAAAAACCGCCGCGCCGCTTCCGGGCAGGCGGGAAAATACAGGTGACTATACCCGGCCGCCAAGGTTTCGCTGGCGTGCAGGCAATCCCACTGCTGGGGACGCCCGGGCTTCTGCGCCGTGGCATCCGTGCCGGGGAATTCGCTGTCCCAATAATGAAACTCATGGGCCGGGAAGCGCGTCCCTGCCGGGCCCAGCAGACAGTCCTTCTTCAAAGTCACATCCACATAACCGAAGCGGCAGAGCTTGCCGGTGGGCCAGCTTTTTCCCGGGAGCACCCCGCACATAGCGTAGGTACCGCCGTCCTCCCCCACCAGCTGCTGTTGGAGGTATTGGAAGCCGCCGCACTCGGCAATGCAGGGCATGCCCGCCTGGATGCTGTCGCGAATTTCCCGGCGCAGGGAGGTGTTCTCCTCCAGCTCCCGGGCGTAAAGCTCCGGGTAGCCGCCGCCGAGATACAGCCCCTGGGTCCCCGAGGGAAGAGCGCTGTCCCGCCGGGGGGAAAAGCTCCGCAGCTGCGCGCCCATCCATTCCAGTATGGCGAGATTTTCGTCATAATAAAAGCAGAACGCCTCGTCCTGGGCCACGGCGATGGTCACCGGGGCGCAGGAAGGCTCCGGGGGCAGCGGCTCCCAGCAAAGGGCCGGGGCCTCGGCCGCCCATTCTGCCAGCCGGTCCAACTCCAAGCTCGCTTCGGCTTGGTCCGCCAAGGCGTCCAGCCGCTGTTCCAGGTCTTGGATCTCCCCGGCGGTGACCAGCCCCAGATGACGGCTCCCCAGCGCCAGGTCGGGCCGGGGTGGAAAGTATCCCGCCGCCTCAATCCCCAGTTCTTCCCAAAGTTGCTGGCGCAGCTGCGGGTACCGGGCCGCGGAAAGCTGGTTGAAGATCACCCCGCGCAGGCGGTTTTGGGGGCAGTAGTCCAAAAAGCCCCGGATGACCGCCAGCACCGAGATGCCCATTCCCCGGCAGTTGACCACCAGCACCGCCGGGGTCTCGGTGGCGCAGGCCATCTGCCAGGCGCTGGCCCGGGTGGTGTTCCCCAGCCCGTCGTAGTAGCCCATGGCGCCTTCCAGCAGCACGAGCTCCGCCTTCCGGCGGCAGGCAGCGTCCCCCAGCAGCTGGCGGACCTGCCCTTCACCAGAGAAAAACAGGTCCAAGTTGCCAGCCGGGACCCCCAGCACCCGCCGGTGGAACATGGGGTCGATGTAGTCCGGCCCGCATTTCATGGAAAGCAGGCGGCGGCCCCTTCGCTGCCAGGCCCGCAGCAGGGCGCAGGTCAGGGTGGTTTTTCCGCTGCCGCTGGACACGCCCGCCAGCAGCAGACGGGGGAGTTTTTGCTGCATCATGCGTCTTCCCTCCCCTGGGCCGAAAGCAGGAACACCGGGTTTTGGGCCAGCAGCATCTGACTGCAGCCTGCCGGACGCCCTTTGGCCACCGACAGCTGCACCAGCTCCACCTGCTGCATCCCCAGCCTGGAGAATGCCTCCAAGGTCCGGGTCGCGGTCTCCAAGGTGATGGCGCTGACCACCGCGCGCACCGCCGGGTTCTTTTCCAGCGCCAGCCTCAGGATGGGCTCCACCTGGCCGGTGGTCCCGCCCAGGAACACCCGGTCCGGCGCGGGGAAATCCTCCAGGTCCTGGGGAGCGGTCCCCAGCCGGAGGGTCAGATTCCCGCAGGCAAAGCGTTCCCGGTTTTTCTGCGCCAGCGCAAAGGCCCGGGGCTCCTTCTCAATGGCCCACACCTGCCCCTGGGGCAGACTGAGCGCCATCTCCACCGACACCGAGCCGCTGCCCGCGCCGATGTCCCAAGCGGTTTGGTCGGGGCGCAGGCGCAGCTTGGAAAGGATCACCGCCCGCACCTCGCTTTTGGTCATAGGCACCGGGCGAGGGCCCTCCATATCCCGCAGGAAAGCTTCGTCCGGAAGGCCCGGCGTGGTTTGCTGCCGGTGGGACAGGCCCTCCGGGCGGCGGAGCAGCATGCAGGAAAGGGGCGCGAAGCTCTGCCGGGCCAGCTCCCGCGCCAGACCGTGGGTGATACGCTCCTCCGGGTAGGAAAGGGACTCGCCCACCCAAACTTCCGCCTCGCCCAGGCCCGCTTCGGTCAGTTGGTGGCAGACGCTTTGGGGGGAATGTTCCCCGCCGGTGAGCAGAAACACCTTCTCATGCTGGGAAAGCCAGGTGGCAACGCTGCCCTCCCGACCGTGCAGGCTCCGAAGGGCGCAGTCCTCCCAGCTTTGGCCACAGGCGGCGCAGAGATACTGCACCGAGCTGATGCCGCAATGGGGCTGGATCTTGGCCTGGGGCAGACGCTGGGCCAGCTCCCGGCGCAGTCCTGCCGCCCCGCTGTAAAAGCCGATATCCCCGGAAAAGAGCACCGCCGCCTCGGCAGCGTCCGGCCGCTGGGCCAGGGCTTCCGCCAGCTGGCAGGGGGAAATGGCCGCCACCTTCTCCCCGGCAAATTCCGGGAAGGCGTCCAGCATCCGCTGGGCCCCCAGCAGGCAGCGGCTCCTTTGGATGGCGTCCCAGGCCGAGGCGGTCAGGCCCTCCCGGCCTCCCATGCCGATCCCCACCAGGTGGATGGTCCGCCCGGCGCCGGTGTGGTCATATCGATTCATCTCCCTGTCTCCTTTCCGGTAAATGTTAGCCGATGCGGCCTTCCTTCATCCAACCGGCCAGCTGCAGCGCGTAGTAGGAAATGAGGATATCCGCCCCAGCGCGGTAGATGCTCACTGCGGTCTCGCAGGCGATGGACGCTTCGTCCACCAGGCCCTGGGCCGCCGCGGCCTTGATCATGGCGTATTCTCCGCTAACGCTGTACGCCGCCAAAGGAAGGTCGGTGGCCTGCCGTACCCGGGTGATCACATCCAGGTAGGACAGCGCCGGTTTCACCATCACCAGGTCTGCGCCCTCCTCCTCGTCCAACCGGACCTCCCGCAGGGCCTCCCGGCTGTTGTGATAGTCCATCTGGTAGGCCTTGCGGTCCCCGAAGGCCGGAGCCGAACCCGCCGCTTCCCGGAACGGGCCGTAAAAGCTGGAAGCATACTTGGCGGAATAGGCCATGATCGGGGTGGAGGCAAAGCCGTTTTCGTCCAGCACCCGGCGCATCCGGCCTACCCGGCCATCCATCATGTCCGAAGGGGCCACCATATCTGCCCCGGCCTGCACATGGGAAAGGGCGGTACGGGCCAGCAGCTCCACCGTGGTGTCATTTTCCACTTCCTCCCCGCAGAGCAGGCCGCAATGTCCGTGGCTGGTGTACTCACACAGGCAGACGTCGGTGATGCAGTAAAGCTGGGGGAAGCGGCGTTTTGCCTCCTGCAGCGCCTGCTGCACCACGCCGTTTTCTGCCCAAGCGCCGCTGCCCTGGGGGTCCTTTTCCTTGGGGATGCCAAAGAGCAGCACCTTGTCTACCCCGCTTTCCAGCAAGCGTTCCAGCGGGTAGGCCAGGGTATCGGGGCTGTAACGGAACTGCCCCGGCAGCGAGGGGATCTCCTCGCAGATCCCGCTCCCCTCCCGGACAAAAATGGGGTAGATCAGCGAGCTAGGGGAAAATCGGGTCTCGCGGACCATCTGCCGCAGGGCCGGCAGGCGGCGCAGGCGGCGGGGACGTTGCATCATTTCCATGAAAGATCCTCCTCGTTTTGGGGTGTCATCGTGTGGTTTGCGTATTCTAAAATGGTCTGTACCATGGCGTCCATGGTAGCCTGCGGGGCCACCAGGCAGCGAAGGCCCAGCGCCCGGGCGGCCTGGGCGGTTTGTTCGCCGATGCAGACCGCCGTACAGCCGGAAAGGTCCAGCCCGTCCATGGCCTGGGCAAAGCGCCGGACACAGGACGCGCTGGTGAAGGTCAGCAGGTCGATGCCCCCTTCTTCCAGCAAGCGGCGCACCGGGGCGGCCTCGCTCCCGGCGGGGAGAGTGTCATACAGCGGCCAGTCCCGGTAAGAAATGCCCGCCTCTTTCAAACAGGCCGGTAGCTCCGGGGAACCTTCCCGCGCGCGGGGAAGCAGTACCCTCTCCCCCGGCAGTACCGTCCGGGCCAGGGTCTCCCCCAGCGCCCGGGCGGTGTATTCCTCCGGCATACAATCGGCAAACAGCCCCCGCTTTTCCAGCGCCTGAGCAGTGCCGGGGCCGATGACGGCCAGTTTCTTTCCAGACAAGGTGCGGACATCCATCCGCTGGCGGGCCAGCAGGTCAAAGAACCCTTCCACCCCCGCCGGACTGGTGAAGCCCAGCCAGGTGTAATCCCCCAGCTGGGAAAGCACCGGGGCCAGCTCCTTCGGCGGCAGCGGGCGGGTAGCGATGGCGGGAAATTCCACCACCTCGGCTCCCAGGCGGCGCAGCGGCTCGCTCAGGCGGGAAGCCCGCTCCTGGGGACGGGTGACCAGCACCCGCAGCCGGTGCAGCGGACGCTGCTCCACCCAGGAAAGTTCCTCTCCCAGGCGGCAGACCTCCCCCACCACGATGATGGCCGGCGCCTGGATACCGGCAGCGCGAGCCTGCTGGGGCAGGGTGTCCAAGGTGGCGATAACGGTGCGCTGGCGGCTGGTGGTACCCTCCTGCAGGATAGCGGCGGGGGTGGAAGCCGCCTTTCCGTGAGCCTGCAGCTGAGCGCAAATTTCTTCCAGATGCCCCACCCCCATAAGGAACACCAGCGTCCCTTTCAAGCGCGCCAAGGCGTCCCAATCCATGGCGGGCAGACCGTCCTTTTTGCTGTGGCCGGTGATGATATGCACCGAGGAGGCCCAATCCCGATGGGTCACCGGGATACCGGCATAGGCCGGGACCGCCAAAGCGGAACTGACCCCCGGCACTACCTGGCAAGGAATGCCAGCTTCCAACAGCTGCTGCATCTCCTCCGCGCCGCGGCCAAAGAGAAACGGGTCCCCGCCCTTGAGGCGGACCACCTGATGCCCGGCCTGGGCTTCCTCCACCAGCAGGCGGTTGATCTCCTCCTGGGGGACGCTGTGCCGGCCGGCGCGCTTACCCACGCAGAGGCAGCGGGTCCCCGGCGGGATCATCCCCAGCACCGCCGCTCCGGCCAGATGGTCGTAGACCACCACGTCCGCTTCCTGCAGAAGCTGCCGCCCCCGCAGGGTCAGCAGTCCGGCGTCCCCCGGACCGGCTCCCACCAGCCAGACCCGGCCCTGTTTTTGGTTGATTTCGTGTTTCTCCATCGGTTCTGCCCTTTCTTGTGATTATGTACGGTGCCGCTGGCGAAGCTCCTCGGCCAGCTGCTCGCCCAGCCCTTCCGGGTCTTGGAAGGAGCCGGTCGTTTCGCCCAGGCTCCAACTGCCGTCTGCCGTGTCATAATAGAGCCCACGAAGGCGGATCTCCTCTCCGTCGGTCTCTCCGTAGGCCGCTACCGGGGAGGAGCAGCCGCCGTCCAATACCCGGACGTACTGTCGCTCCGCCAGGGAAACAGCGCGGGTCCACGGGTCATCCACCGCCGCCAGGAAAGGATAGTCCTCCCCCTTGCGGTGCTGGACCACCAGCGTTCCCTGCCCGGCGGCAGGCAGCAGCTCGTCTGTGGAAAAGACCCGGCTCATCCGACCGGCCAGCCCCGCCCGCTGCAAGCCCGCGCAGGCCAGCACCAGTGCGCCGTATTCCCCGGCGTCCAGCTTTTCCAGACGGCGAAGGATGTTGCCCCGCACCGGCTCTACCGGCTGGCCGGGGTAAAGTTTTTCTAGTTGGAGCCTCCGGCGCAGGCTGGAACAGCCAAAGGCCGCGCCCGGCTGCTTTTCCGTCTGCCCCTGGGGCAGTACCAGGCAGTCCCTCGGGTCTCCACGGGCCACAAAGGCCCCCAGCGGCAGGTCCTCCGGCGTCTGCATGGGCACGTCCTTCAGGCTGTGCACCGAAAGGTCGATCTCCCCCTGGCGCAGCGCCCGGTCCAGCTCCTTGACAAACAGCCCCTTGCCGCCGATCTTGTCCAAAGTACGGTCCAGGATGCGGTCGCCGGTGGTCTTCATGGTGACGATGACGAACCGGTACTCCGGGCAGGCCCGGGCCATGGCGTCCACCACCAGTTGGGTCTGGGCCACCGCCAGCTTGCTTTCCCGGCTGCCCACCCGGACGATCTTCTCCTTCATCCTACTTCGCTTCCTTTCCTGTTTCCCAATCCATCTGCCGCAGACAGGCCGCCGCGCGGCGCACCTGAGCGTGATCCTGCCCCGAGGAGCAAAGCCCCATGACCAGCGGGCCGCGGCGCAGCACCGCCGGGAAGTAAAAATCGCAGTCCTCTTTTTTGTCGCACCGGTTAAAGGGGATGCCCTTTTGGCGGCATTCCCGACCGACAGCTTCGTTTGCCGACGGGTCGTCGGTGCAGGCCAGCACCAGCTGTCCGTAGGCGTCCCCCGGCTGCCAGCGGCGGGGCTGCCAGTCCCCTGGCCTAAGCAACTTTTCCAGCTCCGGCAGGATCTCCGGCGAGATCACACAGATCCGACAGCCGGTCCCTTGCAGGGAACGCGCCCGGCGCAGGGCGATGTTCCCGCCGCCGATAAGCTGCACCGTCCTGCCCCGCAGGTCCACAAACAGCGGGAAGTGGCTGGGCGGGGCCGCTGGTTCCTCTTGGGGCAGCTGGACACCGAACCGCCGGGAAAGCTCTTCCCAAAGGGCATCCCAGCTAAGGCCCCGGGGCTGGGCGCTGCGGCCGATGACCACCACGCCGCTACCGGTGCGGGCCGCCGCTTCCAGCTTTTCCGGGAAGCCGCCGGCGGCTCCCGAGTCCTTGGTCACCAGCCAGCGGATCTTGGCCTGCCGCAGCAGCGCCTCGTTGAAGTCCGCAGAAAAAGGCCCCTGCATCCCGATGACATTCCGGGCCAAAAAGCCCAGACGGAGACATTTTTCCACAGCCTCCACGCTGGGAAGCACCCGCACCCAGCAGCGCTCGGCGTACTCCGGCAGCTGGGTAAAGGGTTCCAGCTCCTTGCTGCCGGTGGTGAGCAGGATGCGCCCTTCCACCGTGCGCAAAAACGCCACCGCTTCCTCGATGGACGGCACCATGGTCAGCGGCTGCGCCCCGTCGCCAAGGGAGGAGGGCCGTTCCAGCCGCAGGTAAGGTACCACTTTGGCTTCGCAGGCCCGGCGCAGGTTTTCGCTGACCGCCACCGCGTAAGGGTGGGTGGCGTCCACCACGCAGCAGAAGGGCCGCTCGGCCAGCAGGGCTTCCATAGCCGCTTCATCCCGACGGCCGGTCCGGACTTCCAGCCCCGGCGCTGGCTGCAGCAGCTGTTCTCCGTATTCCGTGGCGACGCAGACGGTGACCGCGCAGCCAGCCCGGCACAGCTGACCGGCCAGCAGCCGGCCTTCGGTGGTGCCGCCAAACAGCAAAATCTCCGGCATCTTGCCCCCTCCTTTCCTTTGGTTATGCGTTTTCTCCCAGCCGGTAGCCCCGGGGGGTCACCATCCGCCCAGCGGAGACCTTGGTCTGGGAGTTGCCGATGATCACGGTGGTGAACATATCCACCTGCTCGTCCCGAAGCTCTCCCAGCGTCAGGATGCGGGAGGTTTGCCCCTCGCGGCCGATGTTCTTCACCCAGCCGCAGACCGTTTCCGGCACCTGGTGGCGCAGGACGATGTCGCAGGCCCGGCGCAGGTAATCCGCCCGCTTTTTGCTGGAAGGATTGTAGAGGCAGAGGACAAAATCCGCCGCTGCCGCCGCGTCCAGCCGCTTTTCAATGAGCGGAAGGGGGGTCAGCAGGTCGCTGAGGCTGATGACGGCAAAATCGTGCACCAGCGGCGCGCCCAAGACCGCCGCCGCCGCGCAGGCTGCGGTGATACCCGGCACCACCTGGATCTCCACCGGCGGATATTGGGGCGCCAGTTCCAGCACCAGGCCCGCCAGCCCGTAGACCCCGGCGTCCCCACTGCATACCAGTGAGACCGTCTCCCCTTCCGACGCCGCCTGCAAAGCCATGCGGCAGCGCTCTTCCTCCCGGCGCATGGGGGTGCTTTCCAGCCGCTTGTGGGCAAAACGCTCCTGCAGCAGGTCGATATAGACGGTGTAGCCGGTGATCAGGGTGCTGTCTTCCAGTGCCGCCTGGGCCTGGGGGGTGAGCATCTCCGGGCATCCCGGCCCCAAGCCGACGAGATATAATTTCATCCTTCCGCTTCCTCCTTTTTGGTCGTATCGCCGCCAAAGCGCAGCGTTTTGGGCGCTGCGGCTACTGCTAAGGTGCAGCCGCTGCCCGCCTGACGGCGCAGAATGAGCCGCCCGCCGGAGCGCCACACGGCCGCCCGCTCGCAGACGTTGTCCACCCCGGTCACCTGCTGCACAAAGGCCGAGGAGGCAAAGTCCCCCTCCACCGCCAGCAGCTGTCCGGCAGAAGCCGCCGCCAGCGGCCAGTGAAACGCCCGGCAAAGGTCCAGCAGCGCCGGTTCCTGGGCTTTCCGGTCCAGGGTCGCCACCGCCTGCACCGCCTCCGGGAGCAGACCGCTTTCTTCCAGATGCTCCAGCACAAACTGCCGCAGCACCGCCGGTTCGATCTCTTTTCGGCAGCCGATACCCAGGACGAGATCCCGGGGGAGCAGCCGCAGCGTGTGGGCAAAGGGGCGCTCCTGCAGGTCGCGGGTGACGCAGATGCCCCAGGGGCAGGTCGTATCTTCCGTCAAACCGGCAGGAAGAGGCCCCTCCCAGGGCAGACAGCTGACAAAGCCCACCGGCTCCCCTTCCAGCAGCCGGGCGGAGATCTCCTTGGCCTCCCGGCGGTCCAGCACCAGCAGCCCCTGCTCCTTGGCCCAGCTGTCCACAGCAAAGCAGCCGGACAGGTCGGTGGCGGTAGAGATCACCGCCGTCCCGCCGTATATTTTGGCCACCAGACGGGCCAGGTCGTTTCCGCCGCCCAGGTGTCCCGAAAGCAGCAGCACCGCAAAGCGGCCCTTCTGGTCCACCGCTACCACCGCCGGATCGGAAAACTTATCCCGCACATAGGGCGCGATGGCCCGCACCGCGATGCCGCAGGCCCCTACAAAAACAAGCCCCTCCCGGCAGGCAAACTGCTCCCCGGTCCAGGCAGAAAGCTCCTGTTCCAGACAAAGCAGCCCCTCCCCGGCAAAGCGCGGCATCGCGTAGCCCTGGCAAGGCCGGCCCGCCTGCTCCAAACCGGCGCAGAGACGGCGGCAGAGCGCCGCCCCCTCCCGGGTGAAGGCCACCGCGGCAAGGGGTTTTGCGGTCATGAACGCCCCTCCTTTTCGGCGGCGCGGTATCCGTGGGAGAAGGACGGGTCATAAAGCAGCGACCGCTGGTACTCCTGCCCCAAGAAATCCCCCACCAACACCAGGGCAGTACGGGTGACCTGGTTTTCTCGAGCAGTCTGCGCCAGGGTAGCCACCGTGCAGCGGTAGACCTTTTCCTCCGGCCAGCTGGCCTTGTAGACCAGGGCAACGGGGGTCTCGGGCGGGTAGCCGCCTTCCAGCAGCTGGCTTTGGGCCTGTTCCAGCAGTCCGGCGCTGAGGAACAGCACCATGCTGGCCCCATGGGAAGCCAGCGCCGACAGCTCCTCGCCCTGGGGCACCGGCGTCCGGCCCGCCGCCCGGGTGATGATCACCGTCTGGGAAACGCCCGGCAGGGTGTACTCCGCCGGGACCGCCGCTGCCGCCCCGCAGAAGGAGCTGACCCCCGGCGTCACCGCATAAGCGATGCCCCTTTGAGCCAGGGCGTCCATCTGTTCCCGGATGGCCCCGTAAAGGCAGGGGTCCCCGGTGTGCAGCCGGACGGTGGTATGTCCCTGCTGCTCCTGGGCGGTCATCTCCTCGATCACCTGTTCCAGCGTCATGGAGGCGCTGTCCAGCACCTTACAGCCGGGCTTGGTGTAATCCAGCAGCTGCGGATTCACCAGAGAACCGGCGTAGATGACGCAGTCGGCCCGTTCCAGCAGTTCCTTTCCCCGCAGGGTGATCAGGTCCGGCGCACCGGGACCCGCTCCCACAAAATGTACCATCTTGCTCCTCCTTTACTCCGGCTGGTCCACCAGCAGGATGGAAAAATACGCCGTCTCGCCGCGGACCTGGTCCAGGGAGGGGTAGACCTCCTCCCCTTCCATGCCGCAGCGCTTGACCAGCGCCGTCTTTTCGTACAAGCCCTTTTCCCGCAGCGCCTGGGCCACCTGCTCGTAGCTGCGGCCGGCCTTCATCAGCACCTTGGGCCCCGGCCAGTCCAGATAGGTCTCCATTCCCTCGTAAGACGCCGGGATCACATGAAACGGCTGCGCTCCCTCAGCAAGGCTCCGTCCCAGCCGAGCCGCCGCCGCGCAGAAGGACGGCACGCCCGGCACCATCTGTGCATCCAGTCCCGCCCGGCGCACCCGCTTGTGCAGGTAGGCGTAGGTGGAATAGACCGTCGGGTCGCCCAACGTCAGGAAAACCACGTCCTGCCCGGCGCGCAGACGCTCCAAAACCGCCTGGGCCGCCGCCTCGTGGGCCGCTTCCAGCCGGGCTGCCTCCCGGGTCATGGGCATATCCAGTTCCAGGCGCTCCTTCTGTTCCAGTTCCGGCACCGCCTGCCGGGCGATGTTCCAGGCGGCTACCTCTCCGGCGCCGGAGCGCGGCACCGCCACCACCGGGCACTGCCGGATCATGCGCACCGCCTTGAGGGTCAGCAGCTCCGGGTCGCCGGGGCCTACCCCGACCCCATATAAGGTCCCGTATGTCATGGGTCATTCTCCTTTCGTCTGATGCCCTTTCGGCACCGCTTGCAGCATCCGGTCAAAGCTGCGGCTGCGGCAAAGCTCCCCGTGTTTCTGGGAGAAGATCAGCACCCCGCAGGGGATCGCTCCCCCCAGCCGGGCGGATACCGCTTGCTCCACCCGGCCAAGCACCCGCTCCATCACCGCCTGCGCCAGCCCCTCACGGCAGAGGATGTCCAGCATAGCGTCGGTGGTGACGGCAGAAAACAGCTCCTCCAACACCGGACGGGACGCCCCTTCCAGGGCGGCGTAGGCCACGAACACCTCCGCCCGGGCGTCGGCCCAGCGGGAATGGGTGTTCATCACCCCGGCGGCCAGCTTGCACAGCTTGCCCACATGGCCGATGAGCAGCACCTGCTCAAAGCCCAGCACCGCCACCTCGTCCAAGGCCGCCCCGATGAAGTTGGAACACTTCACCGCCAGGCGGTCGGGGATTTCCCGGCAGCTTTGGATAAAATCCTGACCGTAGTTGCCGGGGGTGAGTACCACTGTCTCCTCCCCCAACGCCCGCAGCTGCCGGAGTTCCAGCCGGATGGATTCCACCAGCGCTTCCTCACTCATCGGCTCCACGATACCGCTGGTACCCAGCACCGAAAGTCCGTCCACAATGCCGAGACGGGGGTTGTAGGTCCGGGCGGCCAGCTCTTTTCCGCCGGGGATGGAAATTTCCACCACCAGGTCCGGTTCCGAGCCGTCGTACGCGGCGCACACCGCCTGGATGATCTGCGCCCGTGGGCCAGGGTTGATGGCCGCTTCCCCCACCGGGCAGGCCAGCCCCGGCAGGGTCACCCGGCCGACCCCTTCGCCGCCGCAGATCTCCACCCCTTGACCGGACTGGCCGGGCCGCACCCGGGCCTGCACCCAAATGCCGTTGGTGATGTCCGGGTCGTCCCCAGAGTCCTTCTGCACCTGGGCTTTGGCCCAACCGTCCTGCTGCTCGCCCCCGGACAGAGGTAGCACCAGCTCCTCCCCGCCGGGGAGGGTCAGCCGGGCGTGAGACGGCAGCCGCCCCCAGCGAAGGAGGCTCGCCGCCCCAAAGGCCGCCGCTGCCGCGCAGGAACCGGTGGTATAGCCCCGGCGCAGGCGCTTTGTCCCCACCTGGATATATTCTTGCCGCATGCTGCCGCCTCCTTTCTTTTTCCAACAAAAAAGCCGCCGTCCTCAAAAGGTCCGGCAGCCGCATCCGCCCGCCAAGGGCAGACTGCCCCCGCGGGTCCAGCGGCTCCGGGTCCCGCAGAGCGCGTTTTCTTCCCCAGCAGCCGGCAATCTGACTTGTGCCCCATGGGGCAGATACAGTAGCGGCCCTGCGCGGGATTCTCACCCGCTTCCCCGGTCCTGCTGGATGGTTTTTCAATTAATTAAGGGTATGTAAGATGCCGCGCAGGGCGTCGCTGTCTGTCAGGGAGAGATTCCAGCCGTTGCCCTGGTCGTCTTCCACCAAAATCTCGTTTTCCCGCACGAAGTTGATCCAAAGGTCGTACTCCAAGGTTTCCCCTTCGCTGGTGGTAAAGGTCAGGTCATAGTCCCGGTCCCGGACCTCAATGGGTTCCTCAAACACCTCGTTGACCGCCAGAATCAGGTCGTAGACGTTCTGGGCCAGCATCGGGTCCTCGGTGGACCAGCTGCGGTCGCTGGCTGTGGCCTGTACCTCTGCGCTTACCACCGTGTGTTCCCGCTGCAGCACCGAAAGTTCCTCCGGGCTCATGGGTTCCAGCTCCGGGTTCGGCGCAGCCTCCTCCCCTTCGGTGGAGGCCGGTACCGCTTCCTCGTCCGGCAGGGCTTCCTGCGGCTGGCGGGGAAGTGCGCCCGAAGCGCTGCGGGATTCACACCCGCACAAAGCCCCACCCAGCATCATCGCCGCCAACAGCAGCCCCAAACCAACACGGGCCGCGTTTTTTCTCTGCTCCATCCATCTCTGCCCCCTTACCAAACGGCGTCTTATCTTGTTATTTTACCATAATCCCCGCTGGGATACAAGTATTCCCCGGAAAGCTCTTCTTTTCCGCAAAAAAGCGGAGCCGATCTGGCTCCGCTTTTTCTTAAGAAAGTTCCACCCGGTTGACCGGGATATTGCCCTGGGAAAGGATCTCCCCTTCCCGGTGATGGCAGCTTAGAAGCAGCACCTGCGCGAGATGTCCTTCTTCCAGCTGCCGGGACAGATGCGCCAGCACCCGTTCCAAACGCTGGTCGTCCAGCTGGGTAAAGCTGTCGTCCAACAAGAGCGGCGGCGTCTCCTCGGCGCAAAGCACCGGGGCTAGTCCCAACCGCAGGGAAAGGCTCACCAGGTCTGCCGCGCCGCTGCTCAGCGACGAAAGCGGCACCATGCGGCCGGTTTCCGCCTGTTCCAGGCAGACGCCCAGCTTCCTGTCCACCACAGCGCGGGAATAGCGTCCCTCGGTCGCCTGGGAAACCAGCTGGCTCACCTGCTCGTTAAGCTGCGGCACCAGGTCGCGGTGGACCGCCTCGCCCAGCTGACCCAGGCGTTCCCGTGCCAAAGACAGGGCCTCCAAATCCAGGTCCCAGTTGGCTTTCTGTTCTTCCAGCTCCTGCTGCTCCCGGCGGATGCGGCCGGTGGGGCGGTAGCCCTGCTCCAAGGCCTGCAAGGTCCCGTCCAGCTGGGCGGTCTTTTCCGCCAGCTCGCCGCAGCGGGCCCGCAGCTGGTCCAGTTCCTGCTTTTGGGCGGGAGGAAGCGCTTCCTCCCCCTGGGGAGCCTGGGAAGCCTGCTGCTCCAATTCCTCCAAGGTCCAGCCGTCCAGAGCCTGTTCCAGGCGCTGGCGCTCCATGCGGTACCGGCTGTCGGTCTCCTCCCACAGGCGGCGCTGGCGGCGGCTGGGTTCGATCTCCTCCGGACCGGCAAGGCCGCAGGCCCGGCAGCCTTCTTCCAGCTGACCCAGCAGGCTGTCCAGCTGGGTGCGGCACTGCTGCTCCTCCCGAAGGATCTGGTTGCCCTGGAAGCGCACCTGACCGGCCTGCTGTTCCAGCCGGGCGGACTCCTCCCATCGTTTGGAAAGCTCCTGCCAGACGGCAGGGTCGTCCATCCGGCCATGCAGCCCCAGGCGTTCCAGATAGCGGCTCAGCACCTGGTCCTCCTCCTGCCAGGCGGAGGCGCGGTCCAAAAACTCCTGGTCCAACGCGTCCACCCGGGCGGAGATCTGGCGGCTTTGCAGGTTGCGGCGGTGGATCTGTTCCAGGTACTGCCGCAGGTATTGGGACACCTGCTCCACCTCTTCCGGGGCCTGATACTGCTCTAAAATCTCGCTAAGCTCCTGCCAGCGCAGGCGGGACTGCTTGCGCCAGAGGATCTCCCGGCTGAGCACCACCGCAAGGCAAATCACGCCCGGTACCGCGGCGGCCGCCCAAACCGGCTTCCACAGCAGGCCGCACAGGGCCCCGCAGATCACCAGGGCAAGCCCCACCGCCAGCAGCGCCCGTCCCCAGCCGGATTCCAGCGGGCCGGGCTGCTCCTCTTCCAGGTCGATGCAGCGTTCCAGGTCCTGGCGAATGGGGCCTTCTTCCACAAAGGGGACCGCTTCCAGCTCCTGCTGGACCGCCTCCCGGGCTTGCTGGATGCGGCCCAGGCGCTGATGCTCCTCCTGGTGCAGCAGCTGCCGCTGGCGCATGGCTTCCCATTCCTCCGGGGAGGTCTCCCCGACACCCAGGTCCGCCCGCGCGGCTTCCAGCTGAGAAAGCTGCTGGGCCAGCTGTTCCAGCGCCTGCTCGTATTTTTCCACCGTCCGGCTGATCTGCCGGTAGGATTCCTGCTTTTTCCACAGCTGGTCCAGGCGCTCTGGGTCGGCGTCCTTCCAGCGGGAAAGTTCCTCCCACTGGGGGGTCAGCTCCTCGAGGGCGGCAGCGGCTTCCCGCGCCTTATCCAGCCGGTCCTTCTGCTGCTGGGCCGTCTGCTGGGCGGCTGCCTGCTCCATCTGTTCCAGCTGGCGGCGGGCCTCCTCTAGCTGGCCGCGCCATTCCTGGTACTGCTGGCGCAGGGCCTGTTCCTCCTGCTGACGCCGGTCGGCGTCCACCCATTCCTGGGCCAGCTCCTGCTGCCGGGCCACCAGCTGTCCGTAGGGGCTTTTACTGCGGCGGGGACCGCCGATGGCCTCCTCCTGGCGGGAAAGACGTTCCAGCACCGCCTGCAGAGATAGGCCGGGCTCGCCGCTTTGGGAAAGTTCCACCAGCTTATCGCTCACCTGCGAAGCCAGCTCCTCCCCCACCTGGCACCCCAGCTGGGGCACGCAGACGGTATTGCAGAAGACGGTGCGGCTCATACCCAGCAGAGCTTCCCCCGGCACGCAAAGGCGGCTGCCGCTGTCATAGGGCAGGCGGGAGGTCCATTCCTCGCCGGTCTCGTCGTCCCAGACCTGACAGATATCCTGGGCAAAATCCCGCTGGATACGCCAGCGACGACCCTGGGCTTCCAGTACCAGCACCCCGCCGTAGGAGCCGCCGTCCCAGGGGCGGTAGCGTTCCAGCGCTTCCAAAGGCACCCGCCGCCGGGCGCCGGGCTGGTAGAAGCCGTAAAGCATCCCGGTCAAAAAGGCCAGGATGGTGCTCTTTCCGGCTTCGTTGTTGCCTTCCAGCAGGTTCATGCCCGGTTCCAGGGTGATCTCCTTTCCCCGGAAGCGTCCAAACCCTTCCAGGCGAAGGGTGCGAAGGATCACTTCTCCCATTGGCTCACCTCCTCCAACAGCGCCTCCACGCCAAAGCGCAGGGCGCGCTCCTCCACCGGGCTCCAAGGTCCCGGCCCAAAGGAGCGGACATACCGGCTCAGCAGGCCGTCCGGGTTCTGCCGCAGCATAGCCGCCAGGTCATAGTCCGGGGCGGTGGCGTCCGCCAGCTGGCAGGCAAAGCCCTTTTGGCGCAGGGCTTCCTGCAGATCCTCCCGGGAAAGCGGATGCCCCGGACGGTAGCGCCCGGTGAGGGTCAGGGTCCAGATGTCCTCCGGGGCCGCCTGCATCTGGGCCGCGGCCTTTTCCTCCACCGTCAGCGGGGCGTCCTCCGGCTGCACCTCCACCTGGGCTTCCCGGTACTGCCGTTTGGCAAAGGGCACAAACTCCGCCTGCAGGCCGTTTTCGTCCAGCTGGCAGCGGACAAAGCCGTGCTCCCCGCCTTCGCCGAAGTCCAGCGGTTCGGGAGAGCCGCTGTACCAGACCCCAGGGGCCAGCTGCTGCGGCTGGTGGATGTGCCCCAGCGCCACATAATCAAACCCCAGGGCGGCCAGCTCCTTGGCATCCAGGGGCAGATAGCGGCTGGACGGGTCCAGGGCGTCGCCATGCAGCAGGAGGATGTTGTACTTTCCGCGGCGGGCAAAAGAGGCCTCCTGCAAAAGCGGCTGGCGCAGCTCCTTCTGGTCCCAGCTGTAATAGTGCAGCACCACCTCATACTGGGACAGGGCGGCCCGGCCCCAGCCCGGCGGGCAGAGGTAAAACTTCGGGGTCCATTCCAGGCGGCGGTAGGGGCTGGATGCCGTTTGGGCGTCGTGATTGCCGGAGATGGCCACGAACACCGCCCGTTCCAGCCGGTCCAGCACGGCGTTGATGTTGCGCAGTTCCTCCAAGGTCACGTCCTCGCTGTGGAGCAGGTCCCCGGCGCAGAGGATAAAGTCCACCTCCTCCCGGTTCGCCTCCTCCACGATCCGTTCCAGGCACGCAAGAAGCTCCCGGCTGCGCGCGGCGGCAAAGCGTTCGCCGTAGCGCTTGGCAGAAAAGCCCCGGCCCAGGTGCAGATCGCTGATATGTAGAAATCGCATAGCGGCCTCCTTGGTCAAGATGATAAAACAAGCAAAGGGGCGGGAAAACTTCCCGTCCCGATGCGTGATGTCGGTTACGACAGGGCGTGGATGCGCAGCAGAAGCTCCGCCAGGCCCACGTTATATCCGCTGCCGGCAAAGAGGGCGTTCTGCCGGCCGTCGGTGGCGATGACCAGCGGCAGCTTGCCCGGCTCCTGGTACATGCGGCGGGCGATGGCCTCCATCTCGGGGCCAAAGGCCTCCCGGCAGACGGTAGCTTCGGGCAGCAGCGGCAGGACGCGGGACAGGGTCTTGTCCTCCAACGCCTGGGGGCCGCGCACCAGCAGGACCAGCTGGCTGCCTACCTCCTGGGTGTAGCGCTCATGCAGGTCGGCCAGCTCGTTGAGGATGTGTTCGGTGGGCTCCTTTGCCTCCTCGCACCAGACCAGGATGCTGCGCTTTCCGCTGATCTGGCGGTGCAGGCTGGTCTCCTGGCCGGAAAGGGTCCACAGCGGCGCGTCGGGCAGCGGGATCTCTTCCAGCATCTCCCGCAGGCTCACCTGCTCCAAGGAGATGGCAAGGGAAAGGCTCTCCCCCGCTTTCAGGGAGAAGCGGTATTCCCGGGCCGCGATGGCGCCGTTGGGCAGGCGGTTGGCGGTGAGCAGGCGGTAGTCCCCAGCGGGGAGAGCCGCTTGCAGGCGGCCCTCCTGCCACGAAATGCCGGACAGATCCAGCACTTGGTATTCCCCGCCGGCCAGCGCCGACAGGCTCCAATTGCTCCGGTAGACCCAGTCGGTGCCGTGGCCGGTGAGCACCAAGGTGCCCAGCTCTGGGCCGGACTCGGTGCGCCAGGGGCGGACAAAGCCTTCCCCATCCCAGTAGGTGGGAGACTGGTCCTCCGGGTCCAGACGGGCCGGGATACCCAACGCGCGGCACACCGCTACAAACAGCACCCGCCGGGAAGGCTCCGAACCGGTACGGGCCCGCAGCAGCGCTACCGGCGTGGTGATGAGGTTTTCGTATTCTGCCGCTGTATCGGCGGCGATGTTTTCGGTGATCCACTGCCACAAACGGGCCGGTTCCTGGCGGAAAGCGGCCTGCTCCTCCGGGGAGAAGGCTTCCCGCAGCGGGTCTCTCCAAGCCGTCAGCGGCTCGTTTTGTATCCGCGGGCAGAGGACATTTTTCACAAACTGCTCCCGGTCCTTGCCGTCCCAAAGGGCTTTGGCCAGGGAAAGATGCTCTTCCAGCACCGCTGCCTTCAGGTCGGTCATGTCCTTGCGGGTCAGGGAAGCCAGCATCTGGGCGCGAAGCTCCCGGTCCTCCCCACTGAGGAAGGCTTCCAGCTCCGGCAGGTTGCCTTTGCACTGGGAAAGGGCCCGCACCGCTGAAGCAAAGGCCTCGCTTTCCGGGGTCAGACCCAGGGCCTGCGCCCGTTCCCGGGCCCCTGCTTCCTCCAAGAAGGAGTCCTCCTTGCGGTGGCGGGCGGCAGCGCAGTCGTCAAAGCGGCGGCGGGCCTCCTCCTTCTGCTGCTGGGTCAGCGGCTGGGGCTCGGGCAGATGGTCCTGGGGCGGTTCCGCGCGGAAGGCTTCCCCTTCCAGGCAGGGGCTCTGCTCCCGAACAGCCGCCGCAAAGTCCAGTTCCAGGCTCTGCTGGCGGCGGGTATCCAGCCGCGCGGTGAGGAAGCGTCCGTCCTTTTGGGCATGGACCTGCAAAAAGCCCTGGCCCAAAGTCAGCCCGGCGCGGCCATTTTCATCGGTTTCCAGCACGGCAATATCGTAATAATCGGAATAGTTGAGCACCTGCAGACGCAGACGCACCCCCGGCAGCGGACGGCCCTTTTCGGTGACCGAGATGGTGAACGGGATGGTGCAGGCGTAGGCGGCGGTACGGTTGCAGACCGCGGCCACGCCGTCGCGGCCCAGCAGCTCCTGCCCTTCGGTCAGGCAGGAAAACAGCCGGCAGTGTTCCAGCATCGCACGAGACGCTGCCGCGGTGAACCACCCTTTATCCAGGCAGGGCTCCGGCTCGCAGGCGCCCAGGTAGTGCCAGCCGTCCCCGGTCCAGACCTCCACCCAAGCGTGGTTGTCGTCGCAGTGGGACCAGCGGGGCGCGTAGACCTGCCGGGCCGGGATGCCCACGCTGCGCAGGGCGGTGACGGCGAAGGTGGATTCCTCCCCGCAGCGGCCGTAAGCGCAGCGCAGGACGGTGCCCGGCGCCACGGTGCGGTCGTCGGTCAGCTGGTAGGTCGCCTGGGAGAAGCACCAGTAGTTGACCTCCAGCGCCGCCTGTTCCAGGGTTTGCTCCTCGGGGGCGGTGCGGCTTTTCCAGTCGGCAAGCCAGGGCTGCAGCTGCTCATAAAACAGCGGGCGGCAGTCTTCCAGCGCCTCGTTGTTGACCCGGTAGGCCAGCACGTCGTTAAAGAAGATCTCCTCCGGCATGGTCTGGCACCAAGGGCTTTCCTCCCAAAGCATCAGCCCGTGACGGGCAAAGCTCTGGTAGAGGGAAAAGGGATAGTTGACCAGGTCGCTCACCGGCATCTGGCCGTAGAAAAATTCCAGACAGACCCGCTCGGGCGGGGTGCAGTCCTCCAGCAGCGGGAGGATCTCCCGGTACAGCGGCTCCCGGCGGTTGACCGCCTGGACAAAAGCCGCATGGATGTGCTGGGTAACGTCTGGGGAAAAGGTTCTCATATTGTTGTTGTCTCCTTATGCGTCAAGCTGGATATGGTGGACGATGGCCGCCGCGCGGGCGACCTCCTCCGGATCGGTGCGCCAGATGTCGTACTCCGAAAGCAGCGGCAGGCCCATGTTGACCCCTTCCCGCCGGAAGGTCATGGCGCTTTGCAGGGTGATCTTTCCGGACATATGGTAGGAGGTGGCGCGGGTGGTGCGGATCAGCTGGGGCAGGTTTTGGGACTTGACCCCGCTGCCCACCAGGATGTCCACCTTCCCGGTCCGGGCGGCGCGTTCCACCAGCTGGGCCAGCAGGGCGCTGCCCTCCATAGCGGTGTTTTTCTGCCCGGAGGTGAGGATGGTGTCTACCCCCAGCTGCTCGCACTGTTCCAGGGCAGCAAAGGGGTCAGCGCACAGATCAAAGGCCCGGTGCAGGGTCATCTTCATCTCTCCGGCAGCCTCCCGCAGCACCGCCATGCGCTGGGTGTCCAGAGTGCCGTCGGGGCAAAGGACACCCACTACCACGCCGTCGGCGCCGCGCTCCCGGCACTGGATCACATCCCGGCGCAGCTGCTCCATCTCCCCTTCGGTGTAGCAAAAATCCCCGAAGCGCGGGCGCAGCAGCACGTTCACCCGGATGTTGGTCCGTTCCCGGACCAGCTCCAACAGGCTCATAGAGGGGGTCACCCCGCCGATCATCAAGCTGCCGCAGAGCTCCAGGCGGTCCGCGCCGCCCGCTTCTGCTGCCAGAGCGGACTCCAGCGAGTCCACGCAGCATTCCAGCAAAGGCTGTTTCATGGTATCTCTCCTTTTATTGGGGTTACAGCTGCTGACCGGCCATCTGGCGCGCCAGGAAGTACAGGCTGGTCACCGCGGCGCCGGTGGCTCCCGGTACCTGATGGGCAAAGCAGGGCTTGTCTACCCGGGCGGTACCGGCAATATCCAGGTGCAGCCAAGGGGTCTCCCCGGCAAATTCCCGCAGGAACATCCCGGCGATGATGCAGCCAGCGTACTGCGGGCCGACGTTTTTAATGTCCGCAACCTCGCTGTTGAGCAGCTCGCGGTATTCGGGGAAGGCCGGCATCCGCCAATACTGCTCGCCGGAAGCGGCAGTCGCTTTTTCGAAGGCGGCATACCAGTCGTCGTTGTTGGTGAGAAGGGCGGCGGTGCTGTAACCGAAGGTATTGACCGCCGAGCCGGTCAGGGTGGCAACATCCACCAGGCGGGTGGCTTTTTCCACCTGGACGGCGTAGGTCAGGGCGTCGGCCAAAATCAGGCGGCCTTCGGCGTCGGTGTTGAGGATCTCCACCGTCTTGCCGCTCATGGAGGTGACCACGTCGCCGGGCACCGAGCCGGTATTGGAAAGCTTGTTTTCACAGGCGGGCACCACTGCCACTACATTGGCCTTGACCTTGCTGCGGGCCAGGGCGCAGATGGCTCCCATGACCGCGGCAGCGCCGGCCATATCGCCTTTGGTGTGTTCCAGGCCGGCCCGGGTCTTCAGGCAGTAACCGCCGGTGTCCAGAGTGATGCCCTTACCGACCAGCGCCAGGCGCTCGCTGCTGGACGGGTCGCCGTCATAGCGGGCAATGATGAATTTCGCCGGGTTGGAGCTGCTCTTGCCGACCGAAAGGAAGGTGTTCATCCCCAAAGCGGCGGTCTGGGCCTCGTCCAGGACGGTGACCCGGCAACCGGCGTCCTGCACCCGCTCGGAGATCTCCTGGGCGAAGATGGCCGGGGTCAGCAGGTTGCCCGGGGCGTTGGCCCAATCCCTCGCCTGGCAGACGCCCTGCGCCAGGGAAAGCGCCAGCTGAGCAGCTTCCAGCTCCTCCGGGGCGGCTTCGTCCAGCAGAAGGGTGTATTCCTTTTTGGGGCGGGCGGTCTCCCGGCGCACCCCGGCGTATTCATAAAGCGCCAGCTCCATGCCCAAAACCAGGTAAAATGCCGCCTGCTCCCCCAAAACGCGGGACAGCGGCGCCAGCGGCACCTCAAAGGAAAGCTGCTGCTGGGCCTTCATCTCCTTGGCGGCCTTGGCAGCGGCCTGCTGCAGCTTGGGGCCGGTCAGCTCCTCCGCTTTACCCAGGCCGACGCAGACGCGTACGCCTTCTGCCTCCACCCAGGTCACCACCTTTCCCAAGCTCCCGTCCATGCGGGACTGCAGCACCGGCGGCAGCTGCGGCTGCTCTCCCAAGAACATCCACTGGATCTTTGCCTGCGGCTCATGGCCTTGTTTTACTACCATATTAACTCCTCCTTTGAGATTGTTTTCTATCGTTTTAGCAACGGGGATTTTCTAATCTTGCAGCGCCCGGCGGATCTTGGTCCGATACAGCTGACGCACCGCGGGCATCTCGCCCAGGCCGCGCAGAGCCGTCTGTACCTGCCACCCCTGGGCGGTAAGGATGCTTTTCCAGGAGTCTTCTTCCTCACCGGCCAGGTCGTTTTGAGCGTGGTCGCCAGCCACCAGCATCAGCGGGGCCAGCAGCAGGCGCGGGGTCTTGTCCCGGCGCAGCGGGGCCATAGCCTCTTCCAGTACCGGCGTGCCTTCCACCGTACCGATGCGCACCCGGCTCTCCCCCATCCGGTCTAGTTCCTGCTGCAGCCGGGCGTAGACAGCGTTGGCCGGATGGGCGCTGCCGTGGCCCATGAACACCAGGGCCTGGTCCGCGTCCAGGGGACATTCCTCCAGCACCGCCTGCAGGAAAGCTCCATCCTCTTCGGGGCGGCTCAGCAGCGCCTCGCCTACCCGGAACCAAGAGAATCGCTCCGCAAAGGGCTGCGCCTCCCGGAGGATCTTTTCGTACTCCTCGCCGGGGATGAGATGGGTCGGCTGGCAGAGCACCTGGGCAAAGCCCTCCTGCGCCATCCGTTCCAGCGCCTGGGAGACACTGTCCACAGCACAGCCGTCCCGCTCCCAAAGTTTTTTGCGGATCATGCCGCTGGTAAACGCCCGGCGGACCTGCCAGTCCGGGAAGGCCGCTGCGGCTTCCCGTTCCAGGGCACCGATGGTCTTTTCACAGGTTTCGGGGTAGCTGGTGCCGAAGCTGACCAGCAGCAGCCCCTTTTTCGGGGTGTTTTTTTCCATGGATCTTGCTCCTTCCGGGCCAAAAAGCCCCGTGATTTTTGTCTCGGATTCCTTATTTATTATAATCATTTCCGACAGTCTGCACAAGGCTTGATGAAAAAAAGCCCCCCTTCCCCGGCAGGGAAAGGGAGCTTGCCAAACGTATGGGTATCAGGTAATGTAAGCCAGGGGGTTGGTGTGGTTGCCGTCCTTACGCACCTCAAAGTGCAGGTGCGCGCCGGTGGACCAACCGGTGGAGCCCACATAGCCGATGGTCTGTCCGCGGGCCACAGTCTGTCCTTCGCTGACAGCCAGGCTGCTCATATGACCGTACAAGGTGGTCATACCGCCGCCGTGGTCCACGATGACGTAGATACCGTAACCGCGGCCGGGGGTGTATTCGGTGTTGGCCTTGACCACCGTACCGGTGTTGGCGGCAACGATGGGCGCGCCCATACAACCGGAACCGGTAATATCTACGCCGGTATGGAAGTCGCTTCCGTTAAAGCGCCAGCCGTAAGAGGAGGAGATGGTGCTGAAGCCCGGCAGCGGCCAAGCCATAACGCCGCCCACGTAGGAACTGTCGGCGGAAGAGGAGGTGTTGATGCTGGCGTATACGTTGGCGATCTCCGCCTGCATCTCCTGTACCTTCTTCTTGGCTTCTTCGGCGTCCGCCAGATATTCGGCTTCCAGTTTCGCGATGTCCTCGATGTTCTTACCGCTCTGGGCAATCTTCTGGCTGACCGATTCCTTCTGTTCCTCGTAGTCGGCCTTGTCGATCTCCAGCTGCTCCAGGTCGGCTTCCAGGTCCTTCTGCTGCTGTTCCAGCTCCGCCCGGGCCTGGGCCAGATCCTCGATGAGCATATTGTCGTACTCGCCTACCTTCTGGATGACGGTGGTACGCACCAAGCTGTCGTAGTAGCTGTCTGCGCCCAGCACCACCGAGATGGGGCTGCTGTAACCCTGTTTATAGGATTCGCGCATCCGCTTACGCAGCTGCATGATAATGGCGTTGATCTCTTTTTTGGTGTCGGAGATCTGGTTTTCCGTGTCTTCGATGTTTTCGTTGAGCAGGCGGATCTTATCGTCCAGGATGTTCATCTGGGCCATCAGGTTGTCCATATCGGCGTCCAGGCTGGCCTTGATGGCCTCTTCCTTCTTCTTCTGGGACTGGACGCTGTTGATGTTGTTCTGGATGGCCTGCTGCTCCTCTTTGAGCTTTTCCAGGTCGTTTTGGAGGCTTTCCAGCTTCTCCTTGTTGGCCTGGTTCTGGGCTTCCTGACGGGCCGCTTCCTCCTCGGCCGCCGCGTTGCTTTCCTCCTGGGAGGTGTCGACGGTGGTCCCGGTATCGCTGACATCGGACTCGGTGGCCTCCTCGCCCCAATCGTCTCCGTCGGTAGAATAGTCCACCGCGGCCGCCGGCAGGGAGACCAGCATGCTCAGGCACAGAGCCACGGCCAAGATCCGCCGCAGCATCCGGGAACGGCGCTGTTTGTCATTCATGGGAAGGACTCCTTTCATTGGTTCCATGACGTTCCAGAAAGCGAATTAGACACGCAGATGCTTGCGGATGAACAGGCAGCTGCCGATGATGCCGAAGCCCGCTCCCGCGCCGGCAAATCCGGCGTACATCCGAAGGGCAATATCCTTAAAGTTGATGAAACCGTCGGCCGCCAGATCGATCCAGGTGCTGGGGTTGGCGGTCAGGTACTGCATAGCGTAATCATACGCCACCCAAAGCAGCCCGAAGGCGATGGTGGCCGAAAGCACACCGATGATCATGCCCTCGATGATAAAGGGCAGCTTGATGAAGGTGTTGGTGGCGCCCACCAGCCGCATGATGTTGACCTCCTTGCGGCGGGCGAAGATGGTGATCTTAATGGTGTTGGCGATGATCACCACCGACACGATACCCAACACGCCGACGATGGCCATACCCACGGTAGAAACGGCGCTTTCCAGGTTGGTGAGGATGGTAGCTTCCTCCGCCGGGGTCTTGACATCGGTGACACCGGGGATGTTGGCGATCTCGCCAGCTACCCGGGCCAGGCTGTCGGTATTCATGTCTTCCAATTTAATGCGGTACGCCGGGTCCAGGATGGGGCCCAGGTCGTTGCCGTCGATGTCGGTTTCGACGAATTCACTGCTGGCGCCCCACTTTTCCTTCTCCTGCTCCCAGGCTTCCTCGGAGGTGACCAGGTCGTACTCGGCGATACCCTCGATCTTTGCCAGCTCGTCGCCCACCTGGCGCTGCTCCGATTCGGAGCTTTCCAGGTCCATAAAGGCGACCACCTCGTTCTGGTCCTCCACAGCGCCTACCAGCACCTGCACGTTCATGGACAGCAGGATCGCGCTGCCGATGAGCATCAGGCAGGCGGCCAGCACGCCAATGGAGGCAAAGGACATGAGGCGGTTCATATAGACGTTTTTAAATCCTGTTTTCAGCAGATAGCCAAAGCTGCTACCGATCATAGAAATCCCCCCAATCACCGGCATCGGAAACCACATTGCCGTGATCGATGGTGATCACTCTGCGGTTAAACTTGGCGACCAGCTCGTGAGCATGGGTGACCATGATCACGGTGGTGCCGCACTTGTTGATCTCGTTGAGCAGCTCCACGATCTCGAAAGCCAGCTCCGGGTCGATGTTTCCGGTAGGCTCGTCCGCGATCAGGAGCGACGGGTTGTTGACCAGCGCCCGGGCCAGCGCCACACGCTGCTGTTCACCACCGGAAAGCTGCTCCGGATAGGCCCTCGCCTTGGAGGCCAGGCCCACCAGGCCCAATATGTAAGGCACCCGCTGGCGGATGGAACGGTTGGGCACGTTGGTCACCCGCAGAGCAAAGGCCACGTTGTCGAACACCGTCATCTTGGGGATCAGCCGGAAGTCCTGGAACACCACGCCCAGCGACCGCCGAAATTGCGGGATCTGCCGTTTTTTGATCTTGTTTAGGTTATATCCATTGACCTGCACAATGCCGCGGGTCGGGGTCTCCTCCCGCAGCAGCAGTTTGATAAAGGTACTTTTTCCCGCGCCGGAAGGACCGACGACAAACACAAACTCTCCTTTTTCAATTCGGAGATTGACATCATTCAACGCTTCTGTGCCGTTGTCGTAGACCTTCGACACATTGGTAAACTCAATCACCAGAACACCGCCTTTTATGGTTTCCCGAGCCGAGCGGCTGGGTCACACACATTTTCCTGTGCCGGTCATCCGGCACAAAATCGACCGCTTTCGGCCGCTGCTGCTTTCCTGTAACAGCATACATCAAAATTATAATACAATCACCGGGTTCCTGCAAGTTATCCATTTTTGCAACATAAAAAATTTACAATTCACCCGTTGAACACATTTTACCCCACACTTAAAACAGGGCGCAGCTGCACGCAGCCGCGTCCTGTTTTTGTTTACTCTTGGTTAATATTTCACCGGGTTGGAGGTGAGGTATTTTTTGACCATCAGAGCCACCTTGAAGATGATGGCGTGGTCGAACTCCCGCAGGTCCAGGCCGGTGAGCTTTTTGATCTTCTCCAGGCGGTAGACCAGGGTGTTGCGGTGAACGAACAGCTTACGGGAGGTTTCGGATACGTTCAGGTTGTTCTCGAAAAACTTCTGAATGGTGAAGAGGGTCTCGTGGTCCAGGCTGTCGATGGAGCCTTTCTTGAAGACCTCTTTGAGGAACATTTCGCAGAGGGTGGTCGGCAGCTGGTAGATCAGGCGGGCGATACCCAGGTTGTTGTAGCTGACGATGGATTTTTCGGTATCGAATACCTTTCCAACCTCCAGAGCCACCTGGGCCTCCTTGAAGGACTTGGACAGCTCCTTGACGCCGGAAACGATGGTACCGATGCCCACCACCACGCGGGTGTAGAACTCGCTGCCCAGGGTGTCCACAATGGAGCGGGCCAGCTTTTCGATGTCCTTGCCGCTGATGCCGGCTTTGATCTCCTTGACCAGCACGATGTCCTTGTCGCTGATGTTGAAGACGAAGTCCTTCTGCTTGTCCGGGAAGAGGTTCTGGATCACGTCAAAGGCGGAGATATCGTTGGAGGAAACCACCCGCACCAGCAGCACCACCCGGTTGACGTCGGTGTTGAAGTGCAGCTCACGGGCTTTTACATAGATGTCGCCGGGGAGGATGTTCTCCAGAATGACGTTTTTAATGAAGTTGTTGCGGTCGTACTTCTCGTCGTAGTACTGTTTGATGCTGGAGAAGGAGATGGACAGGATGTTGCAGAATTTGGTGGCCATCTCATCGGTACCTTCTACAAACACAGCATAATCCGGTTTGGCGCGGGTACCGAACGGTTTGTAGGTGTACCCATCGCGGACGAAGATATCGGTGTTTTCGTTCAAATCCAGAACCAGGTATTCATTGGTTTCGCCAATGCGGGTCAGGTCGCTGCAGGAGATGGTTACCGCAGAGCTGTCTACCACACCGATCACTCGGTCGATGGAATCTCTCATCTGATGCACAATACCCTGGAACAGTCTGTTCGACATAGCTATTTCCCCTCTTTGTCCAATATAGTCAAATTACTCAAAAGACGCCCTTTTCGTCGTTATTACTATAATACATTATTTTTTATCAAAATGCAATAATGACTTCCGGGAAAAGTTGTCTAATTTTTATCATCTTCCGGAAAAATACCGAAAAAGCATCAAAGAATCCCTGCGAAATGTGGAAAAGCCTTAGTAATTATTCCCTTGTGAAGGCTATACAAAGACCGCCGCACCGCACCGCTGTTCTTTGGGAGGGCCGGTACTATTGCATAAAAGGGGGATTTTCGCCCCCAGGGCGCCGGGCCTTTTCTTTTGCAGGACGGCGTGCTATACTGGGGAAAATCCTGCTGCAAAAAGGAGGTGCCGCCATGTCCGGCATCCTGCTGCCGGCCTCCTGCGAGGAGGCGGAACGCTTTGCCCAGTGCTGCCAATGGGCCTTGGCGGACGCTCTGGAAAAGGAGGGCATCGGCTCGCTGGGGGAAAAGCCCCTGCACGCCGCTCTCAAGGCCTATTTTGCCCCCAATCCCGCCGACCGAGAGATCCGCTTCGGGCCATTTGTGGCGGATATTGCTCTCCGGGACCGCATCATCGAGATCCAGTCCCGCAACTTCGGCGCCCTCTCCCGAAAGCTGGAACTTTTCCTGGCCCAGGGCCCGGTGGAGGTGGTCTACCCGGTGGTCCAGCGCAAGTGGCTTTGCTGGCTGGACCCGGAGACCGGCGAGCTTTCCGACCGCCGCCGCTCCCCCAAGCAGGCCGGGCCGGGAGAGATCTTCCGGGAGCTGGGGCACATCCAGCCCTTTCTCGGGCGGCCGGGGCTGTCCTTTCGGGTCATGCTGGTGGAGGCCGAGGAGCAGCGGCTGCTCTGCGGCTGGAGCCGGGACCGCAAGCGGGGCTCCCGGCGGTACCTGCTGCGGCCCATGGCGCTGCTGGGTCAGCTGGAACTGGGCTGCCCCGAGGACTTTGCCTGCCTCATCCCGGACGGCCTGCCCCAGCCCTTTACCGCCAAAGAATTTGCCAAAGCTTCCCGCCTCTCCCCTTCCCGGGCCGGGAGCGCCGTAAAGGTGCTGACCCTGCTGGGCCAGCTGGAACGGGACGGGACCCGCGGCCGGGCGTACCTCTACCGCCGCCCCGAGGGGAAGGAATCTTCTATTATATAAGGAAGGATCATTCCTCCCCGACATAGGCAAAGCGAGGGAAGGTCTTGCCGTCGCGCTGGACGGTTTCAAAAAACATGGCTTTGGGGCGCACCCAAAGGCCGAAGTCGCCGTACAGCGCCTGGTAGACCACCATCTCCTCCTCGGTCTCCGAGTGGCGGGCGTAGGCCAGCAGGCGGTATTCCTTTCCTTTAAAATGGCGGTAACGGCCCAGCGGCGGCTGGCCGGGGGCGGTTGCGTTGGGAAATGCCGAATTTTCAGACATGGGGATTCTCCTTTCCATATGATGCAGGGCCGGGGCCTTGCAATCTTTGTGCGGGTGGACTATAATAAGGCCATCCGCTTTTTCGATTCAACGTGTAAAATTGTCCGCCCGTTTTGGACGGGCTTTGGTTCCGATCCCTTCCAGGGAAAGAAAGGATGGTTTTCCTTATGATCAGCAAAAAAATGCAGCGTCTGGTGCAGGGCAGCTCGGTGATCCGGGCGATGTTCGAGGAGGGCAAGCGCATGGCGGCCCTTTACGGCGCCGACCAGGTTTATGATTTCAGCATCGGCAACCCCAGCGTCACCCCGCCGGCGGAGGTCGCCCAGGCAATCCGGGACATCTTGGACCAGGAGGAACCCCTGGCCGTCCACGGCTATATGAACAACTCCGGCTACGAGGAGGTCCGTCAGGCCATCGCCGACCAGCTGGAACAGCGGGAAGTTCTGGGACTTTCCGCCCGGCACATCACCATGACGGTGGGCGCTGCCGGCGGCCTCAACGTGCTGCTCAAGACCCTGCTCAACCCTGGGGACGAGGTTGTGGTGCTGGCCCCCTTCTTCGGCGAGTATGCCAACTACATCGACAACTACGACGGCGTCATGGTGGTCGCCTCCACCGACCCGGACACCTTCCAGCCGGACCTTGCCCAGCTGGAACAGGCTCTGAGCCCCCGCACCCGGGCCATCATCCTCAACACCCCCAACAACCCCACCGGCGTTATCTACTCCCCCGAGACCCTGCGGGCCATGGCCGAGCTGCTGGAGCGGAAGGAGAAGGAATATTCCACCAGCATCTACGTCATCTCCGATGAGCCCTACCGGGAGATCGTCTACACCGGGGAGCCGGCGCCGTACCTGCTGTCCTACTTCCGCAACGGCTTTTTGTGCTACTCTTACAGCAAGTCCCTTTCCCTGCCGGGCGAGCGCATCGGTTATCTGGCGGCCCATCCCCAGATGGACGGCCTGGACGAGATCCTGGCGGCGCTCAACGTCGCCACCCGTATCCTGGGCTTTGTCAACGCGCCGTCCCTCTTCCAGAAGGTCATCGCCCGGACGCTGGACGCCTCGGTGGACCAGGAGATCTACCGCCGCAACCGGGATGTCCTTTATGAGCATCTGACCGGCCTGGGTTTCTCCTGCGTCAAGCCGGACGGGGCCTTTTACCTCTTCCCCCGCTGCCCCATCCCGGACGAAGCGGCCTTTATCCAGATGGCAAAGGAGCTGCACCTGCTGCTGGTGCCCGGCTCCTCCTTCCACGGACCGGGACATTTCCGCATGTCCTACTGCGTCAGCCCGGAGATGATCCAGCGGTCGCTGCCGGCCTTTACCGAGCTGGCCCGCCGCTGCGGACTGTAAATCAAAAACGAACCCGCTTGGACGGCCCTTTTGCTGGGGGCCGTCCTTTTTTATTCCTCCGGGCCCAGCAGCACCCCGCCAAACGGCGGCAGGCTCAGCTGCGCCTCCCAGCCGTCGGGACCGGGGCAAAGGCGGGGCCGGGCCGCATCCTCCCAGGTAGCCAGCCGCAGACAGGCACTTTCCGGGCCGGACACCGGCACCCGCAGGCCCGGCATCGCTTGTCCAGAAAGGTTGAGCACCACCGTGACCTGTTGGCCGCTGCGGTCGCTGCGCCGGTAGGCAAAGACCGCCGGGTTGCCTCCCTTTGGTTCCAACCAGGCAAAGCTTTCCGGGTGGTAGTCCTCCTTCCACAGGGCGGGCAGCTCCCGGTAAAGCCGCTGCAGCCGGGCAAAATACTGGGAAAACGCCCGGTGGTCCTCCTGTTCCAGCAGTTCCCAGTCCAGGGGGCGCTCCTCGCTCCATTCCCGCTCTTGGGCCAGCTCGTTGCCCATAAAGTTGAGGGTCTTGCCCGGGCGGGTCAGCTGGTAGAGCATAAGGCAGCGCAGCTGGGCCCATTTTTCCTCCCGGCTGCCCCACATCTTCCCAAAGAGGGTGCCTTTGCCGTGGACCACCTCGTCGTGGGAGAAGGGCAGCAGGTAGATATTCTGGGAAAAATACTTCTCCCAGAAGCAGAACTGGTCCCGGCGGGCGGGACGCTGCTGGGGCGGCAGGGCCAGATAGTCCAGGGTATCGTGCATCCAGCCCAGGTCCCACTTGTAGTCAAAGCCCAGGCCGCCGTAGACCACCGGCGCCGTCACCTTGATCTGGTCGGAGGAATCCTCGGCAATAAGCATAGCGTTGGGGTGCAGCTGCTGGATGCCGTAGTTGGCGCTGCGCAAAAACCACTGCCCCGGGGCGTTTTCCCCCTCCTCCCGGCGGCCGTTGCGGTAGATCAGGTTGGAGACGGCGTCGTAGCGGATGCCGTCAAAGTGGTAGACCCCCAACCAGAAGTTGAGCGCCGACTTTAAAAAGCTGACCACATGGGGCTTGGTAAAGTCAAAGAGCGCCGTGTCCCACTGGCTGTACCGCAGGGACTCGTCCTCGCTTTCGTAAAGGGGACTACCGTCCAGCAGGTGCAGGCCGTGGAAATCCCGCACGAAATGCACCGGCACAAAATCCAAGATCACCCCGATTCCCGCTTGGTGACAGGCATCCACCAGACCCATCAGGGCGTGAGGGCTGCCGTAGCGGCTGGTGGCGCTGAAATAGCCGCTGACCTGGTAGCCCCAGGAGGCGTCCAGGGGGTGCTCGGTCAGGGGCAGCAGCTCCAGGTGGGTGAAGCCCTGCTCCTTCAGGTAGGGCACCAGCTCCCGGGCCAATTCCCGGTAGTTGGGGAAGTCCCCGTCCGGCCGCCGCCAGCTGCCGGCGTGCAGTTCATAGATGCTCATGGGGCGGTTGTAGTTTTTGTCCCGACGGGCCATCCATTCCCCGTCGCCCCATTGGTAGCCGTCCAGCCGGGTGAGGATGGAAGCGGTCTGCGGGCGGCGCTCGCTGGCAAAGGCAAAGGGGTCCGCCCGGTCGTACCAGCTGCCGTCCGCCGTCTGGATGCGGTATTTATACAGCTGGCCCTCCTGCGCCTCGGGGGCAAAGCCCGTCCAGACGCCGTTTTCCAGGCGGGTCAGCGGCTGGCCGTTCCAGTCGTTGAAGGTACCCACCAGCTTCACCTGCCGGGCGTTGGGGGCGTAAAGGTTCACCCGGGCGCCGGTCTGCCCGTTTTCCCAGGCCGGATGCGCCCCGAAGCAGTCAAACCCCCGGTACGATTCCCCTTTTAGGTAGCGGTCCATCTCCTCCCAATCGGTCATGGCAAAGCCCTCCTTTTCTTTCTGTCTGCGCGGTGATGCCCCCATTATACCACATCCTGCACCCTTCTGCCGAGCGGGCCCGCCCATCTTTTGTGGAAAAAATCAATCCGCTTCCCAAAATCCATCACACAGCCTTCACATAAGGGTGTTATGCTAAGGATAGTCAGAGCGGTCCTCTTCCTCACCCGCACTGGCAGCGCGGCGCGACCGGCCGATTCCGGGACGCTGACGCATTTCTTCCTTTTCTTTCATCCTCCCCGCCAAGCAGGCGGGCCACAGCAAAACAAAAGCCGGCAGCCGGGTCGCACCTGGTTCCCGGCTTTTGCTTTGTACAGAACTATCCAAACGGCGCAGGATGTGCTATACTGATAACAGACTTGCGGGGCGCCGCCCCGACTGTATTTTGCCAACAGAAAGGAAGTCTTTTTGATGATTCGTTTTAACTGCGACTACGCCGAAGGGGCACACCCCGCCGTCCTGCAGAAGCTGCTGGACACCAACCTGGAACAGACCGCCGGCTACGGTATGGACCCGTACTGCGCCCAGGCTGCGGACCTGATCCGGGAAAAATGCGCCGCCCCCCACGCTGCCGTTCACTTTATGGTAGGCGGTACCCCCACCAACGTCACCCTCATCGACGCGGTGCTGCGCCGTCACCAGAGCCCCATCTCCGCCGACACCGGACACATCAACGTCCACGAAACCGGCGCGGTGGAGTTCACCGGCCACAAGGTCCTCCCCCTGCCCAACACCGACGGCAAAATCACCGGCCAGCAGGTGGACGCCCTCTGCACCGCCCACTACGCTGACAGCGACCGCGAGCACACCACCCAGCCTAAGCTGGTCTACATCTCCAGCCCCACCGAGCTGGGCAGCATCTACACCAAGGCGGAACTGGAAGACCTGCGCCGGGCCTGCGACAAACATCATCTCTATCTCTTCCTGGACGGCGCCCGTCTGGGCTACGGCCTGGCTGCTGAAGGCAACGACCTGACCCTGGCGGACCTGGCTCAGCTGTGTGACGCCTTCTACATCGGCGGTACCAAGGTGGGCGCCCTCTTTGGCGAGGCACTGGTTATCACCAATCCCGCCATGCAGGAGGACTTCCGCTACGCCATCAAGCAGCATCTGGGGATGCTGGCCAAGGGCCGTCTGCTGGGACTGCAGTTCCTGGCTCTGCTGGAAGACGACCTGTACTTCAAGATCGGCGCCCAGGCAGACGCTCTGGCCATGCGCATCCGCGCTGCCTGCGAGCAGAAAGGTTTCCCCTTCCTGGTGCCCTCCACCACCAACCAGCAGTTCCCCATCCTGCCGGATTCCGCCCTGGAAAAGCTGGGCGAAAAGTACACCTTCACCTACCAGTGCCGGGTGGACGAAAGCCACAGCGCTGTGCGCTTCTGCACCAGCTGGGCCACCACCTCCCAGCAGGTAGACGCCCTGGTGGAAGATATCCTGGCGCTCTAATCCGATCCGCCGCATAAAAAACGCCCCAGCCTCCCAAACGAGGCCGGGGCATTTTTGTTTTTGGGGAAAGGGATTAACCCCGCCCGCCTCCAAAGAGGAAGGCCAGGGGCTTGACCGCGTCGCGCAGGTTTTCGATAGCCTGGTTGAGCGCCTGGATGTCCAGCTGCTCCACCTGGTCGCCCACCTGCTTGAGCTCGGTTTCGATGTTTTGCAGGGTGGAGGACGCCTGTTCCATCAGCGCCTGGGCCTGTTTGGCCAGGGCCGGAAGGTCCACTTCCTCCAAGCGGGCATTTTCCACCACCTGCTGAGCCTGGCCCATAAGGCGCACCGCCGGCGGCAGCAGCACCACCGCGCAGATTACGCCCAGCGCCAGCAGACCGCCCAGCAGGAACTGGATCACCCTTGTGGCCTGCTGGGTCTTTTTCATGTATAATTCCTGCTGCAGGTTGTGCTCCTGGATCTGTTCCAGCAGTACCAGCAGGCGTTCTTCCTCGGCGTGGTGCTCGTTGCCCGTGGCGGGGAACTGCACCTGCTCGCTTTCTACCTTTTCTACCATCTGTCGCTCCTTTTCTCTGTCAAACAAGGGCTATCCGCGGGCCCGGGCCGCTTCTTCCTCCAAGCGCTGGGGCTTGATCCGTCCAAAGTAATTAGCCACCCAGTAGGCCGACTCGGTCAGCGCCTGGGGGTCACGCACCTCCAATACGCAGGTGCAGTCCCGCTCCTCCGCCAGGTCCAGGGGAGCTGCCAGGTCCATCTCACCGGCGCCCAGGGGCTGGTGGTCCCAGTCTCCTGCCACGTCATGCAGGTGCATGTGCCGCAGCCGGTCCAGATGCCGCACAAAGAAGCCCTCGTCCCGGCCCTTGGTGCGCATATTGTGCCCCACGTCCATGGTCAGCTCGAACACCGGGCTTTCCAGCAGCAGCTCCAAGCCTTTGCGGCTGTGGGGCGGCCAGCCGGTGGTGTTTTCCACACAGATGCGCAGGCCCGAATCCCCGATGGCCTTCTGGCAGCGGTTGCGGAAGCGCTTGAGCCGGGAAAGATATTGGTCCTCGTACTGCTGGTACAGATAGACCCGCTCCTCCGGCAGGGTGAACCAGGTGCCCATGGGCATATGCATATTGAGCACCGGCGTTTCCAGCTGCTGGGCCAGGGCGATGGAGTCCAGCACCGAACGTTGGTAGGCCGAGGCGATCTTGCTGTCAAAGTGGCAGGGGTCCAGGTTCTCGTCCAGGTGGAAGGTGCAGAACAGCCCCTCCTGCCGCAGGGTACGGCCGAAGACCTCCGGGTCGATGGCCCGAGCGAGGAACTGCGGCTGGTTGGCGTTAAACTCGATAAAATCCAGGCAGAGTCCCTTACAGAGGGCCACGCAATCTTCCAGGGTGGAGACCGATGTCATAGAAGGCATTCCGATCTTCATGCTACACCTCCTGGTCCGGGTAGACGCTGGCCATGCGGCGTTTGTGCTGGGAGATACGGTGGGCGCGTTCGATAACCGCCTGGTCCTTGGGGTCGGCCTCTCCGGTAAAGAGGAAGCGGTCGATGGCCTCATAGGTGACGCCCATCTCGGCCTCGTCGGTCTGCCCTTCAAACAGGCCGGCGGAAGGCGCTTTGGTGATGATATTTTCCGGCGCTTTCAGGTAGCGCAGGAACTCATAGATCTCGGTGACGGTCAGGTCGGCGATGGGGTTCAGGTCGAAAGCGCCGTCCCCCCACTTAGTAAAGTAGCCCATGTAGCGCTCGCTGCGGTTGCCGGTACCGGCCACCAGGGCGCCGCGGCTTTGGGCGATCGAGTAAAGGGTGGTCATCCGCAGGCGGGGCGCAATGTTGGCCACCGCCGGGTCGGTAAGGGTCTGGATGGGGGACACCGCGTCCAGCAGCGCCTGGCGCACCGGGGTCAGGTCCACCACCTGGGTCTGGATGCCGTACTGCTGGGCCAGCGCCTGGGCGTCCTGCATATCCTCGCCGAAATTGCGCTGGGAATGGCAGGGCATCATCACCCCAAGCACATCCTCACAGGCCATGCGGCAGAGGATGCCCACCAAGGCGCTGTCCTTTCCGCCGCTGTTTCCAAACACGATGCCCCGACAATGGGCCTGCTCCAGCTGCCGGCGGATATATGCTACCCTTTCCTGGGTTTCTTTTTCATAATTTCTCATGGGAATGCATCTCCTTTTCGGATTTACTACTATTATACACTATCCTGCCTCGGTTTCCCAGTGCCGGGCGGGAAAAAGCCGCAATTTTCTTCCCAATTTCCAGCAAAAATTATCCTTGACAACCCCGGTTAAAACCGCTATACTAATTGCAATCGAATATTGGGTTTATTAAAAGGGAGTAGTTTTAATCCATACTGTCAACAATCTCGTCCTGTTTCTGGGGCTGTAGTATGGACCAATTTTTTGGTGACAAGACTTTTAATATGATCTGGCGGGACCGGTGTACCCGGAGCCCTTTGGGAGGATCATATTAAAGGTCTTTTTTGTTGTCCTGCAGTCCCCTCCCCCAGGCCCGATTCGAGCAGACAGACAAGGAGGAATCGAAAAAATGAAAGGCTTCTTTCAGCAAACCGCCCAGGAGGTCCTGGACCAATTCCAGGTGACCCTCTCGGGCCTCAGTTCCCAGCAGGTGGAGCAGAACCGCCAAACCTACGGCGAAAACGCCTTGGCGGAGGAAAAACGCAAAAGCCCGCTGCAGGTGTTCGTCGAGCAGTTTAAGGACCTGCTGGTGCTGATCCTCATCGTGGCGGCGGCCATCTCCGCCGTCTCCGGCAACGGCGAAAGCACCATCGTTATCGTGGCGGTCATCACCCTCAACGCCATCTTGGGTACCGTCCAGCACTTCAAGGCAGAAAAATCCCTGGACAGCCTCAAGGCCCTGTCCACCCCGCATACCCGGGTCATCCGCGACGGCATGAAACAGGAGATCAAGTCTACCGAGGTGGTCCCCGGCGACATCCTGGTTCTGGAAGCCGGCGACCTGGTGGCTGCCGACGGCCGCATCGTGGAAAACTTCTCCCTGCAGGTCAACGAAAGCTCCCTGACCGGTGAATCCGAAGGGGTCAACAAGTTTGCCGACGCCATCGACCAGCAGGAGATCGCCCTGGGCGACCAGAAGAACATGGTCTTCTCCGGCTCTCTGGTAACCTACGGCCGCGCTACCGTGGTAGTCACCGCCACCGGTATGAACACCGAGATCGGCAAGATCGCTACCCTCATGAACCAGACCCAGCAGAAAAAGACCCCCCTGCAGGTGTCGCTGGATAACTTCAGCCAGAAGCTGGCTATCGTCATCATGGTCATCTGCGCCATCGTCTTCGGCCTGAGCCTCTTCCGCCAGATGCCCATTCTGGACTCTCTCATGTTCGCGGTGGCGCTGGCCGTTGCCGCCATCCCCGAGGCGCTGTCCTCCATCGTTACCATCGTGCTGGCGCTGGGTACCCAGAAAATGGCCCGGGAAAACGCCATCATCAAGGACCTGAAAGCCGTAGAGAGCCTGGGTTCCGTTTCGGTCATCTGCTCGGATAAGACCGGTACCCTGACCCAGAACAAGATGACCACCCAGCAGATCTGGGCGGACTTTGCCCTCTTTGACAGCGACCAGTTCCAGTTTACAAATCCGGCCCACTATCAGCTGATGAAGGCCGCCATCCTGGCCAATGACTCCACCTCCAGCAACGGTCAGGAGCTGGGCGACCCCACCGAAGTGGCGCTGACCAACCTGGGCCACCGCTACGGCATCGAGGAGCTGCCCTACCGGCAGCAGCACCCCCGTCTGCAGGAGCTGGCCTTTGACTCCGACCGCAAGCTCATGAGCACCCTGCACCAGGTGGAGGGCACCGCTGTCCTCTTTACCAAAGGCGCCATCGACGTGCTGCTGGACCGCAGCGTCTCCATCCTCACCTCCCAGGGCGCCCGTCCCATGACCCAGGAGGACAAGGAAGCCATCGCCGCCGTCAACACCCAGCTTTCCGAAAATGGCCTGCGCGTGCTGGCCTTCGCTTACCGTACCCTGGCCGACGACCATCCCCTGACCTTGGAAGATGAAAACGGCTACACCTTCATCGGTCTGATCTCCATGATCGACCCGCCCCGTCCGGAATCCATCCAGGCTGTGGCCGACGCCAAACGCGGCGGCATCCGCACCATTATGATCACCGGCGACCATAAAGTCACCGCCACCGCCATCGCTAAACAGATCGGCATCTTCCAGGAAGGCGACATGGCCCTCAGCGGCGTGGAGCTGGAACGGATGAGCAGCGACGAGCTGGACCAGGTGCTGGAAAAGGTATCGGTCTACGCCCGTGTGTCCCCCGAGCATAAGATCCGCATCGTAGAAGCTTGGCAGCGCAAGGGCCGCATCGTCTCCATGACCGGCGACGGCGTCAACGACGCTCCCGCTCTCAAGAAGGCCGACATCGGCGTGGCCATGGGCATCACCGGTACCGAGGTCTCCAAGGACGCCGCCTCCATGATCC
>JAHZAU010000030.1 GCA_019423755.1 Oscillospiraceae bacterium
TCGAGATGGGCGTGGGCGGCGAGAAGTACGAGCTGATCCTCACCCCGGAGGGGGACAAGGTCAAGCTGTTTGAGCTGATTTACTTCCAGAAGCACGCCCCCAAGGAGGTGCTGGAGCACTGGAACATCCTGGTGGGCCGTCAGCCCATCCAAAATATTGGTCTGCGCACCGAGGATGGATGGAATATCTCTGGGGATGATGTGCAGATCTGGCTGGAGGAACAGGGTGAAAACAGCTTCGCCATCTCCGCCTACTGTGAAAAACTGCTGCCCATGCTCCGGGAGGCGGAAGGCCGAGTCTGGTGGATGCTCACCACCCTTACTGACCAAGTGCTGGGCGAGATCTCCCATATGTGGTATATTGATGACTTCAATGTGCTGGAAGAACCCAAGGCGGAGCAGCCCTTCCTCCTGTCCAAACTGCCCGACAAACTGAAAGAAAAGGGAGCGAACCTCTCCACCGACCCGGAAGCCTATCTGAACAGCTATCTTGGCTACAAAATGGAACCCAACAAGGACCCGGAAGCCGACTGGCGGTTGGATGTAATTGCCGGTTCCACCAACTGTGCTCCGCTCATCAACGGCTATCTGAACGCTGACAATGACTTCATGGACGCACTCCATGCCGACGGCGCGGTGGCGGGCTTCTTCTGCTATCCTTTGGATACTCTGCGGGAGGAGGAAGGAACGGATAAGATCTTCGACTTCCGAGATAAGCTGGAAGAAGTGTTCACCACCGGCGACGGCCCGGAGGTTCTCACCCTCACCGGCGGAGCTACCGGCCTTTTCTGCGGCTATGTGGACTTCATCGCCTGGGACATTCACTCGGCGCTCCAGATGGCAAAGGAGTTCTTCGAGTGCAGCGACATCCCCTGGGCCAGCTTCCACACCTTCCGCCGGGAAGCGGGCACAGTGAACCTGAAAACACCGCCCGAGGAGGAACCGGACGATGAGGATACGCAGGATGAGAAAGAATTCCGTAATCCCGAGGTCTACACCGAGGAGGAGATGGAGGCCGTCGAGGGTCACATCCAGCAGTATTTCGGCAAGTTTGAGAATGTGTTCCATGAGCTGTCTTCCCCGGACATCCATGTGGACATCTGCGTGGTGCCGCCCTCCGAGGAGCGGGACTACTACACCCTGGTCACCATGGGCATGGGCGCCCACCGGATGAATGTGCCGGAGGAACTGGCCGAATACAAGCTGGAGCGGGCGGAGCTGGCCATTGCGCTGCCAGGGAACTGGAAGCTAAGGCATGAGGACCTGAAGAATGAGCGGTGGTATTGGCCCATCCGCCTGCTGAAAACCCTGGCCCGCCTGCCCATTGCCAGCGATACCTGGCTGGGCTTCGGCCATACCATGGACAATGAGGATGACTTTGCAAAGGACACAAAGCTGTGCGCCGCCATTCTGACCGGTCCCCAGGACACCGAAGATGGCAGCGAGGTCTGCATCCTGCCGGGAGGCGAGGAGGTCAACTTCTATCAGGTGATCCCGCTCTACCGGGACGAGCTGGAGTACAAACTGTCCAACGGCACAGATGCGCTGCTGGACAAGATGACGGGCATCTCCTTTGTGGTGGAGCCCGCCCGCCGCAATGCCCTCGCCTGAGGCGACCTTTTCAGCGGGCAGGACTTGGATGAGGACACACTGCGGCCCGGTCCCCCACCGCCAGGATAACAACGCTCCCACTTTTTTCAAAAGGCAACAAAGCTGCCTGCGTCAGAAGGGATTTCCGGCGCGGGCAGCTTTTTGCGTAGTTGGTGCAAAGCGCAACCAGGTTTCCGCAGCTGCGTGCTTGAAGGGGCGAGGAATTTGGAATACAATAGAACCATGGAAAATTGCACCCCAGAGGAGGAAAGACCATGAAAAAACGACTGCTTGCGGCACTGGTCAGCCTGTGCATGGTAGTAGGGATGCTGCCGGGGCTGGCATGGGCCGACGAAACGACCGGCACGGACCTGACCCAGGCCCCCGCGCAGACCACCCCCACCGACCCGCCCGCGGCGGAGCTACAGGAGCAGTGCTCCTATAGTATCCTCTGTACAGAGGATACTATAAACCCTGACTGCTCGGTCTGCGCGGCGGACCTCTCCGCCTGCACGGGTGCGACCCCGGCTGCCTGCAGCTGTGAGACCCGCTGCGTCGAGGGCAGCGCCAACAGCGACTGCCCCGTCTGCGCGGCGGAGGGCGCGGATTTGTCCGCCTGCACGGGTGCGGCCCCGGCTGCCTGCAGCTGTGAGACCCGCTGCGCCGAGGGCAGCGTCAACGGCGACTGCCCCGTCTGCTCTGCGGAGGGTGCCGAGCTGGACAAGGTTTGCGTCGGTGCGGCTCCTATGCCGCCTGTGACGGACACCAGCGGCAATGCCAATGATGTGCTGGGGCAGGACCGATCCGGTGAGGATTATGGTTCCATGACATTGACCGTGCCGGAAAAATTAGATAAAAAGAGCAGGATAAAGGATATCTATTGGATTCCCGGTACAGCTGTGTTCACCATGAGCAGCAACTTGAGTACCCTGCTGCAGGCCCAGAAGCCCGAAAATATGACATTGACGGTGGAATTGAACTCTGAACTGATGATTGATGTATCTAAGGTTACTTTGACCAGCGATGTGTTGGAGGCTTCGGATATTAAGTATGAGCAAGGGGTTCTGACCCTGACCTGTACCCTGAAAGAAGGCTGGGAAACAGCCGAGAATACGACGACTACCCTGAACTGGACCGGAACCTTGGACAGCTGGAAATTCACGGAGGGCGGCAGTCTGGAAACCAAAGGTGCTTTCCAGGCTACGGTGCCCGGTGATTCTACGACAATTCAGGTGCTTGTGTCAGCCACACCCGCGACGACGAAAATGAGCAACGATGTTATCATTACTGCGGCAGACGTCATCGTTTATATGGGTGGTGATCACGGTTACGAAGGTGTTGTGTCCGATGGTACCATTGTGGGCAGCAACTCTCTGCCGGAACCGGGATTTTATATTAGTATACCCGAGGGATGGATAGAGAGTTGGCTGTATTTTAAAGAATCTGCCACCGGTAATACTTGGAACCTGGAGACTTATGACGGTACAGAGTATATAAATGTTTACAAGATTGTGCCTGCCAGTGGCCAGGACCGGCTGCAGGTGCAGTTTACCAACACGGCGGGAGAAACGGTCACCAGCGATCAGTTTGACGTAGGAGATGCCGTGAATCAGACGCTTGAAATGGACATCGACCAGGGGTTCGTGAGAACTATAACAGCGATGATAGATTACGGGCACGGGCAACAGGATAGCACAGAGGTAGTCACAGTTCCAGGTACGCTTACGGTGCGCGGTACCACCGCCAACGTGCAGTACAGTGCATTGAACCGGCCGGCGGCAGCTGGCAAGCCCGCTGTGACGGCCCCTGAGGGAACGACCTTTACCATCAACGATTCTAACGTGCAAGTCGTTTCCGATGATGGTGTGGCGCTGCTCTTTGATGATATCATCGAAAGTACCCAGAGCGAGTCCAACCGCAAAGACCTGATGGAAGATAAAGTCAACGAAGTGCTGAAAGACGTAACGGTACCTGCCGGTAAAACGCGCGCTTATGAAATGAAGTACCTGGATTTGGTGGATACCCAGAACGGAAATGTCTGGGTAAAGGCGTCCGGCCCCGTGACGGTCAGCTGGCCCTACCCGGAAGGAACCGACCAGAATACCGAATTCACACTGCTTCACTTTGAGAATCTGAACCGGGATATGGCCGCCGACGCTGTGGCAGACGCCATTGCCAACGCCACAGTAACCCCAGTGACGGTGACCAACACGGAAACCCATATTGAATTTACCACCAACCAATTCTCTCCCTATGTGCTGGTGTGGAATGATGGCGAAGCCATTGGACCCTCGGAACCGGAAGAGAATAAGGGCGGCTCCACCGGGAATACCGACACAAGCTCCGGCCTGGATACCCCCGCCGACCCGGTCTATGACTTCTGGAACGGCGTGCGCCAGCGCATCCGGGACGCCCGCCCCGGCGACACCCTGCAGCTCAGCGTCCCAAGCGGCTGGAAGGTGCCCTCCTCGGTGCTGCGCGCCCTGGCTGACCAGGAGGACCTGACCCTGCGCCTTCGCTGGCAGGACGGCGACAGCCTGACCCTCACCTCCCAGCAGCTGGAAGGCTTTGACGGGCAGGGCTACTTCTCCCGCAAGCAGCTGGCCCAGTGGGTGACCGAACCCGCCGCCCCCCAAAAAACCGCCGCCCAGACGGCGGAGCAAACGGCCCCGACCCCCAGCCAGCCCGCTCCCCAGCCCAGCACCCAACCCGGCGGACAAGCGGCCGCCCCGGCCCCCGAGCAGACTGTCTCCGCCCCCGAGACGGCCCCGGAGACCGAACCCGCCGCCCAGCCCCAGGCGGATACCCCCTCCCCGGAGGAACCCTCTGCCCAGGACACGCCCGCCCCGGAGGACACCCCCGCCCAGCCGGAAAGCGATTCCTCCCACGCCCTGCTTTGGGCCGCGGGAGCGGTGGTCCTGCTGGCCGCCGCCGGCACCGGCCTGTGGTTCGCGCTGGGCAGCCGCAAGCAGTAACGCCTCGATAATGAAACCAACCAGATCGGAAAGAAGCTCCCCGCGCGGGAGCTTTTTTCCTGCCCAGGAGCACCGGCCCGATGGTGGAATATACTGGTAAAGCGGGGAGGCGAAAGGAGCGATCATCATGTCCGAGAAAACCGCAGCGGGGCTGGTGGCCCACGCCAACCGCGCCCTGCAGGAAAACTGGTGGTACGTCTGGGGGACCTTCGGCCAGCCGCTGACCCAAAGCCTGCTGGACTACAAGGCCCGCCAATACCCCACCTACAACGGCGGCCCCCAGAAAACCCTCCACCAGAAGCACCTGGGCCAGACCGCCTGCGACTGCGTCGGCCTCATCAAGGGCTACTGTATGTGGGACAAGGACAAAGACAAAGCCATCTACGACCCCGCCCTGGACTGGAACACCGGCATGCTGTTTGACCGGGCCACCCGCCGGGGGCCCATCGCCACCCTGCCGGAGGAGCCGGGGCTTTGCGTGTATCAGAAAGGCCATGTGGGGGTCTATGTGGGGAAGGGATGGGTCATCGAGTGCGCCGGAGGCCGGGGAGCGGTCAAGACCCCCCTCAACGGGCCGGGCGCCACCCGCTGGACCCACTGGCTTGCCTGCCCGGCCATCACCTACCCCAAGCAGCCCACGAAACCGCCCGCGCCCCAGCCCGCTGCCTTTTCGGTGGGGGACCGGGTGCGGGTCCGCCCCGGGGCCAAAAGTTACCGCGGCGTCCCCCTGGCAAGCTGGGTCTCCGGCGGGGAATACACCGTCCTGGAGCCGCCCCAGGGCGACCGGGTGGTCATCGGCCGGGGAAAGGTGGTCACCGCCGCCGTCCGCGCCCAGGACCTGACCCGCCTTTCCTGATAAACCCCTCAAACGCAAAAAAGACGCCCTCTCGGGGGCGTCTTTTTTTACAGTTGTTAGCGGTTTAGCTTTCCTTTTATCCATCTATAGATCGATTTGATGATCCAGATTACTAGACCGAGAACCAAGCAGGCACCGGAAAGGGAGCCGAGCAAAATCAACGGAAGGATTTCATCCTTGTACTGCTGAAGTTGCTGTTTTCCTTTTTCAAGACCTTCTTCATAACCGTCTTTTTTGCCGTCATGATATCCGTTGCTCTCACCGATATTAAATCCATCGTGATATCCGTCATTGTATCCGCTCTGATAGTCGCCGCCTTGGGCGGAAGCAGGAGCACTCTCAAAAAAGCTGCTAAAGTCATACTGATATGTCTCATTTGAATACTCGGTTTCATACGGACAAGACCCGTCGTAGCCGTGTTGATGGGCGGGGTAACCGTGATGATAATGGTATTCTCCCGTGGAGCGATCGTAATGCCCACCGGCAGAATCGGTTCGTCCAGAATGAGCAAAGCCGCTAATGGACAGAACCAGCACCATTGCTACCGCAGCAACGGTGCAGAGTTGTTTTTTCATGTTCATACACACCTCAAATTTACAAAAATACCACTGGATAGAGAACGGGAAACGTCTTATTTTCTCTCGTGCCAGCCGCTGCCGGGGCCGCATCCCGGGGCGGAACGGAAGACAAATTGCCTCCCGCTTGATTTTGTTCCCAATCTAACTATAATAGAAGACAAGAAGAAAATCAACACATTGTTGATTATACGGGAAGGGGGGACCGGCATGCCGTTTCTGTCGCTGGAGCATGTCGTAAAAGAATACCAAATGGGCGAGGTGGTCATCCGCGCGGTGGAGGACATCTCCTTTTCCATCGAAAAAGGCGAATTCGTCGTGATCGTCGGGCCTTCCGGCGCCGGCAAGACCACGGTGCTCAACCTGCTGGGCGGGATGGATACCGCCACCTCCGGCACCATTTTGGTGGACGGGGCGCTGGTGAGCGGCTACAACAAAAAGGAACTGACCAACTACCGCCGGTACGACATCGGCTTTGTGTTCCAGTTTTATAACCTGGTGCAGAACCTGACCGCCCTGGAAAACGTGGAGCTGGCGGCGCAGATCTGCCGGGACCCGCTGGACGCCGCCGAGGTGCTGCGCCATGTGGGGCTGGAAGAGCGGATGAACAACTTCCCGGCCCAGCTTTCCGGCGGCGAGCAGCAGCGGGTGGCCATCGCCCGCGCCCTGGCCAAAAACCCCAAGCTGCTGCTTTGCGACGAGCCCACCGGCGCGCTGGACTACGTCACCGGCAAGGCCATCCTGCAGCTGCTGCAGGACACCTGCCGCCAGCGGGGGATGACGGTGGTGGTCATCACCCACAACACCGCCCTGACCCCCATGGCCGACCGGGTCATCCACATTAAAAGCGGACGGGTGGCCGCTATGGAGCAGAACCCCCATCCCACCCCCGTCTCCGAGATCGAGTGGTAGCAGAAGGGGGGAATGGGTATGGCCAAACAGGCTCTGCATCAGGATATCATCCGAGAGATCCGCAAGACAAAAAGCCGGTTCTTCTCGATTTTTGTGCTGTCGGCGCTGGCGGTGGCCTTTTTGGCCGGCCTGCGCACCACCGCGCCCGATATGGAGTCCACGGCGGACCGCTATCTGGACCAGCAGGATATGATGGACATCCAGGTGATGGCCACCCTGGGCATCACCGAGGAGGACGTCCAGCTTTTGTCCCAGCGGCCGGGCGTGCTGGCGGCGGAGGGCAGCTACACCATCGACGGCATCGTCTCCGGCGCCGACAACGACCTGGTGGTCAAGGCGCTTTCCATCAGCCAAAGCGGCATGAACGCCCCCGACCTTCTGCGGGGCCGTATGCCGGAAAACGCCGGTGAGTGCCTGGTGGAGGAGCAGCTGCTTTCCTCCATGGGCATCGACCTGGGGGACACCATCTCCATCGACACCGGTACCGGCGACTACGAGGACGCCTTGACCCGTTCCACCTTTACGGTGGTGGGCACCTGCCAGTCGCCGCTGTATCTTTCGGTGCAGCGGGGCACCTCCACCCTGGGCACCGGCGCAGTGTCCTGCTTTGTGCTGCTGCCGGAGGAGGCCTTCTGCATGGAGTCCTTTACCGAGGCTTATCTGACCTTGGAGGGCGCCAAGGAGCTCAACGCCTACTCGGACGAGTACGAGACCCTCACCGAGGACTGGCTGGACGCCAACGAGGACTTCGGCGACCAGAGGGCGGCCCACCGGGCGGAGGAGGTCCGCCAGGAAGCGGAGGAAAAGTACCAGGACGCCCAGCAGGAGTACGATGATGCCGAAGCCGAGGTGCAGCAGGAGCTGGCCGACGCCGAGCAGGAACTGGCCGACGCCCGCAAAGAGCTGGACGACGGCTGGGTGGAGTACTACGACGGGCAGAAGGAACTGGAAGAAAAGGTCGCCGACGGCGAGCAGGAGTTGGCGGACGCCGAAAAAGAACTGGCCGACGCCAAAATCGAGCTGGACGACGGCGAGGAGGAATACAAGGACGGTATGGCCCAGTACCAGGACGGTCTGGGCGAGTACGAGGAAGGCTACCAGCAGTATCTGGACGGCAAGGCCCAGTGGGAGGAAGGCTACCAAACCTGGCTGGAAGGGCTGGAAGCCTACGAAGAAGCCGAAAAGCAATATCAAGAGGGCCGCCAGGAGCTGGACGCCCGCTGGGCCCAGTATAACGCCGGGCTTGCCGGCATCGAGGCCGGAGAACAGGAGCTTGGACAGCTTACCCAGTACAAAAAGGAGCTGGAAGATCTGATAGCCAGCGGTTCAGCCTCAGAGGAAGAAATTGCCGCCGCCGAAGCGGAAGTCGCCCGGCTGGACGCAGCTATTACCCAAGGGCAGCAGAAGCTGGAAGAAAGCAAAGCCCAGCTGGAAGCGGCCCTTCCCCAGCTGGAAGCCGGAGAGGCGGAGCTTGCCGCCGGGAAGCAGCAGCTGGACCAGGCCCGGCAGGAAGTGGACGCCGGAGAGGCCGAGCTGCAGGCGTCGCTGGAGATTCTGGAAGAGACCGAGGCCCAGATGAAGGAAGCCTGGGAGGATTTGGAGATCGGCCGGCTGGAACTGGTGGGCGCCCGCCGCAAGCTGGACGACGGCTGGGCGGAGTATGAGCAGGGGCTTGCCGACCTGGAAGACGGCCGCAAGACTTTAGAAGAGGAGTCCGCCAAGGGCCGCCAGGAGTTGGCCGACGCCTACCAGGAGCTGACCGACGGCGAGGCAGAATACGCCGATGGCCTGGTGGAGTACGAGGACGGCAAGGCCGAAGCCGAGGAAGAACTGGCCGACGCCCGCAGCAAACTGCGGGATGCCCGCCGCACCATCGACGAGTTGGAGGACGGGGAGTGGTACCTGCTCAGCCGCCAGGCCAACATCGGCTTTGTCAGCTACCAGCAGGACGCCCAGCGCATGGGCAACCTGGCGTCGGTGTTCCCCATGCTGTTCTTCCTGGTGGCGGCGCTGGTCTGCCTGACCACCATGACCCGCATGGTGGAGGAGCAGCGCAGCCAGATCGGCTGTCTCTCCGCTTTGGGCTATTCCAAGGCGGATATTGCGGAAAAATACGTGGGCTACGGGCTGCTGGCCTCCCTGAGCGGCAGCCTGGTGGGCCTGGTGGTGGGCTGTCTGCTCATCCCCTTTATCATCATCACCGCCTGGCGCATCATCTACAACATCCCGGGCATCGTCTTTTCGCCCCAGCCGGTCACCTATCTGGCGGCGGTGCTGGCGGCGGTGGCCTGCAACACCGTAGCGGTGCTGGCAGCGGCGATGAACGCCCTGCGCGCCACCCCGGCCACCCTCATGCGTCCCCGGGCGCCCAAGGCGGGCAAGCGGGTGCTGCTGGAACGGGTGCGGCCGCTGTGGTCGCGGCTTTCCTTCACCCAAAAGGTGACCATCCGCAACCTGTTCCGGTATAAAAAACGCTTCTGGATGACCGCCGTGGGCATCGCTGGCTGCACCGCCCTCATCGTCACCGGCTTCGGCCTGCGGGATTCCATCCTGGATATTATGGACATCCAGTACGACGAGCTCAACGGCTACCAGGCCCAGGCGGCGCTGGAAAACCACTACGACGACAGCGAGCTGCAGGAGGTGCTGGATCTGCTGGACAACGACAGCCGGGTGACCCAATATCTCCCCTGTGAGCAAAATTCCGCCACCCTGGAAGGCAGCCGCCGCAGCATCGACGGCTACTTCACCGTGGTGGAGGACGCCTCCCAGCTGGAAGGCTTCGTGACGCTGCGCACCCGCCTGGACCACCAGCCGGTGCCCCTCACCGACGACGGCGCCGTCCTCACCGAAAAGGCGGCGGAGCTGCTGGACGTGGGGGTAGGGGACACCATCACCCTGGTCAGCGGCGACAAGCGCGGCACGGTGACCATCGCCGGCATCGCGGAAAACTACATCCAGCACTATGTCTACCTGACCGACGCGGTCTACCGCCAGGCCTTCGGCGAGGAGCCGGAGGACAACACCATCCTCCTGACCTTCTCGGAGAACACCGAGGAGATGGCCGATGCGGTCACCGCCGACCTGATCGCCCTGGACGGCGTCACCTCGGTGACCCGCATGGAGTCGGTGCGCAGCACCCTGACCTCCTCCATGGAAAGCGTGGACAGCGCGGTGGTGCTCATCATCATCTGTGCGGCGGCCCTGGCCTTTGTGGTGCTGTACAACCTGACCAACATCAACATCACCGAGCGCATCCGGGAGCTGGCCACCCTCAAGGTGCTGGGCTTCAACGACCGGGAGATGGGCGCGTATATCTACCGTGAAAACGTGCTGCTCACCTTCTTCGGCGTGGTGCTGGGGATGGGGATGGGCAAGCTGCTGCACCAGTGGCTGGTGCTGACGGTGGAGATCGACATGGTCATGTTTGGCCGCTCGGCCCAGCCCAAAAGCTACCTCTACGCCGTGGGGCTGACCATCCTGTTCTCCCTGCTTGTCAACCTGTCGGCCAACCGGCGCCTGCGGGCCATCGACATGGTGGAATCGCTCAAGTCGGTAGAATAGAAAAATCTTGCGAAAAAAGGGACCGGCCCGCGCGGGCTGGTCCCTTTTGTGTTATTCGTCCGGATGGGAGGAAAGCTGCTGGCGGCGGAAAGCGGTCCAGCTAGTGGGCCAGCAGTCCGTGCCGATACCCCCGGAAAGGGCCGGGCTGTTCGAATCCCCTCCGCGGCGCGCACAAAACCTTCCCGAGAACACAGGAAAGAAGCTCCCGCCAGGGGGCTTCTTTCGATAGTTGGCGCAAAGCGGCAACTAGGGCTCCCCCGGAGCCTTTGGACCCTTGTTGGTACAAGGGCCGGGCTGTTCGAATCCCCTAAAAACAAAAAACGCAAGGTATCAGACGATACCCTGCGTTTTTGGGGCTAGAGATGGGATTCGAACCCACGGCCTGCTGATTACGAATCAGCTGCTCTACCGACTGAGCCACTCTAGCGCATTTTGCCTGACTATTATACCGCATTTTGCCCGATCAGTCAACCGCTGGGGAGAATTTTTGCCCGACGGTTTGCACCGGACCCGGCTGGCCCACACTAAGCCTGTACATTACCATCGAGGAGGTCTTTTTATGCGAGAATGCGTGGTGGGTATCCACGGAAACGGCGTAGCGGCAGAGATCTGGCAGCGGGAGGAGGGCCGCGCCTTTCGGCTGGACCGGCGGTGGCGGCCGGGGCTGGTTTCCTGCTGGCAGGAGGGCGACAGCCTGAGCGAAACGGGGGAGCGGTGGCTTTGCCGCACCTTGGAGGAAGCCCGCCGCTGGGCAAAGGAGCTTTGCTGCCAGTCGGTGCAGGGGCTGGGCGGCTCCCCGCTGCGGTACAGCGGCGGCCGTTTAGGGTTGGAGGACCGGCTGGGCCAGGCGCTGGGCGCCCCGGTGCAGACCCTTTCCGGGGAGCAGGCCGCGGACCTTCTGCGGCAGGCGGCGGGGCCGGGACGAGGCGTCCTCTGCCGGGTGGGCGGCGGCAGCGTCCAGCTGGTGCGTCTGGAAGAACCCGGCTGTCAGCAAAGCCTTCCCCTGGGGCCGGTGTGGCTGAGCCGCAGGATGACCGGCCCGCTGCTCACCATGGAGGAGACCCTTTCCCTGCGGCAGGAGATCCAGCGCCTCCTGCGGGAGGAAGCCGGGGCCTTCGCGGGAGGCGTTGACGCCGGCGGGCCGGTGCTCTTCTGCGGGCAGGCGTTGTGGGAGCTGGGACGGGTGCAGCTGGCCCTGTGCGGCGGCGGGGAAGGCCCGGTGCTGGAACCGCAGGTGCTGGCCCGCACCGCCCGCCTGCTGCGCAGCCCCGACCTGGGCGGGCTGGAACTTTTGGAGCGGCAGCTGCCCCACACGGCGGTGCAGGTCCTGCCGGTCATCGAGCTGGTGCGGGAGCTGGCGGACTTCCTGCAGGCAGGGGAGTGCCGCTGGAGCCCCATCAGCCTGGAGGAAGGCTGGGCGCTGGGCAAAACGGCGGCGCCCCTTGCCGCATCGGGTCAAATCTCGTAGACAAACCGGGTTCTTGCTGGTATAATAGAAGAAACTGCGGCTGCGGCCGCCAGGGAGGAGACCAGCAGATGACCCAGATGACCCCCACCATTATCGGTGTAGCCGGAGGTACCGGCTCGGGCAAGACCACCCTCGCCCTCAAGCTGAGGGAAGCTTTCGACCCCAAGGATGTGATCATCCTTTCCCACGACCACTACTACAAGGAACATTCGGAGATGCCCTTTGCCGAGCGCTGTAAGCTCAACTACGACCATCCCGACGCCTTTGACACCGCCTTGATGGTGGAGCAGCTGCAGCAGCTGCGCCGGGGCGAGTCCATCCACCGCCCGCAGTATTCCTTCTCCGACCACAACCGCATGCCGGAAACGGTGCTGGTGCATCCGGCGCGGGTGATCATCGTGGAGGGCATCTTGATCTTCGAAAACAAGGCCCTCTGCGACCTGATGGATATGAAGATCTTCGTGGACACCGACGCCGACGTGCGCTTTATCCGGCGGCTGCTGCGGGACGTCAAGTCCCGGGGACGCAGCGTGGAATCGGTGGTGGAGCAGTATCTGCAGACGGTCAAGCCCATGCACGACCAGTTCGTGGAGCCCAGCCGCCGCAACGCCGACATCATCGTCCCCGAAGGCGGCATGAACCAGGTGGCCCTCAGCGTCCTCATCGACCGCATCTAGGCCATCATCAACCAAAAATAACCGCAAACGAAGCTCCTGGAAAAAAGTCTGGGGGCTTTTTCTTTTGGGCAAATTATAAAAGAATCTTGCTATTTTCAGGACGAGCTTGAGGCCGCCGCAAAAGGGAAGCATCTTCCCAAAAATAGAACCCGCGGGAGGATTTCTCGCCTTTTTCGGGTAAAAAGCGGATTATTTTTCGGAAAAATGAAAGAAAATTCGCCAAAACCCTCTTGACATCCCGGACAAGTTGGGGTATTATATGCCCGTCATGTGATATGAGGCAACAGAGTATCCATGCAAATATTTTCTCTGACCACCCACGTTGGGTTAAAGGCCATACGGACAGCCGGGTCAACTGCCGATGGGCAACCTTGCGTTGCCATTATTGATTGAGTTAAAAGCTCAATTTTATAAGTTGGTTACTTTACAACCGGTGCGCGGATGCGTACATCAACTTGTAAAACGGTCAATAAGAGTAGTGAAAGTAATATTTGCTCTATCAACTCGAATGGATATCTCTTCCTCATACTTCGGTGTGTGGGTTTCTTCGTCGAACCGGGAAACCTGCCGCAAACCGGACCTGCGGTCCGCCGCGTCCGGGCCCGAGAGGACCCTTTCCCGATCCAGACCTTTTGCAAGCAATGTGCATTTGTGCGTGTTGCTTGCTTTTTTTATGCGCAAATCACCCCAGAAAAAGGAGAGTGCGGCTATGGGGGAAAAACTCAAGCTCTACGGTTTCAACAACCTGACCAAGGCTCTGAGCTTTAATATTTACGACGTCTGCTACGCAAAAACCGCCCGGGAGCAGCGGGACTACATCGCTTACATCGACGAGCAGTACAATTCCGAGCGTCTCACCAGCATCCTCACCAACCTGACCGACATGATCGGCGCCAAGGTGCTCAACATCGCCAAGCAGGACTACGAGCCCCAGGGCGCTTCGGTGACCCTGCTCATCGCCGAAGGCTCCATGATCCCTGCCGGCAAGACCCAGCTGGCCCACCTGGACAAAAGCCATGTCACCGTCCACACCTACCCGGAATACCACCCCGAAACCTGCCTTGCCACCTTCCGGGTGGATATCGACGTCGCCACCTGCGGCGAGATCACCCCGCTTTCCACCCTGGATTACCTGATCGGCTCCTTCGACTCGGACATCATCACCATGGATTACCGGGTGCGGGGCTTTACCCGGGACGTGGACGGCAAAAAGCTGTTTTTGGACCACACCGTTACCTCCATCCAGGACTACATCGCCCCGGAGATCCTCCGCCGCTACGACGCGGTGGACATCAACGTCTACGACTGCAACCTCTTCCACACCAAGATGATGGTCAAGGAGATCGACCTGCAGAACTACCTGTTTAAAACCGACGCCTACGAGCTGCCGCCGCAGAAGCGTCTGGAGATCATGAATAACCTGCGCCGCGAGATGATCGAGATCTTCTCCGGCCGCAATATTTACTAGCAGAAAGAGGGATCGTTCATGGAAAAACTCGACCAGTCCCGCGCGCCCATCTACCAGGCGCTGCAGGAATTTCAAAAGCGCCGGGTGGTGCCCTTTGATGTGCCGGGCCACAAGCGCGGCCGGGGCAACCCGGAGCTGGCGGCGCTGCTGGGGCAGCAGTGCGTCAGCATGGACGTCAACTCCATGAAGCCGCTGGACAACCTTTGCCACCCCATCTCGGTCATCCGCGAGGCAGAGGAGCTGGCCGCCGAGGCTTTCGGCGCGGCCCACGCCTTCTTGATGGTGGGCGGCACCACCTCCGCCGTCCAGAGCATGGTGCTTTCGGTGGTGGGCCGCGGGGATAAGATCATCCTGGCCCGCAACGTCCACCGCAGCGTTATGGGCGCGCTGGTGCTCTGCGGCGCGATCCCGGTTTATGTGGACCCGGAGTGCGACGACCGCCTGGGCATCTCCCTGGGCATGCGCCGGGAGCAGGTGGAACGCGCCATCCGCGAAAACCCCGACGCCAAGGCCATTTTGGTCAACAACCCCACCTATTACGGCATCTGCTCCGACCTGCGGGCCATTGTGAAGATGGCCCACGACCACGGGATGCTCTGCCTGGCCGACGAGGCCCACGGCACCCACTTCTACTTTGGGGAGGGGCTGCCGGTGTCCGCTATGGCGGCGGGGGCCGATATGGCCGCTGTCTCCATGCACAAGTCCGGCGGCAGCCTGACCCAAAGCTCCCTGCTGCTCATCGGCCCGGCTATGAGCGAAGGCCATGTGCGGCAGATCATCAACCTGACCCAGACCACCAGCGGCTCCTACCTGCTGCTTTCCAGCCTGGACATCTCCCGCCGCAACTTAGCGCTGCGCGGGAAGGAAGCCTTCGCCGGGGTGGTGAAGCTGGCGGAGTACGCCCGGGAGGAGATCAACGCCATCGGCGGCTACTACGCTTACAGCCGGGAGCTGTGCAACGGCGACAGCGTCTTTGATTTTGACGTAACGAAGCTTTCCATCAACACCCTGGATGTGGGCTTGGCCGGTATCGAGGTCTACGACCTGCTGCGGGACGAGTACGACATCCAGATCGAATTCGGCGACCTGGGCAACATCCTGGCTTATCTTTCCATCGGGGACCGTCCCCGGGAGATCGAGCGTCTGGTCAGCGCCCTGGCGGAGGTCCGCCGCCGCTTCGGCGGGGACGGCGCCGGCCTGATGAAACAGGAGTACATCGACCCCCAGGTAGCGGTCTCCCCCCAGGAGGCCTTCTACGCCGCCAAGGAGTCCCGCCCCATCGGCGAAACCGCCGGCTGCATCTGCAGCGAATTTGTCATGTGCTACCCGCCGGGTATCCCGATCCTGGCCCCCGGCGAGCGCATCACCAAGGAGATCCTCGACTACATCGCCTACGCCAAGGACAAGGGCTGCTCCATCACCGGCCCCGAGGACCCCGATATCCTGCGTCTCAATGTTTTGAAGGGAGAAAGATAGCCTATGGAACTTTGGTTTTCCGAAGAACAGACCCCCAATGTCAAGCTGTCCATCCGGGTGGACCGGCAGCTGTACAGCGCGCAAAGCGAGTTTCAGCGCATCGACATCTTCCATTCCCCGGAGTTCGGGCGCTTTCTCACCCTGGACGGTTACATGATGCTCACCGAAAAGGATGAGTTCATCTACCACGAGATGATCACCCACCCGGCCCTGGCAGTGCACCCCAATGTGAAGGATGTGCTGGTCATCGGCGCCGGCGACGGCGGGGTCATCCGGGAGCTGTGCCGCTACCCGGACATCCAGCACATCGACATGGTGGAGATCGACCCCATGGTGGTGGAGGCCTGCCGGGAGTACCTGCCCCAGACCGCCTGCTCCCTGGACGACCCGCGCCTGACCATCCACTATCAGGACGGTCTGCGCTTCATCCGCTCCTGCCACGACTGCTACGACCTGATCATCGTGGATTCCACCGACCCCTTCGGCCCGGGCGAGGGCCTTTTCACCCGGGAGTTTTACGGCAACTGCTCCAAGGCCCTGCGGGAGGACGGCATCCTCATCAACCAGCACGAGTCGCCCTTCTATGAGGCCGACGCCGCCGCCTGCCAGCGGGCCCACCGCTACCTGACCGAGACCTTCCCCCTGAGCCGGGTCTATCAGGCGCATATCCCCACCTACCCCTCGGGGCACTGGCTCTTCGGCTTTGCCTCCAAAAAGTACCACCCCCTCAAGGACCTGGACGAAGCCCGCTGGAACGCCCGCGGCCTTGCCTGCCGGTACTACACCACCACCCTGCACAAGGGCGCGTTTTATATCCCCGCTTACGTAGAGGAGATGCTGAAAAATGTTGAGTAAAAATGTAGAAGTTTTCCTGGGGTGCGACAAAGGCTATCACTACGCCTCCACCGTGCTCTACGGCGCACCCTTTGATTCCACCACCTCCTACCGTCCCGGCGCCCGCTTCGGCCCGGCGGCCATCCGCCACGAGTCCTACGGCATCGAGACCTACAGCCCCTACCAGGACCGCGACCTGGAGGAGGATACCTCGGTTATCGACATCGGGGATATGGAGCTTTGCCTGGGCGACACCGCCAAGGTGCTGCGCCAGATCGAAAAGCTCACCGGCAAGATCCTCGATTCCGCCAAGCGCCCCTTCATGCTGGGCGGCGAGCATCTGGTGACCTACGGCGCGGTGCGTGCGGTGGCGGAAAAATACCCCGAGCTGCACATCATCCACTTTGACGCCCACGCCGACCTGCGGGACAACTACCTGGGCTGCAAAAATTCCCACGCCTGCGTGCTGCGCCGCTGCTGGGAGCTGCTGGGCGACGGCCGCATCCACCAGTTCGGCATCCGTTCCGGCGACCGGGAGGAATTTCGCTGGGGCATGGGCCATGTGTTCACCCGCCGCTTCGACTTCGAGGGCCTGGAACAGACCCTGGACGCCCTGGCAGGCAAGCCGGTGTACTTCACCCTGGACCTGGACGTGCTGGACCCGTCGGTCTTCCCCGGTACCGGCACCCCCGAAGCCGGCGGCGTCTCCTTTGAGGACCTGCGCCGGGCGGCGACTCTGGTCTGCAAAAAGGCCAAGATCGTGGGCTGCGACGTCAACGAGTTAAGCCCACCCTACGACCCGTCGGGGATTTCCACCATGGCCGCCTGCAAGATCGTCCGTGAGATGCTTCTGGCCCTGCCGGAAGACCTGGAACAAGAATAGTTTTTTAAAGAAGAAGAAAAACTTCTTCTTTTCCGATGTCCGGCCGCCTGCAGATCGTCCGCGAGATGCTGCTGGCCATACTGGCGGCCCTGCCGGAAGACCTGGAACAGGAATAGTTTTTTAAAGAAGAAGAAAAACTTCTTCTTTTCCGATGTCCGGCCGCCTGCAGATCGTCCGCGAGATGCTGCTGGCCATACTGGCGGCCCTGCCGGAAGACCTGGAACAGGAATAGTTTTTTAAAGAAGAAGAAAAACTTCTTCTTTTCCGAT
>JAHZAU010000031.1 GCA_019423755.1 Oscillospiraceae bacterium
GGTCGAGGTACATCTTCTCTTCAGAGTACATTTTAACGGTGAAGAAAGCTTTGTCCTGGAAATCGAAAACAGCAGTGCCGTTTTCACCCTTCTTAACCTGCCATACAGCGGGGGTGTTAGCGTTGTTGGTCCACTCGAAGTCAACGTATTTTACAACGTCGTTAGCGAAGGTGCCTTTAACGTATACTTTGTTGGTGGTGTTCTTGTTGTTGTTGTCAGCAACGTATACTTTGTAGTAAACTTCGCTGCTGTCAACGGAATCGAACATGTCTTTCAGCTCAACCTTGATGTACCAAGCGTTGGTCTTCAGGTCAGAGTCAGATCTCTTAGCTTTGTAGAAGGAAGCCTTCTCAACGAAGTTTTCAGACTTCTCGGTGAAGTTGATGGACCAGTTCTTGCCGATTTCGCCGGTGTAGGGGCCGTACTCGGTGGTGCCGGTTACAACGGTAGTATCGGGATCTTTAGCTTCCTCGCCTTTTACTGCAGCCAGGTCAGCCAGCAGGTAATCAACATAGTATTTACCATCGGCCTCTTTTTTCTCAACGATTCTAACGTTGGTAACTTTTCTCAGAACGTCGTTGTACCAGATAGAAGTGTCAGCAGCAACAGTTACTTTGCAGTCGCCTTCTTTTTTAACGCCGTTTGCAGTAACGGTAAGACCAGTGATTTCGGTACCGTTGAAGCCTACTTTACCACCCTGCAGGTAGTCCAGTTTCAGGTTGGAAACTTTAGCCAGGGACTCTTCGCCTTCGGAGCCACCTTCAGCTTCGTATACAGCCTGGTTGTCGCCGTACAGAGGCATGTAGATAACGTCGCCGGGACGGAACTCAGCATCTTCAGCGGTGGTGTCGATAGCAACACCATCTTTGTCAGAGATAACCAGAGAACCATCGAAGGTCAGGCCAACTTCTTTCAGATCAACGTCGTTCATGCCAACGCCGGTGTTGTAGCTGATATCAGCGAAAGCGTTAACGCCCATGCCGAGTACCATTGCAGAAGCAAGAGCTACAGAAAGTACTTTTTTCATAGCAGTAATCCTCCTAATTGATTTTTCACGGACATCATATCGTGTCCGAAAAACGTTGCCCCGGGTTTTTGCGGCTGCCGGTTCTCCACAACCGGGCGGCCCCCGTCGGGCTTAGACCTCCAGGAAACTCTCCACGATTTCCTTTCGTCTGAGGCTATTATAAACCCATAGATTCAAAATTGCAATACCTTTTCGAAATATTTTGTAATTCTTTTGTCATCAAATCTTGAGCCAAGGCTAAAAAGATTACACGAATACCTTCATTTCACCGCATAAACACGCGGTTTTCCGAGGGTTTCACCCGGTTTTCCCCCGAAATATTACACCACGGTTACAGCGTGATATTTTTTAAATTTATAGTGATAGCTCTACTATTTTTGAGTAACCCCCGTTACAAATCCGGCCTTTTGGCGCAAAAAAAGACCCCCAAAACGGGGGCCTTGGGATGCGTTATTCGGCTTCCGGTCTCGGCGGCTCGGGACGGGGCGGCTCCGGTTTGGGCGGTTCGGGCTTGGGAGGCTCGGGTCTCGGGGGTTCCGGTTTGGGAGCCTCCGGCTTCGGCGGCTCGGGTTTGGGGGGTTCGGGCTTGGGAGGCTCGGGTCTCGGGGGTTCCGGTTTGGGAGCCTCCGGCTTCGGCGGCTCGGGTTTGGGTTCCTCGGGAGCTTTGGGTCCCGCTTCCGGTGCTTCTTCGGGATGCGGCGGAGGCACCAGCTCGTCCTCATCGGGGAACAGGTCCTCGCAGCAGGCGTCCTGATAACGGCGTTCCTCGTCCTGACGGTCTTTGATCAGCTTGGCCAGGAGGGCAGCGCCTCCGGCAGCAACGGCGCCAACAATGGCAGCGATAGCAAATTTTTTCATAATCCAGGTTCCTTTCCTAACAGGCGGCACTTGTGCGGCCGCTTCATGCGGGGTGGATTCGTTTGAAAGGAGGGCCGCCCCAGTGGGGACGGCTTCCATATATATAGTATAACACACCCGGGAGGCTTTGTCATCATCTTTCCCAGTTTTGTACGAAAACTTCCCCGTTTATTTATGATTTATACACAATTTCGGCCCGTAGACGCCTCCTTTCCCCTTTTCTCTGCAAAATACCCCTTCCATCCCCCGCCTCTTTATATTATAATGATGGGTACCAACACTTCGAGGGAGGACTTGTGCATGAATATCCTGATCGCCGGCTGTGGTAAGGTCGGCTCCCGCTTGGCGGATTTCCTCTGCGAAAAGGGGCACGACGTTTCCATCGTGGACAACGACCGCTCCCGCTTTGAACTGCTTTCCGACGAATTTTCCGGCTTCACCATCCAGGGCGTGCCCATCGACCAGGACGTCCTGCGCCAGGCCGGCATCGAGGGCTGCGACGCCGTAGCCGCCCTGACCGAGGACGATAACACCAACATCATGGTTTGTCAGATCGCCCGGGAGATCTTCCACGTGGAAAAGGTGGTCGGCCGTATCTACGACCCGCTGCGAGAGAACATCTTCTCCCAGCTGCAGATCAAGACCATCTGCCCCACCAACCTGACGGTAAGCGCCACCTATTCCCTGCTTACCGACCACGAGCAGATCAAACACATGACCTTTTCCGGCAACGTGCTCAACTTTTCGGTGATCCCCATCCCGCGTCACCTGTTGGGCATGACCACCCCGCATATTATGGAAGAGCTGGGCAACCAGGAGGCGCTCATCGGCATCCTGGACAAAAACAACCGCATGATCATGGCCGGAGAGACCTCCCGCAAGACCCAAAGCGGCGACCGCCTGCTGCTCTCCTCCACCCTGCTGTAATCTGCCTTTAGATTAGAAAGGAAGTTTTCGGATGAACGTCATCGTCGTCGGCGGAGGCAAGATCGGATTCTACCTCAGCCGCACCCTGCTCGAGCACGGCCACGAGCCGCGCATCATCGAACTGCGCAAAAGCCTTTGCGAGACCATCGCCAACCAGCTGGACATCCCCGTCTACTGCGGCGACGGCTCCACCCTGGAGACCCTGGAGCTGGCGGGCATCACCTCCGCCGACGCCCTCATCTCGGTCACCGGCCAGGACCAGACCAATATGGTCAGCTGCCAGCTGGCAAAGCGCCTCTTTAACGTCCCCAAAACCGTGGCCCGCGTCAACAACCCCAAAAACGTGGAGATTATGAAAAAGCTGGGCGTGGATATCCCCATCTCCACCACCAGCAACATCGCCCGCCTGCTGGAGCGCGAGATCGACACCGCCCGCATCAAGCAGCTCATCTCCCTCAACCGCGGCGAGGCCTCCATCAACGAGGTGGTGCTGCCTGAGGGCTTCCCCTACCACAACGCCTGCCTTTCCGAGATCCCCCTGCCCCAGGAGTGCGTCATCGTCTCCATCGTGCGCAACGGGGACTTCATCATCCCCCGTGGTAACACCCGCATCTTCACCGGGGACACCATCCTTATCGTGGCGCAGAACACCGTCCTTCACGACCTGCTCACCACCCTGCATTTAAACTAAAACGCACAAAAGCCCGGTCCCATCAGGGACCGGGCTTTTTCTCTTAACCGGGTGCGGTTTACAGTTCTTCTTCCAGTACGGCGTAGTTGCCCAGGCTCTTGGTCTTGAGCAGCAGGCCGCTGACCCTCTTGCCGGAGCGGGTGGTGGCGTAGTCTTCCACATACTCCGCGTCCAGTTTGGTCAGGGAGCCGTCCTCCTCTACCTCGTAGAGCAGCTGGCCTTCCTCGGCCTCCAGCAGCAGCCAACCGGAGCGGTAGAAGGTGTCGTTCTCACCCTGGAAGTTGTAGAAGCGGTCGATCTCCACCGGGCACTCCCGGGCCACGTCCTTCTGATAGGAGGTGTCCAGATCCAGGTAGACCTTCTCCTCGCTGTACATCTTCACGCTGAAGAACGCCTGGTCCTTAAAATCAAACACCGTGCCGCCTACGGTAGACAGGCCGTCTGCCGCAGCAGTCAGACCAGTACCCAGCAGCATAACAGCAGCGGCAGAAAGAGCCGCCAAGCGGTGTGCAAAATGCTTTTTCATGCAGGTTCCATCCTTTCTTTGCGGGGATTCCGCATTGTTTCTTCCATTATATACCCGCAAATCCCCTTTGTCAAAGGGGCGGGCGGCGTTTTGTGGATTGAAAACCGCCCTTTTCCGTGCTAAAATGAGTAGGAAGAAAGGATGATGACACCCATGAAAATCGAAACCCAGTGCCTGCACGAAGGATACCAGCCCCAAAACGGCGAAACGCTGGCCCTTCCTATTTATCAGAGCACCACATATAAATACAGCAGCACCAACGCGGTAGCACAGCTGTTCGACCTGACGGCCGACGGACACATGTACTCCCGTATCTCCAACCCCACCGTGGCTGCGGTGGAGGCCAAGATCGCTGCCCTGGAAGGCGGCGTTGGCGCCCTCTGCACCACCTCCGGCCAGGCAGCCACACTCATCGCCCTGCTGAACATCCTCCACGCCGGGGACCATCTGGTCAGCACCTCCACCATCTACGGCGGCACCGTCAACCTGCTGGCGGTCACCCTGAAGAAATACGGCATCGAGTGCACCTTCGTAGACGCCGACGCCCCCGATGAGGAAATTCAGAAGGCCTTCCAGCCCAACACCAAGGCCTTCTTCGGCGAGACCATCGCCAACCCGGCCATCGCCGTGCTGGATATCCAGCGCCTGGCGGACCTGGCCCACCGCAACGGCGTCCCCTTCTTTGTGGACAACACCTTTGCTACCCCCATCCTCTGCCGTCCCTTCGAGTTCGGCGCGGATATCGTGATCCACTCCACCACCAAGTATATGGACGGCCACGCCATCCAGGTGGGCGGCGTGATCGTGGACAGCGGCCGCTTCGATTGGACGGGTGGCAAATTCCCGGAGTTCACCGAACCCGATGAATCCTACCACGGCGTCGTTTACACCAAACAGTTTGGCAACGCCGCCTACATCACCAAAGCCCGCGTCCAGCTGATGCGCGACCTGGGCTGCTACCCTTCCGCTCAGGACGCCTTCCTGCTGAACCAGGGCCTGGAGACCCTCCACCTGCGCATGGAGCGCCACTGCCAGAACGCCGACACCGTGGCCCACTGGCTGGAGCGCCACCCCAAGGTGGAGATCGTCCGTTACCCCACCCTGGATTCCAGCCCCTATCACGCCCTGGCCCAGAAGTACCTGCCCCGCGGCTGCAGCGGCGTCATCGCCTTTGACATCAAGGGCGGCCGGGACGCAGCGGTCCGTTTCATCGACAGCCTGAAGCTGGTCTCCCTGGTGGTCCATGTGGCCGACTGCCGCACCCTGGTGCTGCATCCCGCCAGCTCCACCCACCGCCAGCTGACCGACGAACAGCTGGTGGCCGCCGGTATCAATCCGGGCCTCATCCGCCTGTCGGTAGGCATCGAAAACGTCGAGGACATCCTCGAGGACCTGGAACAGGCCCTGGCCAACGCTTAAATCTAGCTGTTTCGTAACCTTACATACCTGTGATATCAAATAGGAGGAGATCACCATGAAAAAAGTACTGACCCTGGCTTTGAGCGCCGCTCTTCTTCTGGCTATGAGCGTTCCTGCCTTTGCTGCACCCGCCAACCTGGGCAACTATGTGCTGTCCGTGGACGAGCTGGAGACCGAGGAGGAAGCTCCCGCAGAAGCCCCTTCTTCCCAGAAGGAAAACCCCAACACCGGCGCTCTGCTGGGCAACTACGTCCTGGCCGTGGATGAGCTGGAAGCCGAGGAAGCGGAAGACCCTGCCGGCAACCCCGCTCCCGCCGAGAACCCCAACACCGGCGCTGTGTCGAACGCCTCTGCCCTGCTGGCAGCTGGTTCTCTGGCCGCTGCTCTGGCTCTGCTGCGCCGCCGCTAATCTTTCCCCTAAAAGCAAAACAGCCGTGGGATACGTCCCGCGGCTGTTTCTTTTTGCCCATTTTCCTTACTTATATATAAGAAAAAAGCAGAAAGCCTGGAAGCGCCTGCTCCCCGGCTTTCTGCTTAATAAATTTAGGAGAAAATGTCGTTATTCCGCGATATCGGCATTACCGAACCAGTATTTACCGACTGCGCCGCAGCCCCAGTTGGTCAGCTTCTCGGAAGCCATGACCTTCTGCTGCTGGAAGTACAGCGGGATGATGTAAGCATCTTCAACCAGCTGTTTCTCTGCTTCCATGAAGGCAGCGTAGTGTTCCTCACCGGTGGTGGAAGCTGCTTTGGCGATGGCCTGGTCGTAAGCTTCGCTGGCGTAGCCGCAGCCGGACTGCGGGTTGCCGGAAACGAACATATCCAGGAAGGTCATCGGGTCAGCATAGTCGCCGTTCCAGCCGTGACGGACCACGCCGTCGTACTTCAGGTTGGTTCTGGTATCCTGGAATACAGCCCACTCCTGGTTGGAAAGGGTGGCTTCCACGCCGATGGCTTTCCACATTTCCTGGATGGCCTCAGCGATGGCTTTGTGGGTATCCATGGTGTTGTAGATGATCTCTACAGGGCCAACACCGGCGCCGTCGGGATAACCGGCCTCAGCCAGCAGAGCCTTGGCTCCTTCGATGTCAGCGGTCTCGCCGTAGTAATAGCTGCCGGCAGCCTCACGGAAGTCCTGACCGTCTGCGGTCTGGATGCCGCTGGGTACGATACCCAGAGCGGGGATCTCACCGGAGCGGGTGACGTTCTCTACCAGGGCTTTGCGGTCGATGGCCATGGACAGAGCCTGGCGGACCTTCTGGTTCTGGAGAGCGGGGTTGGTGGTCTGTGCGTTAATGGCGTAGAAGTAGTTGCCCAGCAGGGGGTACAGCTGGCATTCGCCGGAAGCCAGCAGCTGCTGTACTTCTTCTGCCGGAGGAGCATCGATGAAGTCCAGCTCGCCGTTGCGGTATGCGGTCAGGTAGGTGGACTGGTCAACGATCATCTTGACGACCATGGTGTCGATGTGGACGTTTTCGGCATCCCAGTAGTTTTCGTTCTTCACATAGGTGAAGGAGTCGCCCATCTTATACTCTTTGAGGGTGAAGGGGCCGTTGGAGACTGCCTTGGCCGGGTCTTTTGCCCACAGGCCTTCGGTGTCGGTGCCGACGATGTCTTCACGCAGCGGCATGAAGGTAGCGAAGTTCAGCAGCTCGAAGAAGTAGCCGCAGGGCTGTTTCAGGGTGACTTCCAGAGTCTTGTCGTCCACAGCCTTGACGCCCAGTTCGCTCTTGTCCTTTTCCCCAGCGGTGATCTGGTCAGCGTTGAGGATGGGGCTCAGGATGTAAGCGTACTCTGCTGCGGTGGCCGGGTCAACGGCTCTCTGCCAAGAGAATACGAAGTCCTGCGCGCGGACCGGCTGGCCGTCGGACCATTTAGCGTCGCGGAGCTTGAAGGTGTAGGTTACGGTACCATCGGCATTTTCCACTGCCTCCGGGATCGCTTCGGCCATTGCGGGCTGCAGGCCGTTGCCGTCGAACTTATCGCGCAGCAGGCCCTCGAAGCTGTTCATGATCACCTTACCGCCATCGGAAGCGGAGTTGAGGGTGGGGTCAATGGTTTTGGGGTCGGCCGCCAGGTTCCAGGTGAAGGTCTTGCCGCCTTCCGAGGAAGTGGATTCCGCAGCGGGTTCGCTTGCTTCGCCCTGGGATTCGGACTCGGTCTCAGCCGGAGCGGTGGTTTCCCCTTCGGCGGGCTGGGAGCTGCCGCAGCCTGTAAATGCCATGGAGCAGGACAGCGCCATTGCAAGCAGAAGTGCCAATGTTTTCTTCATAATCGAACCTCCTTGAAACAAGAAACGGATATCAGAAACATTTCTGATTTCGTTTTTGCAAGTATATCATGTGAATAATTCATGCGCAAGAGGTGAATTGTGTTTGTAACCATTCTGTAATATATTTTGACAATTCACCATACTAAAGCAACATTTTTTAAGCATTTCGACGATAATATCCCAAAAAATCCGGTCCAAATATATAAAATCCCTTGGTTTTTTCCGGACTTTTCTCCATTCTGTGCCGAGATCGGACCCGAATTTCGCTTCTTTTCCTCCCCTTTTTCGCCGCTTTCCCCTCCCGTTTTTGCTGCTGTGTTTTCTATTTTTAGGCAGCTATTTGAAATATTGTATCCAAAAATCATTCAACGCTTGTCCTTTTTCCCATTCCGGGCAAAAAAATTGGCGCCCCCTTATGGGAGGCGCCTTGACTTATCGGCTTGTACTTTCTTGCATTTTGCTCACCTGACAGACCGAAAGCCGCCCGTCTGCCACAGTGAACTTCACCTCCAGCCCGGCAAAGGAAAGGCCGTACACCCGCTGGGGGTCGTTCTGGTAGGAGGGGCGCGGGTCGTGCGCCAGCACCCCCAGCAGTGCCTCCCGGCTTTGGGGCGGCACCACTTCCAGCCACTGCTCGGGGAAGTCCACCTCCAAAGCGTACTCCCGGAAGGGGTCAGCAAAGCCGCCCACCGCCTGGGGATGGCTGTCGGTAAAGGCCAGGTAGGGTTTTACGTCAAAGATGGGGGTCCCGTCCATCAGGTCGGCGCCGGAGATCTCCAACACCGGACCCAGCACCGGGTCCTGGATGAGCCGTTCCAGCCGCACCGAGGACAGCCCGATGCTGTTGGGCCGATAGGGGGAGCGGGTGGCGAACACCCCCATCCGCCGGTTGCCGCCCAGCCGGGGCGGACGCACCGTCGGGGACCAGTCCTCCCGCACCGCCTGGGAAAACTCCCAGATCAGCCACAGGTGGGAAAAGTCCTCGATGCCCCGGAAGGCCTCGGGCACCCGGTACTCCGGCTCGAACACCACCCGGGCCCGCAGGCTCTCCACCAGGCCGCTTTGCCGCGGGATGCCGAATTTTTCGGGGAAATCGCTTTGGATGTGGGCAATGACCTTCATGCTGTGTCTTTCGCTCATGGCTATTCCTCCCGGCCGTGGCAGCCGCCGCAAAGGGGGTTGGTCAGCTCGTACCGGTCCCCCATGTTGGCTTCGCCCCACTGGCACATCTGTTCCAGCACCGGCAGCAGCGAGCGCCCCTTCTCGGTGATGGAATATTCCACCCGCGGGGGCACCTCGGCATAGACCTGCCGACTGACCAGCCCGTCCTCCTCCAGCTCCCGCAGCTGGTTGGTCAGCGTCCGCTGGGACACCTGGGTCACAAACCGCTGCAGCTCCCCGAAGCGTTTGGTGCCGTTTTCGATGAGATAATATAGGATCATCGGCTTGCACTTGCCGCCGATCATCTTGATGGTTACCTCCATCTCGCAGGAGACCTGGATCTTTTCCACGGTAAACATCCTCCCTTTGTGAAGTTGTTTGCCATAAGGGCAAAACTTGTGCGTACTTGTAAACACTCTTGCTTCCATTTATAATGATTTTACCGTATCTTTTGTGTCTTGTAAAGGATTTTCAGATAGGAGAGAATTGTTATGCAGTATCGTACCTTAGGACGCGCCGGTTTTTCCACCAGCGAGATCGGCCTGGGCGGTGAGTGGTTCAACGGCCTCACCGAGGAGGAGACCCGCGCCATCTTCGACGCCGCTATCGAAGCCGGCGTCAATTATCTGGATGTTTTCATGCCCCAGGCGGACACCCGTAGCCACATCGGCGCTGCCCTGCGCGGCCGCCGGGAAAAGATGCAGATCCAGGGGCATCTGTGCACCGTCTTTGAAGACGGGCAGTACACCCGTACCCGGGACTTTGCCAAGGTCAAGGCCTCCTTTGCAGACCTGCTGGAGCGCCTGGAAACCGATTACCTGGAGGTCGGTATGATCCACTATGTGGACAGTATGGAGGACTACGAGCAGACCATGGAAGGCGAGATCTATGACTATGCCCTTCAGCTGCGGGAACAGGGCGTCATCCGCAGCATCGGCATGAGCTCCCACAATCCACAAGTAGCCCTGCGGGCGGTGGAAAGCGGCAAGATCGACGTGCTTATGTTCAGCATCAACCCCGCCTACGACATGGAGCAGGCTGACACCGACATTATGGACCTGATCGACTTTAAGGACCTGCAGCACGATCAGTGGACCGTGGACCCGGCCCGCCAGAAGCTCTACGCCGCCTGCGAAAACCTGGGGGTGGGCATCACCGTCATGAAGCCCCTGGCCGCCGGCAGCCTGCTCACGGCGGAGGCTTCCCCCTTCGGCGTGGCTATGACCGTCCCCCAGTGTTGCCACTACTGCCTGACCCGCCCCGGCGTCACCAGCGTGCTGGTGGGCTGCCACACCCCCGAGGAGCTGGCCCAGGCGGTGGCTTACTGTGACGCTACCCCCGAGGAGCGGGACTATTCCCACATCTTCCACGCCAACCAGAAGATCCAGATCACCGGCCGCTGCATGTACTGCAACCACTGCCAGCCCTGCCCGGCCCACATCGACATCGCCGCAGTGACCAAGTTCCTGGACCTGGCCCTGCAGCAGGATACCGTCCCGGACACCGTGCGCCAGCACTACCTTTCCCTGGACAAAAACGCCGCCGACTGCCTGATGTGCGGCCGCTGCGAGCCCAACTGCCCCTTCGGCGTCCCGGTGCGCCAGAATATGCTCCGGGCCCGTCAGGTCTTCGGACAGGATGTCAAATAACCGCAAAAGCACAGACAGCAAAACCGCCTGTACCCTTTTTGGTGCAGGCGGTTTTTTCTTTTGGAGTTTTATTTTTCAAACGCAGCTTGGATGCGGTCCAGGCCCTCTTTGAGCACCGAGCGCTGGGTACCGATGTTGAAGCGCAGGAAGCCTTTGCCTTCAAAGCCGTAGTGCTCGCCGTCGTTGGGGGAAACGCCGGCTTCCTTCATCACCTTCTCCATGAGCTCTTCCTGGCTGAGGCCATAAGCGGAGAAGTCCAGCCACATAAGGTAGGTGCCCTCAGGTACATAAGCTTTCACCTTCGGCAAGTTTTTCTTCACATAGTCCACCACAAATTTGGCGTTTTCCAGCAGGTAAGCAATCAGCTCGTCCACCCACTGTTCGCCGTACTGGTAAACCACTTCGGTGGCTTTCAGGCCGAACAGGTCCACGCCCACGTGGAAGGTTTGGACCGCCTCATTGACCTTGTTGTAGATCTCCGGGTTTTTGGAGATGAGCATGGAGGACTTGAGTCCGGCGATGTTGAAGGTCTTGCTGGGTGCCATAGCCATGATGGAGATCTCCGCTGCTTTGGGGGAAACCTTGGCGAAGGGGATGTGTTTGTGGCCGGGGAAGACCAGGTCGCAGTGAATCTCATCAGAGAAGACAAGAACGTTATATTTTGCGCACAGCTCCACGATGCGCTCCATCTCTTCCTGGGTCCAGACGCGGCCCACCGGGTTGTGGGGGTTGCAGAGGATGAAGAGTTTGACCCCGTCGGCCATCTTCTTTTCCATGTCGTCCCAGTCGATCTCATAGCGCTGGCCGTTCCAGTGCAGAGAAGAGGTTACCAGGGTGCGGCCCTGCTGGTTGATAACATTATAGAAGGGGTCGTAAACCGGGGAGTTCACCAGCACCTTGTCCCCTTTTTCGGTCAGCGCGTAGATGATGAAGCTGTTGGCACAAACTACGCCGGGGATGGTGATGATCTCGCTTTTCTCGATGTCAAACTGGTTGCGTTTGCGGTTCCACTCGATGAAGCTGTTGTAGTAATTTTCCGAGGGGAAGGTGTAGCCGTATGTAGGATGCTCTGCACGTTTTACCATTGCTTCCCGCAGTTCGGGCAGGACCTCAAAGTCCATATCCGCAATGCCGAAAGGCAGCAGGTCATTGCGTCCGCAGCCGCAGGTCTGGCGGTCCCATTTGATGACCTCGGTGCCCCGGCGGTCAAATACCTTGTCAAAATCGTACATAAGAAACATCTCCTTGAAAGATTTATAACGAAACCATCGGTCTCTGTATTTTCCTATGAAGCGGTATCCGCAGAGTTGGGTGTCCCCTTGATGAAAAAGGGGACGCCCACTGTTGTTTCCCTATCAGTTATCCCAGCGGATCTGCTGTGTTTTTTCCAGCTCAAAGACGGCAATCTCCCGGGAATCCAGGTCCTGCCGTTCCAGCGACACCGCGGTCAGCTGGTTGTTTTCGTAGGTCTTGTAGTAGTAGATGCCCCGGCTGGCGTTGATGCAGCAGGAGTAGGTGGTCATATCCCAGCGGCCTTCCGGCGTGCGCACCGAGCCGCGTACCATAGCCACCGCGTCCAAAATGTGAAACACCTGGGACACCATGCCCTCCTCCCCCTGGTTTTCCGCCTCGGAGTTGGCCCGCAGGAACGCAGTCCGGACCAGGCGGCTGGCCGGAGAAGCGTCCCCCGGCAGCCCCAGCGCGCCCATCCCCTGTCCGCAGGGGGTCAGCTGGCTGGTCCCGCCAAAGCGGTTGACCGGATAGTCCCGGGTCAGGTTCAGGTAGTTGTTCAGGTTCTGCAGGTGGAAGTCAAAGGGCGGGTTGTTGGTCAGCACGCCGGCGGGGTTATCATAGACCCGCAGCCCGCTTTCCATGGGTTCCAGCACCAGGCAGCCGGTTTGGTCCGCCAGCATCCAGTGCAGCGGCGCCAGCGGCAGCCCTTCCCGGAACGGCACCCCCAGCAGATGCAGCTTCTCCAGCCGTACCTTCGCTTCCTCCAGGCTGGCGCAGCTTCCCAGCAGCCAGGGAATCAGTTCATACGGCGCCACGTTGTCACAGCCCTCCTTGGGCTCCGGGTCGTACCAGGCGTTACCGGGAAAATACAGTCCCGCCATGCACAGCCCCTTTTCGTTGGCGGCTTCGGCGTAAAGCGGCGTCCCGTCCACCACGCTGGCCATGCCGATCATGGCATAGTGTTTCGGCTGCTGGGGCTGATGAAGGAAATGCAGCGGCCAGGCCCGCGGGGTGATGACCACCTTTTCCCCGAAGGTATACTCCAGGTCCAGGTTCCGCCCAAAGTAGAAGTCCTTCCCCTGCAGGGTAAAGCTTGTACACATAAAAGCTCCCTCCTTTCTTTTTCCAGTATGTCCCGCTCGGGGCTTTGCTACTCCCCTTTCGTCCCCCGCCGGCGAATACCGGCCGAGAAAGCAAAAAAGGACCGCGCCCCACAAGGGCCGGTCCTTTTGGATCTGCAGACATCGAATGACCCGGGCGTCCTGTTTGGTGGACACCGCCTCCCTTTTACGAAAACAGGAAGGCTGCATCCCTCCTCCGGGTCCTGCCGGGCACCTTGGACTGTCCGATTCTTCCAACCCATTCCTGCGGGTATACTGGTCATGGTGATTCTACCACACCTTTGCATAAAAATCCAGTATCCGCCGGCAGACGCCGCGTTTTTTCCCCTTTTTATTTTATAGATTCTGTTCTATTGTAAGATTTTTCAACCAAATATATTTGTCGAATCGCCTTCTGATAAACGGAACCTTTACAATTTCATCCAGGCACATAACAGCATACACCGCCATAACCGGCCATTTGAAAACGAAGCAGCCAAGCAGGGAAAGGGGTACCGCAAAGCACCAAGTTGCCAGGACAACGCTGATGGCATCGTATTTCGCGTCATCGCCTGCCGGGAAAACTCCAACCGTAATAATGGTATTATAAGCGTATGCAAACATATATACCGTCAAAAACAGGAGCATCTGAATAAGATAGGTTTTCGCTTGCGGTTCAAGGACATAAAATGTGTAAACAAACGGTCCTGCTACGGCAATCAATCCAATATTGATGAGCCCACTGATTGCCGACACCTTCCAAAAACGTTTGCCATATTCCTTTGCCTTGTCCAGCTCGTTTTTTCCCAATAAACCACCGATGATAATCCCGGCGCCTGCCGACAATCCCTGGGTTAAGCATTGGATCAGCTGCTGTGTTACGCTCACTACGGAATATGCGGCAGTCGCATCTGTGCCCAAATGACCCATGATTACAGAATGTACCGAAATACTGAGTCCCCAGGAAAGGCTGCTGACAATCAGCCCGGGAATCAATCTCCACATATCTTTTTCAAATGGTTTGGAGAACCGGAAAATCATACTGCCAAGTCGTACCTCTTTTACCTTCCGTGACCAAACGATACACCAAATCAGCGCGACACCTTCAATAACTATGGTCGAATATGCCGTACCGGCTGCACCAAAACCCGCCCATTCTCCGTATCCATAGACAAGAAATATATCTGCGGCCACATCCACAATGACCGTCACGGCAGAAATCCAAACGCTCATCTTTGCATAGCCGGAAGGCTTCATCACCATCAGGAAACACTGTGTAATACCGGCAAGCAAATAGGAAAAACTAACAATCTTTAAATATCCGGCACCAATCGCAATCAGTTCTGCTTCGCGCGTAAAAATTCGAATAAGTTGTTCCGGTAAAAAATACGCAGCAAAAGAAAATAGGATGGAGATAAGTGCAACATAGCGAATTGCCATACCCCAAAATAGTTGTACTTTATCATACTCCCGTTTTCCCCAATACTGCGCAATCAAAATACCAACAGCACTGATTACCGTGCCGTTAAAGAGCGACATGATAAATGAGATTTGATTTGCGAGAGATACCGCTGCGATCGCTTCTTGGGTCAATCTTCCCAGGACAAGCGCGTCCGTTGCACCTACTAAAGCATTTAACAACTGCTACAGCGCCAGCGGTATCGCAAGCGACAGCAATTCATTATTAAACGTCTTCTCTTTCCGACTGCACATCGTCGATCTCCCATATTTCCATTATACAGATAGCGGTTAAATCCAACTCGTCCAGATTCCACTCTGCCTCGATATGCTACTTGGCGTTGGGTTTGGACAAAAGTACTACCGTCTCATCATTACTTGCGCTAGGTAGGGAATTATCGTCATTGTCGATAATCACGTCTTGCGACGAAACACCGTCAAATTCAAGGGGAACTTTGAAACGAACGCTCTTGATCCAGAGGCCGTTCGGTTGCCGTTCAGGATAAATCTGTACGCTGTCAAGCAATGCGTGCATGATTTCCTGCTCGTCTCGCTCCGGCATAATGTCCATCATTTCCACGATGATCCGCATGGTAGCATACACTTCCTCAGCCGTAGCGGCCTTGCTGCCCGCGTTCTGAATGGCGATACTCACCTGATTGATCTTGCTGTCCAAATCGGCGATACGCTTCATACGCTGGCGCAGCAGCCCTTGCAGGTCATCGTACATTTCATCGTAGAGATCATCGTCGGCGTCAAGCTCCATAATCTTCGATAGCAGCTTGGATTTCTGGCGCTCTTCCTTCTTCTTGGCAGCAGTGAGAGTGTCGGCTTCCGCCTGTAAAGCGTCCAGATTGGCGTCGGTTCCGATGGATTTCATGATATCCTGCGTGAAATCCATATTCCGCAGCGCTTCCTGTACTACGCGGCGCACCTGCTCATTCACATCGTCCTGCCGGATATGCTTTGTGTATGTGCAGCGCTGGCCGCTCACGGTTTTAGTATTTTTGCAAATGTAGTACCACATGTCCGAATAAAATTCGCCGGAACCGTCTTTTTTCTTCTTCCGGTTCACTACACCATACATCGGCGCACCGCAGACAGGGCATTTGACGAGACCAGAAAGGATATGAGCATGTTCCGGGCTGTATCTTTTTTCCCGCTTGTAGGCGTTCAAACCCCGTTTTACTTGCGCGGCCTGCCAAAGATCGTCCGGGATAATAGCTTCATGTTTGCCGTCAAATATTTCATATTCAGCCTGTTTGACGGTATGGTACTCATTTCGTGTGCCTTCGATTTTCTCACTTTTCCGGCGTCCGTAGGCGATTTTTCCGGCATAGACTGGATTGTCCAATACCCCCCTCACGAAGGTGGTTGAAATCCGGCTGTATATCCCATTTTGACGAGCCTGCTTACTATACCCGTTTTCATTCAGCCATTTAGCAACGCCGTTTATACCCATATCAGACTGCACATATTTTTCGAAAATTAGCCGAACAAGGGCAGCTTCGGAATCTTCGATGACCAGTACACCATCCTCGATCCGATAGCCGTATGGAGCTTGACCGCCATTCCATTTGCCTTCACGAGCCTTCTGCCAACGTCCAGCCATCGTCTGAGCCTGAATGTTTTCACGCTCCAGCTCGGCGACACCGGCCAGAACAGGAAAGAGGATTTTTCCGGCAGCACTGGCGGAATCAATCCCATCTTCCACACAGATGAGATTGACACCAAAATCCTGCATGATCTGCAAGTTGTTCAGCACATCGGCAGCATTCCGGCCAAACCGGGACAGCTTGAACACCAGCACATAATTGACGCGATCCGCATTGTCGGCCTGTATCCTGCGCATCATTTCTTGAAACTGCGGCCTGCCGGTGGTATTCTTGCCGGACCGGCCCTCGTCCGAAAATGTGGCAACCACCTGCATACTGCGGTGAGCAGCCTCCTTTTTCAGACGGTCTTGCTGTGCATCCAGACTGTATCCGTCCACCTGCATCTGCGTGGAAACGCGGGTATAGAGATA
>JAHZAU010000032.1 GCA_019423755.1 Oscillospiraceae bacterium
GCGGATATGGCGGAATTGGCAGACGCGCTAGATTCAGGTTCTAGTGAGGTTACACTCATACAGGTTCAAGTCCTGCTATCCGCACCAAGAAAACACCTCAGTCTTTGACTGGGGTGTTTTTCTTTGCTGTCATTTATTTTTTGGGGGCGATACCATGGAGCTTTCCTATACCTGCGCCGGGGAAGAAGACATCGAGGCGGTGTATTCCTTCTGCCGGGAGCTCATCCTGCAGTACGAGGACCTTTCCAGCATCGACCGGAACGCGGTGCTGGGCTGGGTGCGCCGGAAGCTGGAACGCCAGATCGGCGAATACACCTGCGTCTGGGCGGACGCGGAGAAGGCCGGCTATTACCACTTTGCGCCCTCCCAGGGGGAGATGGAGCTGGACGACCTGTATCTCTTCCCGCCATACCGGGGGCAGGGCATCGGCACCGCCGTGCTGCGCCGCTGTCTGTCTTCCACCCAGCTTCCTGTTTTCCTATATGTTTTCTGCCGCAACACGCGGGCCGTGGCCCTCTACCGACGGGTGGGCTTTTCGGTGGCCCAAACCGTCCACAACACCCGCTATCTCATGCGCTGGGAAGGGGAAAATGCGCCAAAGCCGGAAAATTAACTAAAAGTTTTTATCCGATTGTTGTTTTACCTATTGATTTTGTACCCATATTGTTTTAGGATAGTAGGGTAATTATGGTATCATATCCGTATTGCGCCCCGGCGCGGGACAAGCTGTACGCAGGCGCGCATACGAGCAGGAGGAAGATCCCTTGGAACTGGAAAAATGGATGAAAAGCGATCTACGAGATATTAAGAGCCCCCAGGACCTGCTGGAAATGGCGCTCTGCCTGGAGCAGTCCATGGCCCTTTACGAGTCGGGCATTCAGGAAGTCCGCACCAAGCTGGAGATCCTGCAGCGGGAGTCGCGCTACACCGGCTCCCACAACCCCATCGAATCCATCAAAAGCCGCATCAAGACCCCGCTGAGCATCATGGAAAAGCTGCAGCGCAAGGGCTACGAGGTATCGCTGCAGTCCATGCATGATAACCTGAGCGATATTGCAGGTATCCGGGTCATCTGTCCGTATATCGAGGACATCTACACGGTGGCCGACCGGCTCATGCGGCAGGACGACCTGACCGTCCTGGCGCAGAAGGACTACATCAAAAACCCCAAACCCAGCGGCTACCGCAGCTATCACCTGGTGCTGGAAGTACCGGTGTTCCTTTCCGACCGCAAGCAGCCGGTGCGGGTGGAGGTCCAGCTGCGCACCATCGCTATGGACTTCTGGGCCAGCCTGGAACATCAGATCCACTACAAGCTGGACGATTCCATCCCCGAGGATATGGCGGTGCAGCTGCGCCAGTGCGCCGAGACCATCGCCCTTACCGACCTGACCATGCAGAGCATCGCCCGCCGCATCCGGGACATGAAGCAGGAGGAAAAAGGCTCGGAAGAGCCGTCCGTCCTGCCCATGCCGCCTCGCTGCTCCTCCCGGTAGCAGCAAAATCTACTCAAGCGTTGAAAACCGCCCTGCCGCAATATGCGGCAGGGCGGTTTTTTTGTTTTTTCTATTGTTTTTTGGGGCCTTCCGGCTCCTCGGGCAGGCGGGGGCGGCCCTCCTGGTCAAAGCGCCGGGCCAGTTCCCGCTCCACCGGCCAGATGGAAAGCAGCAGCACCGCCACCTGGATGATCATGAGCCACATGCTCCACCAGGAAGCCCGGTCCTCATCCCAGCCGGCCGTGGGCAGCATCCACAGCACGCTGGCCAGCAGCATCACCAGGCCCCATTTTTTCCACAGCTGCCCCATGTACCGCTGGGCAAAATCCCAGGCGGCCTGGCTTTTGGTGGAACGGGAGGTGCGGTAGCCGCAGACCCAGTTGATGATCTTGGGCGGGTATTTGTCAAACCACACGCCGATGCCCATCATCACCGCCGGGATCAGCAGGCCGCAAACCAAAAGAAAGAGCCACCATCCCATGTTACGCCCTCCTTTTTTCCTCCGGGTCCGGCTTTGCGGTGCGCAGGTTATACTCTAATATCTTGTTGCACAGCTGGCGGTAGCTCAGTTCCAGGCGGCGGGCCGCCTCCGAAGCGTTGCCGCCGGTCTGGGTCAGCACCCACTGCAGGTACTCCCGCTCGCTTTGGCGTTTGAATTCCTTCCAGGGCAGCAGCTCGGCAAATTCCGCCTTGGGCGCCGGGGCCGAAGCCTCCCGGTCCATATTGTAGAGGATGGGCAGGCCCTGCCGGGTGATGACCCCGTTTTCCGAAAGCACCACCATGCGGTCCACAATATTAATTAGTTCACGGATATTTCCAGGGTAATGGTAGTTCATGAGGAAATCCCGCACCTCCGGCTCGATGCGGCGGATCTGCCGGTGGTTGTTTTTCTGGGACGCACGCATGAAGAAGTCGATCAGGTCGGGCAGGTCCTCCCGGCGCTCCTTCAGGTTGGGCAGCCGGATGACGATGGTGCTGATGCGGTAGAAAAAGTCCTCGCGGAAGCGCCCGGCAGCGATCTCCGGCGCCAGGGGCTTGTTGGTGGCGGCGATCAGACGGAAGTCCAGCTTGCGGGGCACGTTGCTGCCGATGCGCTCGATGACCCGGGTCTCGATGGCGCGCAGCAGCTTCAGCTGGATGTTCATGCTCAGGTCGCCCACCTCGTCGATGAAGAGGCTGCCGTGGTTGGACTGTTCAAATTTACCGGCACGGCTGCGGACCGCTCCGGTAAAGGCGCCCTGCTCGTGGCCGAACAGCTCGGATTCCAGCAGGGTCTCGGTGAAGGAACTGCAGTTGACCGCTACAAAAGGCTGGTCCTGGCGGGAGCTGCAGGCGTGGATATAACGAGCGGCCACATCCTTTCCGGTACCGGACGCACCGATGATGAGGATATTGGCCATGGAGTCCGCTACCCGGCGACAGTCGTTGAGGGCGCTTTGGTACGCCGGCGACTTGGTCTTCAGATAGAAGGTTTGCTCCATCTGTTCTCTCGTCATATTATCCGACATCTTCCCCTCCTCCTTTGCACTTTTTATTGAAAACCATTATAGCACGAAGATGTTTTTTTTCGCAAGGGTGAGAAAAGAAACGCGTGTGAAATTTTTTTCCTATGCAAAAATTACCTTTTTATGGATATTTTAATAATCACGATTATTATCCGAGCGGTTGTGTCTATTCCTGGCAAGCCATTGTAAAAAATAACTAAATAATTCAATCTTTTATTCACTTTAGCTGGATTCCAGCTGCTTTGGGACAAATTTTTATTGCATTTTTTATCCGCAAAACCGGATTTGTGAGAAATTTTTTTCACATTCTCCTTTGTTTGTCCAAATTTTATCAACCTCGGGTTTTGGGTACCCATTGTGGAAAACCGCTTAACTGCGCCGTTTTTATATAAAAAATCTATGGATTTGGAAAGTTGGCACGGTATTTGCTATATAGTAGGGCAGAGGGCAACGCAGACATCGGGCCGGGGATTCCGGCAAGGCGTTCCCTTCGGAAAGGAAGGCGCAAACCATGGAATATGTACTTGTCACCAACAACGATCGCTGCCGGGATGCATTCCAGGAGAACTTCCGGGTGGAATTCTCTCCCGATTGGACCTATCACGACGTGCTGATCCACACCCGGGACTTGGTGCACCAGGGCTACCGCCTGACCACCCATCCCATGGCCGGAAGCCTGAAGCCAAACCAGACCCCGTACAAATCCATCCTCCTGGCACCGGATACCTTAAAGAGCGACTCGCTTATGGACGACGTGATGCTGCTGGAAAAATGCATCGAAAATCACGACAAGTTCATGAAGAACCACGAGCTGTTCCACTGGAGCGACAAGATCAAGGAGGACTTCAAGACGGTGGACCTGTCTTTGATCCAAGGCGCCGCAAACAATGCCATCATCGCAAGGATGTAACGATGTCCATAGTAAGCACCGGCTTATTTAGTATAGCATGAGAGAGAAAGGAGCCACACACTATGAAGCTTGAGTTAGGTAAAATCCACATCAAGGACGTCCAGTTTGGAGAACAGACCAAAGTAGAACAGGGTGTCCTGTATGTTAACAAGGAGGAACTCATCGCCCTGCTGAAAGAGGACGAACGCCTTGCTGACGTAAAAATCGAGCTGGCTCGCCCGGGCGAATCCGTCCGCATCACCCCCGTCAAGGATGTTCTGGAACCCCGCGTGAAGGTTTCCGGCGGCGGCGGGATCTTCCCCGGTATGATCAGCAAGGTAAAAGAGGTCGGCAGCGGCCGCACCCATTGCCTGGACGGCGCCTGCGTTGTCACCTGCGGACGCATCGTTGGCTTCCAGGAAGGTATCATCGATATGAGCGGTCCCACCGCCAAATATACCCCCTTCTCCCAGACTTATAACGTCTGCGTCGTCATCGAGCCCCGCGAAGGTCTGGAGACCCACGCTTACGAGGCCGCCGGCCGTATGGCTGGTCTGAAAGCCGCCGCCTACCTGGGCGAAGCTGGCCGCAACCTGGAGCCCGACGAGATCGTCACCTACGAGACCAAACCGCTGCTGGAGCAGATCGCCCAGTATCCGGACCTGCCGAAGGTTGGTTACATCCACATGCTCCAGTCTCAGGGCCTGCTGCATGATACCTTCTACTATGGCGTTGACGCCAAACAGTTCATCCCCACCTTCATGTATCCCGAAGAGATCCTGGATGGTGCCATCGTTTCCGGTAACTGCGTGGCTCCCTGCGACAAGGTAACCACCTACCACCACTTCCACAACCCCGTAATCGAGGACCTGTTCAAACAGCACGGTAAGACCCTCAACTTTGTAGGCGTCATCCTCACCAACGAAAACGTCTTCCTGGCAGATAAAGAGCGTCACTCCGACATGGTCGCCAAACTGTGCGAATACCTGGGTCTGGACGGCGTGCTCATCACCGAGGAAGGTTACGGCAACCCCGATACCGACCTGATGATGAACTGCAAGAAGGTTGCTCAGAAGGGCATCAAAGTCGTTATCATCACCGACGAATTCCCGGGCCGTGACGGTAAGTCCCAGTCCCTGGCAGACGCCGTTCCCGAAGCAGACACCATGATCTCCTGCGGCAACGGTAACGTGATCGTTCACTTCCCGCCGATGGATAAGGTCATCGGTATGCTGGATTACGTAGAGAACCAGATCGGCGGCTACGAAGGCAGCCTCCACCCGGACGGCAGCATCGATGCGGAACTGCAGATCATCATTGCTTCCACCATCGCAAATGGTTACAACCACCTGTCCGCCCGCGGCTATTAATCCAGGGTTCATGCTTGACTACAAGGAGGCATAATTATGGCTAAATATCGCATTGTACATTACCTGAATAACTTCTTCGCCGGTGTTGGCGGCGAAGAGATGGCCGGTATCGAGCCGGAAGTTCGCGAAGAAGTCCTTGGTCCTGGTCTGGCACTGTCCCAGGCTCTGGGCGAAGATTATGAGATCGTTGCTACCGTAATTTGCGGCGATAACTGGTTCGGTGAGCACCTGGAAGAAGCCCAGGAGCGCATCGTTAAGATGGTTGAGCAGTACAAACCCGACCTGTTCCTGGCCGGACCTGCCTTCAACGCTGGCCGTTACGGCGTTGCCTGCGGTACCATCTGCCGCGCGGTAGAAGACAAACTGGGCATCCCGGTCCTGACCGGTATGTACATTGAAAACCCCGGCGCTGATATGTTCAAGAAGGACCTGATCATCGTCGAAACCAAGATCTCCGCTGCCGACATGCGCCGCGTGGTTCCGATCCTCAAGAACCTGATCGTCAAGATGACCACCGGTCAGGAGATCCTGGGCCCCAAAGAAGAGGGCTACATCGAGCGCGGTATCCGCGTCAACTACTTCAACGAGCGCCGCGGCTCCGAGCGCGCCGTCGAACTGCTGGTCAACAAGATCCTGGGCAAGGAAGTTTATACCGACTACCCGATGCCTGTTTTCGACCGTGTACCGCCGGCAGCTCCCGTTGCAGACGTTTCCAAAGCGAAGATCGCCATCGTTACTTCCGGTGGTATCGTTCCGCAGGGCAACCCCGACCACATCGAGTCCTCCTCTGCTACCAAGTATGGTAAATACAGCATCGCTGGTATGGACCACATGGACAAGAAGGACTTCATGACCATCCACGGTGGTTATGACCGCGCATTCGTTACCGAGAACCCCAACCTGGTCGTTCCGCTGGACGTTCTGCGTGAACTGGAAGCCGAAGGCAAGATCGGCAAACTGGCCGACTACTTCATCACCACCACCGGTACCGGTACTTCCACCGGCAACGCCAAACGGTTCGGTGAAGATTTCGCACCCAAGCTCAAAGAAGACGGCGTAGACGCAGTCATTCTGGTATCCACGTGAGGCACCTGCACTCGTTGCGGCGCAACGATGGTAAAAGAAATTGAACGCGTTGGTATCCCCGTTGTTCATATGGCTACCGTAGTTCCCATCTCCCTGACGATCGGCGCAAACCGCATCATCCCCGGCGTTGGTATCCCCTATCCTCTGGGCGATCCTAGACTGGGCGAAGTGGAAAGCAAGAAGATCCGCCGCAAGATGGTAGAACGTGCTCTGAAAGCACTGGAGACCCCGGTGGAAGAGCAGACCGTATTCGAATAATAACGAATTGCAGCGGGGACCGTATCCGCGGTCCCCGCTTTTTAAGGAGAGACCGCGAAAGGGCTTGTAATAGAATGTCTGGATGAGCTGTCCCATCTCGCTAGGGCAGCCAATGATTCTTTTTTCTCCTTTTAAAAGGTTTGGCTCAGCTGACGTTTGCCTTGATTTTTCCGGCAACACAGTTTGTGGGAGGCAGCGCTCCTGAGCCGATCCTTACCTTCTAAGCGAGAAGACCTTCCTCCTCTCCTTTGGGTCGCCATTCTCGGGGTCACCCAAGAATCAAACCATCTGAGAAAAGGAGTACGAGCATATGAGTCAAATAGAACAAGCAAAACCCGTAGTAAAGCCTGGCAGAGTCCTCAGTTATGCAGGCGCATTTATGGCTTTCCTCATCGGTTCCGGTTTTGCCACCGGTCAGGAAGTTCTTCAGTATTTTGCGGCGTATGGTCTTACCGGCGGCTTGCTGGTTTCTTTGGTTTGCGTAGTCCTGTTTATCTTTGTAGGCGGCTGCTTTATCGCTGCTGGCAAACGGGAAAACTTTGAAAAAGGCAGCGACATTTACCGTTACTACTGCGGAAAATATGTCGGCACATTCTATGACTACTTTTCCATCATCTTCATCTTTGCTTCCTTCGTGGTTATGATGGGCGGCGCCGGTTCCACCCTGAACCAGCACTTTGGCCTTCCCCACTGGGTAGGAAGCGTCGTCATGATGACCCTGGTATGTGTTACCACCGTCTTCGGCCTCAACGGCATCATCGAAGTAATCGGTAAACTGGGCCCCATCATTGCTATTTTCGCTATCTTCCTGGGTGTTTACTCCTTCCTGTCCAACCCTGGTGCTGTGGTTACCAGCTCTGCTGCTTTGGAAAGCGGCGAACTGGTGGTAAAACAGGTTGGTACCAACCCCATTTCTTCTGCTGGCTCCTATGTCGGTTTCTGCATGCTGTGGCTGGCTGCTTTCCTGGCTTCCATGGGTAAAGGCACCAACAGCGTCCGTGAGGGCGTGTTCGGCACCACCTTCGGCGCCATCGGCTTCACCCTGGGCTGCTTTACCATGATGCTGGGCCTGCTGGCTTATCTGCCGGAACTGTACAACTCCGATATTCCGTCCCTGATCCTGGCGGGCAAAATCGGTTCCTGGCTGGCATTTATCTTCTCGGTGATCGTATTTGCCGGTATCTTCACCACCGCAGTTCCGCTGCTTTGGCAGGTATCTTCCCGCTTCACCAAAGAAGGTACTCCCACCTTTAAGATAACAACTGTGGCCTGCGCCATTGTTGGTACCGTCATTGCCCTGTTCGTTCCTTTCCAGGACCTGGTCAATGTGATCTACGGCCTCAACGGTTATGTCGGCATCCTTCTGCTGATCTTCATTATCGTAAAAGAAGTCAGACGCAGAACCAAAGCTTAATTTTACTTAAAAAATCCCTATCCCTAACCTTAAAATTACCCTATTATCTTTCCTCTTTTTGAGTCATCCTCCGGGGATTCCGGAGGGTGACTCCTTTCTTTTTTTGTAAGTTATCTTCCGGCGCTTTGCAGCCGCCCGTACCCATGCTATAATAAGATAGAAAAAACCGGAAAGGATGTTTTAGCAATGAGAGAACCTGTTTTCGCCCTGCTGGACCAGCTGGGCCTTCCTTATGAAGTCACCGAGCACCCCGCCGTCTACACCATCGAAGAGATGGAACAGCTGGGCATCACCGCACAGGGCGATGTGTGCAAAAACCTCTTCCTGCGGGACGCCAAGGGCAAAAACCACTACCTGGTAGTCATGCTGGAAGAAAAGCACGCCGACCTGAAGAAGCTGGCCCTGGAGCTGGACAGCACCAAGCTGAGCTTCGCTTCCGCCGAGCGCCTGCAGAAATACCTGGGCGTGGCCGCCGGTTCGGTCTCTCCCTTCGGTATCCTTAATGACGCCGAGCATCAGGTCACCGTGGCCCTGGATCGCGACATGGAAGGCAAGACCCGCTTGGGCGTCCACCCCAACGACAACACCGCCACCGTCTGGCTCAGCTACGACTCCCTGGTAAAAGCGCTGCGCTCCCAGGGCAACCCCGTCCAGACCATCCGCATCTAACCCAACACGCAAAAACGCGGCCCGGGGGACTCCCCCCAAGCCGCGTTTGTTTTGCTGTTTTCTCTTACAGGCCTGCCGCCAAGCAGAGCCAGCCGGTGACCACCGACACCAGGTAAAGGATGCCCATGACCTTCAGATTGTCCTTTTGGCTACGGTTGCTGCGCAGCAGCACCAGCAAGCCCACGCCGGCGCTGGTGCAAAGGCCGGCCACCGCCGCCCCAAAGGCCAAATCCCCGGCCAGGTAAAGCTGGGTCAGCAGCACCGACACAGCGCAGTTGGGGATGAAGCCCACCAGCGCCGCTGCGAACACCTGCAGCGGGCCGAGACCCGCCAGCCAGGCGGCCAGCGCATCCTCGCCCACCAGTTCCACCACAAAGCCGATGGCCACCGTCAGCAGGAAGATCACCACAAAGATATTCACCGTGTGGCGCACCGCCGACCGCACCACCCCGGCGCCTTCCTGATGGTCGTGGCAGTCGCAGTCATCCAGGGAACCGTCGTAGCCGCCGGTTTCCGCGCTGGTCAGGCGGAAGCGGCGGGGCAGCAGCACGTCCAAAACAAGGCCGGTAACCAACGCCGCCGCGATCTTCACCCCCAGCAGCTTGCCCAACACCGGCAGGCTGCCCGGTGTGGCCAGCAGCACCGGGATGGCCTCATCTGAGGTGCAGAGGAAGACGGCGATCAAGGTGCCCAGGGTGATGACCTTGCTGCCGTACAGGTTGGCCGCCATGGCGGAAAAGCCGCACTGGGGGAAGCATCCCAGCACAGTACCCACTACAAAGCCGTACCGGCTTTGGGTGGACAGCATCCGCTCCAGGCCCTGGCTGTGGTGCTGTTCCACATATTCGATGACCAGATAGGCCAAAAACAAAAACGGGATCATCTTCACCGTATCCTCCAGCGCGTGGAGGAGGGTGTGGACGAGGATCTCCATAATCGAAACCTCCTTTTTCGGTTGCCTATTGCAAACTCACTGATTATTATACCTGCAAAAGCCCCGGCGCGCAAGGCTTTGCGGAAATTTCCCATTGCTAGGAAAGGGGGCCTTTTTATGCCGCAGTCCGCTTTGCGCGGCGTCAACGAAACCTTATATATCCCGCTTTTGGGCCGGGCCGAGGGCGAACGCTACGGCACCATCCTCCGGGACCCCATGGCCCGGGAGATGGTAGCCCGGCTGGACTATGATTTTCCCCGGCAATCCCGGTTTCTTTCTATATATATGTGCATCCGGGCCGCCATCCTGGATGAAGCCGTGCGGGAATTCCTCTCCCAAAACCCCGGAGCCGCCGTGCTGCACCTGGGCTGTGGGCTGGATTCCCGCTGCCTGCGGGTAGGGCAGGGGGCCGGGATTTGGGTGGACGTGGACCTGCCCCCGGTCATCGAGGCCCGGCGGGCCTTCTTCCCGGAAAATGACACCTACCACATGCTGGCCGCCTCGGTGACCGAGCCCCATTGGCTGGACCGGCTGCCCGACTGCGACCGGGTGCTGGTGGTGGCCGAGGGGCTGACCATGTACCTGACCGAGGAGGAAAACCGGCAGCTCCTGCGGGACTTGCAGCAAAAATTCCCCCAGGTGGAATACATCTTCGACGCCTACTCCTGCTCGGCGGTTCGCTGGTCCCGGCGGAAAAACCCGGTCAACGCCATGGGCGCGGTGATCCGCTGGGGTCTGGACGACCCGCACCAGCTGGAACAGGCCGTCCCCGGGGTGCGCCACATGCGGACCCAGTATTTTACCGGGGAAAAATGGCGGCAGAAGATCGCCTCCCGCGGCGACCGGCTGCTGTTTGCGCTATTTTACGGCAACGCCTGGGCAAACCAGCTTTACCGCATCTATACCTTCTCCATCCGGCGCGAGGATTCTGACAAAGGAGGGCCGTCCCATGGCCAAACGATACCGAAAAGCTTATCTTGAGATCACCAACCAGTGCAACCTGCGGTGCAGCTTCTGCATCTGGCACCACCGGCCGCCCCGCCGCATGAGCCCGGAGGAATTTGCCCAGGTGCTCCAACAGGTGGAACCGCTGGCGGAGATGATCTACCTGCACCTGATGGGGGAGCCGCTTTCCCACCCGCAGCTGGGGGAGATTTTGGAGCTTTGCCGCCAGACCGGCCTGCCGGTGAACCTGACCACCAACGGCACCCTGCTGGAACAACAGGCCCCGCTGCTGCTCCACAACCCGGTGATCCGCCGGGTGAGCATCAGCCTCCACAGCTTCGAGGGCAACGGCGGCGTGGACCCCACCCGCTACCTGGAAGGGGTCTGCCGCTTTTTGGAGCAGGCCCAGGACGGCGGCCCGCTGTGTGAGGTGCGCCTGTGGAACCTGGAAGGGGAGGAGGGGCGCCAAAACCGCCGGATGCTGGACTACTTACAGCAGCGCCTGGGGCTGGAACCGGTGGTCCTGCCGGAAAAACCCGGCAGCGTGGTGCTGCGTCCCCGGCTGTTTTTGGGGCTGGCCCGGCGCTTTGACTGGCCCAGCCTTTTGGCCCAGGACCTGGGGCCCGACCGCTTCTGCCGCGGGCTGCGGGACCAGTTCGGGGTGCTCAGCGACGGCACCGTCGTCCCCTGCTGCCTGGACAGCGAAGGTACCATCGCCCTGGGCAACCTGTTTGAGCAGCCGCTGGCCGACATCCTCCAAAGCCCCCGGGCCAAGGCGCTGTACGACGGCTTTTCCTGCCGCCGGGCGGTGGAACCTCTCTGCCGCCGCTGCGGCTATTCCACCCGGTTTTAAGGAGGCGCGCGCATGAAACATCCTGTCTCTGCCTCCCGGGGCCTTTCCGGCAGCAGCCTGAAGCTTTGGGCCATGGGGCTCATGGTCATCGACCACATCGGCGCGGTGCTGTTGGCGCCCATGCTGCCCGGGGCGGGCCTGCCGGACACCTTGCTGGTCTTCCTTACGGCGCCGGGCTCCCTTTTGGCGTGGGCATACGGCATCTGCCGCCTGCTGGGGCGGCTTTCCTTCCCCATCTACTGCTTCCTGCTGGGGGAGGGCTTTGCCCACACCCACAGCCGGGGGCGATATCTGGCCCGGCTTGTGGGGTTTGGCCTGCTTTCCGAGGTGCCCTTCGACCTGGCGTCCTCCGGCCGTTGGCTGGAACTGGGTCACCAAAATGTCTTCTTCACCCTGGCTCTGGCGCTGCTGGCCCTTTGGGGCTGGGAACGCTTTGCCCGGCAGCCGGAGCTGCGGTTTCTAAGCCTTGCCGCCTGCGCTCTGGTCGCCGACCTGGGCGGCACCGACTACGGCTCCTTTGGGGTGCTGCTGGTGCTGGCGCTGTTTTTGCTGCGGGACCGTCCGCCGGTGAGGGACGGGGTCGGCAGCCTGCTCTGCCTGTGGGAGATCTCCGCGCCGCTGGCTTTCCTGCTCATTCGCCGCTACAACGGCACCCGCGGCCTGCCGCTGGGGGTGGCGTTTTACTGGTTCTACCCGGCCCATCTGCTGGTATTGGGGCTTATTCGGCTGGCGCTTTTCTCCTGATATTGCAAGTCATGACCACCCCTAAGAGGGGTGGCATGACGAGCGGCCTATAAGGCC
>JAHZAU010000033.1 GCA_019423755.1 Oscillospiraceae bacterium
TGGTTTTTTGTACCTCCTTAATTATACGAACCGGTGTTGAAGCACCGGCAGTAACGCCGACATTCTTGACTGCGCCAAACTGGCAATGTTCTAGTTCCTCTGCCGTTTCTACCCATACAGTAGGACACCGCTGGCCGCAGATCTCTGCGAGCTTGCGGGTATTGGAGCTATGCTTGCCCCCGATGACAATCATCGTATCCGATTTCTCGGCCAGTTGGGCAGCTTCGGTTTGCCGCGTCATGGTAGCCTTACATATTGTATCAAAGATTTTGAGGTTTGTACACTGTTTTTTCGCAGTTTCTACGCATTTTTCCCACTCTGCTGTATTAAATGTGGTTTGTGCTACCATTACACAGCTGATTTTCGACAAATTTGCCAGCGTTGCAAGCTGTTCTGTCAATTCCTTGACGGAATTGAATGTAACGTAAGTTACATTACAGTGCCCGATAATGCCCTGAACTTCGGCATGATCGCGGTCTCCGGCGATGAGGACGACGGTCCCTTCCGGCTGGCTGGCCACGATGTTCTGGATGGTTTTGACATAAGGGCAGGTGGCGTCCACCACCGGGATGCCGCGGCTTTCCAGCGCCTCGTAAACCGAGCGGGCCACGCCGTGGGAGCGGATGACCACCGGGATGGGGCTGTCGGGCTGCTGCTGGGAGAAGATCTCCTCCAAGCTGCCGGCGGCGACGGCGCCCTGGCTGCGCAGGCCGTCCACCACCTGGGGGTTGTGGATGATCTCCCCGTAGGTAAAGAGCACCGGACGGGCGCCGGGGGCCAGGGGAGCGGCGGGGAGCATCTCCTCCACCATCTTCACCGCGCGGGCGACGCCGAAGCAGAAGCCGGCGGTTTTGGCAACGGTAACGGGCATGGTTTATTCCTCCTCTTGGGTCGGGATGGGCAGGCCCAGTTCCCGCTGGTTTTGCCGCAGCATCTCTTCCATGACGGCGTGGGTGCGGCGGGTGGCGTCCTTGAGGGCGCGGGCGTCGGGGGCCTCCAGGTTAAAGCCCACAAGGCCCAGCTCTTCGATGGAAAGGGGCTTGCCGTAGCGCACCACCACCCGGGAGCGGAAGTTCTTTTTGGGGGAGTAGGTGATGACCACCGGCAGGATGGGGGACTGGGTGTGGCCGGCGATGAGGGCCAGGCCGGACTTGAAGCGCAGCAGCTCGCCGTCCTTGGAGCGGGTGCCTTCGGGGAAGATGCCCAGGATCTCGCCCTCCTCCAGCACCTGATAGGCGGTGTGGATGGCGGTCTGGTCGCCCTTGCCCCGGGCCACCGGGAAGGCGCAGAGCCACCGGATGATTACCCGCAGGCCCCAGATATCAAACAGCTCCGCCTTGGCCATAAAGTGCAGTTTTCCCCAACGGGGACGGACCCCCAGACAGACGACGGTGGGGTCCATGGCGGAAACGTGGTTGCCCGCCAGGATGTAGCCGCCGTGGTGGGGGATATTTTCCTTTCCCTCCAGCCGCAGGTCAAACCACAGGTGCCACAGCAGGTTCACGGCAAACATCGCAATTCGGTAAAACATCTTAGATCCGTTCCTTTATTATCATTTTTACGGCCTCGACGCTCTGGTCAAAGTCCAGATGGGTGGTGTCCAGTACCACGGCATCCTCGGCCTGGCGCAGCGGGGCTTCGGCCCGGTTAGTGTCCTGCTCGTCGCGCAGGATCACGTCGGCCAGGATGGCGTCGTAATCGGCCGGCTGGCCCTTGTCCAGGTACTCCTGGTACCGGCGGCGGGCCCGCTCCTTGGAGTCCGCGGTGAGGAAGATCTTCACCGGGGCGTCGGGCAGCACCACCGTGCCGATATCCCGGCCGTCCATGATGACGCTCTGCTCCCGGGCCATCTGGCGCTGCTGTTCCAGCAAAAAGGCGCGCACCTGGGGCAGGGAGGAGACGTTGGAAGCCGCCATGGACATTTCGGGGCTGCGGATGGTCTGGGAAACGTCCTCCCCATTGAGGAAGATCTGCTGGCCTTTTTCGGGGTCATAAGCGGTGGAAATGCGGATGTGGGCAAGCTGGGGCAGGACGCAGTCCGGGTCGCGGGTGTCCAGGCCCTGCCGGGCCACGAAAAGCCCGATGGCGCGGTACATGGCGCCGGTATCCACATAAACGATGCCCATCTCCTGAGCGACCCGCCGGGCGATGGTGCTTTTCCCGGCTCCGGCCGGTCCGTCCAGGGCCACGGCAAAGTGCGAAGGGTTGGAAGTCATAGGATGGTTCCTCCTTTCCCCCGGCGGGGGCGGTAATACGATTTCTCCCCTATTTTATCACAGCCCGGGGGCGGCTTCAAACAAAATCACAGAAAAATCAGCATCCGCAGTAGTTGCGGTCCACCGTCAGCACCACGAACAGGTGCGGGTCCTGCTCCTGGATGCAGCGGGAGAGGCGGGTGGTCAGCTCCTCGTCGGTCATGCCAAAGCCGATGGGTACCACCACGTCAAAGACAAGGTTGGTGTGGCTGGTGCCGAACACCACCCGGAAGTCGTGCATCGAAAGCTGGGGGTCCAGCTTTTTCAGGCAGCCTGCGGCCAGCTGGTGCAGGGCGTCCACCCGCGGGTCGTTGGTGACCACCGGGTCCATGTGGATGACCAGATGGATGCCCATCTCCTGCCGGACGTCCCGCTCGATGTTGTCGATGATGTCGTGGCTTACCAGGATGTCCGCATCGGCTGGCACCTCCGCGTGCAGCGAGGCAAAGCAGTTGCCGGTGCCGTAGCTGTGGACCGCCAGGTCGTGGATACCGATGACGCCGGGGTAGCTCATGACCTTCTGGTGCAGGGCATGGACCAGCTCCGGGTCGGGGGCGGTGCCCAGCAGGGGGTTGGCGGTCTCCATAGCCAGCTTGATACCGGCGATGGTGATGTAGATGGCCACAGCAAGGCCCATCCAGCCGTCCAGCTGGATGCCGGTGACGCGCATGACCAGGGCGCTGATGAGCACAGCGGAGGTGGCGTACACGTCGTTGAGGCTGTCGGCAGCGGTGGCCTGGAGGGCGGTGGAGTCGATGCGGCGGCCGATGTTGCGGTTAAAGAAGCTCTGTCCCAGCTTCAGCAGGATGGATACCACAAGCACCCCCAGCATCACCGGGCTCACCAGGGTGTCGTCCGGCTGCAGGATCTTGTCAAAGGAGGAGCGGCACAGCTGCAGCCCCAGGAAGATGATGACGATGGAAACCAGCAGGCCGGAGATGTACTCCATGCGGGCGTGGCCGTAGGGATGTTCCGGGTCGGCGGGCTTGCCGGAGATGTAAAACCCGGCCAGGGTGATCACCGAGGAGCCGGCGTCGGACAGGTTGTTGACCGCGTCGGCCATAATGGCGATGCTGTGGAAGAAGAAGCCGGTCAAAAACTTGATGAGGAACAAAAACAGGTTGGAGACCACCCCGACAATGCCGGCCAGGATGCCGTAGCGTCCCCGGACCTGGGCGTCGGAGGTGTTTTGCCAGTCACGGACGGTGTGCCGGACGAGCCAGTCGATCATAATGAAGTGCCCCTTTCGTAATGGATCTCAACCTTAATATGATACTCGATTGCGCCCGATTTTTCAACTGCCGGCGGTGGAAGGAGGGGGCGGGGGAGAATTTTTCTGCCGGGGAGGAAAAAGCGGTTGCAAAGCCGCCGCAGGAATGATATGATATGGTCATAGTATATAAATTATTTGTGAAAAAAAGTACAATTCGTCCAAAAGATGGACGCTGTTACCGAAAGGTGGTGCAAAATGGAAGGAACAGAGAAAAAAACGCCGGACACTCCGGTATCCCCTTACGAAAACCAGGTGCTGGACTTTTTGACCCAGATGGGGGAGGAGATGCTGCGCAACGGCGCGGAGCTGTTCCGAGTGGAGGAGACTTTGGAGAAGATCGCCAAGGCCTACGGCATGGTAGGCTTCCACTCCTACGTCCTGGCAAACGGGCTGTTTGCCTCGCTGGACCACAATGGCAAAAACCTCTGCGCCCAGGTGCGCAGTGTGCCCCTTTCCGCCACCCACCTGGGGCGGGTGGTGGCCCTCAACGACCTGTCCCGAGAGATCGCCGAAGGCCGCTACACCTTGGAGGAGGCGGTGGCCCAGCTGGAACGGGTCCGGCAGATCCCGGTTTCCCGGCCGGTGGCACAGATCGCCAGCGCCGCAGTGGGCTGCGCCTGCTACTGCGTCATCTTCGGCGGAAGCTGGCTGGACAGCCTGGCGGCCGCTTTGTCTGGGGCGGTGCTTTATCTGTTCCTGCTTTCCCGCACCGGCAAAAAAATGTCCCGCATTATGGTGAACCTGGCGGGCAGCGCCCTGGTGACCGCGCTGGCGGTGGGGCTTTCCCAGGTGTTCCCGGCGCTGCATTTTGACAAGATCAGCATCGGTTCCATCATCCCGCTGGTGCCGGGCATCCCGCTGACCAACGGCATCCGCGACCTGTTTAACGGCGACTACCTTTCCGGCACCACCCGCATGATCGACGCGGTGCTGGTGGGCTTCTGTATCGCTGCCGGGGTGGGCTGCGTGCTCAACCTGTCCAAAATCCTGCTGGGGGTGACGCTGTTATGATCGAGCAGGTGGTACTTGCCTTTGTTTCGTCCATTGCCTTTGCGGTGCTGTTTCATGTGCCGCGCAAGCAGTATCTTTACTGCGGCATCACCGGCGGGGCCGCGTGGCTGTTTTATCTGCTGGCCTTTTCCTACTGGGGCTCCCCGGTGATCTCCTCTCTGGCGGCTACCCTGGCGCTGAGCTTCATGGCAAAACTGTTTGCGGTGCGCCGCAGCACCCCGGCATTGGTGTTCCTCATCGCGGGCATCTTCCCGCTGGTGCCCGGTGCGGGGATCTACTATACCGTCCATTATCTCATCATGGGGGACAACGCCCTGGCCTTTTCCAAGGGGCTGGAGACCCTCAAGATCGCGGTGGTCATCGCCCTGGGCATGGTGCTGGTAGCCTCCATCCCTTACCGCTTTTTCCACCGGCTCAACCGGTATCTGGGGTGGAAACACCAGCCTCCCCCGGCCCGGTAAACGCAGCAAACACAGCAAAAAAGCCCGTTCCCCTCGAGGGGAACGGGCTTTTCTTTGCTTTGCCGGAAGTCCGGTTAGTCCTGCCAGGACCAGGTGTTTTTGCCGCAGATCTCGGAAGCGTCCTTGCGGGTGGTGCGGGGAGCGGTGTCCTCGGGATCGGGGTAACCGATGGTAGCCAAAGCCATGACGTCCCAATCAGCGGGTACGTTCAGGATCTCGCGGGCTTTGACCGCGTCGAAGTGGCCCAGCCAGCAGGTGCCCAGACCCAGCTCCACAGCCTCCAGCATCATGAAGGACAGAGCGATGGAGCCGTCCACGGTGCGGGCAGGCTGACCGCACATCATCTGACGGTGATTGCCGATGCAGACAGCGATCATAGCGGGGGTCTTGCTGACGAAGGGTTCTCCGGTGGCTTCTGCCAGGTCGGACAGCAGCTTGGGGTCGGTTACAGCCAGAAAACGCCAGCCCTGTTCGTTGCAGGCGGAAGGAGCCAGGCGGCCGGCTTCCATAACCTGATTGAGGACAGAGTCAGGTACCTCTTTGTTCAGCCAGCGGCGAACGCTGCGTCTTTCCTGGATGGATTCCATTACGTTCATATTGCACAACTCCTTTGAAATTTTATGATGGTTTTGAAGCTGCTTTTAGTCTAATCCTGCTTTTTTACTTTTTCAATAGCCGCAGTGGACATTTTTACCGGTGGGCTTTTGTCGGCCGGGAAAATGTGCTATACTACCATCCGGAAAACAACCCAGAAAAGAGGAGGCCTCCGCTTTGGAGCACGTGTTTTTGGATTTTGAGATGAACCCCATCCCCAAAAAGAATAAAGAAGCCCGGGAGATCGTCCGTAGCGAGATCATCGAGATCGGCGCCGTCAAGCTGGACGAGCAGTATCAGCAGGTGGGCCGCTATTCCTGCTATGTCCGCCCGGAATACGGCGAGATCGCCCGCAACATCACCCTGCTCACCGGCATCACCCAGGCCGACGTCCAGAACGCGCCGCCCCTTTCCCAGGCGTTGGAGGACTTCCTTGGGTGGATCGGCCCGGGGAAGGTGCGGGTCTACTCCTGGAGCGATTCCGACCGCTCCCAGCTGCTGCGGGAGTGCACCCTCAAGGGGCTGTACCCCGACCGGCTGCCCGCCCCCTTCCGCCGCTGGATGGACTTCCAGCGGGTGTACACCCGGCTCATGGGGCTTTCCCGGCGCTCCAACCTTTCCCTGCGCAACGCCATGGGCGCCGTGGACCAGGACTTTTCCGGCGACCAGCACCGCGCGGTGGACGACGCGGAAAACTCCGCCTCCCTGCTGACCCTGGTCAAAGACCCCCAGGCCTTCCAGGAGCGGGTGCGGCTGGTGCAGTCCTTCTTTGGGGAGCAGCCCGACCAGGGTACCACCCTGGGGGACCTGTTCGGCGACGCCTTTGCCGGCATCCAGTGGGCCGACAGCGAAAAATAGCGCATAAACAAAGCGCCCGCGTTCCGTAAAAGGGAACGGGGCGTTTTTCTTTTGGGATTTATTTAATAAGGATTAGCGGGCGGAGAAGAGCCGGGCTTTCAGGTGGGAGCGGTCCAGGGCCGCAGCCATGATCAGGTAGAGCACCGCGCTGCCCAAAGCTTGGATGCCGTTGGCGCCCACCGAAACCAGCGGACCGGCCCAGTTGCCGGTGAGGATGACCTCCGCCAGGTAGTAGCCGCCCATGCACAGCGCCCCGCCGGCCAGCAGCGCCAGCAGGTTGCGGCGGCAGATCAGCCGGGACTGCCCGCAGGTGAAGCAGGCCGCCGCCAGGGATTTGATGATCACCGTAGCGGGCATCCACATAGCGGCCCCGGAGAGCAGGTCAGCGGTCCCGGCACCGATGGCCCCGGCCAGGCAGGCGTAGGGAGTAGGGAGCAGGGAAGCCGCCAGATAGAGGAAGGCGTCCCCCAGGTGGATGTAGCCTCCACCGGAGATGGGGATGTGGAAAAGGTAAGCGGTGGAAACGGTGATGAGGGCGGCAAACATGGCGCTGACGGTCAGCAGCCGCACCGAATGGGAAGCGGTGGTACGGGTGGACATGGCAGGGTCCTTCCTTTCTGAGTAAAATAATGAAGAAGGCTTTGCTTAAAGCAGAAGAGAGAGATACGGCTCAAAGGCGACGCCGCCGTTGGGGTCCTCTCCCTCGGCGCAGGTGCGGCGGATGGCATGTTCCAGCAGGGAACCGGCCTTCTGCAGGCTCTCCTGGAGGGGGCGGCCCCGCATCAGGCCGCCGCAGAGCACCGAAGCTAAAATATCCCCGGTGCCGGAGTAGTAGCCGCCGCCCCACTTGAGGCTGGTGACCACAAAGGGCTCCTCACCCCGCACCAGCCCCAGGTTGGAAAGGGTGTCCCGCCCGAAGGCGTCCTTTCCGGGCAGGCCGGTGAGCACGACCCCCACAGGCCCCAGCTCTCCCAGGCGGCGGGCCATCTCCCGGGCGGGGGACAGGTCCCCGGCCTGGATGAGCGGCAGCACCTGGCGGTAGTCCTCGCCGGTGAGCAGGCAGGCTTCGGTCAGGTTGGGGGTGATCACCGCCGCCCGCCGGATGAGCTTGCCAAAGGCGGCGGTCATCTCGTCGCCGAACACCGGGTAATATTCCCCGTGGTCGCCCAGCACCGGGTCCACCAGCAGCAGGGTGTCCGGGCGGGAAAGGGTGTCCAGCAGGCGGCTGACCAGCTCCACCTGTTCCGGGCAGAAGAGAAAGCCGGTGTACACCCCGTCAAACTGCATCCCCAGCCGGTTCCACTGCCGGGCGAAGGACTCCAGATGGTCCGAAAGGTCCACCGTCTCGAAGGTGGGGTAGCCGGTCTGGTTGCTCAGGGCGGCGGTGGGCAGCGGGCAGACCTGTACCCCCATCACCGAAAGGATGGGGATGGCGGCGGTGAGGGAACAGCGTCCCAGACCGGACAGGTCGTGGATGGCGGCGACTTTGGGAACAGGCATGCGGGGGCCTCCTTTGGCTTGGAATGATGCTATTGTATCCCCGAAACAGGCCCTTTGAAAAACGAACCCACCGCCCGGGCTTAGATGCCGTAAAAAGGCGAAGTGAATAAATAAATCGGAACTTATAAGCAGATATTCATGTTATTTATATAAAAATTGTAAGGCTGTCCATCGCTCTTCTTGATAACCTGGGGCGATGTTGCATAAAATAAAGGAAGAAACCGCCGCGGAAGTTGGCGGATAGGTAGAATCGCGCCGGGAGAGAAAAGGGGGGGAGCGGGATGGCGGACTGGAACCTTTGGCACGGCTGCCGCCGTTGGAGCGAGGGCTGCCTGCACTGCTATGTGTACCGCACCGACGCCCGCTATGGCCGGGACGCCTCCCAGGTGGAGCGGACGGCGGCCTTTGACCTGCCGGTGCGCCGCAAGCGGGGCGGCGGGTATGTGGTGCCCTCCGGCGAGCGGATGTACACCTGCTTTACCTCGGACTTTTTCCTGGAGGAGGCCGACCCCTGGCGTCCTGCCGCCTGGCGGATGATGCGCCAGCGCCCGGACCTGGAATTTTTCTTCGTCACCAAGCGCATCCACCGCTTTTGGCAGGGGCTGCCCGCCGACTGGGGGGAGGGTTATCCCAACGTCTGCATCGGCTGCACGGTGGAAAACCAGCGCCGGGCCCAGGAGCGGCTGGGGCTGTTTCGCTCGCTGCCCATCCGCCGCAAGACCATCCTCTGCGAGCCGCTGCTGGAACGGCTCGACCTGCGCCCCTGGTTGGGGGATTGGGTGGAGGAGGTGATCGTGGGCGGGGAATCCGGCCCGGAGGCCCGCCTGTGCGACTACGATTGGGTGCTGGACCTGCACCGCCAGTGCAAAAAGGCCGGGGTCAGCTTCTTCTTTAAGCAGACCGGTGCGCATTTTCGCAAGGACGGCCGGGTATATCACATCCCCCGTTCCCAGCAGCACGACCAGGCCCGGCGGGCCGGCATCGATTGGTTGGCGCCCGGCCGGGAGCCCCGCGCCCCCGACCACCCGACCCCGCCCCAGCAGCTGACCTTCTCCCAACTGCTGGACGCCCCGCCGGAGAGCGACGAAACATCCTAAAGAAAAAACCGCACCCGGGTACCAAAGCGGTATCCCGAGTGCGGTTTTGTTTGTTTTTTAAGAAAGGGGCTGGTCCAGGATGGCCTGGATGGCTTCCAGCTTCTTTTGCAGGGCCTGGCAGCGGACCTGCCAATCCGGCTCCTCCGGTTTGGGTTCCGTCTCCGGCGGAGTAGCGGTCCAGCCGTTGAGCCCCGCCGCCCGGATGATGGATGGGTAATCCCGGCGGCAGCGGTCCCGGTCGCAGGGTCCGCTGACCCCGTCCACCCGCCCCTGGGAACCAGCGTACTGCCACAGGCCGAAGCTGCCGTTCCAGCTGGGCTGGGAGGCCCACTGCGCCAGCCAGATATCGTAGGAAGCCAGCGCCCGGACGTCCAGCAGCCGGGTAAGCCAGTCCTTGTTGGCGTAGATCATGGCGTAAAAGCCTGCCTGCTCCATTTCCTGGCAGAAGGCCGCCGCCGTCTGGGTCAGGGTGTCCCGGCCCAGGCGTTCCAGTGACGGGTCCTCCAGGTCAAAAGCGATGGGGAAGGTGGGCTTGTAGGGCGCCACCAGCTGGGCCACCTGCCGGGCCGCGGTGCGTGCCGCTTGAGGGGTCAGGGCGTAGCTATAAAGATAGAAGCCCACATCCAACCCGGCAGCCTTGGCGCCCTGGACGTGGGCACGCAGCATCTTGTCCTCTTTGAGGGAACCGTCGTTGTAGCAGAAGCCCACCCGGATCATGGCAAAACGGATGCCCGAAGCCGCCACCCTTTTCCAGTCTACCTGGGTCTGGCACCAGGAAACGTCGATTCCTTCCCAAAGCCAATCACTCATGGATTTCCTCCTTTCCGCCCTGGTCGCCGCTTTCCTGCAGCTGGCGCAGCACCTGGGTCAGAAACTGGGGAAGCCGGCCGCCCAGCTTGCCGTAGTTTTCCGCCAGGGAAAGCCCCTCCCGGCCGATGTAAAAGTACACCACCGCCGTGCGGCAGAAGGGCTCGCCGGGGGCCAGCAGCAGGTCCAGCCGGGCGCCCACCGCCACAAATACCAGGATCAGCAGCTTGTTGACGCCGCCCCAGAACATGACCCGGCTGTCCAGCTCCTGGGCCTTGATGGCGGCGGTGACCCCCAGCAGGAAATCCAGCACCATAAAGACGCACAGCGCCTGCAAAGCCTGGTCCCAGCCGCCCAGCCACTGGGTCACCACGGTGGCCGCCGCCGAAAGCAGCGCGCTCCAACGGGCACAGCGGGCGCCGTAGCTCCACACCAGGTCCCGCGCTTGGGTCAGCAGCTGGTTCATGGCTCCACCTCCTTGGGAGCGGGGGTTCGGTCGCGTTTTTTTGTCATTTTGACTCCTCCTTTTGCTTTTCTTTTGGGAAAACTCCCTTTCACCCTACCCCCAAAGGGAAAGGAAAGTTGCGCTTTTTTCTGCAACTTTCCCACACCGGGGCCCGCCCGGCGCAGAATTTACAGAAAGTTTGCCCCCAAAGACCCCTCCACTGCCCCCAAAAACGGCCGTAACGGTACCGCAACGGCGCCTTTTGTGCTATAATGGATAGAAATTACCCGGGCTGCCCCGCGGCCCAAAGGAGGTACCGTCATGGAGCAGAACCTATTGCAGCAGCTGGAACAATGGCACCAGCAGGAAGAATACGAAAAGATCATCGACGCCGTTTCGGCCATCCCGCCCCAGCAGCGCAGCTACGACCTGACGATGCACCTGGCCCGCGCCCTCAACAACGACGACCGCATGGAGGAAGCTGCCGCCCAGCTGGAAACGGTGCGGGAGCAAGGCGAGGACGACCCGCTTTGGCACTACCGCATGGGCTATGCCCTCTATTATATGGAACGGGAGGAGGAGGCCCTGGAGGAGTTCCGCCAGGCTTGCGTCCTGGACCCGGAGGATATGGACAGCTGGCTGTTTTTAAGCTGGTGCTGCCAGACCCTGGGTGTCGAGCCGCCGCTGACCATCCCCGAGGAGGTGCTGGAACGCCTGGCGGAGGAGGAAGGCCCCTATCCCGAGCCGGAGGTCTACGACGAGGAAGAGATGGCCGCCGTGGAGGAGCACATCCAGACCTACTTCGGCGAGTTTTCCCAGGTGTTCCATGAGCTGGTCTCCCCGGATATCCATGTGGACATCTGCATCGTGGAGCCCAGCGAGGAGCGGCCCTATTACACCCTGGTCACCATGGGCATGGGCGCGCACCGTATGCGGATGCCCGAGGACCTGACCCGCAGCCGCTTGGAACGGGCGGAGGTGTTCGTCTGCCTGCCGCCGGACTGGAAGCTCACCGACCCGGCCGAGCGCTGGTACTGGCCCATCCGCTGGCTGAAGATCCTGGCCCGCCTGCCCGGGGAGGAGGATTCCTGGCTGGGCTGGGGCCATACCGTGCCCAACGGCGGCCCGGTAGCGGAAAACACCGGCTTTACCGGGGTGCTGCTCCTGGGCGCCCAGGACGCGCCGGAAGGCGCCGCCGAATGTCTGCTGCCCGGCGGGGACCGGGTGGTGTTCTACCAGATGATCCCCCTTTACGAGGAGGAGATGCAGTACAAGGTGGAGCGCGGCGTGGAGGCTTTGCTGGAAAAGATGCAGGACGTGGACCACGTGGTGGATATCCGCCGGCCCAACGTCTGCCCCCAGTATGGGCACAAGGCCTTTGCCCTGCGGCGGGAGCAGATCCACCCGCTGCTCCCCGACTGGGACGGCCCCCAGGGCTGCATCGCCACCGACCGTATCCTGGTGGACGGCTGCAAGGTGGGCTACCTGTACCGGGAGGAGCCGGAGGAGGACTTCCCCGACAGCGGCTGGCGCTTCACCGCCGGGGACGAGACGGCGGAATACATCGACGACCCGGATCACTCCGGCATCTACGACCTGAACACCATCTGCAACTACGACCCGGAGATCATCCCGCTGCTGGGCGCCCCCACCGGCACCGCCTTTTACCGGGACGAAACCGGCGCCTTCCACCGGGAGGACCTGCCCCCGGAGGAGCGGTAAAAGCGGCGATTTTGCCCGGCAAGAAAAAAATCGAAAAAAATTAAAAATAATGCTTGACTTTTGCGAATACCCGAGATATAATAATAAAGCACTCGGCGATCGGGTGCGACGCAGAGAGCCAAGTATGGAAAGATGGCTGAGCTGGTCTAAGGCGCACGACTGGAAATCGTGTGTGCCC
>JAHZAU010000034.1:0-4332 GCA_019423755.1 Oscillospiraceae bacterium
CGGCCTTATAGGCCGCTCGTCATGCCACCCCTCTTAGGGGTGGTCATGACTTGCTTTTTAAAGAAAACTTATTTGCGGATGATCTCGCCGGTGACGCAGCCGGAGCAACCAGCGGCGTTGGACTCGTCGGTATCGATGTGCATGGCCTGGCTGTAAGTCTTGTCGATGCGGACGACCACATCGTCAAAGATCAGGGAGCGGTCGGGGGTGTTGACCTTGACCATGACCACTTCGTTCTGCTGCAGGCCGCCGAAGGACTCTGCCTCCTCGGGGGTCACATGGATGTGGCGTTTGGCAACGATAACGCCTTTGTCCAGCTCGATTTCACCAGCAGGGCCTACCAGCTTGCAGGGGGCGCTGCCTTCCAGGTCGCCGGACATGCGGACGGGAGCGGTCAGGCCCAGGCTGCGGGCATCGGTGGCGGACAGCTCCACCTGGCTCTGGGAGCGGAAGGGGCCGAGGATGCTGACGTTGGGCTGGGATTTTTTCGGGCCGACAACGGTAACCTTCTCGTTGCTGGCAAACTGGCCGGGCTGGGACAGTTCTTTTTTCACGGTGAGCTGAGCGTCGGGGCCAAAGAGGGTGGCGAAATCTTCTTTGGTCAGATGGACGTGACGGGCGGATGTTTCGATCATGATGTTGTTGCTCATGGGAATAACCTCCTAAAATCTAGATCTGCGGGCGCGCCAAAGCGCCCTGTCTGCCGAGCGCAGAACAGAGAAAAACAATATCCCGGGGGAAGCGGCGCCGCAGGCTGCCGTCCCTCTCCCTATCATCATACCAGTTTCGCGGATTTTTGCAAGGGCTGTGTGAAAAATTTACCGAAGGGGACGGTTTTGGGCGGCGGGGTTTTCGCGGCGGGGGCGGATGTGGTATAATGGGGCAAAATCCTGCAAGAAAAGAGGAAAGCGTATGATCGAATCTATGGAAACGCTGCGGCAGAGCTGCCTAAACTGCCAGAACTGCGGCCTTTGCGCCACCCGACACAACGTGGTGTTCGGGGTGGGCGTGCCGGACGCCGAGGTGCTGTTCATCGGCGAAGGCCCCGGCGAAAACGAGGACCTGCAGGGCGAGCCCTTTGTGGGAAAAGGCGGCATGCTGCTGGACAAATACCTGGCCGCCGTGGACCTGGACCGCAGCCGCAACATCTACATCGCCAATATGGTCAAGTGCCGTCCGCCCCAAAACCGGGACCCCCGTCCCGAGGAGGTGGAGGCCTGCATCGGCTACCTGCGCAACCAGGTGGCCATCCTGCGGCCGAAGATCATCGTCTGCCTGGGGCGCATCGCCGCCTGCCACATTATCCGCAAGGACTTTAAAGTAACCCGTGAGCACGGCCAGTGGGTGCAGAAAAACGGCGTTTGGATGATGGGCACCTTCCATCCGGCGGCGCTGCTGCGCAATCCGAACAACAAGCCCGCCGCCTTTGAGGATATGTTCGCCTTACAGCAAAAGATCCGGGAGGTGTGCTCCCACACCTACCCGGACCAGCTGTCCGATTAATTTTTACGCTTCGGCTCCCGGCTGGCGGCTGTCCCACGCAGACAGGGCGCGGCCGTCGGCCAGGTCCCGCAGGGTGAACACCCCGTCCTCCCAGGTCATGTAGCTGTGGCAGCTGCCGGCTTTGGGGATGGAGACCGAGCCGGGGTTCAGGTACCAGATGCCGTCCTGCTGCTGGATGGCCGGGATATGGGTGTGGCCGTGCAGCAGCACGGTGCCCGCTTCCAGCGGCGGGAGGTTTTCTAAGTTGTGGACATGCCCGTGGGTGGCGAAGATCAGCCGCTCCCCCAGCCAAAGGATGGCGTAGTCCGCCAGGATGGGGAACTGCAGCACCATCTGGTCCACCTCGCAGTCACAGTTGCCCCGCACGCAAAGGAGCTTCTCTTTGTGGGCGTTGAGCAGCGCCAGCACCCCTTTGGGGTCGTAGCCCTCAGGCAGGTCGTTGCGGGGGCCGTGGTAAAGCAGGTCCCCCAGCAGCAGGAGCTTCTGGGGCGCTTCCTGCTCCATGCGGGCAAAGAGCTGTTTTGTATAGGTCAGCGACCCGTGCAGGTCGGAGGCGATCATCCATTTCATCGGTCTCATCGGTCCTTTCTTCCGGCGGCGCCGGTTTGTCTGCCCCATTGTAAAAGATTTGCCCGCCCCTTGTCAATGGCCGGGCGATTTCCTGTGATCGAAGGAGGAATTCTCATGCTTATGCTGCAATCGGCGGCCCAGTGGGGCCTGCGGGTGGGCGAGCTGCCGTCCGGCCCCCGCAACAGCATCGCCGACGTCCCCGGGGTGACGGTGGGCCACGCCACGGTGGACACCCCCCAGCACAAAACCGGGGTGACGGTGGTCTTCCCCGCCCAGGACAACCTGTTTCTGCGCAAGATGACCGCCGCGGCCTTTGTGTGGAACGGCTTCGGCAAGACCACCGGCCTGCCCCAGGTGCAGGAGCTGGGGGTGCTGGAGACCCCCATCGCCCTGACCAACACCCTCAACGTGGGGCTGGTGCAGGACGCTATGGTGGAATACACCCTGGAGCGCTGCCGGCAGGAGGGCTTCCGGGCGGAAAGCGTCAACGCCATCGTGGGCGAGTGCAACGACTGCCGCCTGAACGACATCCAGCACCGGGCCGTGGACGCCGCCCTGGTGCGCCAGGCCATGGCATCGGCCGGGCCGGACTTTGCCCAGGGGGACGTGGGCGCCGGCAAGGGCACCGTCTGCCACGGACTCAAAGGGGGCATCGGCTCGGCCTCCCGGCAGGTGGAGCTGGACGGGCAGGTATTTACCGTGGGGCTGCTGGTGCAGTCCAACTACGGCGCCCTGCGGGACCTGACCCTTTCCGGGCACCTGGTGGGGCCGAAGATCGAAGCCCTGCTCCCCGCCCCGGAGGAGCCCATCCGGGAGGACAAAGGCAGCATCATGATGATCCTGGGGACCGACCTGCCCCTGAGCGACCGGCAGCTGGGCCGGGTGCTGCGCCGGTGCAGCGTGGGTCTGGCGCGGCTGGGCAGCTATGTGGGCCACGGCAGCGGCGAGATCATGATCGGCTTTTCCACCGCCGGGCGCTGGGACCACCAGGAGGAACGGGCCCTGCTCCCCGCCGCCCAGCTGCGGGAAGGGGCGCTGGACCCGGTGTTCCGGGCGGCGGCGGACGCCTGCCAGGAGGCGGTGCTGCACAGTATGCTTTTCGCCCGGCCGGTCACCGGCTGGGACGGACTGACCATCCACGCCCTGGGGGAATTTCTCCCCCAGATTCTCCCCCTTGGTTAAATCCTACAAATCCCCTCTCGGGCCGCCGGGAGGGGATTTTTTCTGCTCAAAAAGCACAACAGCCCGCCCCAAAGCGGGACAGGCTGTGCTCCAAATAGGAAAGAAGAAAAAGAATGGGGGTTTGCTTATTTTACTACCGGGTAACCGGCTGCGGTCCAGCCGTTGATGCCGCCGGACAGGCTGTAAGCCTCATAGCCCAGGGCGCGGGCGATGGCCAGGGTCTGGGAAGAAGTCTGGCCGCTGGTGCACTGCAGGACGATGGTCTTATCCTTGGGGAGCTGGGACAGAGCGGTCTGCATGCCCTTGCCGTAGGGGATGTTCTCCTTGACGCCTTCGATGTGGCCAGCCTGGTAGTTTGCAGCGGGACGGATATCCACCAGGTAGATGCTCTCATCCCCGGCGTCCAGGCGCTCCTTGAGCTGGGCGGCGCTGATGTTGAATTTCGGGTAGGTCTTCTCCTGGGCCATCTGCTGGAAGTAACCGGCCACGGCAGCCGCTACGGTAGCGTCGGTGGTGAAGGTCTCCTCCGGCAGCTGGGAAGCGGTGGTGGTCAGCAGGGCATCCAGGTTCTTCACCTTGGAAAGGCCGTTGTTGTAGCCGCCGCTGACGTTGTGGGCCTGTTTGCCAGCCAGGTTCAGCCAGGCGGTCATCTGGGAAGCGGTCTGGCCGCTGTAGCAGTAGATGTAAACCGGTTTGTCGGCGGGGATGTGCTCCAGGCTCTCGGCCACGGCCTCGGTGCCGAAGGGTACGTTGACAGCGCCCTTCACATGGCCTTTGGCGTAATCTTCCGCGGAGCGGGCGTCGATGATGAAGACGTCCTTGCCGCTGCGGACCTGGCGCAGGAAGTCCTCGGCAGAGATGACGTTTTTATCCTCGGGGAAGGTGGCGAAGTATTTCATGGCCTTGGCTGCCACATACTCGGTGGCGGTGGTGGTCTCGTAACCGGCCTTCTTCCAGCCGTTGTTCATGCCGCCGGACAGGTTGTAGGCGTCATAGCCCAGCAGGCGCAGGATGCCCACCACCTGGGAAGCGGTCTGGCCGCTGTAGCACTGGACCACGATCTTCTGGTCGCGGGGG
>JAHZAU010000034.1:4432-9199 GCA_019423755.1 Oscillospiraceae bacterium
CTGGGAAGCGGTCTGGCCGCTGTAGCACTGGACCACGATCTTCTGGTCGCGGGGGAGCTTGCCGAACTGCTGCTGCATACCCGGACCGAAGGGGATGTTGAGGGCGGCGCCGGGGATGTGGCCGCGCAGGAAGTCCTCCTCCGAGCGGACGTCCACCAGGAAGTACTCGCCGGACTCCAGGCCTTCCTTGACCTTCTCGGCGCTCAGGTTGAAGCTGCCGTTGGCGGAGGCGATATCATAATACTGGGCGATGGCGTCCTGTACCTGGGCGTCCACCGGGTAGAGACGGCGGGTGCGGTAGCTGCTGGGCTCGGTGGTGGTCAGGCCGGCGGCAGCGGCTTCCTTGGAGATGCCGTTGGTGTAGCCGCCGCTGACGTTGTAGGCGTTTTTACCGGCGACGTTGAGCAGCGCGGCGGTCTGGGAAGCGGTCTGGCCGCTGTAGCAGTAGACGTAAACCGGCTGGTCATCGGGGATGCGGTCCAGCTCCTCAGCCACGGCAGCGCCGTAGGGGATGTTGATAGCGCCCTGGATGTGGCCTTTGGCGTAGTCCTCAGCCTTGCGCAGGTCGATGACAAAACCGGCGGTGCCGTCCTGGACTTTGGCTAAAAAGTCTGCGGCGGAGATAACGTGCTTGTCCTGGGGGAAGTTTTCAAAGTAGGCTTTGGCTGCCTTCTGGACGGTGACGTCCGCCTGGACCACGGCGGTCTCGGCGGCCGGGGCGGCGGTGTCGGCAAAGGCAGTGACCCCGCCGGACAGCGACAGGGACAGGACCATAGCGGCAATGAGCAGTTTCATAACGATCTTTTTCATCTTGCGTTTCCTCACTTCTCGATTTCATTTGCAGGTAGGCAAAACCGGCCTTCCAGCCGGATGCCACCTCATATCATAGTCATCTTTGAGGAAAAAGGCAAATTTGTTTTTTCGATAAATTCCGCCGATCCCTTCGGTCTTTTCGATAGCTCCCGGGGGCAAATTTTCCCCAGGCTGCAAGGGGGCCGCTTTTGGGGGCCATACTCTCTGGGAGGTGATCCAGATATGAAAAAACATACGCCCACCCACATCGGCATCATCCCCGACGGCAACCGCCGCTGGGCCGCCGCCCACGGCATGGAAAAACAAAGCGGCTACCAGTACGGCCTGCAGCCCGGGCTGCGCCTGCTGCAGCTGGCCCGTCAGGCCGGCATCCAGGAGATCAGCTACTACGGCTTTACCAAGGACAACTGCAAGCGTCCGCCCGGCCAGGTGGCGGCCTTCCGGCAGGCCTGCGTGGACGCGGTGGAGCTGCTGAGCCGCGACGGCGCCGACCTGCTGGTGGTGGGGGACAGCCGCTCCCCGTGCTTTCCGCCCCAGCTGCTGCCCTACACCCGGCGCACCCCGGTCAACGGCGGCGGCATCCGGGTCAATTTCTTAGTAAACTACGGCTGGCAGTGGGACCTGGCGGGCCTGGGCGACGGCGGCCAGCCCCACTCCCAGGACGTCTCCCGCATGGACCTGATCATCCGCTGGGGCGGGATGCGGCGGCTGTCCGGCTTTTTGCCCATCCAGTCGGTCTACTCGGATTTTTACGTGGTGGACCATCTTTGGCCGGATTTTTCGGACCAGGACTTTTTCGACGCCCTGGCGTGGTACGCCAAGCAGGACGTGACCCTGGGCGGCTGATGGGCTTGCCGGAAGGAAACTAGTGGAGAGCGACAAAATCCGACCCTCCTCTTGTGGATTCCTACGGAAATGCGCCGCCCGCCCCCGGCTTCATTTACTTTTGGGCGGGTTTGCGTTACAATAGGATGCGTTGTGAACAGGCGGGGCTGCCCCAGGGCGCTCCGCCTGGATTTTGTGCCAAAGGAGGCGGGAGGATGATCCTTTCCACCCTGTGCTACCTGGAGCAGGACGGCTGTTACCTGATGCTCCACCGGGTCAAAAAAGAAAACGACGCCAACCGGGACAAGTGGATCGGCATCGGCGGCAAGTTTGAGGAAAAGGAAAGCCCCGAGGACTGCCTTTTGCGGGAGGTGCGGGAGGAGACCGGCCTGACCCTGACCTCCTACCGCTACCGGGGGCTGGTGACCTTCGTTTCCGACCGGTGGCCCACCGAATATATGCACCTGTTCACCGCCGACCGCTGGGAGGGGCAGCTTTCCGGCTGCTGCAGCGAAGGGGAGCTGGAATGGGTGCCGGTGGAGCGGGTGTCTTCCCTGCCCATCTGGGAGGGGGACCGGGTGTTTTTGGAGCTGCTGCGCCAGAACGCGCCGTTTTTCTCCCTAAAATTGGAATACGAGGGTGAGCGGCTGGCCGGCTGCTTCCTGGATGGAAAACCTTGGTTTGTCAAGAGCCAAAGCCGCTGATCGGGACGAAAAAACTCTCGAAAAGCAGCTGCGCTTTTTGTGCATCTTCGAGAAAGTGAAATCTACCCTAAAATAGTATAAAATCCTCCGAAGGCGCGCCACCAGCGGCTTTGGGGGCGGTGGCTTTGCCAATTTGGGAGAAAATTGTGCATCTTGTCGCCTTGACACTAACTAGATATGGTGGTATAAAATATTCTGCAACCACAAGGGGTTGGAAAAACAAGCTTTTGGCCACAAGATGACCATAGGCCACAAAATATCCTCCCCCAAGACCGTTTCCCTGCTGCAAAAGCACCAAAGCCCAGCGGCAGGACGTTTTTTTGATTATTATTCGCAAAGGAGAATCGGCATGATCAGCAACATCATCAAGCGGGATGGCCGTGTGGTCCCTTACGACGAGGCCAAAATCACCGCTGCTATTTATAAAGCCATGGAGGCCGCCGGGGAGGGGACGCCCCAGGACGCCGCCCGCGTCGCCGATGCCGTCCAGGCAAAGCTCGAGAAGGCCGATCCCAGCCAATCCCCCCGCATCGAGGAGATCCAGGATGCGGTAGAAAAGGAGCTGATGCGCGCCGGGTTCGACGAGGCAGCCAAAGGCTACATCCTTTACCGCGCCAACCGCACCCGCATCCGTGAGGCCAAAACCAGCCTCATGCGCACCATCGACGAGATCACCAACGTGGACGCCCGCCAGAGCGACATGAAGCGCGACAACGCCAACATCGACGGCAACACCGCCATGGGCAGCATGCTGCAGATCGGTACCGCCGGCGCCAAGGCTTACAACGAAGCTTACCTGCTCACCCCCGAGCAGGCCAAGGCCCACCGGGAAGGTGACATCCACATCCACGATTTCGACTTCTACTCCCTGACCACCACCTGCACCCAGATCGATATTATCCGCCTGTTTGACGGCGGTTTCTCCACCGGTCACGGCTTCCTGCGCGAGCCCCAGAGCATCCAGAGCTACGCCGCCCTGGCTGCCATCGCCATCCAGTCCAACCAGAACGACCAGCACGGCGGACAGAGCATCCCCAACTTCGACTACGGCATGGCCCTGGGCGTAGCAAAGAGCTTTGCCAAAGCCTACCGCACCAAGCTGACCGAGTCGCTGGAGGACCTGCTGCAGAGCGAGGACGAGGGCGACACCGTCCGCCAGATCATCGCGGACGCCACCGCTGCCACCGGCGCTGGACCCAAGCTGGAGGCCAACGAAGAGACCTTCGACAGCCAGGTCATCCGCCTGCTCATGGAGCGCCGCGGCCTTTCCGAAGCCGACGCCACCCGTCTGGTGAAGGTCACCCGCCGCCGCGCCGCCAAACGCGCCGACCGCGATACCTACCAGGCTATGGAGGGCTTTGTCCACAACCTGAACACCATGCACTCCCGCGCCGGCGCCCAGACCCCCTTCAGCAGCATCAACTACGGCACCGACACCTCCCCCGAGGGACGCATGGTCATCCGCAACATCCTGCTGGCTACCGACGCCGGCCTGGGTCACGGCGAGACCTGCATCTTCCCCATCCATATCTTTAAGGTAAAAGAAGGGGTCAACTACAACGAAGGCGACCCCAACTACGACCTGTTCAAGCTCTCCTGCCAGGTGAGCGCCCGCCGCCTCTTCCCCAACTACGTCTTCCTGGATGCGCCCTTTAACCTGCAGTACTACAAGCCCGGCCATCCCGAGACCGAGGTGGCGACCATGGGCTGCCGCACCCGCGTCATGGGCAACGTTTACGACCCGGACCGCCAGATCAGCTACAGCCGCGGCAACCTGTCCTTCACCTCCATCAACCTCCCCCGCCTGGCTATCGAGTCCCACCACGACGAAAAGCTCTTCTACGAAAAGCTGGACCGCATGCTGGAACTGGTAGCCCAGCAGCTGCTGGACCGCTTCGAGATCCAGGCTTCCAAGCACGTTTACAACTTCCCCTTCCTTATGGGACAGGGCGTCTGGCTGGACAGCGACAAGCTAGGCCCCAACGACAGCGTGCGTGAGGTGCTCAAGCACGGCACCCTTTCCATCGGCTTCATCGGCCTTGCCGAGACGCTCACCGCTCTCTACGGCCACCACCACGGCGAAAGCGACGAGATGCAGCAGAAGGGACTGGCCATCGTGCAGCACATGCGCGACTTCTGCGACCAGAAGAGCCAGGAGCTGAAGATGAACTTCACCCTGCTGGCCACCCCGGCAGAGGGCCTGTCCGGCCGCTTCACCCGTATGGACCAGAAGCGCTACGGCACCATCCCCGGCGTCACCGACCGGGAATACTACACCAACTCCTTCCACATCCCGGTGTGGTACCCCATCTCCGCCTTCGACAAGATCCGCAAGGAAGGCCCCTACCACGCTATGACCAACGCCGGACACATCAGCTATGTGGAGCTGGACGGCGACACCGCCAACAACGTGGAAGCCTTTGAA
>JAHZAU010000035.1 GCA_019423755.1 Oscillospiraceae bacterium
TAGTTGGCGCTTGCGACAACTGGGCCCCCCTTGTTTTAGTGAATAGTGAAGAGTGAAAAGGGAATAAGGGAGGAACTTCCCCGTGAACATAAAAATTGCCCGCATCCAGATACTTTGGACGCGGGCGTTTTATTTTGGGGTTTGGGAAAAGTAGATTGCGTGATTATGCCAGCGCAGGCTCTGCGCCGCGGGCATCTTATTATTCTTTTTGAAAAAAACCAGGTGCGCGAAAATTCCTGTGCGGGTCCCGCACCGCGATTATGCCAGCGCAGGCTCTGCGCCGCTAGACCATACGGCTCGGGTCGACGTACTGGTCGAACTGCTCGGCGGTGAGCAGGCCCAACTTGACGGCGGCCTCCTTGAGGGTGATGTTTTCCTTGTAGGCCAGCTTCGAGACCTTGGCGGCGTTTTCGTAGCCGATGTGGGGGTTGAGGCTGGTGACCAGCATCAGCGACTGCTCCATGTAGTGGCGCATCTTTTCGCGGTTGGCGGTGATGCCGCTGGCGCAGTGCTCGTCAAAGGAGAGGATGCAGTCGGTGAGCAGCCGCACCGACTGCAGGAAGTTGTAGATGCACACCGGCATGTAAACATTCAGCTCAAAGTTGCCCTGGGAGGCGCAGAGCCCCACGGCCACGTCGTTGGCCATGACCTGCACCGCCACCATGGTCAGCGCCTCGCACTGGGTGGGGTTGACCTTGCCGGGCATGATGGAGGAGCCGGGCTCGTTTTCGGGGATGCGGATCTCGCCCAGGCCGCAGCGGGGGCCGCTTGCCAGCCAGCGGACGTCGTTGGCGATCTTCATCAGGTTGGCGGCGAGAGCCTTGAGGGCGCCGTGGGTGAAGGCCAGGTCGTCCTTGGAGGAAAGGGCGTGGAACTTGTTGGGGCTGGTGATAAACTCCTTGCCGGTGAGCTGGCTGACAGCCTGGGCCACGGCGGTGTCAAAGCCCTTGGGGGCGTTGAGCCCGGTGCCCACAGCGGTACCGCCCAAAGCCAGGCGGCGCAGGCCGGTGAGGCTGTCGGAAATCTGCCGGGCGCTGTTTTCCAGCATGAAGCGCCAGCCGCTGATTTCCTGGGAGAACTTCACCGGTACGGCGTCCTGCAGGTGGGTGCGGCCGGTTTTGATGATGCCCTCGTTTTCCTCCTCCAGGCGGCGGAAGGTGGCGGCCAGCTTTTCGATAGCGGGAAGCAGCCGGTCCTCGATCTCGGTGACCGCGGCGATGTGCATGGCGGTGGGGAAGGTGTCGTTGGAGCTTTGGGACATGTTCACATGGTCGTTGGGGTGCAGCAGGGTCTCGCCGGCGATGGCGTTGCCCCGGTGGGCCAGCACCTCGTTGACGTTCATGTTGCTCTGGGTGCCGCTGCCGGTCTGCCAGACAGCCAGGGGGAAGTGCTCGTCCAGCTTGTGAGCAAGCAGCTCGTCGCAGGCGGCGCAGATCAGCTCAAAGCGCCGGTCGTCCAGTCGGCCCAGCTGGTGGTTGGCGGTGGCGGCGGATTTTTTCAAGATGCCAAAGGCCCGGATCACCTCCATGGGGATCTTTTCGGTGCCGATCTTAAAGTTGTTGTAGCTGCGCTGGGTCTGTGCGCCCCAGTATTTGTCGTTGGGCACCAGCACTTCGCCCATGGAGTCGTGTTCCACATGGTATTCCATTTCCAGTTTCCTCCTCAATATCACAAGATAGCGGCTAAGACAAAAGCCGGGGGCCTGCCGGCGGATGCGCCCCGGCGGGTCCCCGGACGGTATGCGGGATTATTGGTTGCGGGCCACCAGCTGGCGGGTGTGTTCGGCCACCTGCTCGGGGGTGATGTCGGTGCGGCGGGCGTAGCCGGTCTCCATAGCCACCTGGGCCACGAATTTGGCCACCTGGGGAGCCACACGCGGGTCGAAGGGGGAGGGGATGACGTACTCGGCGGAAAGCTCCTCGTCGCTGACCAGGTCGGCGATGGCGCGGGCCGCAGCCAGCTTCATCTCCTCGGTGATCTTGGTGGCGCGGACGTCCAGGGCGCCGCGGAAGATGCCCGGGAAGGCCAGCACGTTGTTGATCTGGTTGGGGTAGTCGGAGCGGCCGGTACCGATAACGGCAGCGCCGGCGGCTTTGGCGTCCGCGGGGGCGATCTCCGGGTCGGGGTTCGCCATAGCGAAGATGATGGGGTTGGGCTTCATGGTCTTGACCATCTCGGGGGTGACGCAGTTTGCCACAGACAGGCCGACGAACATATCGGCATCACGGAGCAGGTCGGCGATGCCGCCTTTGATGTGGTTGGGGTTGGTGATCTTGGCGATGGCCTCGGTGGAGGGTTTCAGGTTTTCGCGGCCCTCGTAGATGGCGCCCTTGGAGTCGCACAGGGAGATGTCGCGGATGCCGATAGCCATGAGGAGCTTGGAAACCGAGATCGCGGCCGCACCGGCGCCGTTGACGGCGACTTTAATGTCCTCGGGTTTTTTGCCCAGCAGTTTCAGGGCGTTGAGGGTGGCGGCAGCGGTAACGATGGCGGTACCGTGCTGGTCGTCGTGGAAGACGGGGATGTTGCAGATCTCTTTGAGCTTCTCTTCAATATAGAAGCACTCGGGGGCTTTGATGTCCTCCAGGTTTACGCCGCCGAAGGTGGGCTCCATGAGCTTGACGGTGCGGATGATCTCGTCCGGGTCGTGGGTATTAAGGCAGATGGGGAAGGCGTCCACGCCGGAGAAGGTCTTGAACAGGCAGGCTTTGCCCTCCATAACCGGCATACCGGCGCCGGCGCCGATATCGCCCAGGCCCAGGACAGCGGTGCCGTTGGTGACGACGGCTACCAGGTTGCCCTTGGAGGTGTAGTCGTAGATGGTGTCAAAGTCGTGGTTGATCTCCATGCAGGGAGCGGCCACGCCGGGGGAGTATGCCAGGGAAAGGTCGTCCTTGCCCTTGAGGGGTACCTTGCATTCTACCGAGATTTTGCCCTGGGCGTCCTTGTGCAGCTTCAGGGCCTGTTCCTTGAGGTTCATAGATCGTTTTCCTCCTAAAATATAGTGAGAGTATCCGCCGGGGTCCGGCGGCTTGCTGGGGAATTTAACAAAGTTTAAGCTGTACCCATTGTACTCTTTTTAAAAAAGAAACTTCAAGGTGAAAATCCTACAAAAACTTTTTAACAATGCTAGTGTCCTTGCAGAATTTCACGGGAATTTGATTTTTGCAGGAAAAAGTGGCAAAACCCACTTGATTTTCCCGGGGGCTCTGCTATAATAAAGCAAAAGTGAAGCAATTCCTGCATCAAAACTTTACCGAATCATCTTCCCGCGGCCCCCAAAGCTGCGGGAATTGCATTGAAAAAACCGACAAAAAGAATCGAGAGAAATCGAGGTAACAGATTATGGAATACCGTATCCAGAACGATTCCACCGGCGAAAAGAAATACCGCATCGAACACGACTCCATCGGCGAGCGCGAGATCCCCGTTGAAGCTTACTACGGCGTGCAGTCCCTGCGCGGCATGGAAAACTTCCAGATCACCGGCCACCACCTGCACCCGGAGTTCATCAACAGCCTGGCTGCCATCAAAAAGGCCGCCGCTCTGGAAAACAGCGCCGTCGGCCTGCTGGACAAGAAGATCGCGGACGCCATCTGCCAGGCCTGCGACGAGATCCTGGCCGGCAAGCTGCACGACCAGTTTATCTGTGACCCCGTACAGGGCGGCGCCGGTACCACCGCCAACATGAACGCCAACGAGGTCATCGCCAACCGCGCCATCGAGATCCTGGGCGGCTCCAAGGGCGACTACTCCATCGTTCACCCCAACGACCATGTAAACATGGCCCAGTCCACCAACGACGTTATCCCCTCCGCCGGCAAGATCACCGCCATCAAGCTGCTGGAGCGCGCCGTCGTCCAGCTCAAACGCATGGAAGAGGCCCTGGGCCAGAAGGAAGAAGAATTCCACAACATCATTAAAATGGGCCGTACCCAGATGCAGGACGCGGTTCCCATCCGTCTGGGCCAGGAGTTCGGCGCATACCGTCAGGCTATCCACCGCGACATCCGCCGCTTCCGTTACGCCATCAACGAGCTGTCCGTCCTGAACATGGGCGGTACCGCCATCGGCACCTGCATCAATGCCGACCCCGCCTACGTCAAGGGCATCGTCCCCACCCTGGCTTCCATCACCGGTCTGGAACTGACCCAGGCCGAGGACCTGGTGGACGGTACCCAGAACCTGGACGCCTTCGTCCTGGCTTCCTCCCTGCTCAAGACCTGCGCCGTCAGCCTGTCCAAGATGTCCAACGACCTGCGCGTCATGTCCTCCGGTCCCCGTACCGGCTTCGAGGAGATCAACCTTCCCGCCAAGCAGAACGGTTCCTCCATCATGCCCGGTAAGGTCAACCCCGTTATCCCCGAGGTTATGAGCCAGGTAGCCTTTGCCGTCATCGGCAACGACATGACCATCACCATGGCTGCTGAGGCCGGCCAGCTGGAGCTCAACGCCTTCGAGCCGGTGCTTTACTACAAGCTGTTTGAGTCCATCTGCGCCCTGGAAGGCGGCGTACAGACCATGGTGGACAACTGCATCACCGGCATCACCGCCAACAAAGAGCGCATCGCTCAGCTGCTGGAAAACTCCGTGGGCATCATCACCGCTATCTGCCCCATGGTCGGTTACCAGGTGGCTGCCGACATCGCCAAACAGGCCATCAAGACCGGCCGCTCCGTCCGCGAGCTGCTCCGCGACAAGAATATGTTCACCGAGGAGCAGATCGACAAGATCCTGGACCCCAACTCCATGGTCTAGTTGGCACCGAAGGTGCCAACTAACGAAAGAAGATTCCTGACGGAATCTTCTTTCCCGTACATCACGGAAAATTTCCCAAAGCAGAAAAAAAGAAGCTCCCTTCTTGGGAGCTTCTTTCGTTAGTTGACGCCAAAGGCGTCAACTAGGTTCTCCGTAAAGTTTCCCCGCCGGATTGCCCCGGGAGCGGAAGGTGTTGTATAATAGAGAAAACGCCCCACGGGGCAGAACCCACCGCGAGAAAGGAAGCGCCGCTATGACTTTTCAACAACTGCAAAACCAAGCCCTGGCCCTGCTGGACGAGGAAGGCCCCGAAGCCGCCTTTGCCCTGATGAAGGAGGAAGGCCCCTCCGCCGAGCACGCCGTGCCCGCCCAGATGTATAACTTCCTCTACTGCTTCGCCGCCCTCAGCGGCAAGGAGGAGGAAGCCATGGGCCTGCTGACCGAGGCGGTGTTCGCCAAGGGCTTCTGGTACGATTATGACTATCTTATGGCCGACGAGGACCTGACCGTCCTGCGCCGCCGCCCGGAGTTTGCCGCTGTGGCCGAGGCCTGCCGCGCCCGCCAGCAGGAGGCTCTGGCCGCTGCTCACCCGGTGCTGGAAGGCGCCGAATCCCTGCGCCCGGGCCAGCCCTTTGCCCTGGTGCTGCACGGCGACCAGGAAAACGCCGCCGTCACCGCGCCCTACTGGCAGGCGGTCACCGACGCCGGCTGCGCCCTCTGCCTGGCCCAGTCCTCTCAGGTGCAGGTGACCGACGGTTACCTGTGGGACGATGAGGAGCTGGCCGCCGATGAGATCGCCCAGCACTGGCAGACCCTCACCGCCCAGGGCGGAGAAGGCATCCTCTGCGGATTCTCCTCCGGCGGACGGGCCGCCCTTTACGCCGCGCTGGAAGGAAAGGTCACCCCCAAGGGCCTGATCTTGGCCTCCCCGTGGCTGCCGGAGCTGGACCAGTGGAAGGAGATGCTCCCCCGTTTGGCCCAAAAAGGGGTACGCCTGGCCATCGTCTGCGGCGACGCCGACCCCGACTGCTTCGACTGCTCCCAGGAGCTGTTCGAGCTGGCCGACGACGCCGGGGTGGAATGCAGCTTCCGCCTGTGCGAGGACGTGGAGCACGCCTACGCCCCCAATTTCCCCCAGCTGCTCCAGGACGCGGTTCGCTTTATCCTGGCGTAATCGACGTAAACTTTCCCAAAAGAAAAAAGAACGTCCCGCGGGGGACGTTCTTTTTTTTCTTTAGTGCTTTAGCAAGACCTTTCGCGTTTTGCGAAAGGTCAAAAAACCGCCCGC
>JAHZAU010000036.1 GCA_019423755.1 Oscillospiraceae bacterium
CCGAAAGTTTCAAAGCCGGGGCAATCTTCAACTTTCGCCATATAACATCACCCATTTACATTGTATAGTTCATAGCATCTCGATATAATGTTGTTATATGCAGGTAAATTAAACTTTATAATTCATATTTCCTGTGATAATGTTCATGTGCTGTAAAATAGAACAATAGCAAAACCAAATGAGCGCCATTGGTATTTCTAAAAAATACCCTGTCTTTTCTATTGACTTTAATTTTATTTATGGTATACTCAATATTGTTAAAACCAATAAGAAAGGAGAACCAAATTGGAGATAGACAAAATTCCGCAATGGATACTTGCGTTGGAGCCGGAAGACGCATCCTTTCTAAAGAACTTTGTTTTGAAATCAGGTTCATTGAAAGAAATTGCACGTTTGTATGAGGTATCCTATCCCACAGTTCGTCTTAGATTGGATAAGCTCATTCAAAAAATCGAATTGAGCGACCAAAAGGAGGAAGAACCATTTTCGGCATTTATCAAAGGGTTAGCGGTTGACTCTCGGATTGATTTGGAAACCGCAAAAATTATTATCGAGAAATATAAACAGGAAAAGGAGAAATAACCATGATTGAGTTAGTTGTTGGATTTGCTATCGCTGCGGTACTTTTAATTGCAGAATACCTTGAGCGCTTGATTGCATTGCATACTCTAATGATTTCCAAAGCAAAGGATTTCGACTTGTCTTGAAGCGGACTGAGCATACTCCTTCACCTCACATATGAACTGCGTACCTCTTGCAGTACATCATCCTTCTTCACTATTCACTATTTCTTATTCACTCCAAAAATCGACCCAAACGATTTTGTGAAAAGTGAAGAGTGAACAGTGAATAAGGAAAAATCGACAAGCACCTGTCGGAGCTTGTCGATTTTTGGTGCCGCTGACCGGGATCGAACCGGTATGGTGTTGCCACCGAGGGATTTTAAGTCCCTTGCGTCTGCCTGTTCCGCCACAGCGGCGTCTCCAATGGAAAAATTGGATACTGATTTATGATATAATATTTCCTGCCCAAAGTCAAGAGAATATTTTGCCGGGAATTGCTCCAAGCAGCGCTTTTGCCCTTGCCAAACGGCCCCGGTTGTGGTATCATACATTAAGTTAGGTAGTAAATTAGAAGCGGTGTATGCTGCTTCTGTTCCAAACAGATCACAGGCCAAGCGGCACCCTAGCCGCGGCAGATTGGAGGTTTAACATGGGCATTCTGGATATCATTGTTGCCGTGCTGCTGATCATCACTTCCATCCTGGTCGTGGCTCTGGTTTCCATGCAGGAAAGCAAAAAGGGCATGTCCGCTCTGGGCGGCGGCTCCGAGTCCTACGGACGCAACTTCGGCAGAACCCGCGACGCAATGCTGATCAAGGGCACCAAGATCCTGACCGCTGTTTTCTTCGGTCTCACCGTTCTGGTTTCCCTGGTCGACAAGTTCATGTAACAGCAAACAAAAGGCCGTCCCGCTTGGGACGGCCTTTTTTGCTGCCTGTTTTCCGATTAGAAGACGCCCTGGGCGTTCATGGCCTCGGCTACCTTGAGGAAGCCTGCGATGTTGGCTCCTGCAGCCAGGTCCCCTTCCATGCCGTACTCTTTGGCGGCCTCGTTGGCGTGGTGGAAGATGCCGGTCATGATCTCCTGCAGCTTCTGGTCCACCTCCTGGGCGGTCCAGGAATAGCGCATGGAGTTCTGGCACATTTCCAGACCGGAGGTAGCCACGCCGCCGGCGTTGGAAGCTTTGCCCGGTGCGTAAAGTACCCCAGCCTGCTGCAGCACCGCTACCGCTTCGGGGGTGCTGGGCATGTTGGCCCCTTCGCAGACTGCCAGCACGCCGTTTTCCACCAGGGTACGGGCGGCCTGCTCGTCCAGCTCGTTCTGGGTAGCGCAGGGCAGCGCCACCTGGCAGGGGATGCTCCAGATGCCCCGGCAGCCGGGATGATAGCTGCTGCCCGGTACCCGGTTGGCGTATTCCGAGATGCGTCCGCGCTCCTTTTCCTTGATCTGCTTGACCACATCCAGGCGGATGCCGTTGGGGTCGTGGATATAGCCGTCGGAATCGGACATGGCCACCACCTGGGCACCCATCTCCTGGGCCTTTTCCACGGCGTAGATGGCCACGTTGCCGGAGCCGGACACCACCGTTACCTTGCCCGCCATGGAGTCCTGCCGCAGTACCCGCAGCGCCTCCTGGGTGAAGTAAAGCAGGCCGTAGCCGGTAGCCTGGGTGCGTACCAAGCTGCCGCCGTAGCTCAGGCCCTTGCCGGTGAGTACGCCGGTGTATTCGTTGCGGATGCGGCGGTACTGCCCGAAGAGATAGCCCACCTCCCGAGCGCCGACGCCGATATCCCCGGCGGGGACGTCGGTATCCGGGCCGATGTGGCGGCAAAGCTCAGTCATAAATGCCTGGCAGAAGCGCATGATCTCCCCGTCGGAGCGTCCCTTGGGGTCAAAGTCCGCGCCGCCCTTGCCGCCGCCCATAGGCAGGCCGGTCAGGCTGTTTTTAAAGGTCTGCTCAAAGCCCAAAAACTTGATGATGGACGCATTGACCGAAGGGTGGAACCGAAGCCCGCCTTTGTAGGGGCCGATGGCGGAGTTAAACTGCACCCGGTAGCCGCGGTTGACCTGGGTCTGCCCCGCGTCGTCCACCCAAGCTACTCGGAACTGGATGAAGCGCTCCGGCTCCACCAGCCGTTCCAGCAGGCCCTGGGGCACTTTTTCGGGGGTCTGTTCCAGCACCGGGGCAAAGGACTGCAGCACCTCGCCCACCGCCTGCAAAAACTCTGCCTCGCCGGGGTTGCGGCGGCAGACCTGCTCATATACGCGTTCCAGGGTCTCATTATTAAAATGCATACTCGATTCCTCCCTGTTTTATCGTGGTATTTCGGTAAAAACCTGCTTCCTATTATATCCGCCGGGGGCCCATTTTTCAAGAATCCGGCCGCAAATTCCCCGGCCAAGGTTTGACATTCCCCTTTTTTTCCGCTACAATAGAGGGCGTGAGTAAGCAGGATGGCAGCGGGGGAGGCTTGAAAAGGCCCCCATGAGGAAAGTCCGGGCTTCGCAGGGCAGGATAGCTGCTAACGGCAGCCGAAGGC
>JAHZAU010000004.1 GCA_019423755.1 Oscillospiraceae bacterium
TCCACGTCGTTGGTGTACACCGACATGATGTCGCCGTGGGCGTGGGTGTCAAAATACTGGATGGGCAGGGACTCCATGCGGGAAAACAGGTCGTCGCGCAGGTGGCGCATGGTGCCCTGGCTGATGCGGACCATGAGCCAGTTGTAACAGAAGCCGGCGGCCACGCCCAAAGCCAGCAGGGCAGCCAGGCGCATCAGGTCGTACTTGAGGGGGGAAAAGTCCTGGGAGCCGCTTTGCAGCATGGGGACGATGTAGGTGTCCACCAGCTTTTGGGGGAAGGTGGCCCCGGCCACGGTGGTGACCGCCGAAAGCAGGATGCAGAGGATCACCAGCAGGAAGGGCCATTTATAATAGTGAAGCAGATACCGCAGCACGCGGTTGAGCACCGCTGTGGGGGAGCTTCGGGTGGGTTGTGGTTTCATAGGGCAGGGTCCTCCTTTATTAAGCGGGTTGGTCGAAGTCGCCGCCGCCTTTGATCTGGGAATGGCAGATCTCCTGGTAGATGGCGTTGGTCTTCAGCAGGTTTTCGTGGGTGTCAAAGCCGTTGATGCGGCCGTTGTCCAAAACCAGGATGCGGTCGGCGTGCTCCACGCTGGAGATACGCTGGGCGATGATGATCTTGGTGGTGCCGGGGATGCGCTGGGCAAAGGCGGCGCGGATTTTGGCGTCGGTAGCGGTGTCCACGGCGCTGGTGGAGTCGTCCAGGATGAGGACCTTGGGCTTTTTGAGCAGGGCGCGGGCGATGCACAGGCGCTGCTTCTGGCCGCCGGAGACGTTGGCGCCGCCGCGCTCGATGCGGGTGTGGTAGCCGTCGGGCAGGCGGTCGATGAACTCATCGGCGCAGGCAGCCTGGCAGGCAGCGGCACACTCGGCCTCGGTGGCTTCGGGGTTGCCCCAGCGCAGATTGTCCAGGATGGTGCCGGAGAAGAGGGTGTTTTTCTGCAGCACCACCGACACCTGGTTGCGCAGGGACTCCATGTCGTAGCGGCGGACGTCCTGCCCGCCGACGCACACCGAGCCTTCGTCGGTGTCGTAAAGGCGGCAGATCAGGTTCACCAGGCTGCTCTTGCCGGAGCCGGTGCCGCCGATGACGCCGATGGTCTCGCCGGAGCGGATGTGCAGGTCGATGTCCGACAGGGCGTTTTTGCCGCTGCCGTGTTTATAAGAGAAGCTGACGTGGTTCAGGTCGATGCTGCCGTCCGCCACCTGGTAGATGGGGTCTTCCGGTTCTTTCAGGTCGGCAGTTTCGTTGAGCACCTCGCCGATGCGTCGGGTGCTGGCCATAGACATACTGATCATGACCACCACCATGGAGAGCATCATCAGGCTCATCATCAGGCTCATGACGTAGCTGAAGAGGCTGATCAGGTCGCCGGTGGTCAGGGTGCCGCCGACGATGTTTTTGGCGCCCAGCCAGGAGATGGCGATGATGCAGAAGTACACCGAGATCATCATGGCGGGGTTGTTGAAGGCAAGCAGGCTTTCCGCCTTGACAAACAGCCGGTACAGGTTGGAGGACGCCTGGGAGAACTTGCGGTTTTCGTAGTCCTCGCGGACGAAGGCCTTCACCACCCGGATGGCGGAGATGTTTTCCTGGACGCTGGCGTTCAGGTCGTCGTACCGGCGGAAGACCTCGCCGAAGACCTTCATGGTGACGATCATGATGGAGCCCAGCACGATGGCCAGGAAGGCCACGGCAAAGAGGAAGGTCAGGCTGATGTTGGGGCTGATGATCAGGCACATGGTGAAGCTGAAGATGAGCATCAGCGGCGAGCGCACCGCCACGCGGATCACCATCATGAAGGCGTTTTGGACGTTGGTGATGTCGGTGGTCATGCGGGTGACCAGGCCGGGGACGCTGAATTTATCGATGTTGGAGAAGGAGAAGGTCTGGATGTTGTTGTAGATGGCCTCCCGCAGGTTGGCGGCAAAGCCGGAGGAAGCCCGGGCGGCAAAGCGGCCCGCTCCTGCGCCGAAGCACAGGCTCAGGAAGGCCAGACCGATCATCAGTGCGCCGTAGCGGTACACCACCGAAAGATCGCCGGCCTGCAGGCCCTGGTCGATGATAATGGCGGTGATAAAGGGCAGAAGGATCTCCATCACCACCTCCAGCGCCGTCAGCCCAATGCAGCACAGGGCGTCGCGCCGGTATTGTCCCAGTTGTCGTAATACGGTTCTCAAAGTTCGGATGCCTCCTTGGATATGGTTTCTTGGTGCGCGGACAGGTTTTGCAGCATCTTTTTCTGCATCCGGTCCAGGGTGCGGATCTCCTCGAGGGAGAAGCCCTGGTAGAGCTGGTCCTGTACCTGGCGCATGGAGCGGTCCAGAAAGGCCTGCACCTCCACGCCCTTTTCGGTGACGTAAAACAGCTTTCGCCGGTCGTCCCCTTCGCAGCGCTCCACCCGGACGTAGCCCTTTTCCCGCAGACGCTTGACCAGGCTGGAAAGCGCCGGCATGGAGTAGCCAAATTCCCGGTGGATGTCGGTCAGGGAGATGCCGTCCTGGCCGTGGTGCAGGATATACAAAAGCATGTGGGCCTGGACGGCCGTCAGCCCCCGGCGGGCCAGGACCTCGTTGGCCCGCAGTTCCAGCAGGATGCTGATCTGCCGGTTATCCCGGGCCATTACGGCTCGGTCCACTTCCATCATGGGATCGCCTCGTTTCGTTTGTTTTGAAGCGAATCATTCGCTCCTTTATGATTTATACCACAAACATTCTTGCATGTGAAATTCAAATGTGCTATCTTTAATAAAAGATTTTTATCGTTATTCCATATGATGGGGGCAAAAGCCTGAGGGCAAGGCCCCGTAGGGGAGGCGTATTTTTATGAATACCACACAGCTGGAATGTTTTTTGGAGGTGGCGAATTTCCTCAACTTTTCCCGAGCGGCGGAGCATCTGCGCATCACCCAGCCGGCGGTGAGCCACCAGATCAACACCCTGGAGGACGAGCTGGGGGTGAAGCTGTTTCAGCGCAGCAGCAAAAGCGTCCGCCTGACCCAAGAGGGCTACCTGTTTACCCAGTATGCCGGGGAGATCCTAAAGTTGACCGGCATCTCCAAGGCGCGGGTGCAGGAGAGCCAGCAGGAGCAGCTGCTGCGGCTTGGCATCGGCTGCCACAATACCACCGAGCTGCGGCTGCTGCGCCCGGTGCTGGAACAGCTGCGCCAGGAGGACGACAAGGTGCTGCCCCTGCTGCGGCTGATCCCCTTTGATTCGCTGGAAAACCTGCTGGAAGAGGGGGACATCCAGCTGATGTTCTCCTTTGGCCAGCCGGCTTCCCGCAAGGCCCATTACCGGGAGCTGGCCCGCTGTCCGGTCATGTGCGTCTGCGCCGAAAGCCATCCGCTGGCGGCCTTCCCGGAGCTGACCGTCGCCCAGCTTCAGGACGCCGGGCGCATCGCCGCCTGCCGCCCGCCCATCTGCCCGCAGGCGCTTTTCGGCATCCAGACCCAGCTGGTGGCCCAGCGCGGCCCGCACCAGATCCTGTTCTGCGACAACCTGGAGGCCGCCTGGACCCTGGTGGAGGCAGGGTACGCCTTCGGCATTACGGCGGGGGTGCCCGGCGCCTGCCAGCCGGGCCTGCGCTACATCCCGCTGCCGGAGTTTGAGCCCATCTCCTTTGGGGCGGTGTACCTGCCGCGGGAGAAAAACCCGGCGCTGCGCCGCCTGCTGGCCCTTTTGGAAGAAAACCTGCAGGCAGGTCTGCAATAAACCTTTAACAAAAAAGCCGCTCCTTCCCGCGCGGGGAGGGGGCGGCTTTTGGCTTCGGGGAGCGGTTATGTTATAATGGAGGGACCAAGGCCATGGGAGGGGATTGGGAAGCGCCTGGCAGGCAGCCGGCGAAACGGCAACAGACACAAGGCCCGGTGCGGTGTGACGGGCGAAAAACCAAAGAGGAGGCTCCAGCGGCTGGCTGGTGCGGCGGCTCCCGGGCGGGCAGATTTCCTCCTGTGGATGGAGAAAAACGACCATCTAGGAGGAATTTTTGTGAAGGAACGGCAGATTTTCGGATACGCCCGGGTCTCCACCCTGGCGCAGAACACCGACCGGCAGATCGACGCCCTGGAGCCCTACGGCATCCCGCGGCAGAACCTGTATGTGGAAAAGCGCAGCGGCAAGGACTTTGCCCGCCCGGCCTACCGCCGGATGCTGCGGCGGCTGCGCCCGGGGGACCTGCTTTACGTCAAGTCCATCGACCGCCTGGGCCGCAATTATGAGGAGATCTTGGAGCAGTGGCGGGTGATCACCAAGGAAAAACAGGCGGACATCAAGGTGCTGGATATGCCGCTGCTGGACACCACCTACGGCAAGGACCTGCTGGGCACCTTCATCGCCGACCTGACCCTGCAGGTGCTCAGCTTTGTGGCCCAGCTGGAGCGGGAAAACATCCGCCAGCGCCAGCGGGAGGGCATCGCCGCGGCCAAAAACCGGGGGGTGAAATTTGGCCGGCACCGCAAGGAGCTGCCCGAGGACTTTGCCGAGTGGTTTGTCCGCTGGCGGCGCCGGGAGGTCACCAACGCCCAGATCGCGTCCCACTGTGACATGGATATTTCGGTGCTCTACCGCAAGCTGCGGGAGGCGGGCATCCCGCTGACCCTGCCGGAGGAACTCCGGTAGCGATAAGATAGAAAAAAGCGCAGGGGAGGGCGCTCCTCTGCGCTTTTGTGCGGGTATGCTGTTTTTACACCGGCTCGGGGGAAAGCTCGTCCGCCTCGACCAGGGAGGCCTGTTCCCGCAGCTCGGCCCGGACAAAGAGGATGGCCAGCACGGCGGCGATCAGGTCGGCCACCGGGGCGGCGTACATGACGCCGTCGATGCCAAAGAGCAGCGGCAGGATGAGGATCAGCGGCAGCAGGAAGAGGATCTGCCGGGTCAGGGAGATGAAGATACCCCGCTGGGCCTTGCCGATGGAGGTGAAGAACACCGAGGTAATGGGCTGCAGGCCGTTGGCGAAGGTGCAGAACAGGTAGATGCGGAAGTACCGTTCGGCAAAGTGGAAGTATTCCTCGCTGCCGCTGCCGAAGATGCCGATGATCTGCCGCGGGAACAGCTGGAAGCAGCCAAAGGCCACCAGACAGACGGCGGTGGCGCAGGCGGCGGCGGTCAGGTAGGTGCGGCGCACCCGGTGGTAGCGGCGGGCGCCGTAGTTGTAGGAGACGATGGGCTGCAGGCCCTGGGCGATGCCGATGACCACCGAGAAGGACACCATGTTTACCTTGGAGATCAGCCCGGCGCAGGCCAGGGGGATGCTGCTGCCGTAGGCCGACTGGGCCCCGTAGTGGGTGAGGGTGTTGTTGAGGACGATCTGCACCACCATCATGGCCATCTGGTTAAAGAAGGAGGCCATGCCCAGGCTGCACACCGGCAGGCAGTAGCGCCGGGTGGGCAGGAAGTCCCGCCAATGAAAGCGCGCGGTCTTAAAGTGGAACAGATAAGCTACCACCATAGCGGCGGACACAATCTGCCCGATGACGGTGGCCAGCGCCGCCCCGGCCATCCCCATGCCAAAGCCGAAGATAAAAAGCGGGTCCAGCACGGTGTTGAGCAGCGCGCCGGCCAGGTTGCAGAACATGGAGTATTTGGGGCTGCCGTCGGCGCGGATCAGGTTGGCCCCGCCGGCGGAAAGCAGCAGGAAGGGGAAGCCGTAGGTGGTGATCCCGGTGTAGGTGAGGGAGTAGTCTAGGGTCTCGCCGGTGGCGCCGAAGGCCAGCATCAGCGGCCGCAAAAACAGCCGCACCCCCACGCAAAGCAGCACCCCCAGCCCCACCAGCATCCCCAAGGTGGCCCCGGCGTAGCGGCGGGCGTCCTCCCGGTTGCCCCGGCCCAGGGAAAGGTTAAAGTTGGCGGCGCCGCCGTTGCCGCACATAAGCGACAGGGCGGTGCAGGTGATGGTCAGCGGGAAGGCCACGTTGGTGGCGGCGTTGCCCAGCATGCCGATGCTGTTGCCGATAAAGAACTGGTCCACCATGTTGTACAGGGCGCTGACCAGGGTGGCGATGATGCTGGGGATGGCAAAGCGGGTGAGCAGCGGGACGATGGGCTCGCAGCCCAGGGGATTGGATTTGGCGGCGGTCTCGGCCATGGTTATTCCTCCTCCCCCTCGGTGAGCGCCAGGGCCCGGTGGGCCATTTTGCTCAGCTGGGCGGTGAGCTGCTCCCGCTCCTCCTGGCTCAGGCCCTCCAGGATGACGCCCCACCAGTCGTCCAGCAGCTGCCGGATGGAGGGAAGGATGGCCTCGGCCCGGCGGTCCAGGAAGAGGGAATACCCCCGGCCGGATTTTTCCCGCCGCAGATAGCCCTCCTGCACCAGCTGGTTGACCTTGCGGGTGGCCTGGGCCTCGTCGATGGCAAAGTGGCGGCAGACCTCCTTCTGACAGCAGCCGCTGTGGCTCTGGACGTAAAGCAGGAAGTTGTACCCGGCCAGCCCCAGCCCGTCCTCACGGATGCGCTGGTTGACGTAGCGCTGGCGGTGGCGGTGCAGGATGGAGATGGATTTTCCCAGTTCCCGGTTGAGCATGCAAAAAGCCTCCTTTGAGCGTTTGGGCCGAAAAAAGCAGGGCGCCCCAAAGCGCTCCCTGCTGGCCGAATGTTGATAAGTCAAGTATAGGGTAGAACGGCGGATTTGTCAACGCAAAATCCGCCCCGGTGGGCTTGCTTTTTTCGGAAATTTGTGGTATATTTCACTCATAAAGAGAAAAATACACCGCTTTCCAAGGAGGAATCGCCATGAAACACAGACATTTTAACCCCTTGTGCCTGCTGAGCCTGGTGGCGCTGGTGGGCTTTTTGGCCATCCCCACCGGCAACACCGGACTGTGGGGCTTTGCCGGCTTTGGGTACTATCTGCGCTACTGGTTCGTGGAGCCGGACGAGCTGTTCTACCAGAACCTGGGCCGGGCGGCTACCGGGGCCTTCCTCTGCCAGATGGTCAGCCTGCCGGTATTTTTGGTGGGGTGCTGGCTGCGGCTGGGCGCCGGGGAGATGATGGCCCCGGCCTTCGGGCTGAGCTACGCCGTGGGGATCTTTGTTTTCTCCATCTGGATGATGGTGCTGGAATGGCGGGAAAGCCAGGTGGCGGCCAATGATTAAAAACCGCATGCGGGAGCACCGGGCCCGCCTGGGGCTGAGCCAGGAGGAGCTGGCCCGGCTGGTGGGCGTCCGGCGGGAGACCATCGGCAACCTGGAAAAAGGGCGGTACAACCCGTCGCTGGTGCTGGCGTGGAACATCGCCCAGGTGTTCGGCGTGCCCATCGAGCAGGTGTTCACGGTGGAGCCGGACCCGCAGGAATAACCGGACGCAAAAAGCGGCCCCCATCCCAAACGGGACAGGGGCCGCTTTTTTGTATGGGAACTATTTGGAGTTTGCCTCGTAAAGCTCGATAATGGCGCCGTCCTTGATGACGAAAGCCAGGCGGTCGGTGTCGTTGGCCGGCATGGGGCCGCAGATGACCGAGTCGGCGTCGGCGATGTAATGCTCCAGGTTATCCACCTTGTAGGCCACGTGGGGGTTGCGGTGGAGGATCTCGGGGAAGGGGGTGCCCTCCTCGAACTTCAGGTATTCGATCTTGTAGTCGTAATCGTCCACGCAGCTGACCCAGAATTTGGCCCCTTCGTTGTAGGTCATGTTGGGTTTGCGGTTGGTGACGGGGATACCGATGTGCATATATTCAGCGGACATGGCCAAAGCCTCCTTTGCGGGCGGTTATTTCTGATGTTTGATGGTTTCGTAGACCTCGTAGGCCTGGTCGGCGTTGTAGCCCTCGTGCACCACCTTGGCGATGGCCTGCGCCATGCCGACGGGGCAGTCGGACTGGAAGATGTTGCGGCCCATATCCACGCCGTGGGCGCCTTCGGAGATGGCGCGGTAGGCCATTTCCAGGGCGTCGTGCTCCGGCAGCTTCTTGCCGCCGGCGATGACGATGGGCACCGGGCAGGCCGCGGCCACCCGTTCAAAGCCCTCGCAGTAGTAGGACTTGACGATGTTGGCGCCGGTTTCGGCCAGGATGCGGGTCGCCAGCTGGAAGAAGCGCTCGGTGCGCTCCATCTGTTTGCCCACGGCCACCACGCCCAGGGTGGGGATGCCGTAGCGGGTACCGGCGTCCACGGTGCGGCTGAGCAGCTCCAGGGAGTTGGACTCGCCGGGCGCGCCGATGAAGGTCTGGACGGCCATGCAGTCGGCGTTCATGCGGATGGCGTTTTCGATGTCGCAGGCGATGCCGCCGCCGGCGCTCATCTCGTCAAAGAGCACCGAGGTGTCGTAGGTGACGCGGACGCACTTGGCGGCCTTGGTGGTGGGGGAGATGCAGGAGCGGAGCATGCCCCGGGTGCCCATGAGCACGTTGACCGAGTCCATAAGCGGGGGGATGACCACGTCGATGCGTTCCAGACCGGCGGTGGGTCCCATAATGTAGCCGTGGTCAAAGGCCAGCATGACGGTGTTGCCGGACTTGGGGTCGAACATCTTGGCCAGGCGGTTTTTCATGCCCCAATCGCAGTGGGAAGCGCCCTTGACGAAGAAGCCCTCCTGCACCGGCGGGACGTCCAGATGATAATCCTTGGCAACCTTGTTGCCGATGTTGTCAGCCATGAGGAAGCCTCCTTGTTATTTGGTCAGGTACGGGGTCTTGCAGGGAGCGTTCCACAGGCGGAGCAGCTCGTCGTCCATGCGGGCCATGAACATCTGGAAGCCGGCCTGCTCCTGGACGGTGAGCATCTCGCCCACGTAGTTTGCAACGATCTCGATGTTTTTCTCCTTGAGGATCTGTTCGCAGCGGCGGTAGATGATCAGCTGCTCCATAAGGGTGGTGGCGCCGGAGCCGTTGATGATGAGCATGACCTTTTCGCCGGACTGGATGCCGATGTCCTTGAGCAGGGCGTTGACCATGATCTCGGCGGTCTCGTCGGCGGATTTCATCGGCTGACGTCCGCCGCCGCCTTCGCCGTGCTGGCCCATACCGATCTCCATGTCGTCCTCGCCCAGTTCGGCCAGGGCAGCGCCGGTCATAGGATGGGTGGCGCCGCGGACGGCCACAGCCAGGGTAGCCATGTTGTCGGCAAAGCGCTGGGCGATGGCGGCCACCTCTTCCAGGCTCTTGCCCTCGGCAGCGGCAGCACCGGCGATCTTATAGGTGGGGATACAGCCGACCAGGCCGCGGCGGTCGTCGGCGTTTTCGCGGGGAGCGTTGGAAACGTCCTCCTGGGTGACGACCTTGACCACGTTCATGCCCAGCTTCTTGACCTGTTTCATGGTCAGGTTGCCGGTGAGCATATCGCCGGCGTGGTTGAGCACGATGTACAGCACGCCCTTGCCCTTGTCGGCCAGCTTCAGCGCGTCTACGCAGGCCTGGGGACCGGGAGCGGCGAAGACGTCGCCCACCACCGAGATATCCACCATACCTTCGCCCACAAAGCCGGAGATGGCGGGTTCGTGGCCCGATCCGCCCTGGGTGACGATGGTGACGCGGTCGGCGTTTTCCAGAGCGTTGTTGATGATCATATTTTCTTCGCCGCGGTGGATCAGGTTCCGGTTGGCAGCAACCAGGCCGTCCAGCAGTTCGTCGGTGAGGTTTTCGGGGTTGTTGATGAATTTTTTCATTTTCATAGGTCAGTTCCTCCTTGAAAAAGCCGGGGGCGCGCCCCGCTGTCTGTGACTAGATACCCTGTGCCAGACCCTGGATGAAGAGGGCGGTGCTCACCGCTCCGGCGTCCGGCGTACCGATGGTCTGTTCCTTGTAGCTGCGGGCCCGCCCGAACTTGGAGACGTAGCCCTCGCTGTCCTTCGCTCCCTGCTGGGCGGCGGCGGCAGCGGCCAAAAGTACGGCCTTGGGGTCGTCCTCCGGGCAGTCCTGGGCGGCCTTCACGGCGGGGATGAGCGCATCCATCATGGTCTTGTCTCCCACCTTGGCGGTGGTGATGTCCTGCATCTCGGAAAGGGCCCCGGCGAACATCCGGCGCACGCTGTCGGCGGAAAGCTCGTTTTCATCGGGGGCAAGCTCCACCCCCAGGCCGCCGATCATGGTGCCGTACAGCGGGCCGGCCGAGCCGCCCTTGACCTCCATGATGCCCATGCCCAGGCCGTCGAGGAAGTCCTGGATGCTTTCGTCCTGCCAGGCGTCGGCGCGCTGCTGGATCAGGCGGGCGATCTTGCCGATGGTGATGCCGTGGTCCCCGTCGCCGAAGCGGGAATCGATCTCGCTGAGATGGTCTTCGTTTTCCAGTAAAAGAGCAGCGGCGCTGCGGAACATGGCGGCCACTGCGCTGCGGTCCAGAGTCATGAAAAACGCCTCCTTGGGTTGGATTGAAAAATCGTTACCCTTATCATAGCGTGCTGCGTTACCTATGTCAATAAAAACAGATATTTTCTACATAATATATTCAATAATCAATAGATTTATAGCGATTAAGCACAAAGAAACCCCCGCACCTGCGTCAGGTCGGGGGTTACATATGTTAAAATACCGTTTCGTTGTCCGGCCAGCTGTCCAGCACGCAGCGGACCAGCTCCTGTCCGGCCACCAGATGGGTCACCAGGCCGGTGCGCAGGGCGCCTTCCAGGGCGCGGGGGCTGGTGTTGGCTGAGCAGATGCCGATGACCCGCGGGCAGGCCGCCAAGGTCTCCAGCGGGACCTGGATGGCGAAATCCCGGTCGGAGTGGATGACCTCGCCCTGCTGGTTGAAGAAGTAGGCCAGCAGGCGGCCGCAGGCGTGCTTCTGCTGCAGCAGGGAGCCGTACCGCGCCTGGGAGGCGAAGTCCGGGGTGGAGGGATAGTTGCCGATGTTCAGCAGCACGCAGTCCATCCGCTCCCACTGGGCCTCCACCTGGCGGTAAAGCTCGGTGGAGCAGAGCAGCTGCTTTTCCTCGCAGCTTTCGGCCAGGGCCGGCAGATAGAGGAAGTGGGGCCGGGCGCCCATGCGGTCGGCCAGCACCCGGACGTTTTCGTTGGAGTGGTAGTTGCGGATGGGGATACCGGCGTTGCCCAGCAGGGGGCAGATGTGCTCCACCGAGGTGGACACCGGGGCTTCGGCTTCCAGCTCGGTCACCAGCTCGCCGATGAGGTGCCCCCAGCCGATGCCCAGCCGCCGGGGGTGCAGCTGGCGGAGCATCTCCAGGATGCCCTGCACCAGACGGTGGTTGCTGCGGCTGCCGTCGTCGGATTCCGGCACCAGCACCCCGCCCTGGATCTTGCAGCGGCGTTCCAGGCGTTCCAGCAGCACCTGCGTGCCTTCGCCGGGGTGGTGTACCCGGATCTCCACCACCCCCAGGTCCCGGGCTTCCTGGAGCAGCCGGCTGACCAGCGGCCGGGAGATCCCCAGCTCCCGGGCAATATCGCTTTGCTTCTGGTCTTCCAGATAGTAACGTTGGGCGATATAGGCCAGGCGGCGGAGCTTTTCTTCTTTGGGGTTCACGGCAGGTCCCTCCTTTGCGGACAGAATGTCTCTAAGGTATCTTATAGCACAAATCCCCGACAAATGCAATCGTTCCCCGCCCGGCTCCCGACATTTCGGCGGCAAAGCCCCCATAAGAGCCTATTATTATGGAAGAAAGGAGGCAAACGGGCTGTCGCTTCGGAAAGGCGGGGAAAGGCCCGCCCTGCCGGAAAAAATTGTCCGTTTTCCCCCTCCTGGCTGGCGGATTTTTGGACAGGGGGGAGAAATGTGTGTGTTTTTGCCGCAGATGCTTGTATCGGTGGCGAAAATCTGCTATCATGTGTTGAATGCAAAACGGCCGGAGCGCTCCGGCCGAGAGAAACCCTGCGGCAAACAAAATGAGGAGGAGAAAGCAATGCGAGAAAATTCCAATGCGGCCCGTCCCACCATCGGTACCGAAGGCGTTTACGACGCCCGGGCCCTGGGCCTGCCCAAAATGTTGGTGCTGGGCCTGCAGCACACCTTCGCCATGTTCGGCGCTACGGTGCTGGTGCCGTTTTTGACCGGACTGAGCGTCCCCACCACCCTGTTCTGCGCCGGTGCGGGCACCCTGCTGTTCCATCTGATCACCAAGGGCAAGGTCCCGGCCTTCCTGGGCTCGTCCTTTGCCTTCCTGGGCGGTATTTTGATGGTAGCGCCCAAGCTGGTGGACCCGGCGACCGGGGAAGCCACCGTGGCCAACACCGAGATGCTGCCCTACGCCTGCGGCGGTATCGTGGTGGCAGGTCTGGTGTATGTGGTCATGAGCCTGCTTATCAGCGTCTTCGGCATCCAGAAGGTGATGCGCTTCTTCCCGCCGGTGGTCACCGGACCCATCATCATCTCCATCGGCCTGATCCTGGCCCCCTCCGCCATCCAGAACTGCCAGTCCAACTGGCTGCTGGCCTTCGTGGCGCTGGGCATCGTCGTGGCCTGCAACATCTGGGGCAAGGGCATGGTGAAGATCCTGCCCATCCTGCTGGGCATCGTCGGGGCGTACTTGGTGGCCCTCTGCCTGGGCGAGGTGGACTTCACCGCCGTCCAGGAGGCGCAGGTGATCGCCTTCCCGGTGGTCCGCAGCCAGATGGCCAAATTCAGCCTTTCCGCCATCCTCACCATCGTGCCCATCTCTCTGGCGACCATGATGGAGCACATCGGCGACGTGGCCGCCATCAGCGCCACCACCGGCAAGAACTTCATCCGTGACCCCGGCCTCAACCGCACCCTGCTGGGCGACGGTCTGGCTACCACCCTGGCCGGCTTCCTGGGCGGCCCGGCCAACACCACCTACGGCGAAAACACCGGCGTGCTGGCCCTCTCCCGGGTCTATGACCCCACCGTGGTGCGTATCGCAGCCTGCTTTGCCATCCTGCTGAGCTTCAGCCCCAAATTCGGCGCCCTGGTCAGCACCGTACCGGCGGGCATCATCGGCGGCATCAGCTTCATCCTCTACGGCATGATCAGCGCCATCGGCGTGCGCAACGTGGTGGAGAACCAGGTGGACTTCACCAACAGCCGCAACCTGATCATCGCCGCGGTGATCCTGGTCAGCGCCCTGGGCTTCAACAGCATCGGCGGCCTGACCATCGTGGTCAACCCCGAGCTGACCATCAACCTGTCCGGCGTGGCCATCTCCGCCATCCTGGGCATCCTGCTCAACGCGGTGCTCCCGGGCAACGACTACGAGTTCGACCGGGTCAACAACACCGGCGACTCCATGAACTTCGAAATCTAAAGCAAGCGCCCCCGGCCCTCCTGCTTCGGCAGGGGGGCTTTTTTGCGTTTTGGCGGCGGAAGGGGAGGGGAGTCGAAAAGGCGGGATTTTAGTAAACAAGAAATCTTTTTACTAAAAGAAAAAGGTTGGAAAAGAACGCAAAAAGCAGCTTTCGGTCAAGAGAAACCGACAGAAGCGCAAAGAAACCGTTAAATATATAACTGATTACTGGTCAAAACGTACAAAGTATGCTGGACGCAGCCTGTTAAACCAACAAAATATGGAATCTTTTCAGATAAAATATTGACTTATTACTAATAAAATGTTAAGTTGTTTTTACGAAAAGGGGGTTGAACATCATGAGAGAAAAAAAGCGTTGGGAAACGGAAGAACTGCTTGCCATCGGCCGCCGCCCGGCTCACACCGATTTTAAGCGGGACCGCGAAGGCAACGTTCTTTCCCTGAACGGCAGCTGGAAGTTTTTATATCTGAAAGCGCCGGAGTATTCCCCGGAAAACTTCTTTGCGGAGGACTTTGCCGACGCCTCCTGGGACGAGCTGGAGGTCCCGTCCTGCTGGCAGCGCAAGGGCTACGGCCAGATGCACTACACCGACGTCTGGTATCTGTTCCCCATCAATCCTCCCTTTGTGCCGTCGGAAAACCCGACCGGCATCTACCGCCGCACCGTCACCCTCCCCGAAAGCTGGGCGGGCAGCCGCTGCGTGCTGCGCTTTGAGGGCGTCAGCAGCGCCTACGACCTGTGGGTCAACGGCTCCCACGCCGGTTACAGCAAGGTCAGCCGCATGGCTGCGGAGTTTGATGTGACCGAGCTGCTGCACCCCGGCGAAAACCAGATCACCGTGCGGGTCTACCAGTGGTCCGACGGCACCTATCTGGAAGCGCAGGATATGTGGTGGTACAGCGGCATCTTCCGCAGCGTGAGCCTGCTGCGGGAACCGCAGTGCGCCGTACAGGATTACCTGGTGGACGGCGACCTGGACGCCGCCTACACCGAAGGCATCCTGCGCCAGACCGTCACCGCCTCTCCCGAGGCCGACACCGTCCGCTGGCAGCTTGCAGACGCCGCCGGGGAAACGGTGGCTCACGGCGAACAGGCCCTGGAAAACGGCTGTGCCAGCTGGGAGACTGCGGTGGGCAAGGTAAACACCTGGAGCGCCGAGACCCCGGCCCTTTACCAGCTCAAAGCCCAGCTTTGCCGGGGCGGGGAAGTGGTGGACAACGTACAGGCGACCACCGGCTTCCGCAAGATTGAGCTGAAAGGCTGCAACTTCACCGTCAACGGCAAGGCCATCCTGCTCAGCGGCGTCAACCTCCACGACTTCAGCCCCAAAAACGGCGGCACCGTGGACCCGGCTGTGGTGGAAGAGGACCTGAAGCTGATGAAGCAGCACAATATCAACGCCATCCGCTGCTCCCACTACCCCAAGCAGCCCTACTTCTACGACCTGTGCGACCGTTACGGCTTCTACGTCATCGACGAGGCGGATTTGGAGACCCACGGCTTTGAGTGGATCGAAAAATACGAGTGGCTCAACGAGGAACCTTCCTGGAAAGAGGCCTACTGCGACCGCAACACCCGCATGGTCCGCGAGCACCGCAACCACCCCTGCATCCTCATGTGGTCGCTGGGCAACGAGTCCTCCACCGGCAGCAACTTCACCGCCGCCGCCCAGGCCATCCGCGACCTGGATTCCTCCCGCCTGATCCACTACGAAGGGGACAGCGCCGCCGACATCACCGACGTTTACTCCACCATGTACAGCCGTCTGGACATGATGAAGAAGATCGGCGAGGGCAACGACGCCCACGGCAAGCCCCACGTCCTCTGCGAATACGGCCACTGCATGGGCAACGGCCCCGGCAACCTGGAAGAATACCAGGAGATGTTCCGCCGCTACCCCCGTATGCAGGGCGGCTTCATCTGGGAATGGTACGACCACGGCATCGAGACGGTCACCGAGGACGGCAAGGTCACCTACCTTTACGGCGGCGACTTTGGCGACGTGCCCAACAACTCCAACTTCTGCATGGACGGCCTGCTGCGCCCCGACCGGGTGCCTTCCACCGGCCTTGTCCATTACAAACAGGTCATCGCGCCGGTGAAGGCCGAGGCGGTAGACCTGACCGAAGGCCGCATCCGCGTCCAGAACCTGCGGTACTTTGCCGGTTTAGAGGACCTGGACCTGCACTACCAGGTGGTCCACGACGACGTGGTGGACAGCGAAGGGGTCGTCAAGGCCCTGGCCGTCGGTCCCCAGCAGAGCGCCGGGCTGCAGCTGCCCCTTTCCTTGGAGCAGGTGGAGCCGGGAAGCGACTATTACCTGAACCTTTCCTTTGTCCAGAACGGCGAGACCGCTTACGCTCCCTGCGGCCATGAGGTGGCCCGGCAGCAGTTTGCGCTCCCCATCTCCCAGCCGGCCGAAGCGCCCGCCCCGGTTTCGGGCAGCCTGACCATCCAGCAGGACGCCACCCGCGCCGAGATCCGTACCGAAGGCGCCGCCGTGGTCTTTGACAAGGTCACCGGCCGCCTGCTGACCTACGAAAACGGCGGACGCACCTGGATCACCGCCGGACCGGCCATGAACATGGACCGCGCCGCCATCGACAACGATATGTACAAGGTGGGCGATTGGTACGGCAAATACTTTATCCAGAAGCAGCAGGAGCAGCTGGAGGAGTTCACCGTCACCGACTGCGGCTCCTGGGTGGAGGTTGTGGCCTGCACCCACTTCTCCCCGCTGAGCATGGCCTTCGGCTTCAAGTGCCGGTACCGCTACGGCTTCTACGCCGACGGCGTGCTGACTTTGGACCTGGAGATGAACGGCTTCAAGTACAGCAAGTTCGTGCCGGAGTTCATCCCCCGCATCGGCGTGGAGCTGCGCCTGCCCGGCCAGCTGCGTCAGGTAGCCTGGTACGGCCTGGGCCCGGACGAAAACTACCCCGATATGCAGTCCGCTTCGGTCATGGGCGTTTACCGCTCCACCGTGGAAGGGATGCACGTGGAGTACGCCATGCCCCAGGAAAACGGCCGCAGAGGGGATGTGAAGTGGCTGAGCGTGGGCGATGAGTCCGAAAGCCTGGTCATCGCCTCCCGCGACGGCGTGGGCGTGGATGTCCACGACTACACCATCCAGGCGCTGGCGGCAGCCAAGCACGTGGGCGAGATCGAAAAGAGCCCCGAGGTCATCCTGCACATCGACGCCAAACACTCCGGCGTAGGCAGCAACTCCTGCGGCGAGGAGCAGACCTATGCCAACAAAACGAGGATCAACGATTATTCGATGCGGCTGGTGTTCGGCTGCGCGAAAAATACATCACTTGTCAGCGAGAGTAAGAAAGCAAGGGTGAGAGCAAATGTATAAAAGATCATTGGTCAACAGCAAGAATATACCCTACATCCTGATCGCCCCCACGGTGATCATCTTTGTGGTGTTCATGGTATATCCCATCCTGCGTTCCCTGTATCTGAGCTTCTTCGAGCTGGTTTCCGGTTCGTATGAGTTTGTGGGCCTGCGCAACTACGCGACCCTGCTCACCGACCAGACCTTCTACAAGAGCTTGTTCAATACCTTCATCTACCTGATCATCCAGGTACCGGTCATGATCGGCGGCGCGCTGCTGCTGGCAGTGGCCATCGAGCAGAAGTTCATCCGCGGCAAGGCCTTCTTCCGCACCACCATCTTCCTGCCGTCGGTCACCGCTCTGGTAGCCTACGCCCTGGTGTTCAAGGTCCTGCTCAACGGCGACCACGGCCTCATCAACTACGTGATCCAGATGTTCGGCGGCTCCGGCATCAACTGGTTCTATGAAGAGTGGCCCGCCCGCTTTGCCATCATCATCTCCATCACCTGGAGATGGATGGGCTACAACATGATCATCCTGCTGGCCGGTATCCAGGCCATCCCCAACGACCTGATGGAAGCGGCGGACATCGACGGCGCCACCTTCTGGGAGAAATTGTTCCACATCATCATCCCCATGGTCAAGCCCATCATCCTCTTCTGCACCATCACCTCCACCATCGGCACCCTGCAGCTGTTCGATGAGCCTTACATCCTCACCGCCGGCGGCCCCAACTACGCCACCATCACCATGGGCCAGTACCTGTACGACAACGGTTTCCGTTACCTGAAGTTCGGTTACGCGTCCGCCATCGGCTATGTGATGACCGTCATCATCGCGCTGCTGAGCCTGGTTCAGTTTAAGATAACGAAGGAGGAAAACTAATGGAACGGATCGGTAAAGCGTTTTGCTATGTTGTTCTGATTATTGGTGCATTCCTTTCGTTGTTCCCGTTTTACTTCATGTTTGTGTCGGGTACCAACACAAACAACCAGATCCTTTCGGTCCCGCCGAAGCTCACCCCCGGTACCGAGCTGCTGGCGAACTTCGAGGTCCTCAGCGGCAAGGTGGATCTGCTTACAAGTATCTGGAACACCCTGTTTGTTTCCATCACCTACACCGTGCTGGCGCTGCTGCTCTTCTCGGCAGCCGGCTACGCCCTGGCAAAATTCGAGTTCAAAGGCAAGGGCATCATCTTCGGCTTTATCATGGCTTCCATGATGATCCCCTCCCTGGTTATGTACGTTCCGCTGTTTGAGATGATGATCAAGATCGACATGACCGACAGCCACTGGGCGGTGATCCTGCCCCTGCTGGCCAACGCCTTCGGTATCTTCCTCATGCGGCAGAATATGCTCAATTTCCCCACCGCGCTCATGGAGGCCGGACGCATCGACGGCCTGGGCGAGCTTGGTATCTTCTTTAAGATCGTGCTCCCCAACGTCAAACCCGCCCTGGGCGCCCTGGTGATCTATATGTTCACCAGCATGTGGAACAACTTCATGTGGCCGTTGATCGTCCTGGGCAGCGAGGAGAAATACACCCTCCCCATCATGCTGGCTATGCTGGACGGCAACCCCACCAACAAGGATTACGCTGTGATTTTGCTGGCGACCGCCATCGCCACCCTGCCTATTTTGATCATCTTCCTGGTATTCCAGAAGCAGTTCGTGGCAGGCGTTATGGGCGGCGCAGTAAAAGAGTAATATCGTACTTTCAGTTTTAAGGAGGAATTATCATGAGAAAGAGCATGAAAAAGGTTTTGGCCTTCACCATGGCCGCTGCTATGGCTGCTTCCATGGGCCTGACCGGCTGCGGTCAGAAGGAAGCCGGCGCTGCCGGAGGCGAAAAGGTACTGACCGTCTGGGCTTGGGACGTAGCGCTTATGCAGCTGCAGGACGCCGCTGCCGAGTATCAGAAGGACCATCCCGATGTGAAGTTCGAGTTTGAAGAGATGGGCACCGACCAGATCTACAAAAAACTTTCCACCTCTCTGGCTACCGGCAACGGCATCGCCGACATCATCGCCATCGAAGGCGACGTGCTGCCCGGCTACGCCGACAAATTCCCCGAGGGCTTCCTGGATGTTTCCGACGCCGTGGATGCCGACCAGTTCCTGGCTTCCAAGGTTGCGGAAGTGACCTACAAGGACAAAGTCCATGCCTTCCCGTGGGATGCGGGCCCGGTTGGTATGTTCTACCGCACCGACTACTTTGAGCAGGCCGGCGTAAAAGCCGAGGATATCCAGACTTGGGACGACCTGATCGAAGCCGGTAAGAAGATCGAAGCTGCCTGCAAGACCCCCAGCGGCGACCCTGTGAAGATGATCCCCGTTGACCCCAAGAAGAGCTCCCTGTACTCCCTGATCCGCGGCGAGTTCGGCATCGGCGTCTTTGACGAAAACGGCAAACCCCAGGTCAACAGCGAGCTGTCTGTAAAAGCCATGGAAGAAGCCGACAAGATCTACGACTCCGGCGTAGCCCTCAACTACAACGGCTGGGATGAGTACGAGCAGACCGTCGTCAACGAGTCGGTCGCCTGCATCCCCGAGGCTGTTTGGATGATCGGTACCATCAAGGACAAAGGCCCGCAGACCGAAGGCAAATGGTCCGTTATGGATCTGCCCAAGGTAGAAGGCGGCGAATATAGCTGCAGCAACGGCGGCGCCACCCTGGCCATCAACGCCAAGACCGATTTCCCCGACGACGCCAAGGACTTCTGCAAATTCGCTATGACCGACACCAAGCTCCAGGCTACTGGCTTTGAAAAATACGGCCTGTATCCGTCCTACATCCCCAGCTACGAGGAAGAGATCTTCCAGACTGGCGACCCCTTCTTCGGCGAAGGGAACATCTACACCCTCTTCATCGAAAACGGTCAGAAGGTAGCGGAGATCCCCGTATCTCCCAACGCTCTGGAAGCTTCCGACTCCATCGGTGCTGCGGTATCCAACATCTTCCTCAACGGCGCAGATGTGAAGACCACCATGGACGAGCTGCAGAAAGAGCTGGAGGCAAAATTCCAGTAAGATTCATAAAATTTTAAAAGAGAAAAAGGGGCGCTTTCGCCCCTTTTTTTTAAAAATATGATATAATTGTCGAGACATGGGCCGCAGCGCGCGGCCTGAGGGAAAATTGCCTATGAAAAAATATCTTGGGATCTTGGGGCTGCTGACGGTTACCATTATATGGGGCGGCGGCTTTGTGGCCAGCGACATCGCTCTGGAGACCTTCACGCCCTTTCAGATCATGCTCATCCGCTTCTTTATCGCCGCTGTGTTCATGACATTCTTGGGATGGAAGCAGCTGCCCACCATCACCAGCCAGGAGGTCAAAAACGGCTTCTTCCTGGGGGCGGCGCTGTTTGCCGGTTTTGCTTTGCAGATCATCGGCCTGCAGTACACCACCCCTTCCAAAAACGCCTTCCTCACCGCCACCAACGTAGTGTTCGTGCCGTTTATCGCCCTGGTGATCTACCACAAGAAGATCGACACCCGCAGCCTCATCGGCGCCGGGATGGCCATTGTGGGCGCCGGCGTGCTGTCGCTGCAGAACGACTTTTCCATCGGCATCGGCGACGGGCTCACCCTGCTGTGCGCCGTGGGCTTTGCCTTCCAGATCTTCCTCACCGGGGAGTTTGTGGGCCGCATCCGCCCGTCGGTGCTCAACTTCCTGCAGATGACCACCGCCTGCCTGCTGTCTTTGGTGGGGCTGCTAATCAGCGGGGACTTCCACTTCCAGTTTTCCATGCGCAGCCTGCTGGCGGTGGGCTACCTGGGCGTGGTCAGCACCACCATCTGCTATCTGCTGCAGACGGTGTCCCAGAAGTATGTGGATGAGACGAAATCCGCCATCATCCTTTCGATGGAGGCGGTGTTCGGGACCATCTTCTCGGTGATCCTGCTGGATGAAGCCGTCACCGTCCGGATGGTGGTGGGCTCGGCGCTGATCCTGGCGGCGGTGCTGGTCTCGGAGATCCAGCCCAAAAAGCAGAAAGTATAACGCGGCCCCTTGCGGGCGCAGGATAGGGGGATTCCATGGCAACCATACGAGAGATCGCGGAAAAAGCCGGCGTATCCATTGCGACGGTGTCCCGCGTTTTGAACCACGACGAAACGCTCAACGCGCAGGAGGAAACCAAAAAGCGCATCTTTGAGATCGCAGAAGAGCTAGAATATGAGGTCAAGCTGCAAAAACGGCGGAAGAAGAAGCTGAAGATCGGCGTGTTCTATTCCTATTCTCCTACCGAAGAGCTGGAGGACCCCTATTACCTTTGCCTGCGCCTGGCCATTGAAAAGCGCCTGGAGACCGAAGGCTACAAGAAGATCCCGGTGACGCTGGAGGACACGGCGGAATCCCTGGCCGGGGTGGATGGGGTCATCTGTTCCGGCACCTTCAGCCGCTCCACCGTGGAGCGGGTCGGCACCTGGAACAAGCCGGTGGTCTTTATCGATTCCAGCCCGGACCTGAGCCGCTTTGACGCCATTATGATCGATTACTACCAGTCGGTGCGGTGGATCTTGGACTGGTTCATCGCCAACGGGCACACCAAGATCGGCTTCATCGGCTGCACCGAGACCGACAAGGACGGCCGGGAGCTGCGGGACGAGCGCACCGTGGCGGTGAAGAGCTACCTAACCGAAAAGGGCCTCTACCACCCGGAATACATCAAAACCGGCCTTTACCACGCCAAGTACGGCTACCGGCTGTTCAAGGAGCTGTACGAGGAGGGCAACCTGCCCACGGCGCTGTTTGTGGCCAACGACTCCATGGCGGCTGGGTGCTACCGGGCGGCCTACGAGCTGGGCATCAAGATCCCCGACGACGTCAGCCTCATCGGCTTCAACGACATCCCCACGGCAAAATATATGGTGCCGCCGCTTTCCACCGTGCGCATCTATATGGAGTTCATGGGGGAGTATTCGGTGCATATGCTGGAGGAGCGCATCTTTGGCAACCGCCAGCTGAGCATGAAGGTGACGGTGCCCACCAAGCTGTGCATCCGGGAGAGCGTCCGAAAGATAGAAGATGAACCTGCAAAAATATAAAACCAAAGACCCTTCGGATGCCGCCTGAGCGGCCCGGAGGGCCTTTTTTTGAATGGTTTTATACTCTTAGGGAAGCAGAGCAGAGCCCGCCAGCAGCGGCGGCAGAAGCCCCCACAGCGCGAGCTCTGGCAGCCAGGCGGCCGCCAGGGTATAAACGAGAAAAAGCGACATAAACTATCCTCCTAACACCGGTTTTGTCTCGATTATACACCAGATATAGTGTAAAATCAATACAACAAATGTGGTGTAGATTATCATCTTCTCAGGAAGATGATAGGAGGTTTGCCATATGCAAGCGATGCCATGTTATGTGGACCGCATCCGGGCGCTGCGGGAGGACCACGACCTGACCCAACAGCAGGTGGCCCAGGTGCTGGGCACCACCCAGCAGGTCTATTCCCGGTACGAAAAAGGGGAAAACGAGCTGCCGCTGCGCCATCTCATCACCCTGTGCCGGTATTATCGGGTCAGCGCCGACTATATTTTGGGGCTGTAGGAGGACTTTTGCATAATCTCGCCATTTTTGTAAACAATAACAGCACAGCAAAAATACAGTGTTTCGGAAAGGTGAGTTATGCTATGAAAGCAACGGGAATCGTAAGAAGGATCGATGATCTGGGCCGTGTGGTGATCCCCAAGGAGATCCGCCGCACCATGCGCATCCGGGAAGGGGACCCGCTGGAGATCTACACCAGCAGCGACGGCGAGGTGATCTTCAAAAAATATTCCCCCATGGGGGAGCTGTCGCTGTTTGCGGCGCAGTATGCCGAGGTGCTCAACCGGGCCATGGGCCGCACCGTGGTGGTCTGTGACCGGGACCACGTCATCGCCGTGTCCGGTCTGCCCCGCAAGGAGGTGCTGGAACGCCGCATCACGCCGGCGCTGGAGGAGCTGCTGGAACAGCGCCGCAGCTACCACCGTTCTTCCCGGGAGGAGCGTCCCTTCCACCCGGTGGAGGGGCTGGACCGCTGGGCCGCCCTGCAGTATCCCATCATCTCCGCTGGGGACGTCTGCGGCTCGGTGATCATGCTGGCCGAGGAGGAGGACACCATCCCCACCGAGACGGAAGAAAAGCTCATGGAGGCCGCTGCCGCCTTCCTGGGCCGCCAGATGGAGCAGTAAGATTTTACAAAAAGTCAAAGCGCGTCGGGACCTGGAAATAGGCTCCGGGGCGCTTGTTTTTTGCGCGTTTTCCCGAAATTTGCCGGGAACGATTGCAAAACCGCGGGGGATGGGTTATACTGGGTAAAGTTATGATTGAACTGCCAAACGGCCTGCAAGGGGCCGGCGGAAATAAGGATGGGATGCAAGATGAAGCGCAAGACCGGCGCGGTGCAGGGGCGGTTCCAGGGGCTGCACCTGGGTCATATGGAATTTTTATTGGAGGCCAAAAAGCGGTGTGATTTTCTGATCGTGGGGGTCACCAACTACGACATCCACTCCCGCTTCCTCTCCCAGGAGGCAGGGATGGGGCGGTTCCGGCCCCAATCCAACCCCTTTACCTTCTACGAGCGGATGATGATGATCCGTCTGAGCCTGGTGGAGGCCGGGGTACCGCTGGAAGAGTTTACGGTGGTGCCGTTTCCCATCGAGCAGCCGGAGAAGATCTGCCAGTTTGTGCCGGACGACGTGACCTTCTTCCAGACGGTGTACGACCAGTGGGGGGAAAGCAAGCTGGAAACCCTGCGGGGCCTGGGCTACGACGCCCAGGTCATGTGGGTGCGCCGGGAGGAGGACCGCTTCACCAGCGGCACCCAGGTGCGGGAGAAGATGGCCGCCGGGGAGCCGTGGGAGCAGCTGGTGCCGCCGGCCGCCGCCCGCTTCATCCGGGAAAACGGCCTGGACCAGCGCCTGCGCAGCGAGCAGGAGGCCCTGGCCCGATAGTCTTTGATACAACGCAAAAAAAGACCTTGAGAGGAATCCTCTCAAGGTCTTTTGTGCGTTTGGGGATTAGTAAAGTTTGGCGCCAGCGGGGATGTGGGGGTCTACCATCAGGCAGTGCAGGCGCTCCTGGCCTTCCTCGTGATGGACGGCGGAGATGATCATACCGCAGGAGTCGATGCCCATCATCTTGCGGGGCGGCAGGTTGGTGATGGCGATGAGGGTCTTGCCAACCAGGTCTTCCGGCTCGTAGTAGTCGTGGATGCCGCTGAGGATGACACGGTCGGTGCCGGTGCCGTCATCCAGGACGAACTTGAGCAGCTTTTTGCTCTTGGGAACGGCGGTGCATTCCTTTACCTTCACGGCGCGGAAGTCGGACTTGGAGAAGGTGTCGAAGTCCACGAAGTCAGCAAACAGCGGCTCGATCTCCACCTTGGAGAAGTCGATGGGTGCGCTGCTTTCCAGGGGAAGCTCGGAAGCAGCGGGAGCAGCAGCGGCGGTCTCGGCCTGCTGAGCGGCCTCTGCCTTCTTGGCGTCGCCGCCGATGGGCTTCATGGTGGGGAAGAGCAGGACGTCGCGGATGGAAGCTGCGTCGGTCAGCAGCATGACCAGACGGTCGATGCCCATACCGAAGCCGCCCGTGGGGGGCAGACCGTATTCCAGAGCGGTGAGGAAGTCGTTATCCACATCGGTAGCCTCTTCGTCGCCGGCGGCTTTCAGGGCAGCCTGACGCTCGAAGCGCTCTCTCTGGTCGATGGGGTCGTTGAGCTCGGAGAAGGCGTTGGCCAGCTCGCGGCCCAGGACGAACAGCTCGAAACGCTCGGTGTAGCCCGGGCGGGAAACTTTGCGCTTGGACAGGGGAGAGATCTCCACCGGATGCTCCATGAGGAAGGTGGGCTGTACCAGCTTCTCCTCGCAGAACTCGTCGAAGAACAGGTTGAGGATGTCGCCTTTCAGGTGGCGCTCCTCGTACTCGATGTGGTGAGCCTTGGCGGCGGCGCGGGCCTCCTCCAGGGTCTCGATGGCGTCAAAGTCTACGCCGGCGTATTTCTTGACCGCTTCCACCATGGTGATGCGCTCGAAGGGCTTGCCGAAGTCGATCTCCACGCCGTTGCTCATGAAGCGGGTGGTGCCCAGGACGGTCTGTGCCACATAGCGCAGCAGCTCCTCGGTGAGGTTCATGATGCCTTCGTAGTCGGTGTAAGCCTCGTAGAACTCCAGCATGGTGAACTCGGGGTTGTGCTTGGTGTCCATGCCCTCGTTGCGGAAGGTACGGCCGATCTCATATACCTTGTCGAAGCCGCCGACGATGAGCCGTTTCAGGTGCAGCTCCAGGGCGATGCGCAGGTACATGTCGATGTTCAGGGAGTTGTGGTGGGTGATGAAGGGGCGGGCAGCCGCGCCGCCTGCGATGTTGTGCAGGACGGGGGTCTCCACCTCCAGGTAGCCGTGGTTGTCCAGGAAGGTACGGATTGCACGGATGATCTGGGAGCGTTTGACGAAGGTGTCGCGCACTTCCGGGTTCATGATCAGGTCCACATAGCGCTGACGGTAGCGCAGGTCGGTATCCTTAAGGCCGTGGAATTTCTCCGGCAGGGGCAGCAGGGATTTGGAGAGCAGCAGCATCTCCTCGGCGCGGATGGAGATCTCGCCGTGGTGGGTGCGGAACACTTCGCCCTTGAGGCCGACGATGTCGCCGATGTCCCATTTCTTAAACTGCTCGTAGGTTTCGGCGCCGACTACGTCCTTTTTGGCGTAGACCTGGATACGGCCGCTGGCGTCGGCCAGGTCGAAGAAGGAAGCCTTGCCCATGTTGCGCTTGCTCATGATACGGCCGGCAACCGAGACCTGTTTGGTCTCATAGGCTTCAAAATCGCCGCAGATGTCGGCGGCGTAGGCGTTGCGCTCGTAGTGGGTCTGCTCATAGGGATCCATGCCGGCCTGGCGCAGGGCGGCCAGCTTGTCGCGGCGGATCTGCAGGATCTCGGAATATTCCTGAGCGGAAAGGGCGGGCTCGCCGTTTTCCAGCTTCAGCTCCTGGTTTTCAGACATTCTATCCATCCTTTCGGTTATTAAAGTCCAGTTTGACCCTTCTATTATAGCGGTTTTTCCGCGTAAATACAACAAAAAAATACAGGCGCCCGGCCCTGGGGTTTTGGGTGAAATCGACCAAAACCAGGGGAGCGCCTGCAAGCGGCAAAAACTACTGTACGCTGACGATGTCGTAGGCGATCTTGGCGCCGGAGGGAACGACCACTTCGATGCGGTCGCCTTCCTTGTGGCCCAGCAGAGCCTTACCCACGGGGGACTCGTCGGTGATGGTGTCCATATCGTTGCTGGACTCCACCGAGCTGATGATGCGGTAGTTCATCTCGTCGCCGAACTCCACGTCGCGGATGGTGACCACGCTGCCGATGGAGACGACACCCTGGTTGAGGGCGGATTTTTCGATGATCTTCACATTTTTCAGCTGTTTTTCCAGGGTGACGATGCGGGCTTCTACGATAGCCTGCTCGTTTTTGGCCTCATCGTACTCACTGTTTTCGGAAAGGTCGCCGAAGCCGCGGGCGATGCGGATCTTTTCTGCGATCTCGGCGCGGCGGTTGGTCTTCAGCTCGTTGAGCTCTGCCACCAGGTCGTTGTAGCCTTCCTGGGTCAGCATAATTTCATTAGCCATGGAACGGATATCTCCTCTCGGTTGCTTGCGAAGCAAGGTGCAATGGTAGGCGCCGGACAAGCACCTGCCCGGCACAATAGTTGTATTATAGTCAATCCCTGGATGCCTGTCAAGGGAAAGTTGACGAAAGCGCACGATTTTCCAGTCCCAACGGGAAAGGAACTGTGCAGATTGAATGATTCGGGGGGGCGCGGACGGCGCTGGGGCGTCCTCCTGGCTCCCGCCGGTGCCGGATGGCGCCAGTATAACACAAAGAAATGAAGAAACAAGCAAAACTTTTTGAACATTCTGCGCCGGCAAAAAGCAAAAACCCCCGGTTTGGCACAAGCGGCCCAAAACCGGGGGAGGGGATACGGAGGTTATTCCTATTCGGCGGTCTCTTCCTCGGAGGTGGTCTCCTCTTCGGAAGTAGTATCTTCTTCGGAGGAAGCGCCCTCATCGGAGGAAGCGTCCTCGTCCTGGGAGGTGGTTTCCTCCAGGGTGGCGTCCTCCTGGGAGGGCTGTGCCGCCGGCTGGGTGGAGGTAGCGTCGGACTTGATCAGCTCCAGGGCTTTGTCCAGCTGGGGGTCGCTGGCGTTTTCCAGCAGCTCCAGCATCTTGGCCTGGTCCTCGGTGAGGGAGATCTCGTAGTCCGGCTGGATGCCCACGCCGTCAAAGTTGGGGCTCTTGGGCGGGTTGCACTTGGCGATGGTCAGGCGGATGGCGGAGCCGTCCTTGAGCGGTTCGGTCACCTGCATGACGCCCTTGCCGTAGGTGGTTTCGCCCACCGACTTGGCTACGCCGTAGTCCCGCAGCGCCTGGGTGAACAGCTCGGCGGCGCTGGCGGTGTTTTTGTTGGTCAGGACCACCATGGGCAGGTTGACGCAGCTGGCGTCGGAGGTACCCAGCACCTCGGTGCGGCCGTCCTTATAGGTGGCGGTGGCGATGTCGCCCTCCGGCAGCAGCAGGTCCAGGATCTTGATGACCGAGTCGATGGAGCCGCCGTAGTTGTTGCGGACGTCAAAGATCAGGGCGGTGGCGCCGTTGGACATGACCTCGTCCAGGGCTTTTTTAAACTGGTCGTAGGTGTTCAGGTTAAAGTCGGTGATCTTCAGATAACCGGCGGTGCTGTACATCTTGGTATAGACGGTGGGACGCTGGACCGAGCGGCGGGTGACCTCGGGGATCTCGGTGTCCTCGGAGCCGTTGCGCACCACCAGGGAAAGCTTGGTACCGGCCTTGCCGCTGATGGAGGAAAGGGCCTGGGAGTAGGTCTCGGCGGTGACGTCGATGTCGTTGACCTTGATGATCAGCGAGCCTTCCTTAATACCGGCCTGCTCTGCCGGGGAGTCGGGGTAGACTTCCTCCACGCGGATGTAGCCGCTTTCGTCCTGGGTGGCGCTGATGCCGATGCCGACCACGGAGCCTTGGTTGCTTTGGGTGAGGGCGGCGTAATCCTCGGCGCTGTAGTAGGCGGCGTAGGTGTCGCCCAGACCGGCCATATAACCGGCGGCCAGGCTGTCGTTAAGCAGATCCTCGTCAATGGTGCCGGAGTAGTTGGTGCGGACGTATTTGTCGATCTCGGCCAGCTTTTCGTACATGGCCTCCCGCTGGGAGAGGTTGGAGGTGGTGCTGTTGAACATCTGGCGGGAGAAGATCATGGTCACCGAGAAGGTGACGGCGGTGATGACCAGCATCAGGGCAAGGGCTGCCCCAAGAGAGATTTTTCGATTCATGACTTCGCTCCTGTTCCTAAGTAAAACCTGCCGGGCGCGCGGCCGCGGGCAGCGTAAGGTATTTTTATCGTAACCATTTTATTTTACCATAAGATTTTGATTTTTGAAACAGTTTGTGAAAGTTTTCCGATAAATTCGGGAATTTTCGGGGAAATGCCGAAAGGCGCCGCCGGGGAGATTGTGGGCCGGGGCAAAAGGTGGTATAATTAGAATAATATCGGAAGAAAACCCGACCGAGACCCAAGACAGAAGGAGGAAACGGTATGTATCGCTGGATGCAGCATTATTATAAGGAACTGCCCAAATCGCAGCAGAAAGGGCTGGCGCTGGGGGCTGCCGCGCTGATGGCGGTGACGGCGCTGCTTTATGTGGCCATCCTGCTGCGCTGTCTGCGGGTACTGGGGCGGGTGGACCGCGCCCTGCGCCTTTACATTAAGGAACACACCCCGCCCCGGAAGAAAAAAGACCCCCAGCCGGAGGAGGAACGCTGACTTTTTTCACAAAAACCGCCCGCAATTTCCTAAATTCTTTCACGCTCCCGCTCTAGACAAGGCGGGAGAAAGAGGATATAATATTTTAAAATAAAACCAAATCGAAACAAGTTGCATTATGTGAGCAAGTCCTTTAAGCTGGTCCCGTGAGGCCGGAAGGGTGCGGTCGCAGAATGTGCGATTTGCCAAGTAACCCTATGCTGTGCAGCATGGGGATTCTGTGGAGCAATGCCATCTGCCTGTTATCCGGTAAAGGACGACAGGCAGTTTTTTTATTCTCAGAAATTATCAAGACCCCCAAGGAGGTTAGGCCCTATGTTGGTGGAAAAGACGCAGATCATGGACCAGAAGGCCATGCAGCGCGCCATTACCCGCATCTCCTTCGAGATCCTGGAGCGCAACAAAGGCGGAAGCGACCTGTGCATCATCGGCATCATGAGCCGGGGCGTGGAGCTGGCCCAGCGCATCGGAGCCAAGATCAGCGAGGTGGAAGGAGCGCCGGTGGAGGTCGGGTTTTTGGATATCACCGCCTTCCGGGACGACATCCAGTCCCAGAACCTGCCCGCTGACCCGGCTGGGCAGTCGCAGATCCCCTTCTCCATTGAAAACAAAAAGGTGGTGCTGGTGGACGACGTGATCTACACCGGACGCACCATCCGGGCGGCCATGGACGCCCTGCTGGCCATGGGCCGGGCACGCAGCATCCAGCTGGCGGTGCTCATCGACCGGGGACACCGGGAACTGCCCATCCGGGCGGACTATGTGGGCAAAAACCTGCCCACCTCCCGCACCGAGTCGGTGGAGGTCATGGTGGTGGAGCGGGACGGCGAGGACCGGGTGGTTATCGCCCAGAAGGAGCCCAAGGCGGACCGCTCCCAGCCAGAACAAGACGAGGAATAACACAAAGGAGGCCAAGCGCTATGAAACAGCTTTTGATCCGGGGCGCCCGGATTCTGGACCCCTCTCAGGAAATGGACCAGGTGGGGGACATCCTCTGCCAGGACGGTGTCATCTGCCAGATCGGCACCGGTCTTTGCTGCCCCGAAGCCGAGGTCATCGAGGCCCAGGGCCTCTGTGTGGCCCCCGGACTGGTGGACATCCACGTCCACCTGCGGGACCCTGGCTTTACCTATAAAGAAGACATCATCACCGGCTGCCGGGCCGCTGCCGCCGGCGGAGTCACCTCCGTCTGCTGCATGCCCAACACCAAGCCGGTTATCGACAGCCCGGAGGTCCTCTCCTACATCAAGGAAAAGGCCCAGTCCGCCGACGCGCGGGTCTACCCGGTGGCCACCATCACCAAGGGGATGCAGGGCCAGGAGCTGAGCGATTTTGAAGCCCTGAAAGCAGCCGGGGCCGTGGCCTTCAGCGATGACGGCCGCCCGGTGGAGCAGGGAGGAAAGATGCTGGACGCCCTCAAGGAAGCTTACAAAATCGGCATGCCGGTGATCAGCCACTGCGAGGACCTGAGCATCATCCGCGGCGGCATCATCAACCAGGGCGAGGTTTCCCGCCAGCTGGGCGTCAAGGGCATGGACCGCGCTTCGGAGGACAGCATCACCGCCCGGGAGATCGTCCTGGCGGAGGCTTCCGGCACGGCGGTACACATCGCCCACGTCAGCACCAAAGGCTCGGTACAGCTCATCCGCGAGGCCAAGGCCCGCGGGGTGAAGGTCACCGCCGAAACCGCTCCCCACTACATGATGTACACCGACCAGCTGCTCCTTTCCCGGGACGCCAACTTCCGCATGAACCCGCCGCTGCGCGAGGAGGAAGACTGCCGGGCCATCATCGCCGGGGTGCTGGACGGTACCCTGGACGCCATCGTTACCGACCACGCCCCCCACTCGGCAGAGGAGAAGGCCGACTTTGAAAAGGCCCCCAACGGCGTCGTCGGCCTGGAGACCAGCTTCGCCGCCAGCTGCACCGTGCTGGTGCATCAGCAGGGGATGCCTCTGCTGGAGCTGGTGCGCCGCATGAGCACCCTGCCGGCCCAGATCGTCGGCCTGCCTGCCGGTACCCTGAAACCCGGCGCTGCGGCAGACCTGGTGCTCTTCGACCCGGACAAGACCTGGACGGTCCGCCGGGAAGCGCTGGCCGGCAAGGCCCGCAACACCCTCTTTGATGGGGTAGAGCTGAAAGGCCAGGTGGTACGCACCATCCTGGGCGGCCGCACCGTCTACGAAAGATAGACCCCCTTACTTCGTTTATAAAAAAGTTTGCAGATAGAAGATCCCAACGAAAAGAATCGGAGGATGACAACCATGAAAAAGCTCATCGAAAAGATCGTCGAGACCCAGAACCCCACCGTCGTCGGCCTGGACTCCCTGCTGGATTACATCCCGGCCCACATCAAGGACGAGGCCTTTGCCCGCTGCAGCGAAACCTTTGACGGCGCCGCCGAGGCCATCCTGACCTACAACAAGGCCATCATCGACGCCATCTGCGACATCGTTCCGGCCGTAAAACCCCAGGCCGCTTACTACGAGATGTACGGCTGGCAGGGTATGAAGGCCCTGGCTGAGACCGTGGCTTACGCCCAGGAGAAGGGCATGGTCGTCATCATGGACGGCAAGCGCAACGACATCGGCTCCACCATGGAAGCCTACGCCAAGGCGCACCTGGGCACCACCCAGGTAGGCAGCCAGCAGATGGCCGCCTTCGGCTCCGACCTGCTCACCGTCAACGGCTACCTGGGCACCGACGGCATCGCTCCGCTGGTGAAGGTCTGCGCCGGTCAGGACAAGGGCATCTTCGTCCTGGTCAAGACCTCCAACCCCTCCTCCGGCGAGCTGCAGGACCAGAAGATCGCCGATAAGACCATCTACGAGACCATGGGCGCCATGTGCGAAAAATGGGGCGAAGAGACTGCCCACACCGCTGGTTACTCCCAGGTAGGCGCTGTGGTAGGCGCTACCTACCCCGAGCAGCTGGCCGAGATGCGCGCCAAGATGCCCCACACCTTCTTCCTGGTACCCGGTTACGGCGCACAGGGCGGCGGTGCAAAAGACGTGGTCAACGCCTTCGATAAAAACGGCCTGGGCGCTGTGGTCAACAGCTCCCGCGCCATCCTCACCGCTTGGAAGAAAGCCGGCACCGACGGCCACGACTTCGCCGAGCAGGCCAGAAAAGCCGCTCTGGCCATGAAAGAGGACATTATGTCCCTGGTCGGCACCATCAAAATGTAAGTCTTCGGTTACAAACCGTTTGGGAATACAGAGTACGGAGGTAAGTTATGGATATTTTCAGCAACGCGCAGAGAGCGTATCTCCTTTTGGAGGACGGCAGCGTTTATGCCGGTTACAGCGTCGGCTCCAAGGCCGAGGCCATCGGCGAGCTGTCCTTTAACACCAGCGTGGTGGGCTTCCAGGAGATCCTCACAGACCCGGCCAACAGCAACAACATGATCGTTGAGACCTTCCCGCTGGTAGGCAACTACGGCGTTTCCCAGGGCAACGACCTGAACCCCCATACCACCGCCCGCGGCTACATCGTCCGCGAGTGGTGCGACAAGCCCTCCAACTTCCTCTGTGAAGGCCGCATCGACGAGTACCTGGAGCAGAAGGGCATCACCGGCATCTTCGACCTGGATACCCGCGCGCTGACCCGCAAGGTCCGTGACCAGGGCAACATGCTGGCCGTGATCACCACCGAAGAGCTCACCGACGCCAAAAAACAGGAGCTGGCCCAGAAGATGCGTGACTACAAGCGTCCGGTACCGGCCTGGAAGACCAACGACCAGGTGCTGACCTTCGGCAGCGAAAACGCCAAATACCGCCTGACCATGGTGGACTACGGCGCCCGCGCCGACGTCATCCGCGCCCTGGTTGCCCGGGATTGCCGGGTGACCCTGGTGCCCGCCTCCTGGACCGCCGCCCAGGTGAAGGAAACTTCCCCCGAGGGCATCGTCCTCTGCGGCGGCGCCGTGGAGTTTGAGGGCATCGAGTCCGAGCTTGCCTGCGTACGCGAGCTGGAAGGCATGGGCCTGCCGGTACTGGGCATCGACTTTGGCCACCAGCTGATGGCTCTGGCCGCCGGTGCCCGTATCCAGCGGATGCACAGCGGTCACCGCGGCGCCAACTGCCCGGTAACCGAGACCGCTTCCGGCCGGACCTTCATCACCACCCAGAACCACGGCTATGTGGCCGACTGCGCCACCGCCGAAGGCTGCCGCGTCAGCCATCAGAACACCAACGATAAGACCTGCGAGGGCCTGGAATTCACCGGGTTTGCCGGCATGAGCGTCCAGTTCATCCCGGAAAGCGAGATCGGCGCCAAAAACTTCGACGGCATCTACGAGAAGTTCCTGGCTATGGTCGCCTCCGCAAGATAATCGCTTTTGACCCACGTTTTGAAATAGAGAAGGATTGGTGAATTACTATGCCATTGAGACAGGATATTAAAAAAGTGCTGGTCATCGGTTCCGGCCCCATCATCATCGGCCAGGCCGCTGAGTTCGACTACGCCGGCACCCAGGCTTGCCGCGCGCTGAAGGAGGAGGGCCTGGAGGTCGTCCTCATCAACTCCAACCCCGCCACCATCATGACCGATAAGGCTATGGCCGACCGGGTTTACATCGAGCCCCTGACCCTGGATGTGGTCAAACGCATCATCGAAAAGGAAAAACCCGACAGCGTTCTGTCCACCCTGGGCGGTCAGACCGGCCTGACCTTCTCCATGCAGCTGGCCAAAGAAGGTTTCCTGGCCGAGCACGGCGTCAAACTGCTGGGCGCCAACCCCCTGACCATCGATAAGGCAGAGGACCGCCAGATGTTCAAAGACACCATGGAGAAGATCGGCGAGCCCTGCATCCCCTCCAAGGTGGTCAACACCGTGGAAGACGGTCTGGCCTTCATCGAGAAGATCGACTACCCGGTCATCATCCGTCCGGCCTTCACCATGGGCGGCACCGGCGGCGGTATCGCCAACAATGAGGAAGAGTTCCGCGAGATCGCCGGCAACGGCCTGCGCCTGTCCCCAATCACTCAGATCCTGGTTGAGAAGTGCATCTCCGGTTGGAAGGAGATCGAGTTTGAGGTCATCCGCGACTCCAAGGGCAACATCATCACCGTCTGCTCCATGGAGAACGTGGACCCCGTCGGCGTCCACACCGGCGACTCCATCGTCGTGGCTCCCGCTGTGACCCTTTCTCCCGCCGAGTTCTCCATGCTGCGCAAGGCTGCGCTGAACATCGTGGAAGAGCTGGGCGTGGAAGGCGGCTGCAACTGCCAGTTCGCCCTGCATCCCACCTCCATGGACTACGCGGTCATCGAGGTCAACCCCCGCGTGTCCCGTTCCTCCGCGCTGGCTTCCAAGGCCACCGGTTACCCCATCGCCAAGGTGGCCACCAAGATCGCCATCGGTTACACCCTGGACGAGATCGTCAACGCCGTTACCGGCAACACCTACGCCTGCTTCGAGCCTTCGGTGGACTACCTGGTAGTGAAGTTCCCCAAATGGCCCTTTGATAAATTCGTTTACGCCCGCCGCACCCTGGGCACCCAGATGATGGCTACCGGCGAGGTCATGTCCATCGGCACCTCCTTCGAAAGCGCCATGATGAAGGCTATCCGCTCGGTGGAGCTGGGTCTGGATACCTTCAACCTGCCCAAGCTGGCCGGTAAGTCCGCCGAGGAGCTGACCGAGCTGCTGCACAACTGCGACGACGAGCGCATCTTCGTGGTTTACGCCGCACTGAAGAAGGGCGTTTCCCCCGAGACCATCCACCAGATCACCATGATCGACTGCTGGTTCATCAACAAGCTGGGCAACCTGATCCAGATGGAGCAGGCCCTGGCCGCCGGTCTGACCGAGCAGAACTACCTGCGCGCCAAGAAGTACGGCTTCCTGGACACCACCATCGAGAAGCTGGCCGGCAAGACCCTGGCCGAGGCTGGCATCCAGCCCCGCCGCGGCGTCTACAAGATGGTAGATACCTGCGCTGCCGAGTACAAGGCAGAGACCCCCTACTTCTACTCCACCTACGACGAGGAGAACGAGGCCGAGGAGTTCATCCAGGAGCACGACACCGGCAAGAAGAAGATCCTGGTCTTCGGCTCCGGCCCCATCCGCATCGGCCAGGGCATCGAGTTCGACTACTGCTCGGTACACTGCGTCTGGGCGCTGAAAAACCAGGGCTACGAGGCTGCCATCGCCAACTGCAACCCCGAGACCGTCTCCACCGACTTCGACACCGCTGACCGCCTGTACTTCGACCCGCTGACCCCCGAGGATGTGGACAACGTCCTGGAAAGCGAAAAACCCTGGGGCGTCGTGGTCCAGTTCGGCGGACAGACCGCCATCAAGCTGACCAACTACCTGGCCAAGAAGGGCGTGAAGATCCTGGGCACCTCCGCTGATTCCATCGACGAGGCCGAGGACCGCGAGCGCTTCGACGAGCTGCTGGGCCGCGTCGGCATCCCGAGACCCAAGGGCGAAACCGTCCTCACCAAAGAAGCTGCTGTCGAAGCCGCTGAGCGTCTGGGCTTCCCGGTGCTGCTGCGTCCTTCCTACGTCCTGGGCGGCCAGAACATGATCATCGCCCACAACACCGATGAAGTCTGCGAGTACATGGACATCATCACCAGCCACATGAAGGACAACCTGGTGCTCATCGACAAGTACCTCATGGGCAAGGAGGTCGAGGTGGACGCCATCTGCGACGGCGAAGACTACCTGATCCCCGGCATCATGGAGCACGTAGAGCGCGCCGGTATCCACTCCGGTGACTCCATCTCGGTCTACCCGGCACAGTCCCTCTCCCAGGAGATCAAACGCACCCTGGTGGACTACACCGGCCGTCTGGCCCGTGAGCTGAAGGTGGTGGGCCTGGTCAACATCCAGTACGTCATCTACGACAACCAGGTTTACGTCATCGAGGTCAACCCCCGTTCTTCCCGTACCGTGCCTTACATCAGCAAGGTCACCGGCGTGCCCATGGTGGACATCGCTACCCGTGTCATGCTGGGCGCCAAGCTCCAGGATCTGGGCTACGGCATCGGCCTCTACCCGGTGGGCGACTATGTGGCCGTCAAGGTACCGGTCTTCAGCTTCGAGAAGCTGCATGACGTGGATACCCTGCTTGGCCCGGAGATGAAGTCCACCGGTGAGGTCCTGGGTATCGCCAAGACCTACGAAGAAGCCCTCTACAAAGGCCTGGTGGCTGCCGGATACAAGATGGAAAACCGCGGCGGCGGCGTGCTCATCACCGTCCGCGACACCGATAAACAGGAGATCATCCCCATCGCGCAGAAGTACGAGGATCTGGGCTACACCCTGTACGCCACCGCTGGTACCGCCAGCGTCCTCAACCGCAACATGGTGGCCTGCAATATGATCCACAAGATCGAGGAACCGGAACCGAACATCCTCACCCTCTTCGACGAAGGCAAGATCGACCTGATCATCTCCACCTCCAAGAAGGGCAGAAAGCCCCAGCGCCACTCGGTGCAGATGCGCCGCCGCGCCGTGGAGCGTTCCATCCCCTGCCTGACCGCTCTGGATACCGCCAACGCCCTGGCAAACTCCATGAAAGCACACATGGACATCCGCAAGGTATCGCTGGTGAACATCGCCGAGCTGTAATCGTTCCCCGAAATCAAAAAGCCGTCCTCCCGCTGGGAGGGCGGCTTTTTTGCTGTAAAATTAGCGGAAGGGGAGGGGATTTACCCGCAAAAAAAGCGCCCCGCACAAGGCGAGGCGCTGGGGGAGGGGCGAGGGGCTACGCGGCTGGCTCTTCTGCCGGTTGGGGGCCTTTTTTGCTGTAAAAATGGCGGAAGGGGGGGATTTACCCACAAAAAAAGCGCCCCGCACAAGGCGAGGCGCTGGGGAAGGGGTGAGGGGCTACGCGGCTGGCTCTTCTGCCGGTTGGGCGGCTTTTTTGCTGTGAAAATGGCGCAAGGGGAGGGGATTTACCCGCAAAAAAGCGCCCCGCACAAAGCGAGGCGCTGGGGAAGAGGCGAGGGGCTACGCGGCTGGTTCTTCTGCCGGGAGGGGGGCTTCCTGGGCCGGCTGCGAGGCCGGGGCGGAGCCGTCCTGGGAGAAGAGCAGGTTATCAAAGGCGGTGACCTCCTGGGCAGCAGCACCGGAGGAGAGATAGCTGAGGGTCACCTGGTCGCCGGGCTGGGTCAGGGCCAGCTCCGGGCTGAGGGAGGAGCTAGCGGCAAAGATGCGCTGCGGCTCTTCGGTGAGGATCAGGTAGTAGACGGTGGAGCCGTTGTTGAGCTCGCCGGCCACACGCTGCACCGTACCGGTGACGCTGACGCTTTCTCCGGTGGAGCCGGAGGCGAAGGTATTGTCCGTCAGGCCGTCGTCCAGCAGCTTGTCCTCGTAGTCCCGCAGGGCGGCGGACATGGACTCGCCGGTACCCACGGTGGAGAAGTTGACCACCGATACAAAGGCGTACTGCTTAATGAGGCCGATGCTGTCCTTGAGGGTCATAAAGTAGGTGGGCTGGTTGTCGATGTTCAGGATAATGGGGAAGGAGGCGTAGTAGCCCAGGTCCTGGACCCGGCCTTCCGCCGAGCGCTGGGCGGCTTCCTCGGTGGCGCCGCTCATCTCGTACATGATGGATTCTTTGGTGACCATGTCCACCATCATAAAGCCGATGGCGCTGTCGTCGGTACCCACCGAGGTCAGGCCGGTGAACAGGTAGCAGCGGCCGTTGTTGTAAACGATGTTGTGTCCGTCGCTGGCCATGTACTTGTCCTTATTGGCGAAGTTGAAGATGCCGTGGACGTAGCGGCCGCGGTTGTTGATCTGCTCCATGACGAACTGCTCCGGCTGGACGCGGTCCACCCACTCGGGCAGATCGTCCATGCCATACTGCTGCATCTCGCCGGTGGTGGCGTTGAGCAGGATGATGCCGGTGGCCTCCGGCAGGGAGAAGCCCACCCGGTTTTTGTAGGTGGAGACCACCCAGTAGGGCTGGCCGTCGTCGTCCAGCTCGAAGGAGTAGTCGGTGATGCCGGTGAACAGGCCGTCGGAGAAGCGGACCTTGCGGGTCACGTCAAAGAGCAGGTAGCTGTTGGGCTGGTATTTGATCTTGTGGCCCTCCACGTAGCGGACGTTGTTGGTGTTGGTGGCGGAGACCACGATATAGCCCGGGGTACCGTCGAGGTTGGTCAGCCATTTGAAGAAGCCGGAGTGGTACAGCGGCACCACCCAAACAAGCTCGCCGTCCACCATCTGGATGGTGGCGTCGCGCAGGTAGACCTGGCTGCCCAGGGCGGGACGTTCGCCCAGCTTTTTCTGCGCCAGCTGCAGGGCCAGCGCCTCGTCCACGATGGGGATCTGGTCCACGTCCACGGCCTGGACCTCATTGGTGAACTTTTTGACCTCTGGCTCGCCCAGCTGGTCGCGGAAGGTCTTCCACTGGAAGAACACCGAGCCGTAAAGCATCATGACCAGCACGAAGATCCACGGGATGGCGACAACCACCATGGCCCACTTGGGCAGGGAGACCTTGGTCTCCGCCCGGGAGGCGACGAGGGTGATGATGCTGCTGCCGGCGCGGTACAGCCCCCAGATGCCCACATAGATGGTCACCACCACGGCCCAGAAGAAGGCGCCGTCCTGGTAAAGGGGGTTGAGGTTGGGGGAGCTTTCAAAGACGTAGAGCCCCAGCAAAATGGTCGTAACCAGGTACACAAGACCCAGTTGCTTTTTCTTGCTCATTTTTTTCATCCTTTCACCGGACTGCACTGTGCCGCATCCCAGCCCGGATTTCCCTCAGTATAGCATATTTTCCCGGGAAAGGATACAGCTGCGGGGGCGTTTTGAGCAAATTTAAGAATATTAAACCCGGTCCCGCACCTGGCCGTTTGGCAGCAGGAGGATGGGGTACGGGCGGGAAAGGGGGCAGGGGAGATAGTTTTCCAGCTGCTGGGCGCTTTCGGCGGAAAAATAAAGGAGGAAGCGGCTGGGCAGCAGGAAGAAGGCGGCGCTTTCCCGGCAGTAAAGGAGCACCTCCCCCGGGTCGAAGGCCACCGGCAGCACCCCCAAGGGGGAGAGGGCCCGGGTGATCTGGGTCAGCAGGGCCAGCGAGTCGGCAAGGCGGCAGATGGTTTGGGAGAAAGCAGAGTGTGTCATAGAGCAGGATTCCTTTCTGACGCCCCAGGGGGGCGGACGGTGGATTTTGGGGAAAGGGAGAGGGAGGCGTTTGGCGGATGGTGGGGAAGCGCCGGTCTTCCTGGGGATATCATAGCAGATTTTGGCGGAAAACCCCGGGAATCCTGGTGTCGAACCGGGCGGATTGGCGGCGAAAAAAGAAATTTGCGGCTTTAAAGCAGTAAATTTCTCGCCCCCTCTTGACTTTGCCCCGGCGATGGATTATGATAAACACAATTCAATTGGTTTTGAGAAAGGAGCGGTGCAGCATGGCGCGTCCGGCAGTGGGATATGGCCGATATTATAGCTACCAGGGCTTGGGAAGCGCTGGTTGTTTGTGCTGCCTTTCTCAGACAGGGACCAAGGCCCGGTAAATCGGGCCAAAGGTAGGTTTTGGAAAGAGCCGGGCCGGTGCTTCGCAGGAAGTGCCGGCCTTTTTTACTGGAAAAAGACCCCCACGGGGCAGAAGGAGAGAAAAATCATGATCGTTATCGTTAAGCCGAACACCAAGCAGCCGCAGCTTCAGGAACTGGTCCGCAGCTTAGAGGGCATGGGCGTCCAGGTGCATCTGTCCCAGGGCGTCAACACCACCCTGCTGGGTCTGGTGGGGGACACCTCCGCCATCGACATCGGCAAGATCCGCTCGTTGGAGATCGTCGAGGAGGTTAAGCGTATTCAGGAGCCTTACAAGAAAGCAAACCGCAAGTTCCACCCGCTGGACACCCAGGTGAAGGTAGGGGATGTGACCATCGGCGGCGGCAGCTTCACCGTTATCGCCGGGCCTTGCTCGGTGGAAAGCCGGGAGCAGATGACCGGCGTGGCCCGCAGCGTGCAGGCCTCCGGCGCGGCCCTGCTGCGCGGCGGCGCCTTCAAGCCCCGCACCTCGCCCTACTCCTTCCAGGGCCTGCGCGCCCAAGGGTTGGAGATCCTGCTGCAGGCCAGACGCGAGACCGGTATGCCCATCGTCACCGAGCTTATGAGCCAGCAGGACCTGGAACTGTTTGAGGACGTGGACGTGATCCAGATCGGCGCCCGCAATATGCAGAACTTCGAGCTGCTCAAGGCGGTGGGCCGCACCCACAAGCCCATCCTGCTCAAGCGCGGCCTTGCCAACACCATCGAGGAGTGGCTCATGAGCGCCGAATACATTATGGCCGAGGGCAACGACCAGGTCATCCTTTGCGAGCGCGGCATCCGCACCTTTGAGACCAAGACCCGCAACACCCTGGACCTGTCGGCGGTGCCCATGGTCAAAAAGCTCAGCCACCTGCCCATTATCGTAGACCCCAGCCACGCCACCGGCGTTTCCTGGATGGTGGAGCCTATGGCTATGGCGGCGCTGGCAGCCGGGGCCGACGGCGTCATGGTGGAGGTCCACAACGACCCGCAGCACGCCCTTTGCGACGGCGCACAGTCGCTGCGGCCGGACCAGTTCGACAAGATGATGAAGAAGCTGACCCGCGCGGCCGACTTCTTTGCCCATCTGGATGACTAGCAGGAAGGGGGAAGCGGTATGAGCAGCAAAACCGTAGGCATCGTGGGCCTGGGGCTCATCGGCGGCTCGCTGGCCAAGGGGCTGCGCGCCCGGGCCGGCTGCCGGGTACTGGGGCTGGACATCGACCCCCAGGTCATGGAGGCGGCGCAGGCCGACGGCGGCATCGACGGCCCGCTGGAAGACTACAGCCAGCTGGACCTGCTGATCGTGGCGCTCTTCCCCGAGGCCACGGTGGCGCACATCCGGCAGGTGGTGGCTAAGCTGCGCCCCGGCGCGGTGGTCATGGACATCTGCGGCGTGAAAAAATCGGTGGCCGACGGGGTGGCCCTGCTGTGCAAGTCCCACGGGGTGGAGTTTTTGGGCGCCCATCCTATGGCGGGAAAGGCCTGCTGGGGCTACCAGAACGCCGACGGCAATCTGTTTGAGGGGGCCAGCATGATCCTGACCCCGGTGTTCACCGACGATTGGGCGGTGCAGATGGTGCAGGGGCTTTGCCAGCAGCTGGGCTTTGCCCGGGTGGTGTTCACCGACCCCCAAAGCCACGACAAGATGATCGGCTACACCTCCCAGCTGGCGCACATCCTTTCCAGCGCGTACATCAAAAACCCCCTGTGCATGAACTACAAGGGCTACACCGGCGGCAGCTTCCAGGATCTGACCCGGGTGGCGCGGCTCAACCCGGTTATGTGGAGCGAGCTGTTTTTGCTCAACCGCCAAAACCTGTTGGAGGACCTGGACCTGCTGATCCAAAGCCTGAGCGAATACCGCCGGGCCATCGCCGACGGGGACGGGGCGCAGCTGGAAGCGCTGCTGGCCGACGGCACCCGCATCAAAGAAGAACTGATGCGCACCCAGCCGGAGGCCGCCCGGGAGATGAAACAGGTACAGCGATAAGGAGGAAACGAGCATGAATCTGGAAGAATTGCGGGTGGAGATCGACGCGGTGGACCGGGAGCTGGCCGCTTTGCTGACCCGGCGCATGGAGCTTTGCAGCCAGGTGGCCCAGGTGAAGGCCCGGGAGGGCCTGCCCCTTTACCACCCCGACCGGGAGGCCCAGGTCATCGCCAAGGTGCAGGGTCTGACCCGCCCGGAGTACGCCGAGCACCTGGGCCGGGTGTGGCAGAAGATCATGGAGGAAAGCCGCGCCCTGCAGCAGAAACTTCTGTAAAAACAGGGGTTGACAGGGCGGGGGTTTTGTGCTTTAATGGGTGCAAGCAAATCGCGAAACCGTTGAGAGGGAGATAAAACCGGAAACGGACTCACAGAGAGCTGGGGGTAGCTGAGAACCCGGCAGAAACCGAGTCGGACAAATGGACCCTTGAGGGCAGCGGGAAAAGGCAGGCGGATACCGCCGGCCCCAGTATCGTCTGACGCCAGGCCGGCGTTATCTGGCCAGGAATGTGTTGGCATTCTGTTTTGAGGTGGGCGCTGGCCAAAGCCAGGGTCAATCAAGGTGGTACCGCAGATGATGACATCTGTCCTTGTAAGAGGGCAGGTGTCTTTTTTATTTTCCCGGACGCCGCGGTCCCTCCGCCGAGATCCAGAGTTGCAGGCGTTTGCAGAGAAAAGCAAAGAAAGGCGGATCAAGATGAAAAAGATGCAAAACAAGACAAGAAGCAAAAAGATGGCCGCTGTGCTGGCGGCGCTGCTTTCGGCGGGGATGCTGCTGGGCGGCTGCGGGGCCGGTGGGGAAGACCGGCTGCAGGTAGGCGTGGTACAGATCTCGGAAAACCCGTCGCTGGACACCATCCGCGAGGCGTTTTTGCAGGAGATGGAGGCGCTGGGCTACGGGGAAGACCGGGTGGAATACGACATCCAGAACGCCCAGGGCGACCAGAGCAACCTGAACACCATCTGCAGCAAGTTTTTGGGCGACCAGGTGGACCTGGTGGTAGCCATCGCTACCCCCACCGCCCAGACGGCGGCCACCAACCTTTCCTCCCAGATCCCGGTGCTGTTTTCGGGGGTGAGCGACCCGGTGTCCGCCAAGCTGGTGCAGGACCCGCAGCACCCCGAGGGCAACGTCACCGGTACCTCCGACGCCATCCCGGTGGAGCAGGTGCTGCAGCTTTGCAAGACCCTGACCCCCGACGTGCAGAAGATCGGCTTCCTCTACACCTCCGGCGAGATCAACTCCCAGGTGACGGTGGAAAAGGCCCAGGCGGCCGCTCAGGAGATGGGCTATGACACCCAGGTGCAGACCATCAGCGAGATCAGCGAGCTGCAGCAGGCCGCCCAGTCGCTGGCCGCCCAGGTGGACGCCATCTACACCCCCATCGACAACACCATCGCCACCTCCATGCCGGTGCTTTCCCGGGTCGGCACCGAGACCGGTACCCCCATCTACGTGGGGGCGGACTCCATGGTGGAGGACGGCGGCCTGGCTACTGTGGGCATCGAGTACGGCCCGCTGGGCCAGCAGACCGCCCAGATGGCGGTGCAGATCTTGGAGGGCACCCCGGTGAGCGACATCCCGGTCGAGACGCTGGACAGCTTCTCCACCATCATCAACGAATCCACCGCCCAGGCACTGGGCATCACCATCCCCGAGGAGCTGGCCGCTTCGGCCCGCATCGTCGGCTAAGAGAAGGAGGGAACGGCTTTGAGTTTCGTAGCAATGATATCCGCGGTGGAGCTGGGGCTTGTTTACGCTCTGGTGGTGCTGGGCCTGGTGCTTTCCTACCGCGTGCTCAATATCCCCGACCTGACGGTGGACGGCAGCTTTACCCTGGGGGCGGCGGTGTCGGTGATGCTGGCCGCCGCCGGTCACAGCTGGCTGGGGCTTTTGGCCGGGGCTGCCGCCGGGGCGCTGGCCGGCGTGGTCACCGCCTTTTTGCAGACCAAATGCCGGGTGCAGCCCATCCTGGCGGGCATCATCACTATGACGGCGCTGTATTCCATCAACCTGATGGTCATGGACAATAAGGCAAACGTCCCCATCACCACCGACCAAAGCGTTTTCTACCAGCTGGGGGCCGTGGTGGGCAAGCCGGCCCAGGGGCTTGTGCTGGGCGGCGGCATGGCGCTCATCGTCAGCGTGGTGCTGGTGCTGTTTTTGATGACGCCGCTGGGCATGGCGGTGCGCGCCACCGGCGACAACGAAGCCATGGTGCGCAGCTCCTCCATCAACGCCGACTTCACCAAGGCGGTGGGGCTGGCGGGGGCCAACGCCTGCGTGGCCCTTTCCGGCGCGCTGCTGGCCCAGTACAACTGCTTTGCCGAGGTGCGCATGGGCATCGGCATGGTGGTCATCGGCTTGGCTTCCTTAATTATCGGGGAGCTGGTGGTGGAAGGGCTCCTTCGCCGCCGGACGCTGGCGGGCAGCGCTGTGGCTGCCGTGCTGGGCTCCATCCTTTACCGGTTCATCATCGCGGCGGCGCTGGAACTGGACTTCTCCGCGTCCAGCATGAAGCTGGTCACCGCCGTCATCGTGGCTGCGGCCATGTCCTGGCCGGCCCTGCGCCAGTCCATGCAGCTGCGCCGGCTGAGAAAGGGGGCAAAATAAGATGCTTCGTATCGAAAACCTCTCCAAGACCTTTTACCCCGGCACCGTCAACGAAAAGCCGGTGATCCGCGGGCTGGACCTGCACCTCGAGCCGGGGGACTTCGTCACCGTCATCGGCTCCAACGGCGCGGGCAAATCCACCCTCTTTAACCTCATCGGCGGGGCCATCCTGCCCGACAGCGGCCGCATCCTGCTGGACGGCGAGGACATCACCTACCGGGAGGAATACCGCCGGGCCCGCACCATCGGGCGCATCTTCCAGGACCCGATGATGGGCACCGCCCCCTCCATGACGGTGGAGGAAAACCTGTCCCTCTCCTACCGCAGCGCCCGCAAAGGCGGCTTTGGCATCCCCAAGCAGGACCGGGAATTCTTCCGCAGCCAGCTGGCCCGCCTGGGGCTGGGGCTGGAAGACCGGATGAAGACCCCCATCGGGATGCTTTCCGGCGGGCAGCGCCAGGCCGTGACCCTGCTTATGTGCACCATGGTCACCCCCAAGCTGCTGCTGCTGGACGAGCACACCGCCGCCCTGGACCCGGCCACCGCCGAAAAGGTGCTGGACCTGACCCGGGAGATCGTGGCCGAGCGGCAGATCACCACCATGATGATCACCCACAACATGGCCTCGGCCCTGAAGCTGGGCAACCGCACCATCATGATGGACGCCGGGCGGGTGCTGCTGGACCTTTCCGGCGAGGAACGCCGCCGCATGACGGTGCCCGGCCTGCTGGAAGCCTTCGGGCGGCAGAGCGGCCGCGCCCTGGACAACGACCGCATGCTTCTGGAGCCGTAGTCTTGCCGCGGCGGGGGTTTTGTGCTATCATGTTGGGGTATCAAGCCCCAAAAAACGGGGCACCAAGGAGGAAAACCATGAGGATCCGAAGAAAACCCTGGGCCCGCCCCGAGCTGGCCGCCTGCCCCTTCTGCATCGACGAGCCCCAGACCATGCGGGGCCGCTGGCAGGAAGCATACCCCCAGACCCAGCCCCTGCGTCTGGAACTGGGCTGCGGCAAGGGCGGATTTTTGGCCCAGCGCAGCGTCACCGACCCGGCGCACAACTACCTGGCGGTGGACATCAAAAGCGATATCCTGGGCCTGACCAAGCGCAACGTGGAGGCCGCCTTTGCCGCGGAGGACCGCCCGGCGGACAACGTGCGCATCATGGCCTATAACATCGAGCAGATCACCCAGGTGCTCAGCCCCGAGGACCGGGTGGAGCGCATCTACATCAACTTCTGCAACCCCTGGCCCAAAAAGAAGCACCGCAAAAAACGCCTGACCCACCCGCGCCAGCTGGTGCAGTACCGCACCTTCCTGGAGGACGGCGGGGAGATCTGGTTCAAGACCGACGACGCCCCGCTGTTTGAGGCTTCGCTGCGGTATTTCCCGCTGTGCGGCTTTGAAAAGGTGTGGGAGACCCGGGACCTGGCCGCCAGCGGCTTTGCCGAAAACATCCGCACCGAGCACGAGCAGATGTTTATGGAGCAGGGTCTGCCCATCCACTTCGGCATCTTCCGCTTCCACAAGGACGCGCCCTGCGCCATCCACACCTTAGAGGAAGCCTACGCCTGGAAGGAGCCGGACGAGGACGACGGGGAAGAGGAAGCCCAGTAATCCCCCGCAAACACCAGAAAGGAAGCGACGGCAGCATGAAAGCGATCATCAACGGCAGGCTGGTCCTGGAGGACCGGGTGCTGGACGGACAGGCCGTATTGTTTGAAAACACCATTTCCCGCATCGTCCCGCAGGGGGAGCTTCCCCGGGACGTAGAAACCATCGACGCCAAGGGAGCCTGGGTCTGCCCCGGGTTCTTTGACCTGCATATCCACGGCAGCGGCGGCTGCGACACCATGGACGGCACCCCCGAGGCGCTGATGACCATCTCCCGCACCATCGCCCGCAAGGGGGTCACCCGCTTCCTGCCCACCTCGGTGACCATGCCCATGGCGGACACCGAGCGGGTGTTCACCCAGATCCGCGCCCTGCTGGGCACCGGGGAGGGCGCCATCATCGAGGGCATCAACATGGAGGGGCCGTTTTTGTCCGCCGCCTACCGCGGCGCCCACGACCCGGAAAGCCTGCGCCCGGCGGATGCCGCCTTTGTGCGGCGGTTTGCCGACGTCATCCGGCTGGTGACGGTGGCGCCCGAGGAGCCGGGCGGCATGGAATTTGTGGAGGAGATCGCCCGCAACACCCCGGTGAAGGTCTCCATCGGGCACAGCGCCGCCACCTACGAGCAGGCCATGGAGGCCATCGCCCGCGGCGCTACCCAGGTGACCCACCTGTTTAACGCCATGAGCCCGCTGCACCACCGCAAGCCCGGCGTGGTGACCGCCGCCCTGCAAAGCGACGTTTACAACGAGCTGATCTGCGACGGCATCCACGTCCATCCGGCGCTGTTTTCCTTTGTGTGGCAGAACAAGACCGACCGGGAAAGCGGCCTTTGCGACCGGCTGGTGCTCATCACCGACTGTATGCGCGCCGGGGCTATGCCGCCCGGGCAGTACACCTTAGGGGAGCTTCGGGTGGTGGTGGACGGCACCAGCGCCCGCCTGGCCGACGGCACCCTGGCCGGGAGCATCCTTTCCCTGGACCGGGCGGTGGCAAACTTTGCCCGGTACACCGGCTGCCCCCTGTGGCAGGCGGTCCGCTGCGCCAGCCTCAACCCGGCCCGCGCCCTGGGGATGGAGGAGCGGCTGGGCTCCATCGCCCCCGGCAAGGAGGCGGACTTCGCCCTGCTGGACAGCGAGCTTCGGGTGGTGCGCACCATCGTCTCCGGCCGCACCGTCTACGAGGCAGAATAATTTCCCCAAAAAAAGACGAGCAGACCTTCCCCGGCGGGAGGGTCTGCTTTTTTGTGCAAAAAAACACAGCCCGGCGAGAAAACCGGACTGTGCAGGGGGAGAAAAACGAGATTATGCCGCCAGCAGCTGGCCCACGCCCCAGAAGGCCAGCACCACGATACCCAAAACGATGCGGTACCAACCGAAGACGGTGAAGTCGTGCTTGCGGACGTAGTCCATGAGCGAGCGGATGGCGATGACCGACACCACAAAGGCCACGATGGAGCCGGTGAGCAGCAGGCCCCATTCTCCGGCGGTAAAGACCGCGCCTTCCAAAAACGCCTTGACCAGCCGCAGCGCAGAGGCTCCCAGCATCACCGGGATGGCCAGGAAGAAGGAGAACTCCGCCGCCGCCCAGCGGGAGCAGCCCAGGAAGATGGCGCCCAGGATGGTGGCGCCGGAGCGGGAGGTGCCGGGGACGAGGGAGAGCAGCTGGAAGACGCCGATGAGCAGGGCGGTCTGGTAGCTGATCTGGTTGACGGTGCGCACCCGGGGACGAAGGCCGTGGTTGCGGCGCTCCACCACCAAAAACAGCACGCCGTAGAGGATGAGGGTAAAGGCGATGACAAAGTTGTTGTAGAAATGCTCGGTAAACCAGTCGTCCCACAGCAGGCCCACCACGCCGGCGGGGATCACCGCCAGGATCACCTTGCTCCACAGCACGAAGGTATCCTGCCGCTCGGCGCGGGACTTGGTGAGGGAGAAGGGGTTGAGCTTGTGGAAGAACAGCAGGCAGACCGCCAGGATGGCTCCCAGCTGGATGACCACCAGGAAGACGTCCCAGAACGCCGGGGAGACGTTCAGCGGCAGCAGGCTGTCCAGCAGGACCATGTGTCCGGTGCTGCTGATGGGCAGCCATTCGGTGACGCCTTCCACAATGCCGTAGAGGATGGCTTTGAGGATCTCAAGAAAATACACGAAGGTAACCTCCCTTTGGGTGTCGGATCAAATTTCCGGAATGGCTTCCATTATACCACACCGTCGGGGAAAAAAGAAGGGCATCGGCTGATTTTGGCCGGAGGGCTAGGACGCCTGGGACTCGCCGGGCACCATCTCGGCCGATTCTGCGACCTCCTCCGACACCTCGGGGTAGGAATCGGCAAGGCCGTTGTCCTCCACCAGCTGGGTCAGCCCCTCCACCGAAAGGGTCTGGGCAAAGGGGTCGTTAAGCTCCAGGGAGAAGGCGTCGTTTTCCAGATACACCCGCATGGACGGGATGCCCAGCGCCGTTACCTTCTCCAAAATGGGGCGGCAGGCGGCGGCAAAGCCTTCGCGGGTCTGGGCGGTGTTGTCCAAGGTCAGGTGCAGGAAAAGATAGTCCGAAACGGTCATATCGCGGTAGTCAAATTCGGTGGCCTTGGGGCCGGGGCTGTGCAGCATCAGGTCGGTCTCGCAGGAGAGGATGCTGCCCTCGGGGGAAAGGGCCTGGTACAGGTCGGCGTTGATCTGCTCCTGGACCTGGTCGGTGAGGCGGCGGTTGGCCGGGCCGAACCGGTCGTAAAGCGCCACGCCGCCGCTGACGCTGCTGGCGCCCAGCACCAGCAGCAGGGTCAGGAAGATGCCCCAGCCGTCGTAGCGCAGGCCCTTGCCCTGGTGGCGGAAGTAGGTGACCAAGATCTCCGCCCCCAGCCCCACCAGCACCAGCGGGGAAAGGCGGCAGGCCTGGGCCAGCAGGGAAAGGCTCTGGTCCGGGGCCAGCACCCAGATAAGCAGCAGGACGCCGGCGGCCACCAAACAGACGCCGAAGGTCAGGGTGCCCATGCGGCGGCCGGGCTCCGGGCGCTCCGCCTGGGGACGGTAGGGGGAATAGGGCGCGCCGGGGCGGGCGCCTTTTGGCTCCTGGGAGGAAGGGTTGGGGTTGGGATTTTCGTGGGTCATATTCATAAAAACACCTCGTTTTCAGCAAGTCTTGGGGGATTTTGGGCAAAAAAAGGGAAGGCCCTGCCGCTTTTGGGACAACAGGCGGCCTTCCGGAGGGGCTTAGCGGTCGGAGTTGGGGTCGGAGGGGTCGTGGTACTGGTGCAGGTCGTCCTCCAGGTGCTCCTGGTAGTTGGCGTAGCCGTCGCCGCGGATGAGCCGCAGGCCAAAGAGGATGATGACCACCGCCAGCGCCAGGGTGGGCAGGGCTTGCGCGATCGCCGAAACGACCCAAATGTCAAAGAGGCGCACAAAGATGGGGGCAATGATGTTTTGCAGAAGGATGTAGATGCCGATAAAGATGCACAGGCAGCCCACCAGCAGGTGGCGGCGCTGGGCAAAGCCGACGACGTCCCAGCGGCGCAGGTCGTCCAGGTGGAAGAGGAAGTCGTCCTGGATGCAGCGGGTGTCAAAGGTGAGGGAACGCAGGTTCAGCGCGTCAAAGAAGGCGTAGAACCAGATGACCGGCAGCAGGAAGGTGAGGACCGGGATATTGAGGAAGGCGGCGATGGTGAGCACCACCGCAAAGGCCCCCATAAGGGAGACGCCGCGCTTCATGTAGCCCAGGTACATCTGGCCCGCGCCGGGGATCATGCCAAACAGGAAGGTGAGAAATCTGCTTTTTCTCATGATAAAAACTCCAATCTTCTCAGGTGAGATTTTTCTTGCGATTCATCCATAAATAAAAAACAAAAACGATTCGATTCATCCACCGGGCCGCTTACTTTTCCAGCGGTCCGTAAAACCAGGCGTAAAGCCCGTTAAAGTTTAGCCCTTGGATCGAGTCCCAAAGGCCGTTTAGACCGTCAAACCAGCCGTTTTCCTGCTCCTCCTGCTGCTGGGGCGGGGGGGCCTCCCCGGCGAAGGGGAGCCCGGCCTGGGGCAGGCGGTCCACGGTGAACACCCCGCCCACCCAGAACACCAGGGCGAAGGAGGCGGCCACCGCTAGGCTGCCCAGCTTTTGCAGGGTGAAGCGGCGCTGGCGGCGGTGCAGGCTCTCCATGACCTGGCTTTCCAGCGGGGCCGGAGGGGCCAGCAGGGGAGCCGGGGGCTGCTGGGCGGGCAGGGTCTCCTCGCCGCAGAGCAGCTGGGTGTAGCGCTGGACGCACCGGTCGCAGAAGGACAGGTGTTCCGCCACTTCCAGGCTGCCCATGTCGTCCAGGGCGCCGTCCAGCAGCAGGCGGAAGGCCGCGTCGGTCAGGTGGCCTTCCTGGTCAAACAGGTCGGGACCCGCGGATGGGGCCCGCTCCCAGGATGCGTCAAATTGGTGTGTCATCCGCACCTCTCCTCCTTTAACATGGTTTGCAGCAGCCGCCGGGCCCGGTAAAGCTGGGTATCCACCGTCTTTTTGGGGCGGCCCAGCAGCCCGGCGATCTCTTCGGTGGTCTTTTCCTCCAAAAAGTAGAGTATACTGACCTTCTGATAGGGCTCTTTCAGGGAGCGGATGGCCTCCTCCGCCCGGCGCCGGCCTTCCTTTTGGATCAGGCGTTCCTCCGGCAGCGGCGCCGGGTCCGGAGTGGGCAAGGGGATGGGCCCGCCTTCCGGGTCGTCCTCCGAGGCGGCGGCCAGCACCACCCGGCGGTGGTAGGCGCTGCCCAGAAAGTCCTTTGCCTTATTGGCGGCGATGCGCGCCAGCCACGGCTTGTAGTCGCTGCCCTGGTAGCTGGGAAGGTGGCGGTAAGCGGAAAGGAAGGTCTCCTGGGAAAGGTTTTGGGCCTCGTGGTAGTCCTTGACGAACTGGTAGCAGATGGTGAACACCAGCTTTTCGTACCGCGCCACAAAGTCGCTGAATTCCTGGTCTGTCATAGACGGTGGGCCGCCCTCCTTTCCCTTGGTCTCGCCTTGTTGTCAAAAGCGCTTTCAACCATAAAACGACGCAGGCGGGGCGCTTTCTTCAAAGGCGGAGAAAATTTTCTCTCGCCATCGCTGCTTTTAAGATAGCACACCAGAGCGGGGAAGAAAAGCCCGAGGGAAATTAGCCTTGACAAACAGCCCGGGGATATCGTAAGATAGAGCCGTTCCTTGAGGGAGTAGTCGGCAGCAAGCGCTGCGGTACTGTCAACAAAATGGCCCAACGGGCCTGGCATTACCTGAAATGATGAGACTCACGGGCGGCATTGGCGCGACCTTTGCTGCCCGTGGGTCTTTTTGTTTGCCGCTCCCCGGGCAAAACGAAACAGAGGAGTTGGGAAAACAAATGGATGGATTTACTTTATTTACCCTGGCGGTGGGGCTTTCTATGGACGCCTTTGCGGTCTCCATCTGCAAGGGTCTTGCTATGGGCAAGGTAAAAGCGCGGCACTGCGCCGTAGCGGGGCTGTGGTTTGGCGGGTTCCAGGCGGGGATGCCGCTCATCGGCTACCTGCTGGGCAGCCAGTTCCAGGATAAGATCACCGCCATCGACCACTGGATCGCCTTCGTGCTGCTGGGGCTCATCGGGGCCAACATGGTGCGGGAGGCTTTGTCCGGCGAGGAGGACGACTGTCCCGACGCCTCCCTGGCCCCGGCCAAGATGCTGGTGCTGGCGGTGGCCACCAGCATCGACGCCCTGGCGGTGGGCATCACCTTCGCCTTTTTGCAGGTGCAGATCGTGCAGGCGGTGAGCTTCATCGGGGTGGTGACCTTCGCTTTCTCCGCTGTGGGTATGAAGGTAGGCAGCGTCTTTGGCGTGCGCTACAAGGCAAAGGCCGAGCTTTGCGGCGGCGTCATCCTCATCCTGCTGGGGGTCAAGATCCTCATCGAGCATCTGGGGCTTTTGGCGTAAACGAAACCGGGCAGCCGGTCCGTGTCCTTTTTTTGAGGGCGCGGGCCGGCTGCTTTTCTTTTGGGCATAACCCTCGTCCCCCGGCCATATAAATGGGATGGAAACGACCGTTCCCGGTGGTCCGCTGCCGGGAGGAGCCAGACAGAAGAAAGCGAGGTACCCCGGTATATGGAATGCAACGTAACAAAACAAGCCGTGTCGGTCAACGACATCGTCTACGACGGCGCGGTGGAACAGTCCCTGGAATGTGATATCGTCCTCCCGGATTATTGCCCGGACATCGTCAAGATCCTCAAGTGTGAGCTGTCCTGCGCCGTCACCTCGGCCCAGCCGGAGGGCCCGGTGCTGCAGTTGGAGGGGCTGGCGGTAGCGAAAGTGCTGTATCTCAGCGACGACAACCCCTCCGGCACCATGGAGCTGCACTCGGCCGACTGCCGCATCCCCTATTCCCGCAGCTGCGACTGGAAGGGCAAGCAGCCGGTGGAGCGGGCGCTGGTGCAGGCCTGTGTCCGCACCGATACCGTCAGCTGCCGGGCGGTGAGCAAGCGGCGGTTGGAGGTACGCGGCGCGGTGACCCACCGCATCAAGGCCGTCTCCTGCGCCGAGCAGGAGGTGGTCACCGACGCCCAGGGCGCCGGCGTGCAGCTCAGGCGCTCCACCTTGGAGCGCACCGCCTGCGTCTGCCAGCAGCGGGGGGAGCTGGAGGTACAGGAGACGCTGGAGCTTTCCTCCGGCAAGCCCCCGGTGCGCAGCATCGTGCTCAGCCGCTGCACCGCGGTGGTCACCGACAGCCGGGTGCTGGCCGGGCGGGTGATGACCAAAGGGGAGCTGCGGCTGCAGCTGCTCTACTACGGCGTGGGGGAGGACAACGGCGACGCCCAGTGCGGCCCCGGACCCTTGGAGACCATGGAATACACCCTGCCCATCAGCCAGATCATCGACCTGCCCGGCGCCGACGACCAGAGCCTTTGTTCCCTTTGCTCCCGGGTGACCCAGTGGGACCTGCAGCCCCGGGCCGACGGCGAGGGCCAGATGACCCTGCTGGATCTGACCGCCACCGTCCACACGGCGGCGGAGGCCTACACCCCCCAGACGGTGCTGCTGGCCCAGGACTGCTACGGCACCTGCTGCGAGTGCAGCTGCGAGGCCCAGACCCTGGGGCTTTTGGATTTGATGCGGGTGGTGCAGGACACCGAGATGGTGCGGGAGACGGTGGACCTGCCGGACGAGGTGCGCACCATCCTGGCCGGGTGGGCCTCGGTGCTGGACCAGGAGGTCCGCCGCGACGGCGACGCCCTGCTGGTGGAATACCGGCTGGACCTTTGCCTGCTGGCCGCGGACGCCGAGGGCAACATCCAGTTTTACAGCGACGCCCGGCCCCAGTCCTTCCGGCTGCCGCTGGGGCGCTCCGCCAACACCGGGACCCAGGAGGAGCAGCCCTTCCTGCTGCCTTCGCTGACCCCGCTTTCCCTCAGCTACAGCGTCAAAGGGCCGTCGGCGGAGATCCGCTGCGAGGTACAGGTCTGCGGCAGCCTCTGCCGGATGCTTTCCCGCAGCGCCATCACCCAGGTCAGCTGCGACCCCAGCCGCCCCTGCCCCCGGGACTCCGACTGCGCCCTAACCATCTACTACGCCGACCGGGGCGAGACTTTGTGGGACATTGCCAAGCGCTACCGCAGCAGCCTGGAAGCGGTGTTGGAGGAAAACTACTCCGCCGAGGAGCCGGCGCCGGAAAGCGGGGAGCTGCCCGCCCGCCGGATGCTCATCATCCCCCGCTAACGCGCCAAATCAAAAAAGGAGGGAGCCTTCACAATGGAAGGAAGCCGCATTTATCAGGACATTGCCCGCCGCACCGCCGGCGATATTTATATTGGGGTGGTGGGACCGGTGCGCACCGGCAAATCCACCTTCATCAAGCGCTTTATGGAGGCGCTGGTGCTGCCGCATATGGAGAACGACTACCGCCGCGACCGGGCCACCGACGAGCTGCCCCAGTCCGCCGCCGGCCGCACCATCATGACCACCGAGCCCAAATTCATCCCCGAGGACGCTGTGCGCATCCAGCTGGACGGCAACGCCCAGCTCAACGTGCGGATGATCGACTGCGTGGGCTACATCGTGCCCAGCTCCCTGGGCTATGTGGAAAACGACCAGCCCCGCATGGTGCTGACCCCGTGGTTCGAGGAGGAGATCCCCTTTAACATGGCGGCGGAGATCGGCACCCAGAAGGTCATCCAGGAACATTCCACCATCGGGCTGGTGATCACCACCGACGGCTCCATCAGCGACATCCCCCGGGAGGAGTACGAGGAGGCCGAGGAGCGGGTCATCCGCGAGCTGCAGGAGATCGAAAAGCCCTTTGCGGTGCTGCTCAACTGCCGGGAGCCCCGGTCCCGCGCCGCCCAGGAGCTGGCCCGCAGCCTGGAAGAAAAGTACGGCGTGCCGGTGATGACCGTCAGCTGCCTGGACCTGAGCGAGGAGGACATCCGCGCCATTTTGGGCCAGGTGCTGCGGGAGTTCCCGGTGAAGGAGGTGCGGGTGGACCTGCCGCGGTGGGTGCTTTCCCTGGAAAAGGACCACTGGCTCAAGCGCCAGGTGCTGGACGCCATCTGCGACGCCTGCCGCGGGGTGCGGCGCATCAGCCACGTGGACCAGCGGCTGGGGCAGCTGTCCCAGTGCGAGGCGGTCAGCGAGGCCCGCAGCACCGGCATGGACCTGGGGCAGGGGAGCGTGGACGTGGCCATCCGGCTCATGCCCCAGCTGTTCTACCAGGTGTTGGAGGAGACCACCGGCCTGGAGATCGGCGGCGAGGAGGGGCTGATGCCCTGCCTGGCGGAGCTTGCCCGCATGAAGAAGGAGTACGACAAGGTGCGCGGTGCCCTGGAGGAGGTAGCGGCCACCGGCTACGGCATCGTCATGCCGTCGCTGGAGGAGCTGACCCTGGAGGAGCCGGAGATCGTCCGCCAGGGCGGGCGCTACGGCGTCCGGCTCAAGGCGTCGGCCCCCTCCATCCACATGATGCGCGCCGACATCACCACCGAGGTCAACCCCATCGTCGGCAGCGAAAAGCAGTCCGAGGAGCTGGTCATGTGCCTGCTGCGGGACTTTGAGGACGACCCGAAGAAGATCTGGGAGTCCAACATCTTCGGCAAGTCGCTGCACGAGCTGGTCAACGAAGGGCTGCACAACAAGCTTTACCGCATGCCGGGCGACGCCCGCATCCGGCTGCAGGAGACCATCGAGCGCATCATCAACGAGGGGTGCAGCGGGCTCATCTGCATCATCTTATAAGAAAACCGGCGGCGCGGGGGGCCTTTCCCGGCGCTGCCGGTTTTTTGCTGCGGGAGGGGGAATTTTTATTTCGGGTATTTTCAAACCGGATGGTTTGTAGTATGATAAGGGAAATTAAATAAGAATATTCCACCAATGCCATGATTTTTAACAAAATGACGGTGGAAATGACAAAAACAGAGAAAGAAAAACGACACGAAGTGTGAAAAGGTAATTCCCGTCCGAAAGAAAAAAGGAGGGATTTACCATGATGGAATGGATTTTGGAGACACCGGATGTCCTGCAGGAATTGACCGGGGAGGCGATTTTGCTCCGGCTGGTGCTGGCGCTGCTGTGCGGCGGCGTGGTCGGCTGGGAGCGGGGGCGTCACGGCCGGGCTGCCGGTCTGCGGACCCATATTTTGGTCTGTTTGGGGGCCTGCCTGGCGGCGCTGAGCGGGGTCTATACCTCGGAGGTGCTGGGCTTTGCCGGCGATCCCAACCGCGTGGCCGCCCAGGTGCTGTCCGGCGTGGGCTTCTTGGGCGCCGGTACCATCCTCATCGGCCGGCAGGTCACCGGTCTGACCACCGCGGCCGGGCTTTGGACCACCGCTTCGGTGGGCATCGCCTTGGGCATCGGCTTCTATTGGCCGGCGCTCTTCACCATGGCGCTGGTTTTCCTGGCGATCACGGTGCTGGCCCGCATCGAGCAGCTGGGCGGACAGTCGAAAAACAACATCCTGCGCTACGCGGAGCTGCGCTCGGTGGGGGATGTGCGGCTGTTCCAGGAGCAGCTGGCCGGCAAAAAGTACAACATGGACGTGGTCCCGGCCCGCAGCGGCTGCGCGGGACACGTGGGGGTGGAGTTTTCCATCTACCCGGGGGAACGCTCGGTGGCCTGGCTGGAAGAGCTGCCCTATGTGGTGTTCATCCTTTAATGGAAAGAAACCGGTATATGTACGGAAAAAACGTCTCGGAAACGGGGGAGGCCCCCGCTTCCGGGGCGTTTTTTTGCGTGGGGGTTCTAAGCGGTGGGGGACAGGCATAGACTGTATCATCTTGGGACAAGGCCCCGGCCGGCGCCGCGGCAGATCAGAAAGGAAGGCAAGCAGCATGAGTGAAAACGCAAAACGGCAGGACCCATATTTGCAGGCGGTGCAGCGGCTGGGGGACCCTTGGGGCCCGCGGCTGGCCCGGTTGGAGGAAGGTGTGCGGGAGCAGGTGCGGGAGGTGCGCCTGACCCGAGGACAGCCGCCGCTGTTTGTCACCGGGCAAGGGACGGGCCCCGCCTGGGAGCTGGGGGCGATGGAGCCGGAGCTTTCCAGCCCGGTGACCCCGGCGCAGCTGGAAGGGGCGCTGCAGGCCCTTTGCGGCTGGGCGGTACACACCCATCAGGAGGAGATCCGGCAGGGGTTTTTGTCTCTGCCGGGGGGACACCGCGCCGGTCTGGCCGGGACGGCGGTGGTCCAGGACGGGCAGGTCACCGGCCTGCGGGAGCTTTCCTCGGTGGTGCTGCGCATCGCCCGCACCCCCCGGGAGGACCGGGGCCTTCCCCTGGCGCGGGAGCTGTTTGCCGGGGGGCTTTGCTCGGTGCTGGTAGCCGGGGCGCCCGGCAGCGGCAAGACCACCCTGCTGCGGCAGCTTTGCCGGGCGGTGGCCGGAGGGGGATTGGGGACGCGGCGGACCGCGGCGGTGGTGGACGAGCGGGGAGAGCTGTCCGCATCGGGAGAACAGGACCTGGGGGAGGCGGCGGTGGTGCTCACCGGCTGGCCCAAGGCCCGGGGCATCCTGCAGGCGGTGCGGACGCTGGCGCCCCAGGTGGTGTTCTGCGACGAGCTGGGCGGCCGGGAGGAAGTGGAAGCGGTGCTGGCGGGGCTCAACGCCGGGGCGGCGGCGGTGGCGTCGGTACACGCGGGGAGCTGGGCCGAGCTGCGCCGCAAGCCGCAGTTTCCCCTATTGTGCCAGGGGTTTGACTGGGTGGTGCTGCTGGAAGGTGCGGAGCAGCCGGGGCAGGTGCGGGAGATCGTCCCGCTGAGAAAGGAGATGCAGGCGGATGCTGCGGATCTTAGGGGGGATGCTGTTGGCGGCGGGGAGCGGCCTTTGGGGGCTGGAAAGCGTCTGGCGGCTGAGCCGGCGGCGCCGGGAGCTGGAATGGTTTTGGGAGCTGAGCGGCCGGCTGCAGGGGCAGCTGGGGTACAGCCTGGCTCCGCCCGACGCGCTGCTGCGGCAGGCTGGGTCCCGGCCACCCGGGCCGGAGCTTTGTAAGGCGCTGGAGAGGCAGGGCGAGGGGCCGTTTTCCCGGCGGTGGCAGGCAGCGGTAGCCAGCCGGGAGTGGGCCCTTGCCCCCGAGGAGCGGCAGATGGTGGAGCAGCTGGGGCAGGTGCTGGGCGCCTGGGACGCAGCGGCCCAGTGTCCGGCGCTGGCCCAGCTGGAACAGCGCTGCGGGACCTATCTGCGCCAGTTGGAGGAGACCGGCGTCCCCCAGGCCCGTTTGCGGCGGACCTTGGGGCTGTTGGGAGGGCTGGCGGTGTGGGTCCTGCTTTGGTAGCCCAAAAACAGCGCCCACCCAGGCGCGGAAGGAGAGGAAAAACATGGATGTGGACCTGATCTTTAAGATCGCGGCCATTGGGATCATCGTTTCGGTGCTCAACCAGGTGCTGATCCGCTCCGGCCGGGAGGAACAGGCCATGATGACCACCCTGGCGGGGCTCATCGTGGTGCTTTTGATGATCATCGACCAGATCAGCCTGCTGTTTGACACGGTGAAGCGGGTGTTTGGTCTGTAAGGAAGGGGGCGAGCGGATGGGAGGCGCAGAGGGCGTGAGCTTGGCGGCGGTGCTGGGGCTGGCGCTGGTGAGTACGGCGCTGCTGGCGCTGCTGCGGCAGGCAAAGCCGGAGTTTGGGGTGATGCTGTCGGTGGCGGCCTGCGGGCTGCTGCTGGTGCTGGCGCTGGGCTGGGTGCTGCCGGTGGTGCAGGAGATCGGGCGGCTGGCGGGGCTGGTGGGCCTGGGGGAACCGGAGGCCCAGCTGCTGGGCAAGGCGCTGGGGCTGTGCATGATCACCCAGCTGGCCTGCGACGCCTGCCGGGACGCCGGGGAGAGCGCCATCGCCTCCCGGGTGGAGCTGGCCGGGCGGGCGGCGGTGGTGGCGCTGGCCCTGCCGCAGTTTGCCCAGCTGCTTTCCATCGCCCTGGGGCTCATCGGATGGTAAAAACCAAGGAACGAAGGAGGCGGCAGCATGAAGGGGAGCAGGCTTGCCCGGTGGCTTTTGGCGGCCGCGGCGGTGTGGTTTACCCTGGGAGGGGGACAAGTCTGGGCGGCGGAGACGCCGTCCTCCGGGGAATGGCTCCAACAGCGGGCCGAGGAATGGTTGGAGGAAACGGCCCGGGAACGCCTGCCCGAGACGCCCTCCTCCGCCCAGGAAACGTTGGACGAGCTGGGGGTGGAGGAGCTGGGGCTGGGCGGCTTGCTGGCCCTTTCCCCGGGGGACTTTGCCCGGGTAGTGTGGGAGCAGGTGCAGCGGCAGCTTTCCCAGCCGGTGCGGGTGCTGGGGCGGCTGCTGGGGATGATGCTCCTGTGCGCGCTGCTGCAGGGGATGGAGACCGCCTTTTTGCGCCAGGGGCTGGGGCAGGTGTTTTCGGTGGTGTGCGTGCTGGCGGCGGCGTCCTTTCTGGTGCAGCCGGTGGCGGAGTGCATCTTGGACACCACCCAGGCCCTGCGGGAAGGGTCGGTGTTCCTGCTGTCCTTTACGCCGCTTTTGGGCGGGGTGGTAGCCGCCGGGGGTCACCCGGTGCTGGCGGGCGGGTACAACCTGCTGCTGGTGGGGGCCTGCCAGGTGGTGAGCCAGCTGGCGGCGGACACCCTCATGCCGCTGCTGGGCATCTACCTGGGGCTGTGCCTGGTAGCGTCGGCGGCGCCCCAGCTGGGGCTGGAAGGGCTGGCCGAAGGCATCCGCAAGGCGGTGTGCTGGGGGCTGGGGCTGGCGACCACCGTCTTTGTGGGGCTGTTGAGCCTGCAAAGCGTCATCAGCACCGGGGCCGACAGCCTGAGCCTGCGGGCGTCGCGCTTTTTGGTGGGGAGCTTCGTGCCGGTCATCGGCGGGGCCCTTTCCGACGCGGCGGCCGCGGCCCAGGGGTGCTTGGGGATGCTGCGCGGGGCGGTGGGGTCCTTTGGCATCCTGGTGGCGGCGGCGACGGTGCTGCCGGCGCTGGTGAAAACGGCGGTGTGGTATCTCATCGCGGCGGCGGGCCAGCAGCTGGCGGCGGTGCTGGGCGCCCGGGAGGTGGGCAAGGCCCTGGGCGGGGCGGCGTCCGCCTTGGCGGTGACCTTGTCGGTGATGCTCTGCTTTGCGCTGCTGGTCATCGTCTCCACCACGGTGGTGCTGATGCTCACGGCGGGAAGCTAGGCGAAGAAAGGGGGAAGGGGAGATGGAATCGGTCCGGAGCCTGGCCCAGGCGCTGTGTTACGCGGCGGTGGCCGGTTCGCTGACCATGCTGCTGGCGCCGGGGTCCTCCCTGGGGCGGGTGGTGCGGCTGGCGGTGACGGTGTTTTTCCTCTGCGCGGTGGCGCTGCCTTTGCGGGACCTTTCCTGGCCGGAGTGGCAGGGCAGCGAGGCCGCGGCCAGCCAGCAGCAGCTGGGGGAGGAGCTTTCCCGGGAGATGGCCGCCCTGCAGCAGGAGCTGGCCGGGCTGCGGCTGGAGGAGTGGCTGGGGCATTTGCTGCAAGAGCGGGGCATAAACCCGGTATCCGCCGCCATACATATTAGCGAGGATGGACAAAACGCCGCCGCCCAGGTGGTTTTGCGGGCGGAGGACGCCGGACGCGCCGGGGAGGTGCGCCGGCTGTTGGAGGACGCGGGCCTTTCCGCTCAGGTCGAGGCCCAAGAAGGAGGCCAAAATCATGGCAGAACAGACGAAGAACCCTTGGAGTGACCGCTGGGAGCCGGTGCGCCGCTGGCTTTCCCAGGAGAAGAACCGCCGCCGGGCCTTGGTAGCTGCGGGTTTGGCGGGGATGGCGCTGATCCTGCTTTCAGAGGTTTGGCCCGCCCCGCGGGAGGACCCGCAGGCCCAGGAAACGGCCGCCCCGCAGGTTCTAAGCGACCAGCAGTACGCCCAGGACCTGGAACGGCGGTTGGAGGAGCTTCTGGAAAGCATCCAGGGCGCGGGGGAGTGCCAGGTGATGGTGACCCTGAGCCAGGGGGTGGAGTACGTTTACGCCAGCGAGGATAAGACCTCCCAGGACCAGACCCAGGACCGGACGGACGGCGCCGCCTCTCGCCTGCAGCAGAAGGACACCTCCGAGGGGCGCATCGTCCTTTTGGAGGACAGCTCCGGTTCCAGCCAGCCGCTTCTTGCCAGCACCAAGCAGCCCCGGGTCAACGGGGTGGCGGTGGTCTGCGACGGCGGCCGCAGCGCGGTGGTGAGCCAGCGGGTGGTGGAAACGGTCAGCTGCGTGCTGGGCATCCGCCCCAGCCAGGTATCGGTCTCCCCCCGGGAGGAAGGGTCCCGGTGAATCAATATCGAACATAGGAGGAAATTGGTATGAACATGATCTTGGGTAAAAAGCAGCTGATTTTGGCGTCGCTGGTGGTGGCGCTGGGCATGGCGGTGTATCTCAACTACCGCTTCACCGACGCCGGTATGGACCTGCTGGACCAGCAGAGCGTCCTTTCGGGCGGCGACGCCCTGGTGACCGAAAGCGTCGAGACCTCCGTGGGGGAGGAGGGCAGCGAGGAAAACTACGGGGAGGCCCAGTTTGTGGACACCCAGGATGTGTCCGCCCAGCCCCTTTCCCAGGAGGGGGAGGAATATTTTGCCCAGGCGCGGCTGACCCGCACCAAAAGCCGGGACGAGGCCCAGGAAGCGCTGAAGGTGATGCTCTCCGACGTCCAGCTGGACGAGGCCCAGAAGGAGGAGCTGGCGCTGCAGGCTTCCCAGATGGCCCAGTCCATTGAAACCGAAAGCAAGATCGAAAACCTGATCCTGGCCAAAGGCTTTGCCGAGTGCATGGTCTACTGCGACCAGGATAAGGTGGACGTGATCGTGAAAGCCAGCGACCTGCTGGACAGCGAGGTGGTGCAGATCCGGGACATCGTGCTGGAGGAGACCTCGGTGCCGGTGGAAAACATCTCCATCGTCCCCGTAAAATAGCGGCGGTGGAGCCACCGCTGGCGGTATCGCGCATCTGGTTTTTTCAAAAAGGATAGTAAGTTGCCTGCGGCGGCGCAGGGCCTGCGCTGGCATTTTCGCGCTTAAGGTTTTTTCAAAAAGGATAGTAAGTGGCCCGCGGCGGTACTTGGGAGGAAGGGGGGAAGTTCCTTTTCCTCCTGGGTAAGTCGCGGGCTGCCTATTTTCCGTCCCGGGAGGCGGGGGCGGTGGAGCCACCGCTGGCAATTTCGCGGCGCAGGGGCCTGCGCGGGCATTTTCACGCACACAGTTTTTGGAAAATGGATAGCGAGTAACCCGCGGCGGCGGAGAAGCCTCCGCTGGCTGTATCGCGCATCTGGTTTTTTCAAAAAGGATAGTAAGTGGCCCGCGGCGGTACTTGGGAGGAAGGGGGGAAGTTCCTTTTCCTCCTGGGCAGGTCGCGGGTTGCCTATTTTCCGTCCCGAAAAAATGTTGCCCGTGGCGGCGGCGCAGGGCCTGCGCTGGCGGTATCGCACACAAAGCGGCATCAAAACGAAAAATGCGTTGCCCGCGGCGGTGCTTGGGAGGAAGGGGGGACCCTCCTTTTCCTCCGGGGCAGGTCGCGGGTTGCCTATTTTCCGTCCCGGGAGGCGGGGGCGGCGGCGCAGAGCCTGCGCGGGCATTTTCGCGCACAAAGCGGCATCAAAACGAAAAATGCGTAACCCGCGGCGGTACTTGGGAGGAAAGGGGGGGACGTTCCTTTTCCTCCTGGGCAGGTCGCGGGTTGCCTATTTTCCGTTTCGGGCAGCGGCGGTACTTGGGAGGAAGGGGGGGAGTTCCTTTTCCTCTGGGGCAGGTCGCGGGTTGCTTCTTTTCTGTAGGAGCGGGGATGGCGCGACAAGGGCGCCTTTTTGTGGTACAATAGAGGGAAAGATACGAGCAAAGGAGGAAGGGACGATGAACAGCATGGTGGCACTGCGGCCGCTGCGAAAAAGCGACCTGCCGGCGCTGGAACGGCTGGTGATGCTCTCCTGGGAGTACCAGCGGTACTATCCCCGGCCCATGGCGGCGCTGCTGGCCCGGGAGTTTTGCTACGAGTGCCTGGCTACCCAAAACTTCGCCCAGGTGGCCTGCCGGGGCGGGCAGCTGCTGGGGGTGGTCATGGGCCGGTGGGAGGCGGGTTTCTCCCCCCGGGCGGTACGGGGCTGGCGGCTGCGCCGGTGGCTGCGGCATGGGGCGCTGGGTTTGCTGCCCGGCGGCGGCAGGCGAGGGCTTCGGCTGTTGGCCGGGGTGCAGCAGGTGGACGGTCAGCTGCTGGAAGAGTCCGGCGGCGGCTGCGACGCCGAGGTGGTGCTGCTGGCGGTGGACCATTCGGCCCGGGGCCACGGCATCGGCCGGATGCTGCTGCAAAGCTTGGAGGACTGGCTTCGTGCCCAGGGCGCAAAAAGCTGTTACCTCTTTACCGACACCACCTGCAGCTACGCCTTCTACCACGCCGTAGGCTACCAGCGGGCCGCCGAAAAACCGGTGCGCCTGCCCCTTTGGGAGAAGGAGGTGGGCTTCTTCCTCTACCGCAAGGAGCTTGCCGCCCCAAAGGAAGGACACTTATAAAAAATTCACAAAATTCTCCCTTTCTTTTCCGGGAAGGATATTGTATAATAGAAGCATCCAAGCGCGCCCATCCCGGCTGCGCGACGTTTTGAAAGGAATGATTGCCATGTTTAAAAAGATCCTCTCGCTGGTCCTGGCTGTGAGCATGGTGGCAGGCATGTCGCTGGTATCCAGCGCCGCTGTGGTCCGCCGCAAAAGCTCCACCAGCACCTCCTCTTCCTCCTCGGCGGTCTATGACCTGTGCACCGCGCAGGATCTGAGCCAGCTGGAATCGAAAATGCACAAGGCCTTCGTCACCGGCCTGCGCAATGAGGAAGACACCATCACCCTGGACGTCAGCGGTTACAGCGAAAAGCAGGTGGGCGACGCCTTTGTCACCGTCATGCAGATGATCATCGACCAGCATGCCGAGATCTTCTGGCTGGACCCCTCCATGCAGAACTTCGTCCTCTCCTCCGACGGCACCATGACCTTCTACCCCCGTCCGGTGTCCACCTACGGTACCGCTAACAAAAACGGCACCGCTCCCTCCAAGCTGAACACCTCCGCCATCTCCTCCGCCGAAAAGCAGATGGAGAGCATCGCCAAGAGCATTACCGGTTCCACCCGTTACGAGCTGGTGAAGAACATCCACGACTACATCGTGAAGAACTCCACCTACTACGACGGCAGCCAGGACAAGGCCTCCTACCATGAGGCCACCGGCGTTCTGCTCAATGGCAAAGCCATGTGCGACGGTTACGCCAAGGCCTTCAAGTACCTGTGCGACCAGAAGGGCATCCCCGCTGTGGTTATCGGCGGCACTGCCAGCAACGCTCTGGGCCAGACCGGTACCCACGCCTGGAACTACGTCAAGATGGAAGACGGCAAGTGGTACAGCATCGACACCGGCTGGGATGACCCGGTGGTCAGCGGCGGCGGCGACAACAGCAAATACCGCTATGTTTACTTCCTCAAGAGCACCATCAAAAATGACGCCCGCAAAAAGGACAACGCTTACGCTTACCCGACTCTGAGCGCCAGCGACTACGCCGCGTAATCCTTTTTCCAGCGCCCCAAAACGCAAAACCCCAAGCCGGACGGCCCTCCAAGGCCGCCCGGCTTTTTTGCGGGAAGAATCGGTTGAAAAGCCGGAGGGAAGCGCGTATAATCATACACAGTATGAAAAAACAAGGAGGAAGCCCCCTATGCAGCACGACCTGACCCAAGGACCCATCACCAAGACCATGCTGGCTTTTGCTGCGCCGATGATCGCCGGCAATCTGCTCCAACCGTGCTGCAATATTGCCGATACCCGCATCGTCGGGCCGTTTTTGGGGGCGGGGGGACAGGGGCGCAGGGACGCCGCTGGAAAAAGCGCACAAAACAGGGGGGCCGATTGCTATTTTCATTAGGGAAAATAATGATTGACTATTGGTCAGTCAATGTGGTAAGATAAACGACAGAAGGGGAGGGAGACGGATGCGTATATCCAAGCCGCCGGAGGAGCGCCGCCGGGAGATCCTGGAGGCGTCCAAGGAGCTGTTTCATCAAAACGGCTTTGCCAAGACCACCATCGGCGATATCGCCGCCCACATCGGCATCGCCAAGGGGCTGTTTTACTATTACTTCCGCAACAAAGACGAGGTCATGGCCGCCATCATCGACGACTATACCCTCCAGGTGAGCCAGGCTATCCGCGCCATCGCCGCCGAGGAGGCGGACTACCGCGAGAAGCTGGAGCGCATCGTCTTTGCGGTCATCGACTTTTCCTGCGAGGCCAAAAACATCTTTTCCGACATCGCCCTCAAGGACCACTCCCTGCTGCACCAAAGCGTGCTGGAACACGCCGTGCAGAAGATGGTGGAGGTGGTGGACGAGGTGGTGGACGCCGGCGTCCGCGACGGCATCATCCACAGCAAACACCCCCACACCATGGCCCGGATGATGCTTTACGGCCTGGGGATGATGGACTTTTCCCAGATGGAGCGCACCGACGTGCTGGAGATCGTGGCCCAGGTGCTGGGCATTCAGTAGGGAGGGGGAGCGTCTTTCCCGCCCCCGAGCAGGGCACCCGCTGAAAAGCGGGTTTCTTTTTCCCATATTATTGACTGTCGGTCAGTCAGGTGCGGCGCCCGGCCGCCCGTTAAAGGAGGAATCCCATTTGCTTGAGAAAATAGCCAAATTGCTCACCCGGAAATTTGCCGTGGTGCTGGCGGCGGCGGTGCTGCTGCTGGCGCCCAGCGTGGTGGGGGAGCTCAACACCCAGGTCAACTACGACATCCTGTCCTATCTGCCCCAGGAGCTGGATTCCGCCAAGGGGCAGGAGATCTTGGAGGACCCGTTCCAGATGGCGGCGGTGAACATGCTGGTGGTGGAGAATATGCCGGAGCGCTACGTCTCCGACCTGCGCCAGCAGATCGAGCAGGTGCCCGGGGTCAGCAAGGCTTTGTGGATCGACCAGATGCTGGACATCAGCGTCCCGCCCGAGATCCTGCCCCAAAACATCCGGGACATCTTCTTTGCCGGGGACAGCACCCTGCTCATCATCCAGTACGAAAAGCCCGGCGCCTCCCAGCAGACCATGGACGCCATCGACCAGATCCGCGCCCTGTGCAACAAGCAGTGCCACCTGGCGGGCGTTTCGGTGTTCCTCAAGGATACAAAAGACCTGGTCATGGGGGAGATGCCCATCTACCTGGTGGTAGCGGTGGTGCTTTCCATGCTGGCGCTGTTTGTCACCAATGAGGCCATGGTGCTGCCGGTGGTGTTTATCTCCGGCATCGGCTTTGCCATCGTCTACAACATGGGTACCAACGTTATCCTAGGGCAGGTCAGCTACATCACCAAGGCCATCGCCGCCATTTTGCAGCTGGGCGTCACCACCGACTACGCCATCTTCCTGCTGCACCGCTACCAGGAGGAAAAGCCCCTCCACGCCGACCGCCGCGACGCTATGGCAAGCGCCATCGTCAGCGCCTTTGTGTCGCTGTCCGGCAGCTCCCTGACCACCATCGCTGGTTTCCTGGCGCTGTGCTTCATGCAGCTGGGTCTGGGCAAGGACATCGGCCTAGTTATGGCAAAGGGCGTGCTCCTGGGGGTGCTGACGGTGGTCACCGTGCTGCCCAGCATCATCCTTTGGTTTGACAAACCCATCGAAAAATACCGCCACCGCACCCTGCTGCCCAACTTCGAGCCGCTCAACCGGCGGATCATCCGCCACAGCAAGGCTTGGGTGCTGGTGTTCCTGCTGCTCATCGGCCCGGCCTACTACGCCCAGTCCCGCACCCAGGTCTACTACAACATCGACCAGTCCCTGCCGGCGGACCTGCCTTCCACCGTGGCCACCGACAAGCTCAAGACCCAGTTTAACATGGCCACCACCCACTTTATCCTGGTGGACGACAATCTCCCGGCCTACCAGCTGCAGGAGATGACCCGCCAGATCAAGGCGGTGGACGGCATCGAGGCGGTCATCGCCTACAACGAGTTTCTGGGGCCTGCTGTGCCGGAGGACTTTTTGCCCCAGGAGATCTTGGAGATGTGCAAACAGGGCGGCTGGCAGCTGATGATGGTCAATTCCAGCTACAAGGCCGCCACCCCGGAGGAAGCCCAGCAGATCAATGAGCTGACCTCCATCATCAAATCCTATGACCCCGGCGCCCTGCTCACCGGCGAAGGCGCCATGACCAAGGACCTGACCGAGACCTGCGACGTGGATATCCAGGTAACCAACGTCATCTCCATCGCGGCGATTTTGGTGATCGTGGGGCTTTGCTTCCACTCGGTTTCGGTGCCGGTGATCCTGGTAGCGGCCATCGAGCTTTCCATCTTCCTCAACTGCGGGCTCAGCGCCGTCACCGGCCAGGTGATCCCCTTTATCTCGCCCATCGTCATCAACTGCATCCAGCTGGGCGCCACCGTGGACTACGCCATCTTGATGACCACCCGCTTCCGGGAGGAGCTGCAAAACGGCCGCTCCAAGGAGGACGCCATCCTCATCGCCGCCAATACCTCCGACCCGGCGATCCTCACCAGCGCCCTGGTGCTCTTCTGCGCCACCATCGGCGTCAGCCTCATCTCCCGCATGGAGATCATCCGCTCCCTCTGCCAGATGCTGGCCCGCGGCGCGGTCATCTCCGCTTTGGTAAGTATCTTTTTGCTGCCGTCGCTGCTGGTGGTCTGCGAAGGGCTCATCGCCAAGACCTCCCGTTGGTGGCGCACCCCCAAACCCGCAAAATCCCGTTCCCTCCCGGCCCCTGTACCGGCGGAAGAAAGGTAAGGTATCGTTATGAATCTGCATAAAAATTCCACCCGTCTGCTTTGTGTCATCCTGGCGGCGATGCTCACCGCCGGCAGCGTGGTCTACGCCGATGACGCGCCGTCCCAGGAGCTGGTACCCGGTCAGTCCGGCGCCGAAGCCCCGGCCGCGCCTTACCAGAAGACCGAGACCGTCTACGTCAACCTGGACCCCACCGGCAAGCCCCGCCAGCAGATCGTCACCGACTGGCTCCATACCGATACCCCCCAAGGCGCCATCCAGGACCGCACCACCCTCACCGACATCGAAAACGTCAAGGGTACCGAGCAGCCCCAGCGCCAGGGCGGCGCGCTCACCTGGCCCATGCAGGGCAGCGACCTGTACTACCGCGGCGAGACCGACGGCCAGCTGCCGGTGGAAATTTCCGTCACCTACCGGCTGGACGGCAAGGAGCTGCCCCCCGAAAAGCTGGCGGGACGCTCCGGCCAGTTGGAGATGACCGTCTCGGTGCGCAACACCCAAAAGCACACCGTCTCGGTCAACGGCAAGCCCACCACCATGTACACCCCGGTGACGGCGGCCTTCGCCCTGGCGCTGCCGGAGGAGCACTTCCAGAACGTCAGCGTTTCCAGCGGCACCGTCAAAAGCGACGGCGGCAGCAGCGCAGTGGCCTTTGTCTCCATGCCCGGCCTGTCCGAGAGCTTGGGGCTGTCTGACTACGACCTGCCGCTTCTCGACCAGCTGGATTTCCCCGAGGAATTTGTCATCCGCGCCCAGGTCACCGATTTTGAGATGGGCCCCATGGGGGTGCTGGTCTCCACCAAGCTGGACGCCCTGGACGACCTGGAAGACGACACCGACATCGACGCCATGATCGACGACCTGAACTCCCTTTCCCAGGCCCAGGACGACCTGGAAAACTGGGACCCGGACGGCGAGATCCGCTCCCTCTTCCAGGACCAGGAGCTGACCGAAGGGGCCCAGACCTTGGTCCGGGACATCTTCTCCTTCTATGACACCGACACCGCCATCCTGGACCTGCTGCCCCGGTACGTCACCGAGGAGAACATCCGCCTTTACGACCGCATCAGCCAGGACCTGGAGGACATCGACCTGGACGCCCTCACCGACTCCAAAGCCCTGGACGAACTCATCGACCGCATGACCGAGGAAAACCTGGACGACATCCGCGCCCTGCTGGCCGACTACGACACCATCCAGGGGCTGGACCGCGCCAAGCTGGAGACCCTGCTGGACGATGCCCTGACCCTGGTGCAGCAGATGAAGCGCAGCCAGGAGCAGGTCAAGACCCTGAAGGTGCTGGCCTCCTACGCCGACGAGATGCTGGCCCTGGTCCAGGGCCTGGACGACCCGCAGCTGACCGCCATGCTCACCGAGGAGAATCTAAAGACCGCCTTTACCGCCATCGCCAAAAGCCTGGGGGAGAAGGAGGTCGGGCAGCAGGCCGGCACCACCCCCACCCGCCTGCTGCAGGCGGAAAGCGCTATGCTGCAGGGGAACATCGCAGGATACGAGGAGGATGTGAAAGCGGCAATTAAGATTGCGGCGCAAAACGACCCCAGCTATTTGGCGCTGCTTGACTTGGTTCCGGTATATCATTCGGTTTGGAAGAACATGATGAGCAATCCTACCGGCGGCGCCACCCCGCCTGCCGGGGGCATCGCTATGCTGCCCGCCCAGCCCGCCCAGCCCGAGACCCCCGAGGACGGGGAAGAGCTGGTGCCCGGCGAAAGCGACACCCAGCTGGACCCGGTGGCCGCCTCCCAGCCGCTGACCCTGACCACCTGCGCCGCCGGGGAGGAAAGCGGCCCGGTGGAGCTGGCCGACCCGGCCGACAGCCCCTTCGGCTGGACGCTGGGGGAGGCTGACCCCGAGGACGGCCCCGCCCCCGACGAGGAGGAAGGCGATCCCCAGGACGAACCCGCCCCGGAGGAGGAAAAAGACGCCCCCGCCGAGGACACCCCCGCCCCGGACGAAGAAGACCCCGCCGCTTCCCAGGAGGAATCCACCCCGGATACAAAAGAAGAAACCCCCGCCCCGGACGAAGCGACCCCCTCCGCCCAAGAAGCTGCCCCCGCGCCGGAATTGTTCGCCGCCCCGCAGCCCACCCAGCCGGTTCCTGGTGACATGACCGTCTGCCAGGCTATGGTGACGGTGGTGGACGGCGTGCGCGTCGGGCTGGAAAACCAGATTGAAACCAAAACGGGCCCAGAGGTGGACGCCATGGTCCAGAAGATGCTCGCCACCATGCAAACGGTGGAGCAGCTCAAGGCCGCCGTCGCCAACGACCTGGGCGGCGACCCGCAGAAGAAGCTGCAGGAGGCCCAGGCCTTTGTGGAGCAGATGGTGCCCGCCCTGCAGAAGGTCATGGAGGAGGCCCAGTCCCTCAACAAGGACCACAACCTGGACCAGCTGCTGGGGGACGCCGGTACCATGCTGGACCATCTGGACGCCAACCGCGGCAACATCCGCGCCCTGCAAAAGCTGCTCAAAGAGCTGGACGACGGCGAGCTGGAAGACCTGCGCCGCCATTACCCCACCCTCAAAGAGGACCTGGACGACGTCCGGCCCATCCTCGAGGACCTGCGGGACGACCTGGACGACCCGGTGATGGACGCCAGCCTGCACCGCGCGCCGGAAAGCGTCGGGGTGCTCATGGAGATGAAGGACGACCTGCTTTCCAACCGGCAGGTGTCCGAGATTTTGCGGCAGACCGTCCGCCCCGACGGCGTGCCCACCGCCCGCCGGATGTTCGACACCTTTGACGACCTGCAGCAGGGCGGCTCCCTGGACAAATACACCGGCCAGGCCAACGACCTGGACCAGCTGCTGGCCCGCAAGGACGCCTACCTGGACCTGGCGGAGGACTACCGCATCTACACCGACGCCGCCCCCGAGGCCGAAACCAGCGTCGCCTTCATTATGAAGACCGACGAGATCGAAAAGGTGGAGGCAGCCGAGCTTGCCCCCGCCGAAAGCACGGACACCGGCCTTTGGGCGCGCTGCAAAGCCGCTGCCGCCGGTCTGTGGGAGCTGTTTGCCTAATTTTCCCCCCGCCCAAACCCAAGCCTGCTCGCCCCCTTTTTGCCGGGGGAGGGCGGGCTTGTTTTGCTTTTTTGAAAAAAAGCAAATTTTTTTGCAAAAACCTCTTGCATTTTGCAAAACCCCGTGATATAATAATCAAGCAATCGACGGGGGCGTAGCTCAGTTGGTCAGAGCGCATGCTTGACATGCATGAGGTCGATGGTTCGAGCCCATTCGTCCCCACCACAAAAAGCCTGAACGTGTACACGTTCAGGCTTTTTTTCTGTCCGGCGGTCTTGCTGTCCGCCCAAAGGACGGATATAATATTCCCAGAAGCCCGGCGGAAAAAGCGGGCAGTAGAAAGGAAGGAATACCGTTGCGATATCGTATGTTTCTTGCGGCGGCGGGGATTTGCGGCCTGCTGCTGCTTGGCGGCTGCCAGTCCCAGCCCCCGGAAATGGACCAGGAAGAGGTCCAGCGTTACGTCCAGGAGGAGCTGCGCCCGGCTATGGACTGCCTGGAATGGTGCCTGGGGCAGGGGCTGCCCGCCCAGTATGACGCCCAGCCTCTTGTAGCGGGCGGCCGGGAGTACTACCCCTCGGCCCACGAGGAGATCGACCGCGCCGGGGAGCTGTGGGACGCCTGTGAGCCCTACCTTACCGAGGAGTATTTCACCCAGCTGGTGGGGGACCTGTCCACACCGGGCGGACGGTACTACGAGGCCGACGGCATCCTCTACCTGGACCCGACCCAGGCCCGAGCGGCGATGCCCCACGCCTTTTTTGACAACACGGCCTTTGCCTACTCCCGCGAGCCGGGGCAGGCGCGGCTGACGGTGGAGTTCCAGCTGGCGGAAAACGCCACCCGCCAGTACAACGACCTGGACCTGGTCTGGCAGGACGGCCGGTGGAAAGTGCAGGCGCGCTGGCAGCTGCCGGTGCCCATCTGAGCCTTGGGCGAATGCTGATCGGTACGATCACAAGAAGATAAAAACGAAAGGGGGAAGGGCGATGGAACTGGCGGCCCACGCGGCCTGGGTACTCCGGGCGTTGGCGGACGCGGGCTTTGAGGCGGTGGTGGTAGGCGGCTGCGTCCGGGACCGGCTGCTGGGCCGGGAGCCCCAGGACTGGGACGTCGCCACCAGCGCCCTTCCCCACCAGACCCGCCGCTGTTTGGAAGTACGCGGTGTACGGACACTGGAAGTGGGGCAGAAGTACGGCACCATCACCGCCCTGACCCCCGGCGGCCCGGTGGAGGTGACCACCTACCGCCGGGACGGCGACTACGCCGACCACCGCCGCCCCCAGCAGGTGACCTTCACCTCCCGGCTGGAGGAGGACCTTTCCCGGCGGGATTTTACCATGAACGCCATGGCCTTTTCCCCGAAAACCGGCCTGGTGGACCGCTTCGGCGGGCGGCAGGACCTGGCGGCGGGCCGGGTGCGCTGTGTGGGAGCGGCGGACACCCGCTTTGCCGAGGACGCGCTGCGGGTGCTGCGGGGGCTGCGCTTTGCCGCCCAGCTGGGCTTTGCTTTGGAGCAGGAGACCGCCGCCGCGGCCTGCCGCTGGGCCCCGACCTTGGGGCAGGTGGCCGGGGAACGGCTGCGCCAGGAGTGGGACAAGCTGGTCGCCGCCCCGGCAGCGGGAGAGGTGCTGGCCCGCTATGGCGAGACCTTCGGCCAGATGGCCCGGGGCTGCGGCCTGCCGCTGCCCGGAGATTGGGCGGCGCTGGGCCGGGGGCTGGGGGCGCTGCCCGCCCGGTTGGAGCTGCGGCTTGCCTGGGTGCTGGCCGGCCCGGAGGGGGACCTGGACCGGGCGCAGGCGGTGCTGCGGCGCTTTCGGTACGATAACCGCACCCGCGCCCGGGTGTTGGCCCTGGCCCAGGCGGCGGCCCTTGGCGGTTTGCGGGAAGGCTCCCGCCCGGCTTTGCGGCTGGCCCTTGCCCAGCTGGAACCGGCCTGGGGCGAGGCGGTCTGGCAGGCGGGGGAGGAGCTTGTCCTTCTGCGGCGGACGATCTACCCGGGGGAGGACCTTTCCCCGGTGCTGGCCCAGGTGCGGGAGCAGTACCCGCGCTTTTGTTGGAGCCCCCGTCAGCTTTGCCTGGGGGGAAGGGAGCTGGCCGGTTTGGGGGCCAAGCCCGGTCCGCAGATGGGGCAGCTGCTTTGCCACCTGTGCCGGGCCTGCCGGGAGGAGCGTCTGGAAAACAGCCCCCCAGCCCTAAAGGAGGAAGCGGCCCGCTGGCTGGCCGGTTTTGCTGAGGAAAGGAGAGGGTAACGTGGAGATCACGCTGCTTTGGCCGCGCACGCCCGGGCAGATCGCCCAGCTTTGCGCCCTGTGGGAAGCGTCGGTGCGGGCGACCCACCACTTTTTGCAGGAGGAGGACATCCGCCGCATCGCGGGGCTTGTGCCCGAGACGCTGGAACAGGTGCCCCGGCTGCTGGTAGCCTGGCGGGAGGAGCGTCTGGAAAACAGCCCCCCGGCCCTAGAGGAGGAAGCGGCCCGCTGGCTGGCCGGTTTTGCTGAGGAAAGGAGAGGGTAACGTGGAGATCACGCTGCTTTGGCCGCGCACGCCCGGGCAGATCGCCCAGCTTTGCGCCCTGTGGGAAGCGTCGGTGCGGGCGACCCACCACTTTTTGCAGGAGGAGGACATCCGCCGCATCGCGGGGCTTGTGCCCGAGGCGCTGGAACAGGTGCCCCGGCTGCTGGTGGCTTGGCGGGAGGACGGCTCCCCGGCGGGGTTCCTGGGCGCCGACGGGGACAGCTTGGAGATGCTGTTTCTGGCGCCGGAGGAGCGGGGCCAGGGGCTGGGCCGCCGCCTGGTGGAGGAGGGCATCCGCCGGTGGGGGCTGCGCTGGGTCAGCGTCAACGAGCAGAACCCCCAGGAGGTGGGATTTTACCAGCACCTGGGCTTTGTGCTGGACCACCGCACCGAAACCGACCCCCAGGGCGACCCGTTCCCCATCCTTTACCTGCGCCGGGAGCCGGTATAACAAAACAGCAAAAGAAAAGCGCCGTCCCTTGTGCAAAGAGGGGACGGCGCTTTTTTGCGTCTAGCGGATGAAGTTGGTGCGGGCGCGGGGCAGCGGCTGCGGGAAGGGGAGGGTGTCCGCCGTCTGCTGGCGCACCTGCAAAAACCACGCCATGTTGGCGCCCAGGGTACGCAGCAGGGCCTGGCCCTCGGCGTCCTGGGCGGCTTCGCCCGGGGCGGCGCCGTGGACGGCGTTCCAGTAGAAGGAGGGCACCACGAACATCTCCGAGATGAGCAGGTAATGGTTCAGGTCGTCGAAGGTGGTGACCCCGCCGGAGCGCCGCAGCACCGCCACCGAGGCCCCGGCCTTGCCCCGCAGGCGGCCCTGGCTTTGGTAGAACAGGCGGTCCAAAAAGCACTTCATGGTGCCGCCCATGGAGGCGTAGTGTACCGGGCTGGCTAAGACGAGCCCGTCCGCCGCCCAGATCTTCTGGCACCACTGGTCCATCTCCTCGTCGTTTTGGACGCAGCGACCGGTTTTGGCGCAGCCGCCGCAGCCCAGGCACCCGCCCAAAGCTTTGCGGCCCACCGAGAGGGTCTCGGTCTCCACGCCGCGGGCTTCCAGCTCCCGGCAGACGGTTTCCAGGCAAAGGGCGGTGTTGCCGTGGGGGTGGGGGCTTCCGTTGATGGCAATAACCTTCATAATTTTCTCCTTTCGCGCATAGGGTATGAGGGTGTTTGGATGTTACCCTTATGATACACGCTCAAAAGGAAAAAGAAAAGCCCCCGCCGCCGGTCAGCGGATCTTTACCACGTTGAGGCTGGCGTCGCTGACGCGGACGGCCTCGGTCCCGGCGTTGTAAAGCACCAGGGCCACCGCCTTGCGCACCCGCAGGGTGTAGATACCGCCCAGGCTCAGGGTCTGGCGCTGGTTTAAGGCGGAGACGGTGCCGGTGGCCACCATACCGGGCAGCGGAGCGCCGTCGGCAGCGATGGCCAGGCTCACCTCGCCGGGGGCGCCGGTGGTCTGGGAAAGGGTGGCGTTGGCGGAGATCTGGTAAACGCCGGCGCACTGCAGCAGGATGACCCCGTTGGCGGCCGGGCGGGTGACGCAGCTGCCGCCCTGGGAAAGGTCGGCGGCAAAGGGGAGCGGCGCGCCGGGCGCCACGTCGGTATCGGCGGTGATCACCGAGGAGATGTAGTCCGGAGCCTGACAGCAGGGCTGGTTGGAATAGGGGAAGCAGCAGTCGGAGATGCTGTCGATATCCACGCAGACGCAGTCAAAGCGGGCCAGCTCGTTGCGGCAGAAATCCCCCAGGCAGTTGCCGCAGTTGTTGGAACAGCGGACGCCGCGGCAGGGGTCGGACTCGCAGGGGCGGCAGGCAGGCGGGCAGGGCGCCGGAGCGGGCGGAGGACAGGGAGCCGGGCAAGGCGGCGGGCAGGCGGGCGGACAGCAGGACGGGCACTGCGGACGGCAGCCACAGCCGCAGCCGGGGAAGGTACCATTATGGGACATAGGAAAACCACCTTTTTGTCAGATTTGCCCGGCAGGGTCCCGGGCACTAACAAGATATGAAAAAACCCGCCTCCCGGTGACCCGGCGGGAGCGGCGGGGCCGAAAGCAAACTTCATAGTTTGTTTTGATTTCGGTTAAAGGCACCTCACAACTGGCTGTTATAATAAAATCAGAAACAAGAACAGGAGGTGGATGACCAGCCTAATTTTTTGTTTGATGGCAAAAACGATTTCGATACATACGGCTTCTTCGTTGGTTCTTCCCGTGAGTAAGAACAACTGTCAGCCTGCCGGATGGACGGAACACCGGTCCGGCAGGTGGGGCAGACTAAGAATTCCGGGGCGGTACGCCGCACCCGTTTGATAGATTGGCCGCGGGCAGCACGCCTGCGGTTTTTTGTTGCCCAAAAAACAAAAACGCCCGCCCAAAAACGGGCAGGCGGGAAGGGGTTTAGCCCTTCTTTTTGGGCTTTTTCGGCTTGGGGGCGGGCAGCTCCTCATACATGGCGTCCAGCAGGCGGGCCAGCTGCTCCCGGTCGTCCACGTTGTCCACCAGCAGCATCTCCTTGGCGCCCTCGTAGGGCGGCTCCCGGGAAGCGTCCGGCATGCAGGCGATGGCCGACGGGGTGGGTTTGACCAGAAAGCGGTCGTCATAGATGCCGCCCACCACCTTCCTGCGGTAATAGAGGATGTATTCCCCCATCATCGCCCGGTAGGTGATGTCCGAAAGCGCGGAGAGCTGCTCCAAAATAAAATCCAGATATCCTTTGCTCGATGCCACGAAAGTTCCTCCTTTTCCCGTGCCTTTTTAAACGTCCCGCTCGAAAACCAGGTCCATGACCTTGATCTTGCCGTAATCGGAAAGCTCGGTGGGGACAAAGCCCACGTAGTGGTAGCCCTTTTGGGCGTATTCGTCGATGATGGCCCGGTGCTCCTCCGACCTTGCGCCGATGAGCTTGGAGATCTTGATGCTGACGTACTCGTATTGTTTCATACACGACACCTCCGGCGGCGGTTTTTCTTCATTTTATCATAGCAAAAAGCCCCCGTCCATCCCCGGCAGATTTCCCCAAAAAACAAAAACGCCCGCCCCAAAAAGGGCAGGCGAAAGGGTTAGTGGGAAACGTCCTCCTCCGGCAGTTCGCCGGGGCGGGGCTGGTCGGGGAGCTGGGCGGTCTGGCAGTGGGCCACATCCAGCCGGAAGGAGGCGTTGATCTGCGCCTGGACGGCCAGATAGGTCTCCAGCTGCTGGGTGGTAAAGCCCGCCAGCCCCTGGCAGTTGCGCATCCAGCACCGGTGGGTCAGGCAGCGGCAGCGCTGGTAGACCTCCTGCCCCGCGTCGGTGAGGTAGAGGCAGAGCAGGCGGCGGTTTTCCTCCGGGCGCTGCTGGCGCACCCAGCCCTTCTGGCGCAGGCGGCGGATCATCTGGGAGCAGGCGCTGGGGGTGCGCCCCAAGGTGGCGGCCAGCTCCGACACGGTGACGCCGGGGTTGCGGCCGATGAGCTGCAGGGTGTGCCCCTCGCCGGGGTGCAGCGTCTCCCCCTGGCACTGGTAGGAAGCGGAATCAAACTGCGCCATGAGCAGGTAAGCCTGGTCCATGGCGTCCCAAATGCGGCGGAAGATCGCTTGGTCTTGATTTTGCTGCGGCACGGCGCACCCCTCCTTTTGCATCCAGTATACCACCGGGGAGGGGCGATTGCAAGGCGGCTAGGAGAGGGTACAGGTCAGCTGGCCGTCAAAGTCACAGGTGAGGGTGGCGTTGGGTCCGGCGGTGCCGTCCAGCAGCAGCCGGGCGGCCGGGTCCTCCACCCACTGCTGGATGGTGCGCTTGAGGGCGCGGGCGCCGTAACGGCTGCGGCAGCCCCGGCGGCAAAGCTCCTCCCGGGCGGCGTCGGTGCATTCCAGGCGGATGCCCCGGCTTTGGGCCCGGCGGCAGACTTCCTCCAAAAGCTGGTCGCAGATCTGGCGCACCTGGGGCTGGGTCAGCCGGCGGAAGACCACCACCTCGTCGATGCGGCCCAGAAGCTCGGGGTGAAAGAGCCGCTTTAGCTCCTGGCGGCTGTGCTGCTCCGCCCGCTGAAAATCCGCGTCCTGGCCGTCCCCGGCGGCGGCAAAGCCCAGCGCCCCTTGCCCGTAGAAGGCCTCGGCCCCGATGTTGGAGGTCATGATGATGACGGCGTTTTTGAAGTTTGCCTTGCGGCCCTGGCTGTCCTGCAGGGTGCCGTCCTCCAAGATCTGCAAAAGCAGGTGGAACACGTCGGGGTGGGCCTTTTCGATCTCGTCTAATAGGATGACCGAATAGGGCCGGCGGCGCACCTGGTCGGTGAGCTGGCCGCCCTCCTCGTAGCCCACATAGCCCGGCGGCGAGCCGATCATGCGGGAGACGGCGTGCTTTTCCATGTATTCCGACATATCCAGGCGGATCATGGCGTCGGGGGAGCCGAAGAGGCTTTGGGCCAGGGCCTTGCAGAGGGCCGTTTTGCCCACGCCGGTGGGCCCCAGGAAAAGGAAGGACCCGGCCGGGCGGTTGGGGTCGGAAAGACCGGCCCGCGCCCGGCGGATGGCCCGGGCCACGGCGCTGACGGCGGCGTCCTGGCCCACCACCTGGCGGTGCAGCTCCGCTTCCAGTTCCAGCAGGCGCTGGGCCTCGGAGCGGGTCAGGGCGGACACCGGGATGCCGGTGGATTCCGCCACCACCTGGGCCACGTCCTCGCCGGTGACCTGGCCGCGGGTGGTGGAAAGCTTGCGGCGCCACTGTTCCCGCCCCAGCTCCCACTCCTCCTGGGCGCGGCGCTCCTGGTCCCGCAGGGCGGCAGCGGCCTCGAAGTCCTGGTTTTGGATGGCGGCGGTCTTCTGCTCCCGCAGCTCCCGCAGGCGGCTCTCCTGGCGAAGCAGCTGGGGGGAAGGCTCCGCCTTGCGCATCCGCACCTTGGCGGCCGCTTCGTCCAGCAGGTCCAGGGCTTTGTCCGGCAGGCAGCGGTCCGGCAGGTACCGCACCGAAAGGGCCACCGCCTGGCGCAGGGCCTCGTCGCTGATGGAAAGGTCGTGGTGCTCCTCGTAGCGGCCGCGCAAGCCCCGCAGGATGACCAGCGCCTGCTCCTCGTCCGGCTCTTCGATCTGTACGCTTTGGAAGCGGCGCTCCAGGGCGGCGTCCTTTTCGATGAAGCGGCGGTATTCCCGGATGGTGGTGGCCCCCAGCAGCTGGATCTCCCCGCGGGAAAGCTGGGGCTTGAGGATGTTGGCGGCGTCGATGGCGCCCTCGGCGGCCCCGGCCCCGATGATGGTGTGGATCTCATCCACAAAGAGGATCACGTCCCCGCAGGCGGTGACCTCCTCCATCACCGCCTTCACCCGCTCCTCGAACTCGCCGCGGTACTTGGTGCCCGCCAGCATGGACACCAGGTCCAGCGACACCAGCCGCTTGCCGGCAAGGCAGGGGGGCACCTGACCGGCGGCCAGCCGCTGGGCCAGGCCCTCGGCCACGGCGGTCTTGCCCACGCCGGCCTCCCCGATGAGGCAGGGGTTGTTTTTGCTGCGGCGGGAAAGGATGCGCACCACCCGGTCGATCTCCTTTTCCCGCCCCAGCACCGGGTCCAGCTTGCCCTGGCGGGCCTTTTGGGTCAGGTCCTGGCCGTAGCGGCCCAGCAGCGCCTGGCGGGGCGGGTCCTTGCGGCGGGCGGGGGAACGGGCCGGGCCGGCGCCCTCCGGCGGCAGGCTTTCCCCCAGCTGGCGGGTCAGCTGCGCCGGCTCCATCCCCAGCTGGCGGGCCGCCTGCCCCAAAAAGCGCAGGGCGTAGCAGTCCCGCTCCCGCAGCAGGGCCAGCAGGATGTGCTCGGTGCCCACCGAAGGGGACCCGGCGGAGCGGGCCTCGGCCAGCGCCTGCTCTAAGATCTTGCGGCAGCGGGGGGTAAAGTCCGCCGGGGCCAGCCGGGTGGGGACCCCTTTGCCCACCGTCTGCACCAGCAGCTCCAGCATGGGCTGGGTGCGGACGCCCCGCTGCTCCAGCGCCGCCCAGGCCGCGCCGCTGCCCTCCAGCAGCAGCCCCAGCAGCAGATGCTCGCTGCCCACGTAAGTATGGCCCAGCAGGCCCGCCTGGGCGATGGCCAGGTTGACCGCTTCGTTGGCGTGGAGGGTAAAACCATGGAATCGAAACATGACTGCACCTCGTTTTCGGAAGGATTCTGCCTCATAATATTGCCCGGGGGGCGAGGGTTATACCGCCTCACGGCGCCAAAAAAAGCCCGAAGGGCCGTTTTGGGGCCCTTCGGGCTGCTGCCGGGCGGGGGGACGTGCCGCCCATCCGGCAGGGCGCAGGATGCGGGGAGGGAGGGGTTAGTCGCAGCAGCAGCAGTTGTTGCTGTTGTTGTTGCCGCCGCAGCAGCAGTTGTTGTTGCCGCCGCAGCAGCAGCCACAGCCGCAGCCGCCGTTGTTGCCGTTGTTGCCGCCACAGCAGCAGCAGTTGGAAGAGCCGCCCCAGTTGTTGTTGCAGCCGCCGCAGCAGAAGATCAGAACCAGGATGATGAGGACCCACATCGCGTTGTTACCGTACATACTCATGTACCTCCTAAAAGTGATTTCAGAATAGTCTATGAATCACAGACGATTTTGGTTCCCGCCGAGACGGGAGCGAGCAGCTGGATGGGCGCCCTATTCTGCGCAGCGCCGGCTCCGAAAGGGTTTGTGTTTTTGGCCTGCTCAGTACCAATATAGTCCGCAGGGCCCCAAAGGGTTCCACCCTCGGGCAAAAAAACAGCCGGACCCCCAAAGGAAGGGGCCCGGCCGCAAAAGGAAGGGCGGGTTATTTGGCCGCGCGCAGGCGCAGGCGGAGCTTGTCGGCGATCATGGCGATGAACTCGCTGTTGGTGGGCTTGCCGCGGGTGTTGTGGATGGTGTAGCCGAAGTAGGAGTTGAGGATATCCACATCGCCGCGGTCCCAGGCCACCTCGATGGCGTGGCGGATGGCGCGTTCCACCCGGCTGGAGGTGGTGGCGTTCTGCTTGGCGACGGTGGGGTAAAGGAGCTTGGTCACCGAGTTGATGATGCTCGGGTCGTTGACCGCCAGCAGGATGGAGTCCCGCAGGTAGTGGTAGCCTTTGATGTGGGCGGGGACGCCGATCTGGTGGATGATCTCGGTGACCATCATCTCCAGGTCGGGCTTGGCCACGGCGGCAGGGGAGGCGGACACCGGCTCCGAGCGGCGGCCGGAAAGCTGCACGATGCGCTCGGCCAGCATCTCCACCGTAAAGGGCTTCAGGAAGCAGTAGGAGATCCCGGAGCTGACCAGCTCCCGCTCCAGCAGCGGGTTATCATAAGAAGACATTACCATAAACATGGGCATGGGGGAGACGGTCTCCTCCTGGCAGGCCTTCACCACGCCGATGGCGTCCAGGTTGGGCATGAAGACGTTCATCAGCACCACGTTGGGGTGGTATTCTTTGATCTGGTCCACAAGCTGGTAGCCTTTTTTGGGCGCGATGGCTGTTTCAAAGCCGTAGGTCCGCAGCACGGCGGTGCATTGGGCACAAAATTCCTGGTCGTCGTCGGATAAAAGGATCTTTAATTTCTGGTCCATACTCGGTTCCTCCTGGTGTTGCAATGATTCCGCATAATATTCCATAAAGTGGTAAATTCTCTGAACATAGATTACCATAAGATGGTAATTATTGCAAGCCCTTTTTGGAAAAAACTTGAAGATTCCACCGATTTTCCTCCAAAATATGGATGACACTGTGGGAAACTCGGCTCCCTTCCCTGGGGATGGCGGCAAAGGAAAACCGCATAACAACAAGGTTTTTTCTGGTATGTATCCAATTATATGTCATTTTGCCCCAGTTTTCAACCAAAAAGGCGCCCTTTTGGTGGTGGAAAACTCGCTTTTTTGACAATCCCGCCGTGGAAAGCGGTTTTTGCATAAAATGCTCCTGCCCGGGCCGCCGCTGGGAGGCTGCTTTACCAGCGGGTCATGTTCTTTTGGAATTTTTCGGTGTAGGCGGCTTTCCGTTCCCCGGAGGAGATGCCGTAGCACAGCAGGACGTCGTTGTAGTACATGAGCACGTCGGCCAGCTCCTCCACCAGGTGCTGGCGCAGCTGCGGGTCGGCAGAAGCCCGGCTCCCGCCGTTTTTCTTGACGATGTCGATGACCTCGCCCACCTCCCCGATCATCCAAAGCAGCTTGTTCTTGCCGGTTTCCGGGCCGATGGGCTCCCACTTGTCTTGGTAGCGCTCCTGCAGGGCGCGCTGCATCGCCTGCATCTCCTGGATGGTAAAATCCGCCATCTTGCTGTCCTCCCTTGGCTTTGCTTTCCTCCATTATAGCATATTTTCCCCCGGGAAAGGTTTTGGGGAAAAGAAAAAGCGGAAAGTTGCATATTTTTCTGCAACTTTTGGGGCTTGGGGGGTGAGGGTGAAGGGACGCGGCCCCGGGCAAAGGGCCGGCAGCCAGCGTCCGAGAAACCCAGGACAACGGGGAACAAGAGAAAGGAAGTTTTCCATGGCACAAGCGGGCGCATTTCATTATTATTCCAAAAACCAGGCGGAGCAGTTTCGCTTTTATAAGATACCCAAGGCCCTCTTCACCGACGAGCGCTTTCGTCAGGTTTCCGCCGAGGCAAAGATCCTCTACGGCCTCATGCTGGACCGCATGAGCCTGTCGATGAAAAACGGCTGGCTGGACCAGCAAAACCGGGTGTATATCTATTTCACGCTGGAGGATGCGGTGGAGCTGCTGGGCTGCGGACACGGCAAGGCGGTGCGCCTTTTTGCGGAGCTGGACAGCAAAAAGGGGATCGGGCTGATCGAGCGCAGAAAGCAGGGGCAGGGCAAACCGGCGAAGATCTACGTCAAGAGCTTTTGGGAGGAGGAGCTTTCGGACAAAGGACCGGACGAAAACAAGCCCTCCCCCGACCCAAAGGAAACGGACCTCCCCCAAGACCACGGCCAGCCTTCCCCTTTCGAGAATCCTTCCCATTCGCAAACGGAAAGTCAAGACCGCTCCAAAACCGGAAGTCTGGACTTGCCAAAAGGGGACAGGAATGATACCTACAGGAACAAGAAAGAGAGAAGCGATACGGATTCATCTTATCCATCCAAAGATGCGATGGAGGAGATGGAGTACATGAGAGAAAGGCAGCAGGTGGAACGTGTAATCCGCCGGAACATCGAGTATGATATTTTGCTTTTGCGGAACCCTTCTTATGAGCGGGAGATCGAGGAGATGGTTTCGCTGATGACCGAAGCGGCCGCCAGCCGGAGAAGGACCCTCCACCTGGACAAGCAGGACATCCCCCAGCCCATGGTCAAAGAGCGCCTGCTGAGCCTGCAGTGTGAACATATGGAATATGTGCTGGAAAGCATGCAGAACAGCGCCGCCAAGATCCATAACATCCGCGCCTACCTGCTGACCGCCCTCTACCACGCCCCGGAGACGATAAACCACTACTACGCCGCCCAGCTGCGGGAAGAGGGGCTGGTATAACGTATCCCCCAAGCCATGGGAAAAGGCACAGGGGAACGCAAGCTCTCCTGTGCCTTTTTGTGTGCAAAAAGCGTCCGCTGTAAAAAACGGGATGCCCCGGCTTTGGCCGGAGGTTTTTACCCCAAAGGAAGGCCGCGGCACAAAAGGCGGCAGCCTACCCCGCCTGGGGGAGGCTGGACATGGTGCTATACATATTTTCCGCGAAGATGCCGTAGCCGCGGGTGGGGTCGTTGACGAAAACGTGGGTCACCGCGCCCACCAGCATGCCGTCCTGGACGATGGGGCTGCCGCTCATCCCCTGGACGATGCCGCCGGAGGCTTCCAGCAGCTCCGGGTCCACAATATGCACCACCATGTTGCGGGTGGGCTCGGTGCGGTCCAGGCTCACCCGCTCGATCTCGATGTCAAACCAGCGGGGCTTTTGGCCCTGGATGGTGGTGACCATCTTGGCGGGGCCGGGGCGGACCTCCTGCATCTGGGCCAGGGGGATGGTCTGGGCGTAGGCGGGGGCGTCGTCGCAGCGGCCGTAGACCCCGGCCGCGCTGTTGAGCAGCAGCTTGCCGCAGGCGTCGGCGCTGGTGAAGGTGCCCTGGAGCTGCCCCGGCGCACCGGCTGCCCCAGGCTGCACGCCGGTGATGGTGGCCGAGACGATCTGTCCCTGGGAAAGGGGCATGATCTGCCCGGTGTCCACGTCACAGATAGCGTGCCCCAGCCCGGCAAAGGCGCCGGTGTCCGGGTCCCGGAAGGTCAGGGTGCCGATGCCGGCGGAACTATCCCGCACCCAAAGCCCCAGGTGGTACTGTCCGTCCAGCTGGGAGCGCACCGGCTGCACCGAGCAGCTGCGCAGCTGCTCCCCCCGGCGGTAGGTAACTTCCACCGGCCGCCCGTCGCAGTCCGCCACCGCCTGGCTCACCTCCTTTTTGGAGGAGACGGTCCGCCCGTCCAGCGAAAGGATCACGTCCCCCTCGCGGATACCGGCCTGCCAAGCGGGGTTGACCAGGTTTTCCTGCTGGGTCTGTACCTGGCCCATCCCCACCACCATGACCCCGTCGGTGGTCAGCTTGATGCCGAAGGGGGTGCCGCCCAGCTGGACCACCCGCCGGTCCACCACCTGGACGTCCACCTCCTTCACCGCCAACCCCAGCATCCGCAGCTGGACGGGGAAGCTGTTGCCGCTGGAACGGTAGACCGCCAGGGGAAAGCTCCCCCGGGCCAGGTCCGCCGAAAGCAGCGGGTCGTGCTCAAACAGGGATAGGGCCGAGCCGTTTGCCACATAATATTGGTCCGGGAGCCGGGCGCCCACCGAAAGCGCCGCCAGCAGCAGGCTCATGGCCAGCGCCGAAAGCGCCGCCGCCCCCCGGCGAAAGGTTCGTTTTTTCATGGTTTCCTCTTTCCCGCTTTCTGCCAAAAGCGAATGGATTGCCGGGGAAGCGCCTGCCGCCCCGGCCCTGTTACTGTTTGCAGAAACGCGCCGATTATCAAAGCCAATCCCCGGCAGGACCGGCAGCAAGCTTATTTTGCGGCCAAAGCGCCGGGCGGAGGACCTCCGCTGGAATTTTCGCGCAAAAAGTGTAGTGCAAACGGAGGACGCGTAACCCGCGACTCGGTTGGGAGGAATGGGAAACCCGTTCTCTCCCTCCTGGAATCCTTTCCCGAAAGCATAAAAAGAAGCCCCCCGGAGGAGAGCTTCTTTCGTTAGTTGGCGCTTGCGCCAACTAGGCCTCCGCTGGAATTTTCGCGCAAAAAGTGTAGTCCAAACGGAAGGCGCGCAACCCGCGACTCGGTTGGGAGGAATGGGAAACCCTTTCTCTCCCTCCCGGAATCCTTTCCCGAAAGCATAAAAAGAAGCCCCCCGGAGGAGAGCTTCTTTCGTTAGTTGGCGCTTGCGCCAACTAGGCCTCCGCTGGAATTTTCGCGCAAAAAGTGTAGTCCAAACGCAAGACGCACAACCCGCGACTCGGTTGGGAGGAAGGGGAAACCCGTTCTCTCCCTCCTGGAATCCTTTCCCGAAAACATAAAAAGAAGCCCCCCTTAGAGGAGAGCTTCTTTTCCATATACGATAACAAAGGCAAGGGCCCGCTGCTATTTTCCTTTTTTCTTGAGGACGGAGGTGAGGATGAGCAGCAGGATGAGGACACCGGAAACCACCAGCAGGATGGTCATGAGCGGGACCTGGTTGTTGTCGCCGGTGGAAGGGTTGGCGGCAAATACCGGGCAGGTCAGCAGCAGGAAGCTGGTTACCATGGCGCAGAGGGATGTCCACAGCTGGGAAACGGATTTTTTGTTCATAAGAAGGAACTCCTTTCCAATGGATGTCGTTTCTAATATTATAGTTTTCTATTTTACTAGTGTCAAGACGGCGGAGGGCCTGTCCCGGGAGGAGACAAAAAATTTTGCTCCGCCTTTGGGGGACTTTGGCGGCGGCTTGGGGCCGGGAAGGGGCCGGGGCTGCGGGCCGAAGGCTCTTGGCCCCGGAGCGGGCAGGGGCAGGCGGGCCGTCCGGGTAATAGGATGAGGGTGCAGGGGGTCGCACGGCGCCGCTGCGATGTTTAAAGACCGGCTCGTCCGGCCATACTAGGAACAGCGGCCCCCGGCGCCACGCCCTGCGGCCAGAAACCATATCGGAGCGTGATTGACGTGACAGTCAAACGAGGAGAAATCTACTACGCGGACCTAAGCCCGGTGGTGGGCTCGGAGCAGGGGGGCGTGCGCCCGGTGCTCATCGTGCAAAATGACGTGGGCAACCGTTACAGCCCCACCGTCATCGCCGCCGCCATCACCAGCCAGAAGGAAAAGAACCGCCTGCCGACCCATATCGACCTGCCCAGCAACCACAGCGGCCTGGCGCGGGATTCGGTGGTGCTGCTGGAACAGATCCGCACCATCGACAAGCGCCGCCTCAAGGAGCGCATGGGCAGCCTGGCCCCGGCGGACATGGACCAGGTGGACCATGCCCTTTCGGTGAGCTTCGGGCTGGGGACACAGGCCTGACCGGCACCCCCCGTGCCGCCCTTGGCCGGACGCTTTCGGCCCGCTTCGGCGGACGGGGCGCCCGGCTTTTTTGCGCCCAGGGACGCACAAAACCCCCAGCCGGCGCCGGGGGCGGTGTGGGCTATTTGGTGATGCGGCGGCACTCTAAATAGAAGCGTTTGTCCTCCGCCACGCCCATGGAGAAGGTCTTTCTCGGCAGCCTGCCGTCCAGCAGGACGGTGGGGAACAGCTCCTCCTTGCGGATGGAGGGGAAGAGGAAGCCGATGTTGTCCTTCTGCATGGAAAGCTGGCAGACGATGCCGCTGCCGTGGACGTAATCCACCTTTCCGGAGAAGTTCTGGATGTATTCGTCGATGAAGTTCTGTACCGTGCCGGTGACCACGTTGGAGGAAGGCCGGCGCACCCAGGCGCGGCAGACCTGTCCGCCCACCACGTACTCGAAGGTTTGCCCTTCGCAGGGGGTGTAGCTCAGGTCGCACTCCTTTTCCATCTGGCGCAGGAACTGGGGCACATCCACCCCAAAGAGGATGCGGTTGATGGGCCCGAATTCCAGCGCCGGGTCGTGCAGGTTGATGACCTCGGCCAGGGCGTAGCGGGCCGGGTGGTTTTTGAGCTTTTCCGCCGAGAGGCTCTGCTTGAGGTTCTCCCAGTGGAGCTTGGCGGTGCAAAGGGAGTTGTTGCCGTCGCCGATGGCAAAGACAAAGCCGTTTTCCCCGGCCTCGCCGTACTGGTCCAGCAGGCGCTGCCGGTCGCCCAGAGCTTCCAGCGCCCGGTCGATGCGGGCGGACTGCTCGGGGGTCACCAGACTGCCGGTGATGTGGCCGCTGTCCTTCATCAGGTCAAAGTCGTACAAAGGGGTCATCTCCCCGGCTTCCGCGGCCAGCGGCTCGATGACCAGGCCCTGGGGGTCGTCGATGAGCAGCTGGATGTGGGAGACCTCCAGCGGGGCGGTGGCGCGGATCTGGGTGCGGATCTCCATGGTGGAGGGGATCACGTGCTCGGTGCTGCGGATGGGGCTGCGGCTGCCGGGCCGCGGGTCGAAGCACTCCAGGTCCACCAGACCCACCAGGCCCCGGCGGACCTTGCCGTTTTGCAGGGTGCGCTGGGTGTAGATGTAGTCGTTGTGTTCACAGAACAGGTGCCGCCGCAGATAGGTGCGCATAGCGCGCCCCACCGAGGCGATGCGCTGGTCCATATCGTCGGTGACCGAGCCGCACTCGGGAATGATCAGATTCAGCGTCGAGGGACGGGTCTGCACCAGCTGCGCCACCTCCTGCCAATACTGGGGCTGGGAGGTAAACTGGTCGGAAGCGATGACGCTCCAGCTGGTCATGTCCGCCACGTTGGGGACCAAAATCGTTCCGTTGGAAAAACCGCTCGTATTCAAAAATCTTCCTCCTTTGCTGGGGTGCCGGTTGGAAGCAACGGGCCGCAACAATCAGCAAAACTCTCATACCGGGGCAGGACGGGCAACAGACCGCATTCCCGCCCACTTTGTCCTTATTATAATATACAATCGCAAAAAATAAAAGAGAATTCCGCCAATAATAGTGAAAATTTTATGTCAGGATAAACAAATTGCCTATAAATTTGGGTAAAATACGAAAAAGGTGCAAAATATTTTGTACACAATAAAACAGACCACCCAGCCCGTTTAATCCAACCGCAGCTCCACCGCCAAAGCGCGGCCCAGCAGGTCCCGCCGCGCCGGGTCAAAGAGATAATACACCGGTCCCGCCGCGCCGGTGAGCGGGTGGCGGGCAAAGCTTTGCAGGTAGACCTCCCGGGCGATCTCCTTGGAGGGCTGGCCCTGCCGGTGGGGCAGCAGCTGCCAAAGGGCCGGCGCGTCGTGGAGCAGCTCGTCGGCCGACGGGGGCAGCGGCGGGGCCGGCTCCTCCCGCAAGATCTGCGGCAGCTTGCGGGGGCGGTCGTGGCAGCACAGGTCAAAGCGGCAGCAGTCCCGCAGCAGGGGCAAAATCTCCTCCCCCTGGCGCCAGACGGCGTACCGCCCCAGCAGGGTGTAGCGCTCCTCCAGGGAGGGCCGCAGCAGGTGGCAGCCTTCCCGCCGCCACCAGCGCCCCATCTCTAAGAAGAAGTCCGCCGCCGAAGCCTCCCGCCCCAGCAGCAGCTCCAGCTCCCGGGCAAACAGCCCGCTGTTGTAGTAGTGGTCCACCATCTCCTCCATGCCTTGGAGCAGCAGCATCTCGTCAAAGGAGAGCCAGCGGGTGCGCATCACCTGGAAGGGGGCGCTCTGCCGGGCGACGAGGCCGTATTCCTCGGTACAGTCGGCCATGTGGGAGCCTTTGAGCACCTTCAAAAAGCCCAGCTGCAGCTGCTGGGGCCGGATGGCCATCACCTCGTCGAAGCTGCGGCAGAAGGAAGCAAGCCCCTCGTAAGGCAGCCCGGCGATCAGGTCCAGGTGCAGGTGGATGTTGCGCGGGGCGTCCAGCCGGCGGCAGATGGAAAGCAGGCGGGGGGTGTCGGTGGTGCGGCGGATGGCGGCGATGGTGTCGGGGTTGGTGGACTGCACGCCGATCTCAAACTGGAACAGCCCCGGCCGCACGGTGGAAAGAAAGTCGATCATCTCGTCGTCCATGAGATGGGCGGTGATCTCAAAGTGGAAGTTGGTGACGCCGTTGTCGTGCTCGGCCAGGTACTTCCAGATAGCCATAGCGTGGGCGCGGGAGCAGTTAAAGGTGCGGTCCACAAACTTCACCTGCCGCACCCGGGCGTCCAGGAAACGCTGCAGCCGGGGCAGGGCCAGTTCCAGCGGCAGGTAGCGCACCGGCCCGGCGATGGAGGACAGGCAGTAGCTGCACCGGAAGGGGCAGCCGCGGATGGTCTCGAAGTAGAGGATGCGCCCGGCGCATGCTTCCAGGTCCGGGTAGGGGAAGGGCAGCGCCGCCAGGTCCAGCAGCGGGGCGGTGGGGTTGTGGCGGATGGTATCGCCGTCCCGCCAGCTGAGGTTTGCCACCTCGCCCAGGGGGCGGCGGCCGTCGAAATGTTCCAGCAGCTGGCACAGGGCCTCCTCGCCCTCGCCCCGCAGCACCATATCCACCGCCGGCTGGCGGGTGAGGAAGGCTTCGGCGTCGTAGCTGACCTCCGGCCCTCCGGCCACGATGCGAAGCTGGGGCAGCAGCTGCCGCAGCTCGGCGGCCAGCTCCTGCATCCGGCCGATGTTCCAGATGTAGCAGGAAAGCAGCAGCAGGTCGGGCTTGCGGCGGTAGACCTCCTCCAGCACCAGCTCCAAGGGGTGGTTGATGGTATATTCGGCCAGTTCCAGCCGGTCAAAGCCGCGCCCGGCGGCATATTCCCGCAGGGACCGCACCGCCAGATTGGTGTGGACATACTGGGAGTTGAGGGCAAGCAGCAGGGTGTTCATAAAAGCGCGCACCGTCCTTTTTCGGGTAAATTCCTAACCTTATCATAACACGATTGGCCGGGCAAGTCCATCATTTTCCCAGAAATCTGGGGGGATTTGGGGGGCTGCTCTGTCGAAAAAACACAAAAAAACACTTTTCGGCCTGGGACGGATGTGGTATAATGGTACCATCGATCCCCGCAGGGGAAACGCAGGAAAGGAGGGGTCTGTATGCAGATCCGAGGTTTGACCGGGCGGCTGTTGGCGGCCGCGCTGGCGGTGTCGCTGGCGGTGGTGCCGGCGTCCGCCGCCCAGTATGATGATTTTGACGCGGTGTGGGATTCGTCCCTTGCCCAGCGGCTGGAAAACGAGCCCACCCTGGCGGTGGCCGGCGGCAGCGAGGACCGGGAAACCACCGACAAGACCCTCTACCTGACCGGCTCCTCCGACCCGGACTACCCGCTGGTCTTTAACGGCGAGGAGGTGGAGGACCGGGGCGAATACGGCAGCTTCGGCGTCTATCTCGAGCTGGAACTGGGCAAAAACCAGGTGACCTTGGATAACGGCGACCAGAGCCTCTCCTTTGTCATCACCCGCAAGGAGCCTTCCACCGGTTCCGCCGGGCAGGTGCCCATCGTGTCCAGCCTCGGCCGCTGCCAGCCGGCCTCCGACGACATCGCCTACGACGGCGACAGCTACACCCTGCGCTGTACCGCCCCGGCCAACGCCGAGTCGGTGACCGCCACCGTAGACGGCGAGACCTATGAGCTCCGGCAGGAGTCCGCCGCCCAAACCGGCGTGGAGGCCTACTACTCCACCGAGATCACCATCCAGGCGCCGGAGGACGGGGAGGTCCTCTCCCTGGGTACGGTGCAGTATAACCTGGTGTGGGAGGGCACCGCTTCCTCCAAGGAGAGCGCCGGCCAGCTTTACGCCGTGGGCCAAGGCGCCAGCCCGGTGGTGCGGGTGTCCCAAAGCGCCGCCACCCTCTACGACAGCGGCGAGACCCAAAACAGCACCGCCACCGGCAACGAGATCGGTACCCTGGCGCTGGGCGCCCGGGCGGTGGTCACCGACGCCAACGACACCATGTTCCAGTTGGAGATGGGCGGCTGGGTGTACAAAAGCTACGCCGCGCTGGAAGAAGGCCACGACGTGCCCGGCGGGGAGCTGACCGGCGCCCGCTGGGAGACCACCTCCGACGGCGGCTACGCCCTGCGGCTGCAGGGGGCAAACTACGCCCCCTTTAAAAGCTACCTGACCAGCGAAAAGCTGGTGCTGCGGGGCTACGGGCTTTCCCACCTGCCCGACTGCCCCATGCCGGACAACGAGATCTTCGGCGGCATGGAGGTCCAGGAGGAGGACGGCCAGCTGACCCTTTCCTTTGCCCTGCGGTCGCCCCAGGCGCTGCTGGGCTACCAGATCTTCTACGAGGACAACGGCGACGCCCTGCTGTACTTTAACCCCAAGGCGCAGATCTACTCCTCCGAGCGTCCGCTGCAGGGGATGATCATCGTGGTGGACCCGGGCCACGGCGGACGGGACATCGGCGCCCCCGGCGTGCTGGGGGAGATCGGCCCCAACGAAAAGGAGATCACCTTCCTTACCTCCATGGTGGTGAAAAACCGGCTGGAATCCCTGGGGGCCACGGTGCTGACCACGGTGGACGACTCCATCGACGACCTGAGCAAGGCGGAGCTCAACGACCGCAACATCTTCGCTTCTTATAATAAAGCGGACCTGTTCCTGTCCTTCCACTGCAATTCCATCGCCACCACCAGCGACGGCGGCAACGCCTCCGGTACCGAGATCTACTACCACGAGGCGTCCTCCAAGCGGCTGGCCGACCTGGTGCAGCAGAACATCACCTCCTACACCGGGCGCAAAGACCGCGGCGTGAAGTACAGCACCTACTACGTCACCCGCAACACCAGCTGCCCCTCCATGCTCATCGAGCTGGGCTTCCTCACCAACCCCCAGGAGTTCGACGCCATGCGCTCCCCGGAGCAGATCTACCAGACCGCCAACGCCGTGGGCGACGCGGTGGTCGCCTGGGTGCGGGATCTGGACTAAGCCCCATCCGTTTCGACACAAAAGACAGCCCCGCTGCCGGCAGGACCGGCGGCGGGGCTTTTGTATCGTTTGGGGAAAGGTTAGTGTCTGGCTTCCGGGTAGTCCAGCGACTGGATGCGCCAGATGCCGTCCTGCTTTTTCAGGGTCATGTTGGCGGGGACGAGGGTGTATTCTTCCGACTCGAGGCTTTCATACTGGCGGTAGCGGCATTCCACCGTCAGGGTGTCCTCCCCGCGGTCCAAAACGGTAAACTCTTCCAGCGCCCATTCGTATAGAAAGCCGGTTTTGTAGGCGCCCAGGTGGTAGTAGACGCCGTCAGCCTCAAAGATGAACGGCCCGCCGCCCTGCTGGCAATCCAGCAGCTGCTGGGTGCCCTCCGGGGTGAAGATGGCCTCGGTCATGCCCGCAAAGTCCAGGTAAACCATGGGCTCCCCCCACACGGGAGCGCCCTCCGGCATGGGACCCTCGGCAAAGTCACTGAACAGGGAGGAATCCACGTTGTAGACCGAGCAGCCCAGGTACCACAGCCGCGCCACAGCGTCCGCTTCGGAGCCGCCGCCCTCGGTCTGCTGCTTCCAGTAGTCCAGGTCCTGCTGGAAGGCCCCGGCGGGGTTTAACGCGGCGGGCAGCTGGGTGCCCTCGGGGACGGGGGTACTCTCCTCCAAGGGCGACAGATTGGGGACGGTGACGGTATCGCCCACCTTTAAGGTTTCGGTGTCGGCGGGGGTTTCAGCGCTGGGAGCTTCTTCGCTTGGAGCTTCCTCGCTGGGAGCCTCGGTGCTGGGGGTCTCGACGCTGGGGGAGGTGGTGTCGCCGGGGTCGGCCGGTTGATTGGAGGAACAGCCTGCCATCGCCAGGCAAAGCGCCGCCGCCAGCGCGGCACAAAGCAGGGAACGGGTGGTTTTCTTCATAAGAAAACGCCTCCTTTTTACAAATGTTATGGTAAATCCAGTATAACAGAACCCCTGGGGGAAAACAATCCGACGGTTGACGAAAAAAACACCCGGCCCTTTGGGCAGAACGCCGGGAATCCGTCCCAACTCTGGAATCGCCTTCCCGGCCGTGGTATACTTGAGCTATCAACCGATGCGGTACCGAAGGAGGAATCTTTTATGAAGAAAACCGCACCCACCCGCTTCCTGGCGCTGGCCCTCTGCCTGAGCCTGCTGGCCGGCGGGGCCCTCACCGGCTGCGACCGCGCTGCGGCCCCGGCCGAAACCCCCGCCCAGGAGCAGCAAACCCCCGCCCAGCCCTCGGACGCCCCTTCCGCCGAGGCTCCTTCCCAGGAGGAGACCCCCGCCGAAACCCCCTCCCAGCAAGGCGAAGCGGCTAAAACCCCCGCCTCCCTGGAGGGCCAGGTGGTCTACCCCGACACCCTGCCGGCAAACTGGGACCAGAGCGACCAGGCCGCCCAGTGCCGCGAGACCGGCGCCGTTGTCGTCGGCCGGATAGAAGGCGGCACCGGCCTGGAAGGCCCTTCCGGCTCGAAGGAATTCGTCACCGGGCAGGTGGAGGGCTTTTTGGACGGCAGCCTGCCGGAGCTGTGGGTCTGCCGCGTTTACGGCGAGGAGCCGGACAGCGCTTCCTTCCGCCGCTACTGGTGGGAGGAGGGCGGCCAGATGCGCACCGCCGTGGGGGACAGTGTCCAAGAGACCCGCCAAAGCGAAAACACCTGGCCGGTCAGCGACTTTGCCCTCAACGAGTACGGCTGGATCACCTGCCAGGTGGGGGACTTTAGCCCCGAGGAGGGCAACAGCCCGGTCATCAGCCAGCGGGAGCTGGACCCCGACTGGGAGGAGCACCAGCAGTGGTACGACACCTACTTCCGTCCGCTGATCCCCACCGGCATCGGCGGCATGAATATGTGGCGCGCCCCGGTGGAGATCGCCCACGAGGCCGGCGGCCGGACCGATAAATGGATCTGGCTGTTTGAGGACATCTACGGCCAGAAGGCCTGGGACGAGTTCGGCGCCCAGTGGCCGGTGGACGTGATGGTGGAGACCCTTTCCCAGTACTTTGAGGGCCTCTCGGCGGAGCTGTTTATCCAGGCGGCGGGCGACGCCTACGACCCAGCCACCAACACCATCCACTACGAGGGCGGCCGCGGCGGCGGTCCGGTCATCATCCGCATCCTGGACGGGGAGCAGCAGGGCGACGACCTGGTCATCTCCTACAACTACTGCAACTACCTGGACGGCTCGCCCCACGCCAGCGAAAACGGCAGCACCGTCTGGCAGCTGACCCTCACCCTGCGGGAGGACGGCGGCTTCTACTACCGCTCCAACATGCCCGCGGACTAGCCCCATACCCCCCAAAAAAAGCAAAAGCCGCCTCGGCCCAAAGCGGACCGGGGCGGTTTTTTCGTCAGGGTAGGGGAGCGGTTACAGCACGGGGCGGCAGCGGACAAGCAGCCAGCGCACAAAGCCCACCGTCAGCAGCTCCGCCAGCGGCACCGACAGCCAAAGCCCGTCGATGGAAAGCCAAAGCGGCAGGATGAGCATGGCCGGGAGCAGCAGCAGGTCCTTTCCCGCCAGATCCGCCGCCTGCAAAACCAAAAGCGCGCCATGTCCGCCAAAAGCGCCGCCCTGCGCCAGGCGCTGGCCGCGGGGGAGGAGGGCTACATCACCCTGGTGCGGATGCCGGTGCAGCCGCCCCGCAGCCTTTGACCGCTATTTTACCGAAACCATCGGCAGGTTTTACAAAGAAAACAGGACAATGTGGGGAAAATTGGCGGGAGATGACGATTTTTCTCCCGCCCTCCGCCGCCCCGGCTTGCTTTTCCGGGGAAATTCCGATACAATAGGGTTAGTATTTCTTTTCTGCGCCAGTCCCGAGGATGGAAGAAAGGAGGAGCTGCTTGTGTATCAGATGATTCGAATGGTTCGCCGCCGGCTGCGCCGGGATAGGTGCAAGCTGTTTGCCGAATCAAGCCGCCTCCTGCCCACAATGGGACCCGTGCAGGCAAAACAAACACAATTAGGATAGGTGTATGCTGTGACAGGGATTGTCGCGGCATTTTTTGTTTTGGGGGCAAATCCTCCAAAACAGACCAGAAGGAGGAAACGATCATGGCAAAAAAAGTAGCGGTCATTATGGGAAGCGACAGCGACCTGCCGGTAGTGCAGCCGGCCATTGATACCCTGCGGGGCTTCGGTATCCCGGTAGAGGCCCACGTGATGTCCGCCCACCGTACCCCCCAGGCAGCCAGCGCCTTCGCCTCTTCGGCGGCGGAAAACGGCTTCGGCGTCATCATCGCCGCTGCCGGGAAAGCAGCCCACCTGGGCGGCGTGCTGGCAGCGCACACCACCCTGCCGGTCATCGGCATCCCGGTGAAATCTTCCACCCTGGACGGCCTGGACGCCCTGCTGGCCACCGTACAGATGCCCTCCGGCATCCCGGTAGCCACCGTAGCCATCAACGGCGCCGAAAACGCCGCCCTGCTGGCCGTGCAGATGCTGGCCCTGTCCGACGAAGGCCTCAGCCGCCAGCTGGCCCTGCACAAAGAGCAGATGCGCCTGTCGGTGGAAGCCAAGGACCGCAAGCTGCAGGAGACCCTCTCCCAGCAGTAACCGCCCCCCAAACCTAGTCAAAGTATTCCATAATATATAAAGCATAAAAAGAGAAAGAGAAAAAGAAACCGCCGCCCCCAAGGCAGGCGCAGAAGTATGAAGGAGATCAAAAACAACATGGAAAAGCTCGAACAGCTCTATGAAGGCAAAGCCAAAAAGGTTTACAAAACCAGCGACCCCGAGTGCTACATCGTGGACTACAAAGACGATGCCACCGCCTTTAACGGCCTGAAAAAAGGCACCATCCAGGGCAAGGGCGTCATCAACAACAAGATGAGCAACTTCCTGATGCAGATGCTGGAAACAAAAGGCATCCCCACCCACTTCGTCCGGGAGCTTTCCGACCGGGAGACCCTGGTGAAGAAGGTGAGCATCGTGCCGCTGGAGGTCATCGTCCGTAACGTGGCCGCCGGCTCCCTCTCCAAGCGCCTGGGCCTGCCCGAAGGCACCAAAATGGCCCGCACCGTGCTGGAATACAGCTACAAAAACGACGACCTGGGCGACCCGATGGTCAACGATTACCACATCTTCGCCATGGAGCTTTGCACCCCCGAGGAGCTGCAGACCATCTCCTCCTACGCGCTGAAGATCAACGACATCCTCACCGAATACCTGCGCGAGGTGGGCATCGAGCTCATCGACTTCAAGCTGGAATTCGGCCGCCTGTCCGACGGCACCATCGTCCTGGCCGACGAGATCTCCCCGGACACCTGCCGCTTCTGGGATGTGAACACCCACGAGAAGCTGGACAAGGACCGCTTCCGCCGGGATATGGGCGGCGTGGAGGACGCTTACCACGAGGTAATGAAGCGCCTGGGCCTCCAGGACTAACCTCCCCCCAAAACCATCACACACAATCCACCCAAAGGGAAAGGACGGTCCAGCTATGTTTGACGAGATCCATGAAGAATGTGGCGTATTCGGTGTATACGCCAAGGAACGCAACGAGGAGGTCGCCTACGAGGCCTACATGGCCCTGTACGCCCTCCAGCACCGCGGCCAGCAGTGCTGCGGTATCGCTGTCAACGACGACGGCGTCATCAGCGTCCACAAGGACGTGGGCCTGGTGCCGGACATCTTCAATAAAGATGTGCTGGCATCTTTGGGCGGCGGCCGCATGGCCCTGGGCCAGGTGCTTTACGGCTCCGGCCCCGCCACCCGTACCAACGCCCAGCCCATGCTGGTGCGCCACATCAAAGGCACCATGGCGGTAGCCAACAACGGCTCGCTGGTCAACGCCAAGGAGCTGCGCCAGGAGCTGGAACTCAGCGGCGTCATCTTCCACACCACCTCCGACGCGGAGGTCATCTCCTACGTCATCACCCGGGAGCGCCTGGGCTGCGGCTCCATTGAGGAAGCCATCGAAAAGGCCATGCCCCGCCTGCAGGGCGCTTACTCCATGATCATCATGTCTCCCCAGAAGCTCATCGCGGTCCGCGACCCCGACGGCTTCCGCCCCCTTTGCATGGGCAAGCTGGGGGAGGACGTGGTCTTCGCCTCCGAAAGCTGCGCCCTGGACAGCATCGGCGCGCAGTTCGTCCGGGACATCAAGCCCGGCGAGATCGTCGTCGCCGGCCCCGACGGCGTGCGCAGCATCGACACCCACTGCACCAAAAAGGGCAGCATCTGCGTCTTTGAGTATGTGTACACCGCCCGCCCCGACTCGGTCATCGAGGGCGCCAGCGTCCACGAGGCCCGGCAGCGCGCCGGCGCCTTCCTGGCTTTGGAGCACCCGGTCCATGCCGACGTGGTCATCGGCGTGCCGGATTCCGGTCTGGACGCCGCTTTGGGCTTTGCCCGCCAGTCCGGCATCCCCTACGGCATCGGCTTCATCAAAAACCGCTACGTCGGCCGTACCTTCATCCTGCCCACCCAGAAACAGCGCGAGGACGCCGTGCGCATCAAGCTCAACGTCCTCAAAGCCACCGTCAACGGCAAACGCGTGGTCCTGGTGGACGACTCCATCGTCCGCGGCACCACCAGCGCCCGCATCGTCCGTATGCTGCGGGAAGCCGGCGCCACCGAGGTCCATGTACGCATCTCCTCGCCGCCGTTTATCTACCCCTGCTACTTCGGCACCGACATCGACAGCCGCGATAAGCTCATCGCCTGCCGCATGAGCCTGGAGGAGATCCGCCAGAGCCTGGATGCCGACAGCCTGGGCTACATGAGCCTGGACGCCATCACCAAGGTTGCCGACGTGGACGGCCGCTGCAACTTCTGCTGCGGCTGCTTCACCGGAGAATATCCCATCCCGGTGCCCGGAGAGCACCAGCCCTGCGACAAATTCTGCCAGAAGATCACAAAATAACACGCCTGCCAAAGGCCCCGGCCCCCGCGGCCGAGAAAGGAAAGGAATCACCATGAGCGAAAGTTTCAGCGAAAGCTATAAAGCAGCCGGCGTCGACGTTACCGCCGGATACAAGGCCGTAGAACTGATGAAGGCCCATGTGGCCCGTACCATGCTTTCTGGAAAATCCGATATCGGAGGCTTCGGCGGCGCGTTTGAGCTGGACCTGACCGGTATCACCAAACCGGTACTGGTCTCCGGCACCGACGGCGTGGGCACCAAGCTCAAGCTGGCCTTCATGCTGGATAAACACGACAGCGTGGGCATCGACTGCGTAGCAATGTGCGTCAACGACATCATCTGCTGCGGCGCCAAACCCCTGCTGTTCCTCGATTACATCGCCCTGGGCAAAAACATCCCCGAAAAGGTCGCCGACATCGTCAAAGGCGTGGCCGACGGCTGCGTGGAAAGCGGCTGCGCCCTGGTAGGCGGCGAGACCGCCGAGATGCCCGGCTTCTATCCCATCGACGAGTACGACCTGGCTGGTTTCTCGGTGGGCGTGGTGGACAAAGAGAAGATGATCGACCCCACCACCGTGGCCCCCGGCGACGTGATGATCGCCCTGCCGTCCTCCGGCGTCCACTCCAACGGCTTCTCCCTGGTGCGGAAGGTCTTTGACCTGGAACAGAAACCCGCCAACATCTTCCGCGAGGTGCTGGGCACCACCCTGGGCCAGCTGCTGCTGACCCCCACCCGCATCTACGTCAAACCCATGCTCCGCCTCATGGAGGAAGTCAAGGTCAAGGCCGTCAGCCACATCACCGGCGGCGGCTTCTACGAGAACATCCCGCGCGCCCTGGCCGAGGGTACCACCGCGGTCATCCGCCGCAAGGACGTCCGCGTCCTGCCGGTGTTCGAGCTGATCCAGCAGGAGGGCAACATCCCCGAGCGCGATATGTTCAACACCTTCAATATGGGCGTGGGCATGATCGCCATCGTAGCCAAAGAGGACGCCGACCGCGCCCTGCAGGTGCTGCATGAAGCAGGGGAGGACGCTTACCTGATCGGCGAGATCCAGGCCGGCGAAAAAGGCGTCCGTATCCTGGAGGACTAATCCCCGACAACCGAAAAAAGCGCATCTTTCCGGTGCGCTTTTTCTCTTAAATCACAAAAAAGGAGCGTATGAGCATGGTTTCCATCGCAGTATTGGTCTCCGGCGGCGGCACCAATCTTCAGGCCCTGCTGGACCGGCAGGCCCAAGGGGAGCTGGCCCCGGGCAAGATCTCGCTGGTCATCGCCTCCCGCCCGGACGCCTACGCCCTCCAGCGGGCCGAAAAGGCCGGCGTCCCCACCGTGGTGGTCAGCCGCAAGGAGTGCCAAAGCCCCGAAGAGTTTGACCGCCGGCTGCTCGACGAGCTGCAGAGCCACGGCATCCAGCTGGTGGTGCTGGCCGGCTTCCTGAGCATCCTCGGCCCCTCGGTCATCCAGGCGTACCCCCAGCGCATCCTCAACGTCCACCCCTCGCTGATCCCCTCCTTCTGCGGGAGCGGTTTCTACGGTCTGCGGGTGCACCAGGCGGCGCTGGACTACGGCGTTAAGGTCACCGGCGCCACGGTGCATTTTGTCAATGAGGTGCCCGACGGCGGCGCCATCCTGCTGCAGAAGGCGGTGGACATCCTGCCGGACGACACCCCCGAGACCCTGCAGCGCCGGGTCATGGAGCAGGCGGAATGGAAGCTGCTGCCCCAGGCCGTGCAGATGGTGTCCCAGCAGATCGAAGCGCAGGACGCCCCCCAAGCGTAACCAACCCCCATATAATATAGATAGAAAACAGAGGAAGGAAGATTCCAAGTATGAAAATGGTATCCATCGCCCAGGAGCTGAGCTCCAACACCTACCCGGGCCGCGGCATCATCCTGGGCCGCACCCCCGACGGCAAAAAAGCCGCCATCGCTTACTTCATCATGGGCCGCAGCGTCAACAGCCGCAACCGCGTCTTTGTCACCGACGGCGACGGCATCCGTACCCAGGCCCATGACCCGGCTCTGCTTTCCGACCCGTCCCTGGTTATCTACGCTCCGGTGCGGGTACTGGGCAGCAGCACCATCGTCACCAACGGCGACCAGACCGACACCATCTACGACATGATGTCCCAGGGCCGCACCTTCGAGGACGCCCTGCGCACCCGCTCCTTCGAGCCCGATGCCCCCAACTACACCCCCCGCATCTCCGGTCTGGTGGCCAAGGACGGTTCCTACCGCCTTTCCATCCTGAAAAGCAACAACGGCAACGGCGCCAGCGCCCAGCGCTTCTTCTATGAGTACAGCCAGCCGGTCGCCGGCGAAGGCCACTTCATCCACACCTACCGCTGCGACGGCGACCCCATCCCTTCCTACGAAGGGGAGCCCACCCTGGTCCAGATCCCGGACCTGGATCTGGACGCCTTCACCCAGCTGGTTTGGGAAAACCTCAACCCCGACAACAAGGTCTCCCTCTTTACCCGCTACATCGACCTGGAAACCGGCGCCGCCGAGTCCCGCATCGTCAACAAAAACTGCTAATCTCCCGCTGTTTTTAAGAAAGGATGGACTTTTGCTATGGCTAACCAACTGGAACTGAAATATGGCTGCAACCCCAACCAGAAACCTTCCTGCATCCGCATGACCGAAGGCGAGCTGCCCATCGAGGTGCTCAACGGCCGCCCCGGCTACATCAACTTCATGGACGCCTTCAACAGCTGGCAGCTGGTGCGGGAGCTCAAAAAAGCTACCGGCCTGGCCGCTGCTGCTTCCTTTAAACACGTCAGCCCCGCCGGCGCCGCTGTGGGCCTGCCGCTGAGCGAGGTGGAGCGCCGCATCTACTTTGTGGACGATCTGGAGTGCACCTCTCCCATCGCCTGCGCCTACGCCCGTGCCCGCGGCGCCGACCGGATGTCCTCCTACGGCGACTTTGTAGCCCTGTCCGACGTCTGCGACGTACAGACCGCCAACATCCTCAAACGCGAGGTCTCCGACGGCGTTATCGCCCCCGGCTACACCGACGAAGCCCTGGAGATCCTCAAATCCAAGCGCAAAGGCAGCTACAACATCATCCGCATCGACCCTGACTATGAGCCCGCCCCCATCGAGACCCGCACCATCTTCGGCGTCACCTTCCAGCAGGGCAGAAACGACGTGGTCATCGACGAAAGCCTCGTTTCCAACATCGTCAGCGAAAACAAAGACCTGCCCGAGGACGCCAAACGCGACCTGATCCTGGCGCTCATCACCCTCAAATACACCCAGTCCAACTCGGTCTGCTACGCCAAAGGCGGCCAGGCCATCGGCATCGGCGCAGGCCAGCAGTCCCGTATCCACTGCACCCGCCTGGCCGGCAACAAGGCCGACATCTGGTACCTGCGCCAGCACGAAAAGGTGCTGAACCTCCCCTTCAAGCCCGACATCCGCCGTCCCGACCGCGACAACACCATCGACGTCTACATCTCCGACGATTACATGGACGTCCTGGCCGACGGCGTTTGGGAGAACTTCTTCACCACCCGTCCCGAGCCGCTGACCCGCGAGGAGAAACGCGCCTGGCTGGATACCCTCACCGGCGTGTCCCTGGGCTCCGACGCCTTCTTCCCCTTCGGCGACAACATCGAGCGCGCCCACCGCAGCGGCGTCCAGTACATCGCTGAGCCCGGCGGCTCCATCCGTGACGACAACGTCATCGAGACCTGCAACAAGTACAACATGGTGCTGGCCTTCAACGGCGTGCGCCTCTTCCATCATTAATCTCCCCCGCGGACACGAAAGGAAGGTTGAGCGATTATGAAGATCCTCGTCGTGGGCTCCGGCGGCAGGGAACACGCCCTGATCCGCAAGTTCAAACAAAGCCCCCGCACCCAGGAGCTCTACTGCTGCCCCGGTAACGGCGGCATCGCAGCGGACGCCACCTGTGTGGACATCTCCGCTATGGACATCCCCGGCGTCACCGCCTTCTGCCTGGAAAAAGGCATCGACCTGGCGGTGGTGGCCCCCGACGACCCGCTGGCCGCCGGCATGGTGGACGCCCTCAACGAAAAAGGCATCATGACCTTCGGCCCCACCCAGGCCGCCGCCCAGATCGAGGCCAGCAAGGTCTTTTCCAAAAACCTGATGAAGGAATTCGGCATCCCCACCGCCGCCTGCGAGGTCTTTGACGACCCGGCCAAGGCCGAAGCCTACATCCGCGAGAAAAACCAGTTCCCCACCGTCATCAAGGCCGACGGCCTGGCGCTGGGCAAGGGCGTCATCATCGCCCAGGACCTGGAAGAAGCCCGGGCCGGCCTGCATGAGATCATGGAGGACAAGGTCTTCGGCGCCAGCGGCAACCGCGTGGTGGTGGAAGAATTCCTCACCGGTCCCGAGGTGTCGGTGCTGGCCTTTGTGGACGGCAAGACGGTGGTGCCCATGGTCTCCTCCATGGACCACAAGCGCGCCCTGGACGGTGACAAAGGGCTCAACACCGGCGGTATGGGCACCATCGCCCCCAACCCCTTCTACACCGAGGAAATCGCCCGCCAGTGCATGGACACCATCTTCCGCCCCACCGTGGACGCTATGGCCAAGCTGGGCCGCCCCTTTAAGGGCTGCCTGTATTTCGGCCTGATGCTCACCCCCAAGGGCCCGCAGGTCATCGAGTACAACAGCCGTTTCGGCGACCCGGAGACCCAGGTGGTGCTGGAACTGCTGGAAAGCGACCTGGTGGACATTATGGAAGCGGTCTACCGCGGCACCCTCACCCCCGAGATGGTGCGCTTTGCCCCGGGAGCTGCCGCCTGCGTCATCCTGGCCAGCGGCGGTTACCCCAAGAGCTACCGCAAGGGCCTGCCCATCTCCGGTCTGGACGCAAACGGTCAGGCCGAAGGGGTCAGCGTTTACCACTCCGGCACCAAGCTGTCCGACGGGCAGTACCTGTCCAACGGCGGCCGCGTGCTGGGCGTCACTGCCCGGGCCGAGGACCTGCCCTCCGCACTGAAAAAAGCCTACGCCGCCGTGGACGGCATCTCCTTCGAGGGATGCTTCTGCCGCCGCGACATCGGCCACCGCGCTTTGGAGAAGTAAGCCCCATCCCAAAACAAAAAGCCAAAAGCCGTCCCTTCGGGGGCGGCTTTTTCGCGTCTTGGGGCAGGGGAGAGGAGCCGAAAAGACGCAAAAAGGCCGCTCTCCGGGGAGAACGGCCCTTTGTTGTGTGTGCTTGTGTGAAACAGAGTGAACGATGGGGAAACCGGGTTTTGAGGACTAAGCTTCGGCGGTGTTGCTGGTGGTGGTGTCGCCGGAAGCGGCTTCGTCGGTAGTACCTTCGGCAGCAGCTTCGTCGGTAGTGCCTTCCGCAGCGGCTTCATCGGTGGCGCCTTCGGCAGCAGCCTCGTCGGTGGTCTCATCGGTAGAGGCGTCCTCCGCAGGAGCTTCCTCGTCAGCGGGAGCTTCTTCTTCGGCGGGGGCTTCGGTGCTTTCTTCTACGGCAGGAGCCGAAGTATCATTGGAAGAAGAGCTGCTTTCGTCGTCGGAGCCGCAGGCCGCCATGGAAGCGACCACGGACATAGCCAGCAGGGCGATCAATACTTTCTTCATAAAAAATTACCTCCAGGGTATGCCGCCAGCGCCCCAAAAGGGCGGCCAGGCGGGGTGATATGTCGTGCCCGGTCTAGCCCGGGTGCGGTACCATCTGGGTACGGTTACAAGGATACCGAAAAAAATCGACATTTGTATGAACAAATCGGGAACATTCCTCTGTTTTTTCGTGAAGAACAGCAGAAACTTTTGGTAATACTGGCAAAGACACTCTGCCTTTTTCCAAAGGAGGAAACCCCTCTCTTGCCAGGAAAAGTCCCCCAGCCTGCCCCGGGGCACAAAAAAGCGCCCCCCGCGCGGGCGGGAGGCGTTGGGGCAGCGGGGGTTAATTTTCGGGGACCGGCTGGGCGTCGTCGCCGGCTTCCACCACGGTGGTGAACAGCTGGCGCACCGCCTCGTCGTAATCCACCCGCGGGGTGCGGATCATAAAGGTGATGAGCCCGTCGCCCGCCTTGCGGTAGAAGGAGTAGAAGAAGCCGCCGGCGCTGGTGTCGGTGTCGCCGTCGGAGTAGGAGATGGTCAGGGTGAAGTCGCCGTTGTCCAGCTTCACCGGCTCCATCTCAAAGTTGCTGACGGTGCTGTCGCCGTCGCCGCCTTCTTCCAGGCTCACCATGCCCTGTTTGAGCTGATCCAGGGCGATGTCGCTTTGTTCGTAGGTCACCGAGCCTAAGAAGGACGGGTCATCGGCCACATACAGCTGGATGTTGCCCATGTTGGGGTCGATGCGCGCCTGAAGGGGAGAGGGCAGGGTGAAGCAGAAGCCGGATTCCCCAATGAGGTACACCGGGTCGGCCGCCGGTTCCTCGGGTTCTTCTTCGTCCTCGGCCGGGGCGTCGTCCTCCTCGGGGGCGGTTTCGTCCTCCGGCTGGGAGGTCTCCTCCTCGGGAGCCGGGCCGGTCTCCTCCTGGACGGGGGTCTCGGGGGTGGAACCACCCTGGACCGGGGTCCGGGCCGCGCAGCCGCCCAGGGCGAAAAGGTTCAGCAGCAGGGCCGCGCAAAGGGCCGCCGCAAGAGGTCGCATCATAGAAGATCATCCTTTCCATACTGCCCGTTGGGGGCGTTGTCTTCATTGTACCACGCCGCCGGGCGATTGGCAATCATCCGGCGGGGGGAAGCGGGCTTTTCTTCCCGGGGCAAGTGTGGTATCATAACAGCATAAAGCAGACAGGAGGCAGAAGGATGCAGTATCAACGAGTAGTCCCCGCGCGGTTTTTGCAGCGGCAGGGGCGGTTTGTGGCCCATTGTGAAAGCCTGGAGGGCGAGCCCCTGCGGGCCCACCTGCCCAATACCGGCCGCTGCCGGGAGCTGCTGGTGCCCGGCTGCCGGGCCTGGCTTTCCCACAGCGACGCCCCGGGCCGCAAGACCCAGTGGAGCCTGGTGGCGGTAGAAAAGGGCCAGCGGCTCATCAACCTGGATTCCCAAGCGCCCAACCGGGTGGCCTGGGAGGGGATAGAGCAGGGGAGCATCCGCCTGCCGCTGGAGCCGGGGGAGGAGCTGCGCGCCCTGCGCCGGGAGGTGCGCTTTGGGGACTCCCGCCTGGACCTGGAGGCCGAGACCGACCGCCGCCGCTGGCTGGTGGAGGTCAAGGGGGTGACCTTGGAGGAGGACGGCGGGGTCTACTTCCCCGACGCGCCCACCCTCCGGGGCCGCAAACACCTGCAGGAGCTGTGCCGCGCCCGGCAGCAGGGGTTCGGGGCGGCGGTGCTGTTTGTGGTGCAGATGCAGGGGGTGCGGCATTTCACCCCCAACTGGGCCACCGACCCGGACTTTGCCCGTCAGCTGCTGGAAGCCCAGCGCCAGGGGGTAGCGGTGCTGGCCTGGGACTGCCGGGTGACGCCGGACAGCCTGACCGCCGGGGAGCCGGTGGAGCTGCGGCTGGAAGGGAGCACGCCATGGGACCGGTGATCGCCCTGCTGGACGGGGAGCGGGACTGGGGGGAATTTTTCTGCCTGGTGGAGGAAAGCCAGCGCCCCCGCCTAGAAGAAAAGCGCGGCCGGGCGGCCCGCCAGAGCCTGGGGGCCTATCTGCTGGCCCGCTGGCTGCTGGAGGAAAACGGCCTTTGCGCCCTGCGCCTGGACCGCAGCCCCCTGGGCCAGCCGCTGCTGCGCGAAGCCGACGGGAGCCCCAGCGGCTGGGGCCTTTCCCTGGCGCACACCGGCGGGGCCTGCGCCTGCGCCCTGCACCGGGGACGGGTGGGCCTCGACCTGGAACCGCCGGGACGCTGCCGCCCCGCCGTGGCCCGGCGGATGTTTTCCCCCGCGGAACAAGCCGCCCTCACCGGCCCCGACCCGGACACTGCCTTTACCCGCCTGTGGACCCTGCGGGAAGCTTTGGCCAAGTACAGCGGCCAGGGCCTGGCCCGGATGCCCCAGGCGGAATTTCTTCTGGAAGGGGAGGGCCGCTGCAGCCGGGAGGGGCTGCGCTGCCGCTCCTGGCAGGAGGGCGGCTGGTGGCTCGGCTGCTGCTGGGAGGGGGAAGCGCCCGCCCCGGCCCCGGTCCGCGTCTGCCCCCTTTCCCAGCTGGAAGAATGGTGCCGGAAAACGCTTCGATAAGGAACAGGATTTGTTAAATGTCATAGGAAATTTTACTATAAATTGTAATACCTGATATTTTTCTTGAATCCGTATTTTTATTTGTAGAAAACTGTAGTATATTAATAAAGTAGAGCGATATTTCCTAGCTTTTTGAGGCAAAATGCAACAATAGGAGGATGAATATGGATTTTATTGATGAAATAAAACAGTTTTCGAAGCGTGTTGAGAGTTTGAAGGAAAATATCACGACGGAGGAGGCTACAAAAACGGCGTTAATCATGCCATTTTTCGCATTGCTCGGGTATGATGTGTTTAATCCGCATGAGTTTGTTCCGGAATTTGTTGCAGATGTTGGAATAAAAAAGGGCGAAAAAGTAGACTATGCAATTATGATGGAGGATAAGCCTTCTATTCTTATTGAAGCAAAATGGATCGGGGAAGCTTTAGAAAAACATGATTCCCAACTTTTCCGTTACTTTGGAACAACAGCAGCGAAATTTGCTATCTTGACGAACGGGCAGATTTATCGTTTCTATACGGATTTGGAACAACCAAACAAAATGGACGAAAAGCCGTTTCTTGAAATTGATTTACTCAATTTAAAAGAAGCGCAGATTCCGGAGCTTAAGAAGTTCTGCAAAGCGAACTTTGATTTAAATAAAATCATGGATAGTGCTTCGGAATTAAAGTACTCCTATGAGTTTAAACGGATTTTGGCTACAGAACTTCAGGAACCCTCTGATGCGTTGGTTCGCCACTTTTTGACAGACGCCTATGATGGAATGAAGACACAGAATGTTGTTGAGCGCTTCCGTCCTGTGCTGAAAAAGGCAATGAATGATTATATTAGTGAGCTAATGAATGATCGCATCAAGACGGCGCTTGGAAACTCCAATGAAACAGTATCTCCAGTAAGCGAGACAGCCGACGAGCTGAGCAAAGAGGATGCTGCGGCACCAGTTTCTAAAGTTGTTACCACAGAAGAAGAATTAGAAGCGTATTTCATTGTAAAGAACTTGCTTCATGGCCTGGTTGAAATGACCGAGATAACATATAAGGACACAGAATCTTATTTCAACGTTCTCTATAAGAACAACACAAGAAAATGGATCTGCCGCTTCCGCTTGAGTAAAAGCTCTAAGTTCTTGATCCTTCCGGACGAAAATAAGAAGGAAGTACGTTATCGTATAGAGTCTGTGTATGACATTTATAATTACAAGCAGCAGTTGGAAGAGGTTCTGAATCGATACCTGTAAATGTTCTTGCCCCCGGCACTTTCCCGTGGTAAAATAAAGAAAATGACCCCATCGATGGCAGCAGGGAGGAACGGGAGAATGGAGAAAAACAGACGGCCGGCGTGTCTGGCGGTAGGCGAGAGCTTTTTCATGTGGCTGATGATCGCAGGGGCGGTAGGCTCTTTGCTGGGCTGCGTGGGCGCGGTGTTCCACCACGCGGTGGACCTTTCCGACGCCCTGCGCCGGGCCCACCCGTGGATCTTGTTCACCCTGCCTTTGGCCGGCGCGGCTATCACCCTGCTGTACCGCCTGGCCGGGATGGAAAATGACCCCGGCACCAACCTGGTGCTGCGCTCGGTGCGCTCGGTGGAGCAGATGCACCTGCGCCAGGCTCCGCTGATCTTTATCGGCACCGTGCTGACCCACCTGGCGGGCGGTTCCTCCGGGCGGGAGGGCGCTGCGCTGCAGCTGGGCGGCAGCATCACCGCTGATATGGGCCGCCGCCTGCAGCTGGACGAAAAGGACCGCCATATCCTCACCCTCTGCGGCATGAGCGCGGGGTTTGCGGCGCTGTTTGGCACCCCGCTCACCGCGGCCATCTTCGCCATCGAGGTGGTCAGCGTGGGTATCATGCACTATGCGGCGCTGGTGCCCTGCCTGTTTTCCGCCCTGGTGGCCTATGGGGTCGGCGGCGCGCTGGGCGTCCATCCCACTGCCTTCGACCTGGGGACCGTGCCGGACTTCACCTTCCTCAACGGCGGGCGGGTGCTGGTCTTGGGGGTGCTTTGCGCCCTGCTGGGCATCGTCTTCTGCCAGCTTCTGCACAGCGCGGCCCACTGGTATCAAAAATACCTGAAGGACCCCGTCCTGCGGGCAGTGGTGGGCGGCCTGCTGGTGCTGGCGGTGAGCCTCCTGCTGGGCAGCCAGGACTACAACGGCGCCGGTATGCCGGTCATCCGCCAGGCCATCGCCGGCCAGGCGCGCCCCGAAGCCTTCCTCATTAAGATGCTGCTCACCGCGCTGACCCTGGGCGCCGGCTTCAAGGGCGGCGAGATCGTGCCCACCTTCTTTGTGGGGGCGACCTTTGGCTGCACCGTGGGGGCCCTGCTGGGCCTGGACCCGGGCTTTGCCGCAGCGGTGGGGATCGTGGCGCTGTTTTGCAGCGTGGTCAACTGCCCGGTGGCGTCGCTGGTGCTGAGTATCGAGCTGTACGGCTCCCAGGGGGCGCTGTTCTTTGCGGTGGCCTGCGCCGTCAGCTACATGCTTTCCGGCAACTACGGGCTTTACGCCGGGCAGAAGATCGTCTACTCCAAAACCCGGGCGGAGTTCATCGATCAGCCTACCCATTAATTTTTTGACAAAAAGCAAAAAAATCTGCAAAAAGGTGTTGACAAATCGCTATCGGCACGATATAATAGTACCTGTCGTTGAGATGCGGTACGCGCGGGTGTAGTTCAATGGTAGAATCCCAGCCTTCCAAGCTGGTCGCGTGGGTTCGATTCCCATCACCCGCTCCATAAAATGCGCCAATAGCTCAGCTGGATAGAGCAACTGCCTTCTAAGCAGTAGGTCGGGAGTTCGAGTCTCTCTTGGCGCGCCATATGGTGGGTATGGCCTAGTTGGTTAGGGCGCCAGATTGTGGCTCTGGAGGTCGTGAGTTCAACTCTCACTACCCACCCCATGAAAAAAGGCTTTTATTTAAAAGCCTTTTTTCTATATCTAACCTGAATATTGGGCTGTCGCCAAGCGGTAAGGCACAGGACTTTGACTCCTGCATCCCGTGGGTTCGAATCCCGCCAGCCCAGCCAAGAAAGCACCCGGTAAATGGCTTAGATAAGCCGTTTGTCGGGTGCTTTCTCTTTTTTCGGGAAAGGTGAATTTTTGTTTGACGACAGTTTGACGACACTGGTACTTAGTTTTCGGCTGCTGCCAGATCAGCGCGCAGGGATTCCACATCATTGTGGACGTAGATGCTGGTGGTGACGACCACATCCGCATGCCCCAGAAACTTGGACACCGCATAGATGTTTTTGGTGCGCCGGTAAAGGAGGGTGCCGCAGGTGTGACGGTATTCGTGGGGAGTGAGCACCGGCAGGTCGGGGAAGTGCTGAGACAGGTCCCGGCAGAATGGATCGAAGATGTTGTGGACCCAGTTGGAGATGGAGCAGAAGGTCTCCTTGCCGCCGATGACAAAGCAGGAGGGGGAGCTGGCTGCTGCCATCGGCCGCAGGTAGTCGCAGAGTTCCTCGCTCAGAGGGAGCAGCCGCACGGAGGTAGGCGTTTTGGGCGGCCCGATGGTGGAACGGTTGTGGACGGGGGTAACAGCCCGCTGGATCTGGATGGTACGGTTTTGCAGGTCGATGTCACTCCACATCAGGCCCAGCAGTTCGGAGCGCCGCAGCCCCAAAGAAAGCAGCAGCACGATGGAAAGCCCTTTCGGGTGCTGCTGGGCAAAGGCCAGGACCTGATCGGCCTCCTCTTGAGTGAAGATGTGCTTTTCCTTTTTGGGAAGATCGGACTGCACCGACAATCCCCGGGCCGGGTTTTTATAGCACAGATCGTTGGTGATGGCCGTTTCAAAAATGGAGTTGAGGCAGAGCCGGATCTTCTTATTGGTAGACAGGGAATATTTTTGTGCGCAGAGGTTGTAGAAGGCTTGGACATCAATGGGCCGGATGTCGGTAAGCAGCGCGTTCCCGAAGTAGGGGAGCAGGTACTTCTCCACCTTGTCTTTGTAGGTGTTTTGGTAGGTGCTTTCCTTCACCCGGCCGTGCTTGTAGGTTTCCAACCACTTGGCCGCCCATTGGGCGAAGGTGTAATCCTTCTGAACAAAAACGTTCCCGGTCTGTTCGGCAACCCGCTGGTTGATCCGCCACGCCTCAGCCTGCCGCTTGGCATCGGCTTTGCTGATGGAAGAGTAAAACGACTTGCGGATCAGCCGGCCGGTCAAGTCTCGCCCCAGGGTGATCTTGACCTCATACCGTCCGTCTTCCCGGTTGGGCTTCTCTTTTTTGGGTCTGGGCATAAAAAATCCACTCCTTTTTGATGCTGACGAAAATGGGGTATGCGGTTGCCAGCCCAATGAAAGAGTGGTATAATACAAATGCTTAATATGCACCGTCTCTCTTTGGGAGGCACTGGCCGCTTTCCGTGTTGGCGCACGGAGAGCGGTCTTTTTTATTATTCTATACTTCTTGACCAGTCGTCTACCGAGAAAAACACCACAGTTGGGTTATCTTCGCTGTCGTATTTTATTCCGATGGTATATGTATGGTCTGTATCATAGTAGTCGAACTTTGAACTGGTATAATGGATTCCGTCCTTTATGGCGTATGTTTCTGGATAGTACCACCCTAGCCGGTCGTATTCATACACGCCGATATCTTCCAGGTATAACTTTACGAACTCCACACCGTATTCATGCCCAATTTGCTCGTAATCGGTTGTTTTCTGCTCTGCTGGCTGAGGATGCTTAGAAGGGGCACCAATTACTGCGGTAAAGACTGCAGCAGCCAAAATAACGAACAGCATTATAAGGCATCCAGGGGATTTGGATTTCTTTGGCTTATCCTTTTCCAATGATTCAAAAAATTCCTTTGACGTAGGAACGCCGGTTAGGTAAGGACTTTTCCATTCCACATCATCTTCTTTGGGGTTAGCAGCTTCCGTGTTCTCGGTCTGCTTAAAGATTGAAGCGTTGTTAGGAACCTCAGAAACTTCCTTCCCGCAGTACCGGCAAAACGTGCTATCATCTTCAATTCTTCTTCCGCAATGTCTGCAAAACATAATGTCCTCCTCCTGATTGACAAAATTCGCCAATCCGTTATAATGATAGCGAGGAGTGGATTTGAGTCGTCTTCTCATGTTAGCCGCTTTCGGGGTCGCGTCCCGGAGGCGGCTTTTTTATTTGTGGGGAAAATCGGTCACAGATTTGTCCCCAGTGAATAGGCCACGAGCTCAGGCGGCAGTTGCAAAGCCTGGGCGATGTCATAGACGCTGCACCCCTCATACTCCGCTGTTAGGTATTCTGACGGATAACAGAGGCACACGGCAAAGCGATTCGCCTGGACCTCCAATTTATCCACGGAAAACAGAGTATGCTCCCTCAGAAAGGGGGTATTGGCGGATGGATGCATCACAGCATGGCCCAGCTCGTGGGCACAGGTAAAATGCTGTCGCTCCGGTGAAAGTGCTTCATTGATATGGATGACCTTTGTTCGGTGGGAACGTGAGTAATACCCACGCACCGTGCCAAGTGGTTCTTTTATGACGATGATCCCCAGGAGCCGACACAGTTCAAAGGGGTCATTTGTGTGGTACTTATGAAGAAGAGACGAGGCGGTTTCCCAGATTGACAAGTGGATCACCGTCCTATTTTTTGTACTTCTTAGGTGTATATTTGGCTTTGGCAATCTGCTTGGTCATGCGCAGTTGGTTTTCATAGCTTGCCCGCAGCAGCTCTTTCGTTTCATCATCCAACGGCTCTCCGTCGAACATGAGAGGATCGGAACTGCTGAGTAGGTCCAACATCTCCTCCATCTTTTTTGCAATATCACGCTCATCCTTCTTAGTGAGGACGGGCGGCATGCTTTGGCCATCTTCAATGATATATGACTTGGTTACACCAAAATAATCAGCTAATGCCTGCAAGGTGCCCATTCGAGGTATTTTTAAATCGTTTTCCCAAGTGGATACAGCTTTATCAGAAACTTGTAAAATGTTCCCGAGTTCTATTTGGCTCAGACCAGCATTTTCTCGAAGAAACTTTATTTTACTACCGATACTCACGCCATCACCCCTTTCATAGTATCTTTATAATAAACTAAAAGTAGATAAAAATCAACATGAAAAACATAATACTCTACTTTTAGGGGTTGACATTCCACTTAAAGTAGAGTATAGTGGGAACAGGAGGTGATAGAAATGGCGTTTACAGTGAAGCAGGCAAGAATGCTTGCTGGAAAAAAACAACAGGAAATGGCCGATTTTCTTGGCATTCATGTGCAAACATACCGCAAAATCGAAGAAAATCCAAGCAGAGCTACCGTGGAACAAGCACAAAAGATTGCTCAAATTACTGGCATACCATACGACAAAATTTTTTTCGCCTAAATATCTACTTTTAGTAGAAAAAGCAAACATGAAAGGAGGTGATTCAAATGGATGTATTGCTTTTGGTTACATGTACTGTTCTGGTTTCTTATCTTACAACAAAAGTAATAGCGACCCACTACTTTGAGATAGTAGATCGCTATGTTCAAGAAGCTATCCAACAATTAACTGAGATATTGGAGGGAAACAAACATCAATGAAAGATTTACCCAGAGGAGTGAGGGATACAATGCCAGGGTAATAGCAAAAGTCACTACCGAGACGTTCGGAATATTCTTTATACACTTTATGCTGAATGAAGGAGTCATAGGAAGCAGAAGTGAGTTGTGCAAAGAAAGTACAAGAAAGGATTCCCAAGCGTTCAAGAGAAGAAATAGAGATTGCTTGCTTTTCAATATCTTGTTCATTAGGGTTAGACAAAAATACCAATGGGAATAAGTCCTTGAATGAACTTCTATCTTCGGAAACGTAGTATCGAAAAGAAGTGATTGGATACTCACTATCTAGTCTAAAGAGCTTCAAATTTTGTGCGTCCAATGGTGTCATTTGCTTGATAATCTCAACAAAAGAGACATGAACTTTCGAACTATAACGGTCGTCCATAGAGCTTGAAATTAGCCTTAAAAATAGTTCTCGAACTTCTGTCTCTTCAAAATAGAACTTCGATGCCTCCAAAGCTGGCCCGACGACTGAAAGAGGGGGTTCCTGTAGATGATCAGTAGGAATTGATTGCACGTTTTGAATCAGGGATTGCTGAAACTCTGCAAGGTGTTTTTCTCTTGTTAGTTTTTTCTTAGCAACAAAAGTATGGAATCCACCAAATACAAGTTCCCAGGTATCAGATAGAGTTTGACCTGCTTGCGATGACACCGGCAGGAGCGCTTCTCTGAGGCATTCCGCAGTGACATTTTTAATTGTATAACCTGTTTTATCTTCAATTTCGCTCATAAAAGTATCTCCTTTCTGTGCTGATTATAGCGTAAAAAAGAAGCAATAAATAGCGAAAAAGCAAAATGAAATTGGCAACCTACACACAAAAAGAGTGGAAGAATTCGCTATTCGATGCTGGAATTCAGATTTAATGTTTCGTCTATTTGACAATTACTCTGACCGATCACATTTTGATTATCTTCTTGTAAGTGTTCAACAATTGCAGCAACGTTTTCGGAAATCTCTCTTACATAATCTGAGCGCTCTTGGGAATCATTGCCGCCTGCTAAAGAAAAAAACTGAATAATAGCACATGCGAAGTTTAGCAAATCGATAATTTTCTGGAAATAAGAATCTTTTGCTTTAGGTGTCTGCTGACAGGGTAATGAGGGACAATGCTGAACTTCTAGTTCTCGAATTCTTTCTTCTAATTTATTGACTTGCTTTTGTGTCTTCTCAGAAATGGTTACTTTCTTTATATACATAAGTTGGTTCAAATTGAGAATCGAGAGATCGTTCCATGTAAACGATTTGAGTTCACCCCAAGTGAAGTTTTTTAAATCACCCCAGGTAGCCATAAAACACACCCCCTTTCTCGCTTTATTATAGCACAAAAGGGTGGTTGCCAAAAGGAGGTCAAATGTATGTCTATGTCGTTATTTGAGATCCCTTGCCCGGTGAGGGAGAGCGTGGAAAAACTCAACGAATTGGTTCAGAAGTATCCCATCGAGATCCCGCTGCCAGAGGCGGCCAAGTTCATGGGCACCAAGCCGGAAAGCCTGCGCGCAGCCATCGATTGTGGCAACTTCAAGCCGGGGTATTCCTGGCGCAGGGAGATGGCAGCCAACAAAGGGTATAAAATCCCGACGGTACCGTTTTACCTGTGGTATATGCAATCATCGGTGAGCGCAGAGCTGATCGTTGGAAGGAAGGCATAGCTATGGAAGAACTGATGTACAACACCATCCTGCTGCTGATGGCCGGAGTGGCGGGGCTGGTCTTTCTGATCCTGGCTGGGGTAGCGGAGATGATCTGGCTGCGCTGGGAGCGACGCCGGCAGGAGCCCCGGCACCGTAGGGAAAAGGGGGCAGCGTAACCATGGAAGAAGCCGTTTTTTTCGCGGATGGGGTTTGCCCGGCCTGCGGAAGCATCACCTACGGATATACCAGGGAAGAGCCCATGCACTGCAGCCACTGCAGTTGGACCGAGCCACCGGAGGATGCGTCCAAGCGGATCACGCAGCTGGAGTCTTTGCTGGAACGGCTGTTTGAGGAGTAGGGGCTTGCATATGGAATGGATAACGAAAAAGGAACGGTCCACGCCGTTCCTTCTTTCAAATATAAATATGGACAAGCAGGAGGAAGCACTATGATTGAGCTGAAATGTAACAGAGGGGACACTCACGTGAGGGCTTGCGGCAACAGAGACGACGTGATTGCAGAGGCCACCATCCTGATCGAGCGGCTGCTGAAAAGTCTGGGGCATCAGGCCGCGGCGGCTGTTCTGGGCAAGGTGACGACCGACTTTGCTTCAAAGAACGGAGTTTTCAGCCAGGAGGTGCCCCATGAATAAGGGAGCGTTTTTCATGGCGTTTATGCTGTCCTGTCTGGTGCTGGTGCCCACGGCTTCCAGCTTGGGCTTGATGGCAGCAGAGAAGGCCACCAGAGACACGTCCCAGGAAGGGGTGGTGATATGGGACCTGACTGTCGGGCAGAGGGCATCTGGGCCGGGCGGAATCCCTACGGGTTTCGATATAACCTGAACCACCCATGGGTCCGCGACCGGTACCTGGCGTACAAGCGCAGCCTGGGCCTGCCGGAGTATGTGCCGTTGTCGGACAAGCAGCGCCGGGAGCTAGAACAGCAGCTGGACCAATACCTGGACCAAAGATAGCAGCGGGCGGGCCCCTGGGCAGCCAGGAGGCCCGCTTTTTTGCGGGATGTGAAAAAGAGGGATTGGTTTTTGTGGAAAGATAAAATGACAGGAAAAGGGCATACTTTAGCCCTTATCTGACCTTGTAAAGACAATTATGTTTACACACTTTCCACGAAGTTTTCCACAAGGACGGGGGAAGGGATGAAATACAGAAAGCGGGTCCGGTACCTGGGATACCGGGCGGTGGTCACCATCTATCCTGCCCCGGCTGCGGGAAATCATACACCCAAGGGCCTGGCCAGGAAGGAGACCACCCCAGAGGAGAAGAAGCGGCAGCACCAATACCAGGTATGGAAGCTGCAGGGGCTGATCCTGGCGAACTTCCTTCCCCGGGAGGACCAATTTGTGACCCTGACCCTTCCGGCAGGCACCACCGAGGAGCAGGCCCGGAAAGCAAGAAGCGGTTTCCTGGGAGCCTGCCGCCGGGAATGCAGCCGCCAGGGGAAGGTGTTCCGATACCTGTGCTTTTTGGAGAAACAGGGGAAGTGGCACCTGCACCTGATCATGACCGGCCTGCCCCTGGAAACGCTGCAGCGCCTTTGGAAGCCCTGGGGCCGCCGGGTGCATTGCTCCCCACTGGATGACAGCCAAGGATATTTTGATCTGGCCCAGTATCTGCTGGAGGAGGAAAAGCCCAGCCGGGACCCCAACGCCCAGGACGAGGCCCGGGTCAACGCCAAGCGGCCGCACAAAAAGCACGAAAAGGCCTGGACCAGCAGCCACAATCTGAAGGAACCCAAGGAGAGCTGCACCGAGCTGAACGAACTGCCCCGGAAATCCCGCCGGGCGCCGGCCGGATATTCCATGGTGGAAAGCAGCCTGCAGGTGTGGGGCACCCCGTGGGGACCGCGAATCCAATATGAGTGCATCTGGGTCCGGGGAGGGACACCGCGACTGCACCTGCGCCTGCAGCAGAAGCAGGCCCAGGCCACCGCCGCACCCCGCCGGAAGACCCAGCGCAAGAAAGAATGAACCGGAAAGGTGGAGGAACAGCCATGAAGAAAGAATCAAGATGGCACGGACAAGCGCTGCTGGCAAGCGGGGAACCGGTGAGGCCAGCGCTGAACGGGAAATGCAAAACAGGAAAAAGCCCTACGGGACATTGCGGAGCCGCGGCCTGCTGCAGCGAACCCTACGACTGCTGCGCACAATGTCCGAACGATTGCAACTGCCGGTGCGGCTGGTTGCCAGAAAGGAAGGTCAGACCATGACAAAACTGGAGAAGGCACTCGCCTTTTTCGCCAAGGAGATCCAGAAGATCGACGGGATTATCGACGAGTGCGACCCCGTCCTGAAGAATACCCTCCGCGCCAAGCGGGAACATCTCACCGTAGCGGTCCAGGCCATCCAGGACCTGCAGTGGGCGGACAAGCTGCTGCACAGCGAGCTGCCCTGCGCCAGCTGCCGGCACCGGGACAGCAACCAGGAGCAGAACCCATGCAAGGCCTGCCTGTATGAAACCAACGAGGGGAACCGCTGGTATCCCCGGTGGGTGAGAGGAGGGCTGCGGGGATGATCCGTGTTATACGCAAACGCCCCGGATGCCTGCCGGAGTGGGTCCAGGTAGAAAACACCCTGGAGGCCCTGCAGCAGGAGGTGGGCGGGTACATCGAGACCGTGACCTTCGCGCAGCACGCCTGCATTATCTGCAACGAGGAAGGCCGCCTCCTGGGGCTGCCATACAACGGGACCTTCCTGGGAGTGAGTTTCGTGGGGACCATCCTCATCGTGGGGGTAGACGGGGAAGAGTTTTCCGACCTGCCGGCCGTGTCCTGGGAGACGCTGCTGGGCAGCTTTGGAGGTGATGCCAATTGAACTGGAAGAAGGAAGCGGTGGGCGAACTGCGGGACTACCTGGCCCGGAAGGAAGCCCTGGAACACCTGCGGGAGCGCCAGGCGGTCCTGCGGCTGCAGCTGGAGGGAATCCGGGCCAGCAAGTCAGACACCACCCCGGTCATGGGCGGCGGCAGCCGGGTGGAGGATGGTATGATCAGCCGCATGGAGGAGCTGCAGCGCTTGGAGCTCAACTACCGGGTGGCCGCCCAGCTGGTGTCCCTGACCGAGCGGGGCCTGGAATCCCTCGCCGAGACCCAGCGCCTAGTGCTGGAGCGGTTTTATATCTACCGTACCGCAAACCATGTGGAGGACCTGATGGAGCGGCTGCATGTGGAGCGCTCCCGGGTCTATGAAATCAAGGAGGAAGCGCTGCGGCAGTTCACGATTCGGATGTATGGTTTGACAGACTATTAACGAAAGTGGAAAAAGAGCGGACGAAATTTGACAAAAAAGGTGGTATGCTTTTAGCATGGTATTTTGAGAAAAGAGAACGCCTCAAGATCCCCATAGGCTGACCTCCTTAACAACCCAGCCCATCCCATTCAAAATGCCAGAAGCCGCCTTCCAGCGAAAGCCGGGGGCGGCTTTTGCATACCCCAAAACCAGCCCGTTTTCCACCCAGCCCCGAACAAAGGGTGAGAACCATAGATTATCAATTTGCACGCAACACCATCTACAACACCGACTGCGTGGCCGGGATGTCCATCATCCCGGACCATTCGGTCCAGCTGATCCTCTGCGACCTGCCCTACGGCCGCACCGACTGCGCCTGGGACAAGCTGCTCCCGCTGGACGCCCTGTGGAAGCAGTGGAAGCGCATCCTGGCGCCGGGCGGGGTGGTGGCCCTGACCGCCATCCAACCCTTCACCACCGACCTGATCCAAAGCAATCGCCCGTGGTTCCGGTACTGCTGGTACTGGCGCAAAAACCACGCCACCGGCTTCACCTACTGCAAGAAGCAGCCCATGCGCTGCATCGAGGACGTGGCCATCTTTTACCCCAAGCCCCCGGACTTCCACCCGCAGGGCCTGGTGCGCTTGGAGCAGCCGCTTCACCGCCAGGAAAAGCGGCCAAGGACTGGCCAGGTCTATGACCACGGCCTGGACAAACCCTATGTCCAGGAGTTCACCCACTATCCCACCCACCTGCTGGAGATCCCTTGCCAGCGCGGCCTGCACCCGACCCAGAAGCCGGTGGAGCTGTTCGCCTACCTGATCCGCAGCTACACCAACCCCGGGGACCTGGTGCTGGATGCCTGCATGGGCAGCGGCACCACGGCGGTGGCCTGCATCCAGACCGGCCGGGACTATGTGGGCTTTGAGCTGGACGAGGGCTACTGGCAGCTGTGCCAGCAGCGGGTGCAGCAGGAACGAGAGGCCGCCGGCGGGCAGGCGCGGGTCCTTCCCACCCCCGGGGGAGAAGCGGGTCGGAATGAGGCGCGGAATTTCCCCCGCTCACAGGTAAAAAAACTAGGGTAACAAGGTAACAAAGCGAAAGGTGGAATTTTTATGCAGCCATTTAGAAGAAGCCGGGTCCTCCGGGAGTGAAATCATAGCCGCAAAAATCGTTACATCGAGGTGAGGATTTGGGTAACATCGTCAAAACCAAAGTGATCGACGGGAAAACCTGCGTCCCCACCGCCTTTTTGGCCGAGATCTTCGGCGTCACCACCAAGACCCTGGCCAGCTGGGCCAAGGACGGCTGCCCCAAGGCGGACCGGGGCTGGTGGCCCATCAAAGAGGTCATCGCCTGGCGGTGCGACGGCGCCAGCCCGGGCAAGGACCAGGACCTTTCCCACCTGAGCCTGCGGGAGCAGAAGATCTACTGGGAAACCGCCCTGAAGAAGGAGCAGACCCACGCCAAAGCCTTCCGCAACGGCGTGGAACAGAAGGAATATCTGGAGGTACAGGAGGTGTCGCAGCTGCTCACCGCCTTTTTTGCCGCCTTTAAGCAGGCGGCGCTGGGGCTGCCGCGCAAAATCGGCATCCTGGCCGCCCAGTACACCGAACGGGACGAGGCCAAAGCCATCGAGCGGGAGGCCATGGAGGTGATACGTGATGCCCTGCACGAGTGGAGCGCCGGACGTTTGGCCGGACTGGCTCCGGGAAGCGATGAAGACCCTGAAGCCGCCGGAAGCCATGACGGTGAGTGAATGGGCGGATAAAAACCGGGTGATCCCGCCGGGGACCTCCAACCTGCCGGGCCGGTGGAAAACCAGCCGGACGCCCTATCTGCGGGGCATCATGGACGCCTTCACCGACGATTTGGTGGAGGAGATCGTCTTTGTCAAGTCCACCCAGGTGGGCGGCACCGAGTGCATCCTCAACATCCTGGGCTACATCCCGGACCAGGACCCGGCGCCCACGCTGGTGATCTATCCGTCGGAGGACCTGGCGGAGGACATCTCCCGCACCCGCATCGAGCCGATGCTGCTGGCCTGCAAGACCCTGGAGGACCGGTACCTGCCGGCGGAGAGCAACCTGCTGCTGCGGACCTTCTCGGACATGTACATTGCCCTGAGCGGCGCCAACTCGGCAGCGGCGCTGGCCTCCCGTCCCATCCGCTTCCTGCTGCTGGACGAGGTGGACAAGTACCCGCCCCGGGCCGGCGGCGGACGCGAGGCGGACCCCATTTCCCTGGCCCGGGAGCGCACCAACACCTTTTCTTACAACAAGAAGATCTTCCTCACCTCCACCCCGACCCTGAAGACCGGGGCCATCTGGCGGGAATTTGAGAGCTGCACCCGGCAGCTCTATTTTTATCTGCCCTGTCCCCATTGCGGGGCCTACCAGCGGCTGCGCTTTGAGCAGGTGCGCTTCCCCAAGGAGGGGGACATCCTGCAGCGCGCCCGGGCGGCCTACTACCAGTGCGAAAACTGCCTGGGCGCCATTGGAGACGCCCAGAAGGCCGGGATGCTGCAAAAAGGCCGCTGGCAGACCAAGGACGGCCAGCCCCAGGACCCGAAAAAGACCGGTTTTGCCCTCAATGCCCTGTATTCGCCCTGGCTGACCTTTGGGGACGTGGCCTACAAGTGGCTGGATGCCCAGGGAGACACCGAAAAGCTGCAGAACGTGGTCAACTCCTGGTTTGGGGAGCCGTGGGAGAACGTGGGCAGCTCGCCGGGCATCGAAAAGGTGCTGGCCTGCCAGGGGGACACCACCGAAGGGGTTGTGCCCGACTGGGCGCAGCTGATCACCGCCGGGGTGGATGTGCAGAAGGCCTGCCTGTATTACGTCATCCGGGCCTGGGGAGAGGGGAAACGCTCCCGCCTGGTACACCGCGGGCAGATCCTGGGGATGAATTTTGCCGCCTTGCTGGAGGTCCTCAACCAGCCCTATCGCAGCCAGCAGGGCCGGGAGTGGTATGTGGACTTTGCCCTCATTGACTCCGGCGACCAGACCGAGATGGTCTACGCCTTTTGTTATGTCAACCAGCCGCTGACCTTGCCGGTGAAGGGCTCCTCCCGCCCCATAACTACCGGAGCCAGATGCCGGAAGTCGCATGTCACCCGGGACAGCAGCGTCGCCCGCGGCATGGACCTGATCATCTGCGACAGCGGCCAGTACAAAGATATGATCTATGCCAGGATGGGGTCGGAAAGCGGCCCCTGGGAGGTATTCGACGGCATCGACGAGGACTACTGCAAGCAGTTGACCAGCGAGCACAAGGTGTTTGAGCGCAGCAACGGCGCCGAGCGGTACGTCTGGAAACCGAAAACGACCCATGCGGACAACCATTACCTGGACTGTGAGGTCTACGCCGCCTGTGCGGCGGAGCTGGACGGAGCCTTTGCCCTGCTGGAGGAAGACCTCACGCCCCAGGAGCCGCCGCCGGCGCACCCACGGGCCGCCAGCGGGGAGGATTGGGTCGGAGGCTGGGGCGAGGAAGGAGAGGATTGGGCATGATGACCCTGGAAGAACAGTACGAACAGCTGACCAAAGCCATCCAGGCCATTGAACAGGGGGCGCAAAGCTACAAGATCGGCACCCGGTCGGTGACCAAGGCAAACCTGGCCACCCTGTACCAGCGCCAGAAAGACCTGGAAAGCCAGATCCGCCAGGCAAACGGCGGGAATTTTTATGTGGTCTCGTTTACCGACCGGTAGAGACCGAAAGGAGGGGGACCATGTGGCCCTTTGACCGATTCCGCCGGCGCGGCGGATATGACAGCGGCGGATGGCGCCGCGGCGGCAACAACTGGATACCGGTAGACGGCCGGGCCGAGGAGATCAACAGCATGTCCCGGGATATGCTTCGCAGCCGCGCCCGGGACCTGGAGCGCAACGGCGACCATGTGGAGGCCATGATCCAGGCCATGCAGCGCAATGTGGTGGGCGGCGGCATCCAGGTCAACCACAACCTGGGGGACGACCTCCTGGAACAGCAGGCGGAAAGCCTCTGGAAGGGCTGGTGCCACGCCAAAAGCTGCGATGCCCGGGGGGAGCTGTGCTTCCACGAGATTCAGAGCATGGCGGTGCGCCGGATGCTGGTGGACGGCGGCCTGCTGATCGTGCGGGTGACGCCCCGGCAGCAGCAGGGGTTTTCCCGGGTACCGCTGCAGCTGCAGCTGCGGGAGGTGGACGAGCTTTGCACCAGCATCACCTTCTGCGGCGGAAACAAGGTGGTGGGCGGCGTAGAGCTGGACGGCGCTGGCCGCCCGGTGGCCTATCACTTCCTGGAATACGGCCTCTTTGGAGAGAGCGGCCGCTCCCAGCGGGTGCCGGCGGACCGGGTCATCTACCTGCACAAGAGCAAGCGCCCCTGCGAGGTGCGGGAGGTGTCGCTGCTTGCCAACATCATCGGCCGCCTGCGGGATCTCAACCAGTACCTGAACGCCATTTCCGTCAAGGAGCGGATGCTGGCCTGCATCGGCATCGTCCTGAAAAAAGCAAGCCAGCTCGGGGGCTTTGGCCGGAACGCCGCCCGGGACCCGGACACCGGCGCTGTGGAGCGCAAGATGTCCCCCGGCATGATCCTGGAGACCGACCCGGGCGATGGGGTGGAGGTGGTCAACCCCACCGGCCAGGCCGTCAACGCCAAGGAGATGGTCAGCACCCTGCTGCGCTCCTCTTCTTCGGCCATGGGCCTGTCCTACGAGGTGGTGTCCCGGGATATGAGCCAGTCCAACTACTCCAGCGCCCGCCAAAACCTGCTGGAGGACCGGGAGACCTACCGGGAATGGCAGCATTATCTCATGGAGCACCTGTGCCTGACGGTGTACCAGTGGTTCCTGGACAGCTGCGTAGTGGCCAATCTGCTGCCCATCCCGGACTATTTCACCCGGCGGAGCTGGTACCTGTCCCAGGTGAGCTTCTTGGCCAAGGGGGTCAGCTGGATCGACCCGGTCAAGGAGGTCAATGCCAACAAGATCGCGCTGCAGACCGGCCAGACCACCCTGCAGGAGATCGCCGCCGAGCGGGGAAAGGACTGGCGGGAGATCCTCAAGCAGCGCAAAAAGGAGCAGGATTTTGTAAAACAGATCGGATTGGAGGACGAAAACAATGGCAACTAACAAGACCATCCACAATGCGGGGTATTTCCGCACCGGAGAGCTGCAGATCCGGGAAGTCTCCCAGGAGGACCGGACGGTGGAGCTGTCCTTTTCCTCCGAGCAGGGGGTCAGTCGCTGGTTTGGCACCGAGTATCTCTGCCACGACCCCGGCTGCATGGTGCTGGACACCATCACCGGCGTGGGCTCGGTGCTGTTTCACCATGGCCGTGACCCCGTTTACGGCAGCCTGCCGGTAGCGGTCCTGGAGGAAGTATGGGTGGACGAGGCGGAGCGCCGGGGCAAGGCCCGCATCCGCTTTGATACCGACGAAAAAAGCGAGCTCATCTTCCAAAAGGTCAAGGGAGGCAGCATCAAAGGCATCTCGGTGGGCTATACCATCGACGCATACGAGGAAGTAAAGGCCGGGAGGACGTCCAGCAACGGGCGTTTTTCCGGCCCTTGCTATGTGGCGACCCGTTGGACGCCACGGGAAATATCCATCGAACCGGTGCCTGCAGATGATTCTGTGGGCATCCGCAGAAGCAACGAAAACGAAGGAGAGATCACAATGGCAGAAAATCAGACCCCGACCCCCCAGCGTACCCAGGACCCGGCCCCGGCTCCTGCCCCGGCCCAGAGCGCGGAGCAGGCACGCCAGGAAGAACGCGCCCGCATTATGGAGATCCAGTCCATGGCCCGGGACTTTGACCTGGACCTGAACCAGGCGGTGGAATCCGGCGCATCGGTGGAGCAGGTGCGGCAGCAGGTGCTGACCCAGCTGCGCCAGTCCCAGCAGCCGCTGTCCGCCCGCCAGGTGGTGGTGGAGACCGACGAGGAGGACAAGTACCGCGCCGCTGCCCGTGACGGCCTGCTGCAGCGTATGGGCTACCAGGTCCAGGAGCCGGCCCCCGGCGCCGACCAGTTCCGCGGCATGAGCCTGCAGCAGCTGATGATGGAGTGCGCCCAGCGCAGCGGCGAGAAGAACGTCTACCGCATGGACATGGACACCCTGTGGCGCACCACCCTGAATCAGACCCGCGGCCAGTATGCGGATTCCAGCGCCTTTTTGTCCGTCGTCAATTCTACCCTCCACGCGGTAGTCAGACAGGCCTATCGAACCGCCCCTACCACCTTCCAGCACTGGACGTCCGTCGGCTCCAACAGCGACTTCAAACCCACCAAGCGCTACCGCCTGGCGGCCTCCGGTGAGATGCACGAGGTAGCGGAAAACGGCGAGTTTAAGACCGTCCAGGGCAAAGATGAGGGCGTGGACACCTCCCTGAAAACCTACGGTAAAAAGTTTGGCTTCTCCCGCCAGACCATCATCAACGACAATCTGGGCACCGTGGCCAAGATGATCACCGCCCAGGTGCGCTCCAACCAGCGTTTCATCAACCGCCAGGTATACGGGCTGCTGATCAAAAACCCCACCATGCAGGACAACAAGAAGCTCTTTGACGCGGCCCACAACAACCTGATGACCGGCGCCGCCCTGTCGGTGGATACCCTCAACGAGTTCATCGTCAAGATGGCGCAGCAGAAGGGCCTGGACAAGAAGGACACCCTGGCCATCCGCCCGGCGTTCCTGCTGGTCCCCATGGAGCTGGAGATGGCAGCCTCCCGCCTGTTGGAGTCGGCCGCCGACCCGTCCGGCAACAACAGCGGCATCCTCAACCCCATGCGCAACAAGTTCCAGCTGATCTCCGACCCGGAGCTGAGCCTGGCCAGCCCGGATGGCTACTATGCAGTGGCTGACCCCAACGACGCCGACGGCATCGAGGTCACCTACCTCAACGGCAAGCGAGAGCCCACCTTGGAAAGCACCGTGGCCTGGGACGTCCTGGGCGTGGAGTACCGCATGTATCTGGATGTGGGCTTCAACCTGCTGGACTACCGCGGCCTGGCCCACAACCCCGGCAAATAATCAACCCAAGGAAAGGCTGGGCGGCGGCAAGGACCCCGCCCGGCCGGAAAGGAAGGAAACACAATGGCAACCTACATCCAAAAGGGAAATCGCATCGACTACCAGAACGAAGGGGAGACCCCCATCCTGTCCGGCGACGTGGTGGCCTTTGGTACCACCCGCATCGGCGTAGCGGAGGCGGTGATCCTGCCCGGCGAGATGGGCAGCGTCGCCCTCACCGGCGTTTTTGAGCTTCCGGCGGACAACAGCCAGGAGATGGCGGTGGGCACCCAGGTATATTGGGTCACCGCCCAGAAAAAGGTGAGCACCACCCAGGAGGGCAACGTGCCTGCCGGCATGGCGGTGAAAAAGAAAGCCTCCTCCGGCACCACTGCCCTGGTGCGTCTGGGATAGCCATGAGCGCGTTTCAAGATATGATCCTCTCGGACATCGAGACGGTTTTCTTCAACCTGGACGAGCTGGCCGGGACCCACCGGGTCAACGGCCGGTCCATCCCGGTGATCATCGACCAGGAGCGCCTGGAAGAGATGAAAGCAAAACCCAAGTATGCCGACGGATACAACACCGCCACCAACCTGATCTACGTCAAGGCTGCTGACCTGCCGGGGAAACCCGCCCAGGGCTCCCACCTGGAGCTGGACGGGAAGATCTACCGGGTGCAGAGCGTCTCCGGCGAGGACGTCTGGGAGATCACCCTGGAGGCCAACCGATGAGCAAAGAACCTGCGCTGCAGATGAACATCTCCGTCCCAGACCTGGCCGAGGTACAGGCCCAGATGGGAACGATGAAAAGCCAGGCCCCGACGGTGGTCCAGCGGGCCATCAACAACACCATCAAGCAGGTCAGCCGTGACGTGGGGAAGCAGGCAAAGCAGAAGTACATCGTCAGCCAGCCAGAGGTGCGAAAAACATTGCAGATAACCAAGGCCACGCGGCGCAATCTCACCGGCGTGGTATCGTCCAGCGATGAGAAGAAGCCCCGCCTGTATGGTTTCCGGGTGTTGCCCAAAGAGGTCATAACCCAGCCCGAGGCCAAGCCGGAAGCGTATGCTGCCCGCATCAAAAAGCGGGTGAAGGAAAAGGAGCTCAAGGGCAACAGCGGCCGCTCCAAGGCATTCGTAGCCAAAATGAAGGGTCACATTGGCGTTTTTGAACGCATGAAAGGGGTAAAGACCAGCAGCGGCGAGGAAAAACTGGCCGAGCTGTACGGCATGAGTATTCCGGACATGGTTGGAAACCGGGAAGTTGCCTTTGAGATCCAAAGAAACGGGCAGAACCTCCTGGAAGACGAGATCCGAAAACAGATTAGGCGGGTGATGGGACTGAAATGACGCTATATCAACTGCAAAAATCCCTGAAAAAGAGGGTGGAACAGGCGGCAGAAAAGGCAGCCTTTCCCGGCCTGCAGGTCTTCATCCGCAACCTGCCGCCGCTGGAGTACGAGGGGGAAGCGGAAACCCGTGTGCCGTGCTGCGTAGTCAGTTTGGGAGACGGGGAGGATGCCCAGGGGCAAAGCAAGGTCATGGCGCTTTTGACTCTGGGGGCCAAGGACGACGGCCACGACCTGCGTGGATACGAGCAAATTTGCCACCTGCTGGAGATCCTGCGCCTGGACCTGGCGGAGGACCCGCTGCTGGACGGCTGCTTTGAGATCCAGCAGCCCATCAACTTTACCCTGTCGGAGGATGAAGAAAAAACATACCCCTTCTTTTTTGGGGCGGTTTGGTTTGACGTGACCATCCCGGCACCCCAGCGGGGATACAACGATTTGATTTAACAAGGAGCTGATACATTATGGCATTTTTCCACGGCATCCGGGTCACAGAAAAGCAGACCAGCATCGTGGCGCCGGTCCAGGTGGACTCGGCGGTGCAGGTGGTGGTCGGCCTGGCCCCGGTGAACCTGAGCGAGGCCCAGGACCCTCTGGCGCCGCAGATCGCCTATACCTATGACGAGGCGGTGCGCAAGATGGGCATGGCCAGCGACCGTCTAACCTACACCCTCTGCGAAAGCATTTACCTTTCCTTTGCGGTGTACAGCGTGTCGCCGCTGATCCTGATCAACGTCCTGGACCCGTCCAAGCATAAGCAGCAGAAGACCACCGTCAGCGTCAAGATGCTGGAGGGCCGGGCCCAGCTGCCGGAGGAGGGCGTGCTACTGCCTTCGGTGCAGCTGACCCAGACCGAGGAGGCCCTGACCCGGGGCGAGGACTACGAGCTGAGCTTCGAGGACGGCCTGGCGGTGATCCAGCGCATCGAGGGCGGCAAGATCCTGGCGGACACCGCCGACCTGACCGCCACCTATGACGTGCTGGACCCCTCCGCGGTGGAGGACGAGGACATCCTGGCCGGCGTGGCCAAGGTCCGGGAGATCTATCCGCGCTTTGGTATCGTGCCCGGGACGCTGCTGGTGCCGGGGTACAGCAGCAAGCCGGCCATCTACAACGCCATGACGGCCAAAACCGACACCCTCAACGGCGTGTTCCGGTACCACTGCCTGGTGGATCTGGACACCGAAACGGTCACCGCCTACGACCAGGCCCTGACCGAGAAGAACAAAAACAACCTGACCCACCCCAACAGCACCCTCCTTTGGCCGATGGTCAAGGTGGGGGAGGAGATGTTCCACTGTTCCGCGGCGATTGGTGCCCTGATCGCGGACACCGACTACCGCAACGACGGCATCCCCTACGTCTCCCTGTCCAACAAGTCGCTGAAGATCAGCGGCCTGTGCCTGGCAGACGGCAGCGAGGTGGTCCTGGACATGGAACAGGCAAACCTGCTTAACGCCCAGGGTATCGTCACCGCCATCAACATGAACGGCTGGCGGGCGTGGGGCAACCGTACCGCCTGTTATCCCGGCAACACCGACGTCAAGGACGCCTTCGCCTCCTGCCGCCGGATGTACAACTGGTGGGCCAACCAGTTTATCCTGTCCTATTTTTCCAAGGTGGACGACCCGGCCAACAAGCGGCTCATTGAAAGCATCATCGACAGCGAGAACATCAAGGGCAACGCCTGGAAGAGCCGGTACCAGGTGGCGGAAGCACGCATGGTCTTTAACCAAGAGGACAACCCCACCACCGACCTGATCAACGGCATCATCCGCATTGGGATGCTGTTTTCCCCGTATCCGCCGGCCGAGCAGATCCTGACCACGGTGGAATACGACACCGCCGCGCTCCAGGAAGCGCTGAAGTAAGGAGGAGAGACCATGAACAAAAGCACCATCCCGACCAAGCTCACCGACTACAACCTGTACAACGAAGGGGAGGTCCTGGTGGGCATGGACGCGGAGCTGAAGCTCCCCAGCCTGGAGGCAGTCACCAGCGAGATCTCCGGCGCCGGGGTAGCGGGCACCATGGAGGACCCCACCCCGGGGTACTTCGGCTCGCTGGAGACCGAGATCAAGTTCCGCACCATTGCGGAGGAGTCCAGCCGGCTGGCGATTCCCAAAGCTCATACCCTCACCGCCCGGGCCGCCCAGACCCGGCACGACCCGGCAAGCGGCGTCAACACCCAGGAAGGCGTCAAGGTGGTTATGCGGGGCGTGACCAAAAGTTACGACCTGGGCACCTTCAAGCAAGGGGAGCCCACCGAGACCACCGTCAAGCTGGAGCTTTCCTACCTGAAGATCACCCGCGGCAGCACCGTGGTGGTGGAGCTGGACAAATTCAATCACATTTTTGTGGTGGAGGGTACCGACTACATGAAGGAGATCCGGGACCTGATTTAGAAAGGAGAATACAGCATGAAACCATTTGTACTGAAGAAACCCGTCACCTTTGAGGGGATGACCTATGAATCTTTCGACCTGTCCGGTCTGGATGATCTGACTGGTGAGCAATACGCCTCCCTGCTCCAGGAGACGGCAAAGGTCGAAGGCGAGACCCTGGTGCCGGAAAAGACCATCACCTTTGTGTATTTGACCGCCGCCAAGGTTACCGGCTTGCCCTATGACCTGTTTTGCACGCTGAAAGCCAAGGACGCAGCCCGCCTGCGGTACGAGGTGGGAAAGTACTTTCTCGCAGAGGATTAGACCATATAAGCGCCACATTGCTCAGAAAATCTGCCATCAGCCTTTCTATCGTTTTGCACACTGATTTTCTGCGCCTCTGGCAGGACATGCCGCTGCTGGACCTGCTGGAGCTGATGAGCGATACCGAGGAGGTGCTTTCCGAGATTGGCAAAGAATAGATTTATCGTCGATTTCCTCTTTGGGGCCAAGAAGGACGGCAGCTTTGACAAGACCTTTACCGCGGTTTCCCAGAAGGTAAAGAGCCTGACCAAGACGGTGGCGGGCGTGGCGGCTACCTATGTCAGCGCCAGGGCCCTGGGCCAGGTATCCCAGTCCGCGCTGGAGAGTGCCTCCGGCCTGGAAAGCTACCGCAGCACCCTCAACGTGGTCATGAAGGACCAAAAGAAAGCCGCCGAGACCATGGCCTGGGCGGTGGACTTTGCCAACCGGACCCCGTTTGAGACCGATTCGGTGGTGGAAGCCACCGTGCGGCTGCAATCTTACGGCATCGAGGCCCAAAAGGTCATGACCCAGATCGGCGACATGGCCGGCGTCATGGGCAAAGACCTGATGCAGGCCGTGGAAGCGGTTGCCGATGCCCAGACCGGGGAACTGGAGCGCATGAAGGAGTTCGGCATCACAAAGGCCATGATCGAGGCCAAGGGCGCCGAGCTGTACAAAAATCAAACCATCATCAACAACAAAGGGCAGATCGTTGACCAAGAGAAGTTCAACGACGCCCTTTTTGCTTTGATGGAGGAACGCTTCCAGGGTGGCATGGAGATCCAGGCCAAAAGCTATAAGGGCCTGATGTCCACCATCACCGGCGTGTGGAAGACCGGCCTTGCCAACATGGCCGGGATCAGCGGCACCGGGGAGATCATCGACGGCAGCGCCTTCGACCTGGCCAAGGACGGCCTGACCTGGGTGGCCGACAAGATGCAGGCTATGGCCTCTTCGGGGACCTTCACCAAGATCGGCAAGCAGATCGGCAGCACGCTGCAGACCGGCATCCGGTATGGCAAGCAGGTGCTGGCCGTGGCCAAGCGGATCAAGGAGGCGGTGGGGGACACCCTGCGCAGCATCTCCGCCCGGCTGGAGCCGATGCGGCCGCTCATGGACCGTATCATCGAAAAGGCCACCGCCCTGGGCCGCAAGCTCACCGACGGTTTTACCCGAGCCGGCCCCAAACTGCAGCGGTTGGCGGAGACCCTCATCCCCGCGGCAGCGTCCGCCATCGGACACCTGGCCAGCGCGGCGCTGAGCTTTGCAAACTTTGTGGTGGACCACTGGAATGTGATCGGACCCATTGTGGAGGGTGTTGTGGGGTCCTTCCTGGCCTTCCGGGCCCTGAACGGGATCAGCAACATCATCGGGAAGGTCAAAAACCTGGTGGGCATCTTCAAAACCATCCGGGGGATCACCGGCTTTGCCGGGAAGATCCAGGGCCTGGCCGGTGCCTTTAAGGGCTTTGGAGGCATCGCAAAATTCATCCTGTCCCCGTTCGGAAAATGGGCGCTGATCATCGGCGTTATCATTGGACTGGTCGTCCTTCTGATCAAAAACTGGGACAAGGTAAAAGCCTACCTGGAAGTGGTGAAAAAGCTGGCCGCTAGTGTGGGGGCCGCCTTCAAGCTCATGTGGGAAGACCTGAAAGGCCTGTTTGGCAGTTTGGCGTCCTTCTTCTCCGGCCTTTGGACGGGGCTTGTGGACGGTTTCAAAGGCTTTGTCAACTTCTTCATCAAGGGGATCAATACCATCATCGGCGGCATCAACAAGCTGTCCTTCACCGCGCCCGACTGGGTGCCGGGCATCGGCGGAGAGACGGTGGGCTTCAACCTGCCCACCATCCCGCTGCTGGCCCAGGGCGGCGTTGCTACCCGTCCCACCCTGGCCATGGTAGGCGAGGGCCGGGAGCACGAGGCCATCCTGCCGCTGTCCAAGCTCAAGGGCCTGCTGGGCTTGAGCCAGACGAGCCTTGCCTCCACCATGGAGAGCCTGACCCGCCGTCCGGCCGCCGCGGCCGCAGGCGGGAGCAGCTACCACTACAGCCCGCAGATCATCTTCCAGGGCGGCAGCCGGCAGGAGCAGGACCAGGTATTGGCCGATGACAAGAAACGCTTTGAGCGCTGGCTCAAGGAGCGGGAGGAGCACGACCGCCGCACCCGCATCAAGCCCAAGAAGTAAGGAGGAACAGCCATGGAAACCTATGTGACGGTACAGGGTGACTGCTGGGACAACATCGCCAAAACCGTCTACGGGAGCGAGACCGCCATGGACGCGCTGCTGCGGGCCAATCCCGAGCAACTGGGGGTGGCGGTGTTCGGCGCCGGGGTGGTGCTGCAGGTGCCGGAACTGCCGGCAGCGGCCCAGCCCAGCGCCGGGCTTCCCCCGTGGAGGCAGGAAGGGGGCAGCCGATGAAAGCACGGCGCACCCAGGTAAAGATCCAGCTCAACGGCCAGGACATCACCGGCAGCCTGGAGAAGGACACCTTGACCCTGACCTGGCAGGACAGCACCGAGGAGACCGCCGACAACCTGGACATCCAGATCCAAAACCGGGACAAGCGGTGGCTCAAAAGCTGGTTTCCGGCCAAAAAGGACCTGCTTTCGGCCGAGATCGTCAGCGAGGGCGGTACCCTTTCCTGCGGGACCTTCCTGCTGGATGATGTGGGTATGAGCGGCCGCCCGCTGACGGTGAGCATCAAGGGGGTGGCCAAGCCTTCCGACCAGGATTTTTCCGAGGTGGAGCACAACCAGACCTGGGAGCAGGCCACCCTCCAGGACATCGCAGCCACCATCGCCGGCCGGGCGGGCATCGCCCTGGAGTACATCGCCAGCGAAAACCCCACCATCCGCTTTCAGACCCAGGAAGGGGAGACGGACATGGCCTTTTTGCAGGAGCTGGCATCCAAACACGGCGTCACCATGAAGCTCTACAACCAGAAGCTGGTGCTGTACGACATGCAGCAGCTGGAGCAGGGCGGCTCCCTCCGCACCATCCGGGAGCAGGAGATGACCTCCTGGGACGCCAAAGACACCTTGCAGGACACCGCCTACGCCGGGGTGTCGGTGCAGTACATCAACACCGACGGCGAGGTCATGACCTACACCCACCAGGGAGGCGGAGAGGACGCCACCTCCAAGGTGTTCCGCCTGGATGACCAGGTGGACAGCCTGGCCATGGCCCAGAAGGTCACCGCCGCCAAGTACCGGGAACTGAACCGGGGGGAGACCACCTTCTCCTGCAGCATCCCCGGAGACCCGGCGCTGGTGGCTGGGGTCTGTGTGGAGCTGGTGGAGGAGGACTTCGGGAAATTCGCCGGCCGGTACCTGATCGACAGCACCACCCACACGGTGGGCAGCGGCTACACCACCGACCTGGAGATGCACCGGGTACTGGAATAACAAAAAGTGCCCGGGGCTTACACGGCCCCAAGGCGCTTTTTCTATTCTTTTTCGAGAGGAACGACGGCCAGCGTCATTCCAAGTGGCTTTAGGACTTTCAGCACAGTTTCAATCTGCGGGCTGGTTGTCCCACATTCCAAGCGGGCAATAATGGGCTGCTTGACGCCGCTGAGCTGCTCCAGCTGTTTTTGCGTGATCCCTTGCCGTTTGCGTTCCTCAACAATTTCCTGGCGGACACTATCCCAACTCATCTGTTCAGCTCCTCACTTCCTGACCGTTATCCCAAAGCTCGTTGCAGGAAAGATCGAGATCGTCGTTCCAGACGATTCCGTAACCGCCGGTATCTACCCGGACCTGGTCAAACAGGCCGTGAACTGAGCGCAGGGAGTCAAAGACATTCCATTTGGAAAACAGTGGGGCAACGTCGTAGCGCTTTTTTGTCCCGTCCTCAAATTGTACCATCAGATGGTAGTTGGGAAGGGCAGAAACCGTTTTTACACGATGAAACATCATAGTGAAACCACCTTTCCGGGGAAAACCCCTTCCCCCGCTGTTATTCCAGCGGAGGAAGTTGGGTAAATTCTTGTGTTTCCCAGATTTTTAGGAGCTGATCCTGGTACTTGGAAGCCCATTCCTGAACAATAGCGAGTGCTCGTTTGGGAAGATCTCCTTCGAGCATTTCCAAGGTTCGAATGTCGATGGCTCCCATGTATTCTCCGTACATACAGTGGAAATGCGGGGGATTGTGCTCACTTTGCTGGAAATACATTTTGATGACCAGACCGTAAAATCTTGCGATGACTGGCATCGAATCACCTCACTTTCTGTATTTATTATAACTTAAAAGTTATACAATGTCAAGTACTTTTGAGTTATATTTGGGAGGAATTTTTGCATGGAGATCACCAAGGTTTCTGCCATCGACTACGGCCGCGGGCTCATCAAGGTGGAGCTGCCGGCCAAGGACAACATGGTCTCGGACTGGATCACCTTCCCAGCCGGGGAGTACGAGATGCCGGAGGTTGGGGACCTGGTGCGGGTGGAGTTTGAGCCCACCCGGTACCAGAACCCCTACACCAGCGGCATCTGCCTGGGCCGGTGCTTCAACCGCGGCACCCTGCCTAAGCTCCAGGGCAAGGATACCTACTACAAGGAGATGCTGGGGGACGTGACCCTCATCTATGACCGCGCCAAAAAGCAGCTGACCATCCAGACCGAAAAGGAGATCCTCCTCCAGGGGGTGGAAAAGCTGCAGCTGAAGGCCCAGCAGATCCGCCTGGAAGGGCAACAGCTGCAGCTGGAAGGGGAGACCATCCAGCTGACAGGAAAGCTGCTGGTAAACGGGGCAGTCTCCATCACCGGGGAGACCGCCATCCAGGGGAATCTCACTGTTTCCGGCACCGTGTCGGCCGCGAACATTTAAGGGGGTGTGGCTTATGATCGGACGCTATGCCGGGGTGGATTTTTCGGTGTCGGAGGACCGGGTGCAGACCTTCCGGGAGATGACCCGGGAGACCGCCAGCCGGTGGAACACCCATGAGGTCATCGGCACCAAGCCCCTGCAGGAGTTTCTGGGGCCGGACCTAGACAGCCTGAGCTTTACCATGCAGCTGACCGCCTGGCGGGGCGTGGACCCGCTTGGCATGGCCCAGCAGCTGCGGCAGTTCTGCCAGGCAGGAGAGTACGACAACCTGATCCTGGGCGGGGTCAACCTGGGGCGCTTTGTCATCGAAAGCATCAGCGAAAGCTACCAGACGGTGACCCAGGCCGGCCGGGTGCTGGCCGCCCAGGTAGACGTGACCTTAAAGGAGTATCAATGATGAAGATAACAGCAACCGGATTGACGCCCAGCCTGCGGGAGCAGGTGGAGCTGCTGGTGGCCACCCCGGTGGGGACGGTGGTGCTGGACCGGGACTTTGGCCTGGACCAGAGCTTCCTGGACGAGCCGCTGCCGGTGGCACAGAACCACGCGGCCGCCGAGATCGCCGTGAAGCTGGAGCGCTACATCCCCCAGGTAGAGCTGGACCGGGTGCGGGCCGCCTGCCCGCAGGCGCAGCAGGGCGTCATGGAATGGGAGGTGGTGGTCCGTGCCAAGCGTTAACCCATACGACGCTGTACCGGATATCGACTTTGCGCCGGAGAGCACCGAAGAGATCCAGGAGCGGATGATCCAAACCTATGAGGACGCCCTGGAGGCCGAGACCGGCCAGCGGCAGACGCTGCCCCTGGCCAGCCGGGAGCGGATCATGCTGAACACCATGGCCTATCTGGTGTCGGGGCTGTATCAGCTCTTTGGAAACCGCGCCAAGATGAACCTGCCCAAGTACAGTGTTGAAAAATGGCTGGAGGTGCTGGCCTCCCTGTGGGGGCTCACCCGCCGGCCGGCGGCCCCGGCGGTGGGGGTGGTAGAGTTTACCCTGTCCGCCGTGCGGGAGGAGGACATCCTCATCCCCAAGGGCACCCGGGTCTCCCCGGGAGAAAAGCTGTTTTTTGCCACCGATGAGGATCTGATCATCCGCTCCCCGCAGCGCAGCGGCCAGGTGGGCATCACCTGCCAGCAGGCCGGCCAGGTGGGAAACGGGTTTGCCCCCGGGCGCATCCAGATCATCGTGGACCCGGTGGCCTATGTGGACAGCGTGAAGAATATCGAGACCACCCAAGGCGGTGCGGATGTGGAGGATGACCTGAGCCTCCGCACCCGCATTTTTTATGCCCCGCAGGGGTACAGCGTGGCCGGCCCGGAGGACGCCTATCAATTCTGGGTCCGGGAGTTTTCGCAGGCCATCGAAGGGGTGGGAATCACCTCCCCGAAGCCGGGTGAGGTGGAGATCTGCCTGACCCTCACCGGCGGGGAATTGCCCCAGCAGGCCTACCTGGAACGGCTCATGGAGTACCTGTACAGCAAGCGACCCCTCACCGACCAGCTGACCCTCAAGGCGCCGGAGGTGGTGGAGTTCGACCTGGATATGACCTACTACATCAACCGCTCGGACACCAACCGGGAGCTGGAGATCCGCGCCGCGGTGGAAGCAGCGGTGCAGCAGTACCTGTCCTGGCAGGAAAGCACCATCGGCCGGGACCTGAACCCGGACAAGCTGGTGGCCCTGGTCATCGCCGCCGGCGCCAAGCGCCTGGAGGTGCGCCAGCCGGTCAAACAGGTCATTGCCGCCGGGCAGATCTTCAAGCACAGCAGAGCCCAGGTGCAGTATGGAGGGATCGAGGATGATTAAGCTGGAAAACGCGCAGCTTTTCCCCTTGCTGCCGCCGAACCTGCAGACGGACCCGAAGACTCGAGCTCTGGGGGCGGCCTGGGACCAGGAATTTGGCCGCCTGGTGGAATTTGTCCAGCGGGTGACCATGGTCTTTGCCTTTGTGCCGCAGCTGGACACCGCCATGGCGGACCACCTGTGCCTGTCTCTGGACATCAAGGGCTACAAGGCAGACCTTCCGCTGCCCAAAAAGCGCCAGCTTATCCAGTCGGCGCTGCTCAACTATTCCCGCATGGGCACCAAGGCAGCCCTGGAAGACGCGGTGAGCATCATCCACGGCGGCACCACCATCCAGGAGGCCTGGGAGTATGGCGGCAAGCCCTATCACTTCTGGGCGGCGGTGGACGCCAGCCAGGAGGAGGTGGGGGAGGACCCGGCCGGCCGCCTGCTGGACACCATCCTGCAGTACAAAAACGTTCGCTCCTGGCTGGACGGCCTGCAGGTGGAGCTGGTGGAGGAGGCGACGCTCTACTCAGGCGCGGCGCCGGAGATGGGCTTGACCCTGGTGGTGGAGCCCTACCGGGTGCGGGACATGGTGGCCGAGCCCACGGCCTGGCTTTCGGCTATGGCCATGCACGGCGCCTCCGTGGTAATCGGACCTTGATGCACCCGCGAGGCGTATCAAACACAGAAAGGAAGTGCAGCAGATGCAAAAACAGGACGAACTGGCAAAGTATTTTGCCATCCTGACCAATAAGGGCACCGAAAAACTGGCCCAGTACCTGCAGACCGGCAAGAAGCTCACCATCACCCATGTGGTGGTGGGCGACGGCAACGGCGCCATCCCCACCCCGGACCCAGTGCGGACAGCGCTGGTCCATGAGGTATGGCGCGGCCCGGCGGAGGTCACCGGGGACCTGGTCAACAAAAACGTCATCAAGGCCACGTCGGTGATCCCCACCGATGTGGGCGGCTGGAATGTGCGGGAGATCGGCCTCATCGACGAGGATGGGGAGCTGTTCGCCATCTCCAACGCCCCCGGATATCCCAAGATCAGCATTGCCGACGGCATCAACAACGACATGCAGGTGGGTATGCGGGTGGCGGTGAGCAACCAGGCCGGCATCAACTTCAAGGTGGACGGCACGGTGATCGTGGCCACCATCTTCGATATTGAGGAGCACAACAAGGACACGAGCTCCCACAACGGCCATTTTTCCAACCAGGTGATCCACGTTTCGGAGGAAGACCGGGAAAGCTGGGACAACCCGCTGCTGGTGGCCACCGTGCTGCTGGATAGCGAGAGTTGGGAGCGAAACAGCGAGGGCGTCACCTACATCCAGGACGTCACCGCCCAGCTGCCGGAGGACACGGTGCTGCCCAACATGGACCTGGCCATCAAAGGAGACCCCAACCTCATTGCCCAGATGGTGGACAAGGACATCGGCCTGGTAGCGGCACAGAGCGGCGGGAAGATCGTGGTCCATGCCCTGCGGGAGACGCCGGCCATCAACATGTACCTGCAGCTGTCGCTCTACCGCTCCAAGACCGGGGAGGAAAAGACCTATTATTCCAACCTCCTGGGCAACCCGGGCGAGATCGGCACCCCGCTGCCGGACCCCATCTCCAAGGGCAGCATCCAGCTGGAGGACCAGTCCACCGCCCAGCAGCTGAAGATCCACGGCAGCCACACAAACCCGTCGCTGGACTGGGCGGCTACCCGGGTGGTCCGCGGCGCCGGTGTTGCCCCCATCGGCCCCAACGACGGGGTGGTGGTCCTGGACGGCACCGAGACCGAGTTCACCGACACCAACGGCCTGAAGGCAGGGGTCAAGTACCTGTATGCCTACTTCCCCCGCAATGAGGCCGGCAACTACCAGATGTCCGCCACCACGGCGGAGATCACCATCCCGGTGCAGAAGCCCCAGAACCCCACCGGCCTGCAGGCCCAGGATACCACCGATGCCGGGGCCTTTGGCGCCACCCTGACCTGGACAGCGGACGCGGACGTTTACCGGGACCATTTTGCCCTGGTGCGCAAGGAGGGCAGCGCCCCGACCTCCTTGGAGGATGGCGCCCTCGTCTACGAAGGCAGCAAGCTGACCTTCCGGGACAAGGTTGGCCTGACCTTTGGGGTGGAATACCACTGGGCGGTCTTTGCCGTCAACGCTGCCGGCCAGGCGTGCGACACCCCGGCCACCGCGTCGGTCTCCCTGCAGCCCAAGGTGCCGCAGCAGGTCACCGGCATGACGGTCACCGATGCCTCCACCCGGGAGGACGGCTACCGGTTCATGATCCGGTACAAGCTGCCGGCCGACGTGTCCGCCTTTAAGGTGATGGTCCGCCGCAAGCTGGGGGAGATGCCCGCCACCAGCATCGACGGTGAGCTGGTCTACGAGGGCACCAATGAGCTCATCTACGACACGCCGCCGTTTTCCTCCCAGGGCTACTACTACCGCTGCTTTGTGGTGAACCAGCTGGGCCAGCTGACCAGCAAGGTGGAGGGCGCCAACGGCAACGCCACCCTGACCGTCCAGGACCCCGGCCCGGCCACCAACCTGACCGCTGTGGACGACAAGGGCACCACCACCGTGGAGGCCGACCTTCCGGTGGTCATGGCCAGCGGCAAGGAGAAGCTGGACGGCTTTCTGGCCGGGTACCGGGTCATCCAGAAGGAGGGCAGCGCCCCGGAAAATGAGAACGACGGCACCGTCCTGGCGGAAGGGGACATCGACCCCAAAACCGCCCAAAAACACCTGGTTGTGACCCACTCTGGACAGCAGCACGGTGTCACTTATCACATCACGATTTTCACCCGGAATGCCGCCGGCCAATATGTTTTGAGTTCCGCGCCGGGGGCCTCGGTGACACCCAACGTAGAGCCCAGTGGATATGAATTCTTGGAGTGCATAACCGAGAGTACATATTGGACACCCCCCGAAGCAGGATTTTACAGAGTTCATGTATTCGGAAAGTGTGCGGACGGAAATCGTGGAGTGGCAGAATCTGACCAATTAGGTGGAAATGGTGGAAACGGGGGCGGGTCAGGTGGCCTTGCCATTTCCGATTTAATGCTGGACAAGTCGCAAATTGTTTGTACAATAAATAATTCTATTACGAGTTTTGGCGATTATTTAAGCGCAACAGGAGCGTCCGGCATAAATGGTGGGACTGCCTCTGGTGGAAATAAGTACAATTCGAATGGATTTTATGGTGGGACCGGCGGACTTGGCGGTTCTCGATACACTTCTCCCGAAAGAATGCCATCTCCTGGAAATCCAGGAGGGAATAACGGCGCTAAAGGGGGAGGAGTTGTAACGGCTGGTTCAAGAGCAACCTATGGAGGTGGCGGTGGTGGCGGAGCTAGATTGCCTTCTCCAGAAGCCCCTTATCCATATGTACCGGAATCCCTGAGTAACTATTCGGGAGGTATGGGTGCTGGATATGGTGCCACAGGAAAACCAGGTTCTTCGTATCCTCGATTTGATCCGAAATCTCCAATTCTTCATGGGGGAGGTAATGGAGGTGGCGGCGGCCAGGGAGGAAGTGCTGGACCGGGTGCAGGTTCCGCTGGATCTCCTCCTTGTATCATCATCGAAAAAGGCGTGTACAAGTAAGGAGGTGGCCCCATGAAATACGCTTTTACCCGAAACAATGTGGTGACCTACATCGAAAGCCGGGATATCCCTCTCAATCAGCTGTACCCGGAGGAGATGCGGGAGCAGTTTGTCCCAGTTCCGGTGGAGCTGCAAGATACCCTGCTCCCCGGCTGGAAGTATGACCCCGACACCCAGACCTTCACCGAACCTCACCCCGGGCAGTACATCCCGGAGCTGGACAGCATCTATACCCCGTCCGCCCAGGCCCTGACCGCCTTGCTGGTGCAGACCGCCCAGGACGTGACCCAGGCCCAACTGGACGCCATTGGCACCCAGCAGCAGCTCACCGGCCTGGAGCTGAACGCTATGAAAGGAGCATAACAGATGGACAAGCAGACACTCATTGACCGGTATCTCCGATACCTTGCCACCGACGCCCACCTGGATCAAGCGCAGGCCTTGGGCATCTTCACCGAGGAAGAGGTAACGGCATTGAAAGAACAGAGAAAAGGGGACCAGGTCCCGTCACAATCGGAGCTGGAGGAGTACAAGCTCTACTATGAAAAGACCCAGGAGGTGCTGCCGAGATGAGCAACATTGCCAAAAACGCCGATATCTTGGTGCAGTATGTCAATAGCCTGATCCGCACCGGAGCGCAGGCAATCAACACCAACCCCAGCGAAACCCCGCCGCCCGAGGCGGGCATGTTTGCCTTCGGCCTGCCGGAGTGGAAAGAGGGGGAAACCTACACCCTTGGCCAGCTGTTTCAGTACCAGGGCAACGCGGGGTACTGCAAGCAGCCCTCCCTGACGGCCCAGGAGATTTACCCGCCGTTTTCTACCGGTACGGAGTCCCTGTATGGAGCCAGACCCCGGCCGGATGCCGAGGGGATTTACCCCTATGTGTACAACATGGGGATTTACAGCGGGATGCGGGTCCGCGGAAACGACGGGAAGATCTACCGCAGCAAGTCCGGGACCCAGGAAAAGCTGACCGAGCTGCTTTATCCGCCGGAGGAGGCCCCCTCACTGTTTGATCTGGAAGAGTAGAAAGGATGTGTTGAGATGAAACGAACCCTTTTAGCGACCATCACGGCAGCCATCCCCGGGGATGGTACCGCGCAGGATCTGCTGTGGAGCTATGGACCCATGGGTGCGAAGATCTCCGGCGCCGTGGCGGCCGTGGGGACCCTGCTCACCCGTGCCATGGGCGGCTGGATGCACCCCTTAAAGGTCTGTGTGCCTTCATGGTGCTGGATTTTGCGCTGGGCATCCTCTGCGCCATTAAGGCCGGCAACCTGGACAGCCGGATCATGTTCTGGGGCGGCGTCAACAAACTGCTGGTGCTGGCCTTTGTGGCGGTGGGAGTGGTGCTGGACGCCATCCTGGGCCTGCCGGACCCGTGGTGCCGCACCGCGGTGGTGTTTTTCTATATCGGCCGGGAGGGCCTGTCGCTGGTTGAAAACTACGGCAAGCTGGGCGGCCGGTTGCCCAGCTTTTTGAGTAAGATCCTGCAGCAGCTGCAGGATACCGCCGACCAGGGAAAGGAGAAGGAACATGTCTAAAACAGCAAAAGGGCTGGTGGCCCACGCCAACCGCGCCCTGAAAGAAAAATGGTGGTACGTCTGGGGGACCTTCGGCCAGCCGCTGACCCAGAGCCTGCTGGACTACAAGGCCAAGCAGTACCCTACCTACAACGGCGGCGCCAATAAGGTCATCCACCAGAAGCACCTGGGGCAGATGGTGTCCGACTGTGTGGGGCTGATCAAGGGGTATTGCATGTGGGACGAGAAGCAGGACAAGCCCATCTATGACAGCGCCCTGGATTGGAACACCGGCATGGTGTTCGGCCAGGCCACCCGCCGCGGGCCCATTGGCACCATCCCCGATGAGCCGGGCCTTTGCGTTTACATGAAAGGCCATGTGGGCGTGTATGTCGGGGACGGCTGGGTGATCGAGTGCGCCGGCGGCCGCGGGGTGGTCAAGACCCCACTTTCCGGCTCCGGCGCCACCCGCTGGACCGACTGGTTTGCCTGCCCGGCCATCCAGTATGGAGCAGAGGACAAGCCGGCGCCCGCGCCTGCCTGCGGCTTTGCAGAGGGCGACCGGGTGAAGGTCCGCCCCGGCGCCAAGACCTACAACGGCGGCAGCCTGGCCAGCTGGGTGTATGGCAGCAGCTATACCGTCCTGGAGCCGCCCAAGGGAGACCGGGTGGTCATCGGACAGGGCAGGGTAGTCACCGCCGCAGTCCACGCAGAAGACCTGCAGAAGATCTAACAAAATAGAGGAGGACATATCATGAACATCTACACCGAAAACAAAATGGCGAAAAAAGAGCGCAGCGTCATGCTGCTGGCCAACAGTACAGAGGGCGGCACCGTAGCGGAGATGATCGCCGCGAAGCTGGAACCCAAGAAGATCCGCTGCACCCTGGATGCCCGCCCGGAAGGCGGCATCCCCTGGGAGAACGTGGACCAGAGCCGCGCCCAGTACCCGGACTTTGCCCGCATTGCCAAAGCAAACCCGGAGTACATCCTGATGCTGGAGCTGAAGAAAGGCCTGGATGCCCGCTGCACCGTCATGCCCTACCATGTGGAGTACTGCACCGGCGCCCCTGGGCGTGATACCGAGGAGAGCCAGAAGGCCCGGGACCACCTGTACCGCGCCCTGAAGGGCATCGGCTGCATCCAGGGCCCCACCAACGGTTCCCAGCGAATCCCCTACAAGGACGTGGAGGACTTCCCCGAGCTGCGGGAAGGCGAGCAGCCCTTCCTCAGTGTGCGCATGGATTCCCCGGCCGGCTATGAGGCCGTGGTGGCAGAAGCCATTGCTGCCGGTGTGGCTGCCTACTTTGGCCGCTAACCCACCGATGAGACCATAAAACGAACCCGCCCCCGCCTTCCCAGGATAGGACTCCAGGGAAGGCGGGGGCGGGTTTTGTTTTTGAGAATTCCTTAGGTAACCATTAGAATAATGCTGAGGTATGAAGAACAATAGATTGGAATAACATATGATTTCAATAAAATTGTATTGTGAAAGGATATATACCTCGTATTTATTCTATAAGTATTGAAAATATCTAAATCATATTATGAGAAAGATAATTATGAGTAGGCGAAAGGATATTCTTTTCTATTATTGATATTATCGGTCTCTTGTTAATTCTTCATCTATTTCTTCCATGCGGGTTGATAATTTGGAAAATTCTTGCCAAACAGGTAATACATCTCGTTTCGATTTTGCCGAAATAAGGGTTTCTGTCAAATCATTAATTTGCTTCTGTAAAGATTTTTTTTCGATAAATTGCAAAACGCCAATGGTTTTCAGTTTGTGCATTAGCACTTCGATTTTAGCTTCTGCTTCATTTATCGTAATAACTTCTGGCAGAGTATCTACGGTTTTCTTCAAATTTGAAATTTCGGCTTGCAAAGAATTTTTTTCATCATCAAGTTGTTTCTTTTCGCTTTGATGCTCCAGCCAATAACGGTTTATCTGCTCTAAACGTGCTTTTTTTATATTATTTTCGGCTTCTTCTGCCCAAAGTTTTACGCGATATTTAAAACCTGCAGTCCACACATCAGACGAGAGCATGATTGAATTATAGACGTGTTGTAGAGATGTATGTAAATATACATGATTGTCAATTTTGGAAATATTTAAAATGGATTCTCTGAACTGAGTGACTAGGTTTGCAAACAATTCGTAAGTTTCACTTCTATCGGTCTTTGTGACAATTCCATTGCCATTTTTCCATATTGTGAAGACAAAATCGCTCAAAAACAATGTGCTTAAATCACTCGCCATATTTTCGATTACTTTTTGGTTTTCTTCATTTTTTTCGATTTGGTATCGATCGTCAATGATGGAAATGCAATTTTTAAGAACTTTGAAAGCAGCTTGTCGTTTGTAAATATCGTTATCAAGAAGAGCTAACCTTGCTTTACCATAAGCACTGTAGAATATCGCTTCAATATTATTAGGGTCATTCTGTTCTACTAAATTATAATATTTTTCTGTTTCTTCCCAATCTTCTTTTTCTTTTGCTCTTCGCGCGTTTGCAAGATATTTTTCAACAAAAGCGGTATTGTCAATTTGAACGGTACCTCTAACATCAACAGTACCTTCAATCATCATTTTTTTTGCCTCTTCAACAGAATATTTGCAACCACAAGTTTGGCATACAAAAACACCATTCTGTTTTATCAAATCATTACTGCCACACATTTCGCAGGTTAGCTGTTTCATAATTCGAACTCCTTTTTCTTCTTTGTTATTTAAATAATTTACATTGTTTGTTTCGTTCATCTATTAGGAAATTGATTTCACAGATAATTTCCATTTTGTTCGTTGTGGTATTCAACTCAATTACTTTGGCTGAAATCTTGTTCTCCAAATCTGTCAATACCCCGTTGGACATTGGATCGGAAAAACGTATTTTCTCTGCAAGCTGTGTAAGGGCGCTTTTTACAGAAACATCATGTTCGTTATCCGCAAGCAATTCAATATCAGATTGAAGTTTTTTGATATAGAAAGTTTTTTTCTCAACCCTAGCTTCAACTCGATCAATCTCGTTTCGCGCGGGGTTAGTGGCGATTATACATACAGCAGAAATACAGAAAATAACGGTGCATACCGCAACTACGCTCCAAATAGGGAGTGTGGGTACTATCACAAAGATAGCAAATACTGCAATCTGAATGATAAGGTATACGATGCCAATATGAATTACAGGAAAACCTAGAAACGCGCTCTTCAATGTTTTTTCTTTACCTAATGCAGCTTTCCAAATTAGAGTTTGTGCGGCAAAAGCTACAATGGTGAAGGCATACGCAATCCAAACTGTTCCTGTTTTTGAAGTTGGAACAACAAGTGCGATAATACTAATCAAAATAAACACAAGGATAAGGATCATATATCCTTGTGTGCGGTTGTTTTTCATTATTATTGCCCCCTTTTCGTTCCGCATTTCGGACAAAATTTTCCAGGTTTAATAAACTTGAACCCACATTGCAAACAAGTGTCAGACTGAAGTTGTGGGGCTCCACATTCGTCACAAAACGCTGCTCCTGGTGTTAGTTCTGCACCACACTGGTCACAGAATTTATTTGTGGATGATTGAGATTGAACAGCACCTATCCCGATGAAAGCATCAGATACAGCACTACCAACCATTCCTCCAACAGTACCACCAACCCCAGCCATCATACCCAATCCGATTCCCATGTTGGAGAATTGTCCAGCAGCTTCGTTGCGTGCAGCATCTTGTGCTACGTCAAATCCACGCTCTTGTTGATAGGTATAGCCTTCTTGCATTCGCTTGGTTGCTTGGGCTTGAGAATCAATTACAATTTTTTGTGCTTCCGTTTGTGCGTAAATTATATCCATTTTCTGACGCAGTTGTGCTTCGGCAATATCCGCATATTGACGGTAGTGAAGTTCCTTGAACTTTTCGTATTGTGGGTCTCCATCTGGCTTCACGATTGTGGTAACATAGAAGCGCTTTAACTGTACGCCATAGTCCAGGAAATCCGATTCTAAACGAGAGTGAATGTCCGCAGAAAAAGTTTCTAGTTTTTCATCAATTTCAAAGATATTGATGGCGTTGGCTCGCATTGCCTGCGCAATATACGTTTTGACCTTTGTCATTAAAATGCTGCGGAAATAGATTGTAAGCTGCTGACGGTCCAACGCACGTTCCGTACCAATCAATTTCACCAGAAGCTTTCGTGAATCAGTCACGCTGAGCGACATTTCACCGCTTGCTCCAATAGATAGAGGAAATTTGTATGTAGGTTCTACATATTGAACTTTGCTGTCTGTTCCCCAGCGAATGGCCATCTGTTCGGTCTTATTGATGAAATAAACCTCGCAATGGAATGGAGTTTCTCCATCAGTTGGAATATTAATCAGCCTGCTCAAAAACGGAATGTTCTGCGTTTCCAGAGTGTGCCTACCTGGGCCGAACAAATCCAACGCCTGACCATTTAGAAAGAAAATCGCTTCTTGTGATTCGTGAACAATTAATTGCGTTGTTGTATTAAAATCCTCACACGGATGTTTCCATACGAAAGTGCTGTTATCACCTTCGTATTTGATAATATTGGAAATTACCATAAAATACTGCCCCTCCAACATTGTTATTTATAACCTCATTTTACTGATTTCGTGCTAAAAGTCAATATTTTATAAAAATGGGGATACATACTTCGAACGGAAACTATCTTATGAAAAGCTTTTATCTCGAACTTTTGTAGAGGAAAAATGGGTGAAAATATTTTTTTGCTTATTACCCCAAATACATTGATGAAAAATTATAGGTTTTATTGTAATAAATTCAAATTATTGCAATACTCAAGACTAAATATGATATAATTAGGAATATATAACAACAAAATGAGGTGGAAGTGTGAACGAATACTCTTTAATCACAGAATCTCTTGATTGCCTTTCAAAAGCAATATTAGAGTCACAAAATTCATATTGGCCAATAGTCATATCTACAGTTTTGGCGACAATTGGAAGTGTCATAACGGTATTTGCTACAGATAAGATTCGAGAAGTGTACTTTGAACCACGCAGAGAATTTAGAAAAATCAGGAGGAGGGTTGATAGTACCCTTGTTATGTACGCATGTTATTATGCAAACCCCATCGATCTTAATAACCTGTCCCCAAAAGTTGAGGAGCGGTACAAATGTGCTTCCAACGCCCTTCGGGAAATGGCATCAGAATTGCGAGCGTTTGCTGATGAAGTGGTTGAGAATCGGACATTTTGCAATGTCACACGAAACGATATAATGAAAGCGTCTTCTGAAATGATAGGATTATCCAATAGCTTGTTCTATAATTCGAATAATTTCCTAAAAGATAATGATGAAAAAGCAAGTAAGATTAGAAGGCTCCTGAGAATTACAGAACAATAGAGTAACTGGAAGATAGGTCCGCCGGCAGTAACTTAAGGAACGAAAATAATGAAATGTTAGTTGTTAGTGCTGTCATAATTTGAGGAGGAGAAAATGTTTTTTTCAGATAAACCAATTGTATCTCAAAAAGAAGATAGTCTTGGTAGAAGTGGGTTTGCAAGTCTATTGGCGGAAGGAATTTTAAATTTAAAGGAGAGAGGGACATTTACTATTGGTCTTTACGGAAAATGGGGGAGTGGAAAAACATCTATTATTAATATGATGATTGAAGAAATTCAAAATAAACTATATGGCGTTAACGAAAATAAGCTCACAATCATACGGTTTGCACCATGGAATTTTTGGAATGAAAACCAGTTGACAGAGCAGTTTTTTGTGCGATTATCAAACGAGCTTCGCAGTAAAAAGGACAAGCAGTTAACAGAAATTGGAAAAGCGTTTGAAAAATATTCAACCACACTGGAATTGGCTCAGCTGATACCAGAGATGGGTAAAGTGGCGGCTTTAATCCAAAGATTATTAGGATTTCTTGGAGGGTGGTTGAATAAGGATTTGGATAAAGAAGATATTTTAAAGCAGAAAGATCAAATTATAAATTTATTAAAAAACCAGTCCAGTAGAATTTTAATTGTTCTTGACGATATTGACCGACTGAACGACGAGCAAGTGCGACAAGTATTCCAATTAATTGCCTCCGTGGCCAATTTCCCTAATATAGTTTATCTTCTGGCATTTGATAAGAGTATTGTGTTAAAAGCTTTAGAAAGCATACAGAAAGGAGACGGTGAAAAATATCTTGAAAAAATAGTACAGATCCCAATAAATGTTCCAGATATTAATACGAGAAAACTGGAGGAAGTTACGAGAGAAAAATTGAACGATATTCTTTACATGTATAGGCGTGTAGGCAATGAGCTATTTCATTTGGAACATGTACTTGATCTATGCGTTTACCCTTTTGTCAGCAACATGAGGGATGTGAATCGTTTGTGTAATTCAGTGCAATTCAAATTAGCAACAATGTGCAATGAAGTGAATTTTGCAGATATGGTTGGCATCTCCTCAATAGAGGTATTCTACCCGGATGTATATGAATGGATAAAAAATAATAAATCTTGTTTAACGGGAGAATTTGATCTTTCAAATATATTAGAAAATCTTTCGTCAACAGAAGCATACCAAAAGTATTTATCTTTAATTGCTTCAATGATAAATGCCAATGAAAGTGTAGATTCTAAAGGGAAGGCAGAACAAATTCTTCAAGCAATATGTTGTATATTCCCGTGTTTTGGCGAAAGGGTCGCAAAGTTATTTGAGCGGTACGACCAAGAAAAACTTAGAAGGAATAATAGGATTGGTCATCCAGAAAAGTTTGATCGATATTTTCACCTGGATATAAATTATATCGGACTAAAAAAGGAAGATATATTAAATGTTGCAAACAAATTTGGTAAACAAAGATTGAATAAATTCTTTTTGGAGTCGTGGAGGAATGGAACTTTTTCAGAGCTCCTTCATGAAATAAAGTCCCGAGTTGAAGTTATTTCTTCTTCGAGGGTAATTCTTATAATCATTTCATTAATGGAATTCTGGAAACAGCTTACCAATCTTTCTTCGGAAGATGATGATACATTGAAGACAAGATGTGAGATAGACTATTTGGTCGTTGCTTTGCTACAATCCATTCCAAAAGAAGATATATTGGAATTGTTTTGCAACACGATATTCGATAAAAAATATGATTTGTTTAGCCCTGCTGTTAGTGTACTTTACATTCTTGAAAAGGATTACAACAGATCATTTTATGCTTCTAAAGGAAGAAAGCTGTTGCTTGATAATGATGGGTATTGTAAACTGGAGATGGCATTCAAACAAAGGATAGAGGAACTTTTAAGTGATCAGAGTTTGTTTGAACTTGAAGAGTGGAAAAAAATTTGTCTTTTGTTAGAAAGCATAGACGCTACTTACATCAAAAACTATTTGGATGATACTTTTAACAACGAGGACGATATTCTGAAATATCTATCTGGATATGTGAGCTCATCAAAGGGATACGAGGCAGGCTATTACGGAACAGAGTATGAGATATTGAAAGGGTATGAACAATACTTGACACAGGATCGTATTATCCAGACTATTGAATCTAAAAAGGAGTCTGGAGATTTGTTCTCGATGCCAAATGAGATTCAGTACAAATGTGGGGCAATCTATTTGTTCTTATCAGAGCAAATAGAGACTAATAAATTGATTACTCAGGCAAGGGTAGATGGACTAATAAATAATTGGAAAACTTCCTGCGAGCAATAATAATGAAAGCAGAAGAAGATCGTGTGGTTTTTGTAGTATCTTGCAGTTTGTTCATACAGACCCACCCCCTGACCCAGTTTTTGACCCTGTTTTTGAAGAAGTTCTTTGAGAAGGGGAGAAGAAGCCAGGGCAAAACCGCATGAAAACGCCAAAAAGGGAAACTCTTTGGCGCGCTGCAAGCGGCTGTTTCTGGTTCGAATCCCGCCAGCCCAGCCACCAGGCAAGGGCCTGGAGCCATCCGCGCTCCGGGCCCTCTTTTTTGTCCAAAATTGTCGCCCGCGCCCAAGCAATCAAAAGTGTCTTCACCTGCTATCAAGCGGGAACACTTTAGGTCGGATGCGGATAAACCCGCATCCGATCACCCTTTTCCGGGATTTTTGTGTCCCGAATTTCAGCTATGAAACAAAAGATCGCCTGTGGCCGATTTCAGGCACTGGCATGATTCGAACCTTTTGTTTTCAGAAAAAATCCCAGCGCCCTTTTTGATTTTGCATTTCAAAAAGGGCGCTGTTTTTATATGCCCGAAAATTCGTAGCAAAAAAGAAGCACCTGTCCGCTGGTTTGGGATACCAGCAGATAGGTGCCGTTTGCGTTTCAGTAAAATCAAGCTGCTTACAATTAAAGAGGATTCAAAAGAGAACGGGATTATACCAAATTAGTCATTGGAATCATTCCGAAGTGATACAAAATTCCTGATAAATTTCAGAATAAACTGCTGCTCTCCCGGGCTGAGCTTTATATTTCACCCAGAAGCTCCTCACCCACAACCGTAAGCGGATACACTTCTCTAAGATCCATCAGATCCTGCAGCGGGATACACAATCCTTTGGAAAGACGCTGCAGCGTGGTAAGCGTAGCATTGGTTTCACCGCGTTCCAATCGGCTGATGGATGTGGGATCAATTCCACAGGTGGCAGCAACATCATCCTGATTCATTCCAAGCTGAATTCGGATACCTCTCAGATATTTCCCAAATGCAACATGAATATCTTCGGCTGCCATTCCATCGCCTCTTTCCTTTAAAAATACTATTCCTTTTTATAAAGTTGAAATGCTCGTACACCTTAAAAAATCATTTATGCCTATTTTTGAGAATGTTTCTATAGCAATTGGTAAATTGATATGATATACTTACCTTGAAAACAAGTGTATTTTAATAGGATAGATATGAAATCATACCGTATCTGCAGCTGCGCATGATCTGGGCTTATGAATTTGACAGTGGCAACAATGAGAGGTTCCGATGTGTAGTATCTATAGGTGGCAGACCACCGTTCCGATAGAAAAAAGAATAGAGCATGTGAAGCTTTCTGTACCCGAAACAGGATACAGTTTCTCTTTTGCGGTCTTTCACACCTTGTGTCAGTCTGTCCAGTGACAGACTGATGTGAGGTGTTTTTTTATATCCTGAAAGGAGATCGATACAATGGCGCTCAAATATGCCTGCCCCGGCTGTGGGACCCCCTTGGGCTATGAGGGATTGTGCTGGAAATGCAAATCTGAACAGGAACGGAAGTCCGCTCTTGCCTGGACACCGGAACAAATTGCCGAAAAACAGAGAAACCTGATACAGAACATCCAGCGGCTGGCGGAGATGGAAGAACCGGAGTTCA